>DAMCAP010000021.1:0-1368 GCA_032059445.1 Oscillospiraceae bacterium
TAGGTTGATCTCCAGCAGCGCCTCAAGCACAGGGCTGCCAGCAGGGATCATACTCGTCTGCTCCATCATGCTCTGAGGTGGCTCTACCTCCATAAGGCTTGCTGTACTATGGATATGATTATTAGCTTCCAGTTCCTTTAAGATTTCACGGGCCCGCTTGATGATCCAATCAGGGATTCCTGCCAGCTTCGACACTTCAATACCATAGCTTTGGTCGATGCCGCCCGGTACAATTTTACGTAGGAAGATAATATCCTCCCCACGCTTTTTGACGGCGGTATTGTAGTTCTTGACGCAGTCCATCTGCTCCTCAAGCTCGGTCAGCTCATGATAATGGGTGGCAAAGAGGGTCTTAGCGCCTAATTTCTTGGAATTGCCGATGTACTCCAGCACCCCTCGGGCAATACTCATACCGTCAAAGGTGGAGGTGCCTCTTCCGACCTCGTCGAGGATCAAAAGGCTATCCTTGGTGGCATTTTTGAGGATATGTGCCACCTCGCTCATTTCCACCATAAAGGTGGACTGCCCTGAAGCCAGATCATCGGACGCACCCACGCGAGTATAAATACCGTCGATAATGGGGATGGTCGCAGAGCGGGCAGGCACAAAGCTACCGATATGTGCCATCAGGCAGATGACTGCCACCTGCCGTATGTAAGTTGATTTACCCGCCATATTGGGGCCTGTAATGATAGCGATTTGATGCTCGCCATTGTCTAATAAGGTATCGTTGGGGATGAAGCTACTATCAGTGCCCATAATCCGCTCTACCACAGGATGACGCCCATCCTTGATGATCAGTTTGCCTTTAGGGCTGATCTCGGGGCGGACATAATGGTTGTCTACTGCCATTTGGGCAAAGCTATAGATCACATCAAGCCTTGCCACCGCCGCCGCAGAAGCGGAAATTTCCTGCAATCTAGCGGCAATATCGTCTAATACTTCATTGTAGAGGGCATTTTCAATGAAGATGATCCGCTCGTTGGCAGTGAGGATTTTTTCCTCCAGCTGCTTTAGCTCTTCGGTGATATAGCGCTCACAGTTGGCAAGGGTCTGCTTGCGGATGTAGCTTGGTGGCACCAGATTTTGATAAGACTTGGTAACCTCCATATAATAGCCAAATACCTTGTTGTAGCTGATCCGTAGGTTTTTGATACCGGTTTTTTCCCGCTCCTGTTGCTCGATGGCAGCAAGGATCCCCTTGGTATTTGAGAGTATCCCTCGCAGCTCGTCAAGCTGAGGGTCGTAACCATCGTTGATGTAATGTCCGTCTTTAATCGTGGCAGGTGGGGTATCGGCAATTGCCCTCCTGATCAGTGCAGTAACCTCCTCACAGGAAGAAAGCTGGCTGTAGATCTCGGTGAGGAA
>DAMCAP010000021.1:1388-30720 GCA_032059445.1 Oscillospiraceae bacterium
CTGTAAGCAGCTCTTTAAGCCGAGGCAAGCAGGATAACGCTGCTTCAAGGCTTTTTAATTCCCGTGGGGTGGCGGAGCGACAAACAACCTTGGTCATAAGACGCTCTATGTCATAGATGCCGCTTAGGGTATCGCCGATATCCATGCGAAGAATTGTATTCTCCACAAAAGCTTCTACTGCGTTTAAGCGGTTATCAATATATACTGGGTTGGCTAGGGGTTGCTCTAAATAGAGCCGCATCAGGCGCTTGCCCATTGCAGTGCGTGTCTTATCGATCACCCACAGTAAGCTGCCCCGCCGCTCTCCCGTGCGCATCGTCTGTGTCAGCTCTAAATTGCGTCGGGTAGAGATATCCAGATTCATAAAGCCCGATTCGCTGTAGGATTGCAGCGAAACAAGCCTCGAGACGCTAAGCTTCTGGGTCTGATGCAGATAATAGAGCAAACCAATTAGAGCAAAGCTTGTAGAAACAGACTGATCAAGCCCTGCCCGCTCTCGTGATCGTATATCAAACTGCTGGAGCATGATTTTGTTGGTATCCTCACTATGATAAATATCATCGGTGAGTACTTCAGCACAGCAGTTAATCTTCTCTCTAATAAACTTCCCCATCTCAATGCGAGATAAAAAGGTGGTGTTAAATACAATTTCTCTAGGTGAGAATCTGCTTAGTTCGTTTTTGAGCAGCTCGGTATCACCTACAGGGATCATGGTGGTATGCACCTCTCCTGTAGACACATCAGATACCGCTACACCAAAGCTCTGCTCATCCTCATAGATAGAGGCGATAAAGTTATTTCTGCCCTCATCGAGCATGTTGTTCTCGGTAAGGGTGCCGGGGGTAACAATACGCACCACCTCACGCCTTACAATTCCCTTTGCTTCTTTTGGGTCTTCTACCTGCTCACAGATAGCGATCTTATAGCCTTTTTTGATCAGGCGCTCTATGTATGCCTCGCAGCTGTGATAGGGCACGCCGCACATAGGCGCTCGCTCCTCAAGGCCACAATCTCTGCCGGTAAGGGCAAGCTCCAGCTCTTTTGAGGCAAGCTTTGCGTCATCAAAAAACATCTCATAGAAATCCCCAAGCCGAAAGAACACAATATGGTCTTTGTGCTCGGCCTTGATCTGCTGATATTGCTGCATCATCGGTGACATCGCCATAAAAGAACCTTCCCCCCTCAATTGTTGTAGATACGAAGTATCGCACCACACTGATACAACAAGCATGGTGCGACATTTTTAGCTGTTAGGGCCTACACATGATCTTGACATGCCCGTACTTGCAGGTGCAGTTTTGATATATGGGCAGGCTCTCATGGTCAAGTATTAGTGGCAACCCTTACAAGAAGAGCAGCTACCGCCGCAGCCTTCTTCCTGCTCCTCAACAGCATATGGATCAATGCCATTGGCGCTAGCGTTGATGATCTGCATGATAAAGCCCAGCAGCTTATCAGCGTCAGCCTTAGCCTCGGAGAATTCCATCATGGTAGGTCTCTCCATAATTGCAGCATACAATGCCTTAAACTCAGCATCAAGCTTCTCGATCTTTGCCTGATCCTTATCGGGCTTCATGACTTCCTGATTGATCTCGGCACGCATCATGTTAAACTTTTCGATCTGCTCGCCCAGCTCCTTATCAGCGTCGTTGGCGTCGCTAGCAGCCTGCACACGGATCATTCTCTCATCAGCCTGCAGAGCCTTGCCCAGCTCTCTGGTCATAGTAATAACATCCATTTTCTTTTCCTCCATTTTAGAGTAGCTCGCCAAAAACTGCCCAGTTCATTGCGCGGGTGATCTTTACATCGACAAATCTACCGATCAGATCCATTGAGCCCTCAAATTCAACAATTGTGCCCGACTCGTTTCGTCCGGCTATATAATCATCGCCCGACTTGCCCTTAGAGTCCGCAAGGACTCTAATAGTTTGCCCGATTAGCGAACGATTAACAGGATAGCTGATTTCTTCTTGTAGTGCCAGCAGCTCACGAAACCATTTGGATTTCTCCTTAGAAGATATAGGGTCTTCCATCTTAGCCGCCACAGTACCGCTGCGCTTTGAGTAGATAAAGGTATAGAGCACGTTGTATTTTACACGTTTAATAAGCTCTAATGTCAGCAAAAAGTCCTCTCGGGTTTCGCCTGGGAAGCCAACAATAATATCGCTTGAGAAAGTCACTCCTGGGATCTTCTCTCTAGCGTAATCGATCAACTCTAAATACTCCTCTACAGTGTATCTGCGGTTCATTTGAGCGAGGATCCGGTTGGAGCCGCTCTGTACAGGTAGATGGATACTGCGACAGATATGCTTAGAAGCCGCAATGGTATCGATCAGCTCCTTGGTGCAATCCTTAGGATGAGAGGTCATGAAGCGCAGCCAAAACTCCCCATCAAGCTTATCGATCTCCCGCAGCAGGTATGAAAAATTCACCTCTGGAGTAAGCCCTAAACCGTAGGAATTCACGTTTTGCCCCAAGAGGGTAATGTCTTTATAACCTTCGGCAAGGATTTCTTTTGCTTCGGTAAGGATTGCCTCTGGAGCGCGGCTTACCTCCCTGCCCCGCACATAGGGGACAATGCAATAAGAGCAGAAGTTGTTGCAGCCATGCATAATAGGCAGCCAAGCCTTTACGGAGCCCTCTCGTTTGACAGGCAGACCCTCTACGACGAAGCTCTCTTCCTGCTTGACAAATACCCTGCCGCTGCCGCTCAGTCGCTCAAAAAGCATATAGGGGAACTGATGCACCGCATTGGTACCAAATACAATATCAACATAAGAGAAGCTCTTCTTAATTTTTGCCACTACTTCGTCCTGCTGCATCATACAGCCACATAGGGCGATGATCATGGATGACTTGGCTTTTTTTAGAGGCTTAAGGGCGCCTACGTTGCCATAGACCCTATCCTGCGCTGTTTCTCTTACGGCACAGGTGTTAAAAAGCACCAGATCAGCTAGCTCCACATTATCAGTAAAGCCATATCCCATTACTGCGAGCAAGCCTTTAAGCCTCTCGCCGTCACTAACATTCTGCTGGCACCCATAGCTGTGTACATACGCTAGTGGCATCTCATCATAGCGCTGGTTTACCAGCTCCAGCACTTGATCCTCATAAGTGCTCTCCTTTGTTTTGGGGGTGTAATATATCTGAAGTTCATTCATAAAGTCGGTTTACCTCAATCATATCTTAAAAGCAGGGGTGATTTCTTAACGCAAGCATGTTAAAATGCTCCACACCGTTTGGACCGCTAAGAATAGGCCCTTGCTTTCATGCACGTATCTGGTCCCCATTTAATTGACGCAAATGAGGAAAAACGCCAGGGCGAGCCCTAAATATCGCTACAAGGCATTGGCGAAACATGCTTCGTATCCTAGCCTTGTCAGTGATAAAATGCTTGGGTTTATTATATCACAAAATACTACACGATAAAAGGTTTTTTTAAATTCTTATACAGCACTCTAGCCTACTACTTACATCGACGCAATCAATAAACCGTACTTCTTATATTATAAATTACAAACGCCCTCTGCTGCCTTTCGGAGCAGAAGGCGGTTCATTTAAACACTTATAGGCACTGGGCAAACTTCTTGCCGTGCTCGACTGCGCAATCCAAATCCTGCTGGCTTGGCGCGAAACAAACCTTTACAAGCTCAGGATACACCGCAACCTTAAGCCCGTTTAATCGGGCAGCAAGGTTGGCAGCAGCTTCACCACTCCAGCCATAAGAACCAAAGACCAAAGCAGGCTTTTTGGCGCTGTTGATGGCATCTATCGTAGTGAGTAGGTTCCACACAGGAGCGACTGCATCTCGATTAAAGGTAGGCGAGCCCACTGCAAAAGCATCACACGCATTAATCAGCTCGGAGAGCTTGCACATATCGTGCCTGATGATGTCATAGCATTCCACCTCAGCGGTAGGCTGAGCTGCTTTGATCCCCTCTGCGATAGCATGTGCCAGCTTTTCGGTATTGCCGTAAGCCGATACATAAAATACAGGGATCAGTTTATTGACGCGAGCTTCACAGGTACTCCAGCTCCGATAAAGCTCCATAGCACTTGGAAGCAAGCAGCCCTTGGTCAACGCTGGACCATGACTATTGCAAGCAAGCTCGATGTCAAGATCCTTGATTTTGTCAAGGCCGGCAAGTACATGCTTCTTAAAAGGAGAAAAAATCGCATCATAATACACCCGAAACGCAGCTTGATAGCACTCGGGGTAGGTGATCTCGGTATCAAGCATATTGGGCTCGCAGTAGTGAGCGCCTAAGAAATCACAAGAGAATAGAGTCTTCTCCTCCTTAAGCCAAGTAAACATAGAATCAGGCCAGTGTAGGAAGGGGGCAGGTATAAACTCCAATGTCAATCCACCCAGATCAAGACTGTCGCCTTGCTTCACGGCTTTGGGAGCAAAGCCTTCTGTATTGGTGATATTTTTTAAATACAGAGCACCAGCTTGAGAAGCAATCACCTGTGCCTCAGGGTAATGCTCCATTACGCAGGCAAGAGCTCCTGAATGGTCAGGCTCACAGTGGTTGAGGATGATATAATCAAGCTTGCTCTCCCCGATTGCCAGCTTTATATTGCGCAAAAACTGCTCAGTAAAGCCGTCATGGCTACACTCGATGAGTGCTGTCTTATCGCTGCCGTGTACGATATAAGCGTTGTAACTGGTGCCGTAATCCGCAGGGATCACTACGTCAAATATCCTGAGATTGGGGTTTATAACCCCTACCGAAGTGATCTTATCTGTAAGTTTTATGATAGACATTGGAACCTCCTGATATTTTTGTCATTTGATAAAAGTCGTGATTATAGAAATTAGCTGCACCATTGGGGCGCAGCTAACGGAAGTACTATTCTTGCTCAAACATATCCTTGCCAACGCCACACAGAGGGCATACAAAGTCCTCAAGAGAATCCCATGTAGTGCCGGGAGCGATTCCGTTGTCTGGGTCGCCCTGTGCCTCATCATAAACATATCCGCATACGGTGCAAACATACTTAGCCATCTTCAACTCTCCTTTCTTTTCATACCTATTTGGTACATTTTGATTATACCCGATAGGCAGGTTTTTGTAAATAGCTTTTCCTATTTTTTTGCATTTATTTTGCTATCCTACACACGACCTAGCATTTTTTTGAGGTAGTATCCTGTATAAGATTTTTCGCAAGCAGCAACCTCTTCAGGGGTGCCCGCAGCGATCACTTGACCGCCCTTGTCGCCCCCCTCAGGGCCGATATCGATGATGTAATCCGCAACCTTGATCACGTCGAGATTATGCTCGATAACCACCACAGTATTGCCTGTGTCGGTCAGCTTTTGCAGTACCTCGATCAGCTTATGCACATCGGCGGTGTGAAGCCCCGTGGTCGGCTCATCGAGCACATAGATCGTCCGACCTGTGGCACGCTTTGAGAGCTCGGTGGCAAGCTTTACCCGCTGCGCCTCACCGCCCGATAGCGTAGTAGAACTCTGCCCTAAGGTGATATAGCCTAAGCCCACATCAAAGAGAGTCTGTATTTTGCGCTTGATTTTTGGGATGTTTTCAAAGAAACCCAGAGCCTCCTCCACCGTCATAGAGAGCACATCGTGGATGGTTTTGCCTTTGTATTTTACCTCCAAAGTTTCGCGGTTATACCGCTTTCCCTTACACACCTCGCATGGGATATAAATATCCGGTAAGAAGTGCATCTCAATCTTTAAGATGCCATCACCCTCACAAGCCTCACAGCGACCGCCTTTTACATTGAAGGAGAAACGCCCATTGCCAAAGCCCCGCATCTTGGCTTCATTGGTCTGAGCAAACACCTCTCGGATATCTCCAAACACTCCCGTATAGGTAGCAGGGTTGGAGCGTGGTGTCCGTCCGATAGGTGACTGGTCAATCGCGATGATCTTATCTAAATGCTCGATCCCTAGCATTTCTTTATGCTTACCAGGCTTTGAGCGGGCACCGTTCAGCTGATTTGCCAAACGCTTATATAAAATTTCATTGATCAACGAGCTTTTTCCTGAGCCCGATACCCCTGTTACAGCAGTAAAACAACCTAACGGAAAGCTTGCAGTTACATTCTTTAGGTTGTTTTGTGTAGCGCCTTTGATGATGAGATACTCACCGTTGCCTGTGCGGCGCTCTGTTGGTATTTCGATCTTTTTACGACCGCTTAGATACTGCCCTGTAGCAGAAGCCTCACAGCTCATGACGTCATCCACCGTACCGGCACAGACCACATTTCCACCATGGACACCTGCACCGGGGCCTATATCAACTACATAATCAGCAGCCAGTATTGTATCCTCATCGTGCTCTACTACAATCAAAGTATTGCCGATATCTCGCAGCTTCTTTAAGGTAGCAATTAGTCGATCGTTATCTCTTTGATGCAGCCCGATACTGGGCTCATCGAGGATATAAAGTACCCCCATCAGAGAGGAACCAATCTGCGTTGCCAAACGAATACGCTGGCTCTCTCCTCCCGACAAGGAACCGGCGGAGCGAGAAAGGGTCAAGTACCCAAGCCCTACACTCTTTAAGAAGCCTAGGCGCTCGCTGATCTCCTTGATGATCTGCTCTGCAATCATCTGGTCACGCTCACTCAAAGACAACCCCTCAAAAAACTCCAGCGCTGACTCGATAGACATAGCAGTCAGCTTGCTAATGTTGATCCCACCTACAGTTACCGCTAAGGATACAGGGCTAAGTCTTTCTCCATGGCATGCAGGGCAGATTTCAGCGTTCATCCAGGTAGCCAGCTCTTCCTTCATCCAATCACTGCTAGTTTCTCTAAATCGGCGCTCAAGGTTATTGACTACACCCTCGAAGTCGGTGTGATAAGTACCACTCATGCTGTCTGTTTCACGCTTAACAGTGATTTTTTCGCCTTTTGTACCATATAGAAGGATATCCTGCGCTGCCTTTGTCAGCTTTTCAAAAGGTACATCCAACGAAAAATGATAATGCTCGCTCAGCGCCTCATAGTACATCTGTGCGATGCCACCATCGGCATAATACCAACCGCTGGCTTTAATCGCCCCCTCACGGACGGTCTTGGACTTGTCGGGCACCACCAGATCGGGGTCGATCTTCATGAAGGTACCAAGGCCGGTACACTTCTCACAAGCACCAAGCGGATTATTAAAGGAAAACATCCTCGGTGCAAGCTCATCGATGCTGATATTGTGCTCGGGGCAGGAGTAGCTCTGGGAAAACAACATCTCTTCCCCATCGATCACATCCACAATCGCTAGGCTGCCTGTGAGGGCAATTGCAGTCTCAAGGGAGCTTGCCAGACGAGAGCGGATGGTATCATTGACCACCAAACGGTCTACCACAATCTCTACATTATGCTTCTTGTTTTTTTCCATCTTGATGGTCTCGGAGAGGTCATAGAGGTTTCCATCCACCCGCACACGTACATATCCCGAGCGCCGAGCAGCGTCTAGCTCTCCTTGATGCTCTCCCTTTCGCCCTCTGACCACAGGAGCGAGGATCTGGATCCTGGTTTTTTCGGGAAGCTCCAGCACCTTATCCACCATCTGGTCGATGGTCTGCTGTGTGATCTCTCTGCCACAGACTGGGCAGTGGGCAATACCCACTCTGGCGTAGAGCAATCTTAAATAGTCATAGATCTCTGTAACAGTACCTACTGTGGATCGGGGGTTGTTGGAGGTGGATTTCTGATCAATAGAAATAGCGGGTGATAAACCCTCGATGCTATCCACATTGGGCTTCTCCATCTGCCCTAAAAACTGACGCGCGTAGGAGGAAAGGCTCTCTACATAACGGCGCTGCCCGTCAGCATAAATGGTGTCAAAAGCCAGCGAGCTCTTGCCCGAGCCCGATAACCCGGTAAACACTACCAGCTTGTCACGGGGAATGGTCAGGTCGATATTCTTTAGGTTGTGCTCTCTAGCACCTTTGATTACGATTTCAGTTAAAGCCAAGCTCCCATCCTCCGTACTATTTTTCTTCCTTTAGTTTTTTGATCTTATCACGCAAATATGCAGCATGCTCAAATTCCAACAGCTTCGCTGCATTTTTCATTTCATTGGTCAAGCGGATGATCAACTCCTGCTTATCCTTCATCGACATCCTGCGCTTGCCGGTCTTGCCCTCTACAGATTCTTTTGAAGAAATCTCAAGCAGCTCCCTGATATCCTTCTTGATGGTCACAGGGATGATGCCATGCTCCTCGTTGTAGCGGTGCTGGATCTCACGGCGGCGTTGGGTTTCGGTAATTGCCCGCTCCATTGATGGAGTCACGTTATCGGCATACATAATTACTAAGCCCTCGGAGTTACGAGCTGCACGCCCGATGGTCTGGACGAGGGAAGTCTCTGAACGCAAAAAGCCCTCTTTGTCGGCATCGAGGATCGCCACCAATGATACCTCGGGGATGTCAAGACCCTCACGCAGCAGGTTAATACCAACCAGTACGTCAAACTCGCCCGCTCGTAGATCACGGATGATCTCCATACGCTCCATGGTGTCGATATCGTGGTGCATATACTTGATTCTGACTCCCATGCTGCCTAAGTAGCCAGTTAAATCTTCTGCCATCTTTTTGGTCAGGGTGGTCACGAGGGTGCGCTCACCTTTTGCAGCACGCTGGTTGATCTCAGAGAGCAGGTCGTCGATCTGCCCCTCTACAGGGCGCACCTGTACGATGGGATCGAGAAGCCCTGTAGGCCTGATCACCTGCTCTACAATCCTGTCGCTGTGCTCCCGCTCAAAGGGCCCGGGAGTAGCACTGACATAGATCACTTGATTGATCTTATCATAAAACTCATCAAAATTTAGTGGTCTGTTATCCAAAGCCGAGGGTAGTCGGAAGCCATATTCGATGAGGCTTTGCTTCCTGCCGCGATCTCCCGCGTACATTCCCCTTGCTTGGGGCAACGTAACATGAGACTCGTCAATAAAAAATAAAAAGTCATCAGGGAAGTAATCAAACAAGGTATAAGGAATGCTGCCCGGTGCCCTGCCGGAGAGGACGCAAGAGTAATTCTCAATCCCCTTGCAGAAGCCAATTTCGGAGAGCATTTCAATATCGTAGCTTACCCGCTCGCCGATACGTTGAGCTTCGATCAGCTTGTTATGAGATTTGAAGTAAGTAACCTGCTCATCACATTCACGGCGTATCTCCGCGAGGCCCTGCGCCAGCTTTTCTTTGCCCACGATATAATGAGATGCAGGGTAGATTGCCACATGGGAGAGCAGCTTCTTCAGCTCCCCGGTTACTACATTGATCTCACTGATGCGCTCGATGGTATCGCCAAAAAACTCCACTCGTACCGCTACCTCGTCGTTGTAGGTTGCGAAGATCTCTACTACATCACCCCGTACACGGAACTTATTGCGCATGAAGTTGATGTCATTTCGCTCATACTGGATCTCTACCAGCTTTTTGATCAGCTCATCCCGATCCTTCGTCATCCCCTGCCGTAGAGAAATCACCATGTTACGGTATTCGTCGGGGTCACCAAGGGTGTAGATGCAGGAGATACTGGCGACGATGATTACATCCCGCCGCTCGCTCAATGAGGCTGTCGCCGAGTGGCGCAGACGCTCGATTTCATCATTGATGGCACTGTCTTTTTCGATATAGGTATCAGTAGAGGCAATATAAGCCTCCGGCTGGTAATAATCGTAGTACGATACAAAATACTCCACTGCATTTTGCGGGAAGAAGCTCTTAAACTCACTACAAAGCTGCGCTGCCAATGTCTTATTATGAGCAAGTATCAAGGTAGGGCGGTTAAGCTCCTTGATGATATTCGCCATAGTAAAGGTCTTACCACTGCCCGTTACGCCAAGGAGTGTTTGCTCCTTTTTGCCTGCATTTACCCCCTCTACCAGCGCAGCAATCGCTTTTGGCTGGTCTCCAGTAGGAGAAAAATCAGAACATAGTACAAATTTATCTGGCAAATCCGCCCCTCCTTTTATCGTCATCTGGGATAATATTCTTGCTATATAAAAAGCAATTACTTCTGCCCCTCATAGTTTGTAAAATAATTGGGTTAAATAGATGTATATGTCTATTTTATCACTTTTTTGGTTTATAGTAAATGCTTATGATGTACATATATAAAAATCGGATAGCCACCAAAACTAGCTACAATGCAGATAGATCTAGGACATCTAACTACGTTTACTCGGCCATTTGCACCATAAAAACACCCCTGCAGGATTCTTAACCATGCAGGGGTACTCGTTACTCTATAACCAGTTTGACTTTATTTAAGGAGGTTTGCGCAGGGCCTTCTATTACATTGCCATCTACATCAAATCTGGAGCCGTGGCAGGGGCAATCCCAGGTTTTTTCGAGGGGATTAAAATACATACCGCAACCGACATGGGTACAGGTAAGCTCTACGGCGGCCAGCGAGTTATCCTCTCGGCGATACACACCACATCTCGTACCATTAATACTCATCACGCTTGCACTGCCGGGCTCCTTAGGTGGCTTGTTGTTGGTCTTGTACGTGCGTGTTACCACCAGCTCTTTGCCCATCGTCCAGCTGCCTGTCACAAAATCCCCTGTAAAGAAGTCACTATACCGCTTTGGGGTCAATGTCCGTTGAGAATCGCATACCCCCTCCAAAACCAGACTGCAAAGGTATAGCGCAGCGCCTGTACCTGCTGCAAGCCCCCATTTTGCAAAGCCTGAGGCGAGGTAGATGTCGTCTTCCCCGACCATTTTGCCTACAAAGGGCAGATTATCATAGGTGTTGTAGTCCTGTGCTGACCAGCGGTAGGGGTAATCTTCTACACCAAAGTGCTTTTTGCCAAACTCCGCCAGTTTGGAGTAACTGTCTTCTTTCACCTTACCAGTGCGATGGCCTGCTCCACCGATGATCAGCATGCCGCCACCCTCCTGCGGGTAGCCTCGGATAGACCGCACAGTATTGCCGACGGTGATATACATACCACCTGGGTAATGCTTATATTCTCCTGCGATCAGATAGGTACGGGCAGGAGTGAGTCGAGGGATCATCATCCCCCCACGACGATAAATTGGGTAATGGCTACCGAGGATGACTTGACGGCAAGATACTTTATACCCATCAATTGTAATTACATCAATGCGATGGGTCTTTTTAAAATCAATAACACGAGTATCTTCAAAGATCCGCACACCTGCTTCTTCCGCCTGTTGTACCAACAGACACAGATATTGATATGGATTGATCTGAAGCTGGTTTGGCATTTCAAGAGCATTTTTCACCTTGATACCGAGAGGGATAGTCGATGTAATCCTGACGGGTAGGCCCAGTTTTAACGAGGCTCTGTATTCATCCTCAATCATCTTCGCTTCTGTATCACTAAATGCCATCAGCCATGAAGACTCTTCTTGGGTAATTCCCAGATGATTTCTGCCATGATTTTGCACATACTCGAGGCCTGTCTGGGTCAGTTTTAAATAGCTTTTGGCATCGGTTATCGATCCCTTACGCATCAAGGTGCTGTAAATTGCACTACACTGTGAGGTTACCTTTCCTGTGCTTTTGCCAGTGGTGCCTCCACCGACGATATCTGATTCCAGCAGGCACACCTTTTTACCTGCTTTGGCCAGCTCCAATGCAGAAGTGAGGCCCACAATTCCTCCACCTACCACTACAATATCTGATTCAACATCGACCGATAGCTTCGGATATTTTTTTGCGGTGCCTGTTTGTTGCCAAAATGATCGATCCACTTAAAACCCTCCCACCAAGATTCTCGCATCACAATTACACAAATACAGGAATATTGTTTGTGTGAGCAGACAAAATATACACATAGGAGGTGCTAAAATGACGATTAATCCCGACCTTTATCATGGTCAATGCTTTGGTGGGAAAGATTTTTTTGAGGGCTGGTATATTAAACTAGCCTCAACCAAGGGTTTTTCCTATTCACTGATCTTAGGCATATGCAGAGGCGAAGACCCTCACAGCTTTATACAGCTCAATGATGCGCAAAAAAACACCCTAAGCTATTTTCGCTTTGAGCCTAATGATTTTCACAGCAGCCGAAACGTGCTAAGAGTAAAAATCGAGCAAAATAATTTCTCTTACCACAGGCTTAATCTCAGTCTAAAAAACAGCGATACCCAGGTACTGGGGTCCTTAAATTTCACCAAAATCACGCGCTGGAGCGATAGTTGCCTACTCCCCGGCTCTATGGGTATCTTTAACCACTGCCAGTCTTTAGAGTGCTACTCACAGGTCTGCATTCTTGATGGACTAGTAAACGGCAGCTTATGGATCGACGGCAAAAAAATCGACTTCAACGGCGGCGCAGTTTATATGGAAAAAAACTGGGGCAAAAGCTTCCCTCAGGCGTGGCTATGGTGCCAGAGCAATAATTTCGCCGACCGACGTGCCGCCTTCGCCCTCTCCTACGCCAAAGTTCCCTTTAAAGGTGCATGCTTCAATGGGTTGCTGGCAGCCTTGGTAGTCGACGGTAAGCTTTATAAATTTACAACTATGAATTCTAGCAAAATCAAGCTGCGCTGCTTTGACAACCAGCTTAAAGGATTGCTGATTTCACCCATGTATGCCTTGAGCTTTCGTGTAATGCCGGGCAGCTTTGTTGACTGCTCCGCTCCCGAGCTGGGGGATATGACCAGCTCAGTCCAGGAGAGCATCAACAGCACCTTAAAGCTCACCCTCTACAACAAACATGACCGCAGTGTCATTTATCACGGCAATGCAACCCACACAGGGCTGGAGCTGGGTGGATTATGGTCTACAACATTTCAAAACACCTAGCAACTAAGCTAAGGGCTTTTACAGATAAAATAAGCGGCAGTCTGCACTAGACCGCCGCTATTTTTTAATTTTTACGCATTGACTTTTAATGCTTTGGATTTGCACATACGGCAAAATAAGTTATAAAGCGGTGAAAGATACAGGTAAAAGATATAAGGCATATACGCTACTCCCCCTAGCCCCAGTGTAGCAACAGGTACCATCACAGCAATGTTCCAAGGGACAATTGGCGCAACCAAGGTGCTACTCTGGCTGACATCCTGCACCAGCTCTGCGCTTTGGTAACCTTTTTCATGATAGATATCCTTCATCATCTGGGTGGTGATTACAATAGAGATCACTTGATTACAGCCAAGGGCAGCGCTCACGAAGGCTACGCCAAGAGTACGCACAAAGGTCTCCCAAGGAGTTTTGCCCTCCTTTAGAAAGCTACGGAGGTTATCCCCGATCAGGTCACCTTTTTCAAGGAGTCCCGCAATACAGCAAGCTGTAAAAACTATATAGCTTGTTTTCGCCATACCAATTAACCCGCCACCTTTGATTACATTACCTAAAGGATGCCCCGAAGGTAGCATAAAGCCGTTAATAGCGAAACTCATCACTTCTCCCACACCAAAGTCTTGGTAAAACATAGCCAAAAGAGCCGCTAAACCGATGCTGATTGTCATAGAGAGCTTAATATTCACCCGAAAAACGCAGAGCACCAATATAGCCGCGGCAGGGGCAGCTGCAATGATATTAATGCGAAAGGTATCGGCAATGTCTCCTGCCAAAGTGGATGATGCTAGCTCGATAGGGTTAGAAAAAGATAGAATCAGGTATAGAAAGCTGGACAAAAGCACCGGCACTGCTGCAGTTTTGAGCATCAAGCCTACATTTGTATAATGCTCTGTACCCGACAAGCTTCCCAATAGATTTAAGGAAGAAGACATGGGCGAAGCTCGGTCACCAAAATAAATACCCGATATAATTGCACCGCAGGTAAGGTAAGGGTTGACGCTTCCTCCTACCGCAAGTACCATCAGCACCACACCAATGGTGCTGACCGTGCCAAACGAGCTGCCTAATAAGAAGGAAACCCCCGCGCTCAGCAGGAAAGCTGATAATACAAACAGCTTAGGGCTGATTAACCCTATACTAAAGCTCACGAGAGTACCTACAGTACCCGAAGCCATCCACAAAGCAGTCATGGCACCAATCAGCAGCAGCACCTTAATAACTGACAGCGATTTCTTGCCTCCTTCAGCGGCTATAGCCCCAAGCTCTTTGGTGCTCTTACCCGCCTTATGGCAAGCAAAGCAAAGCAATAAAAAGCTAATTGTTAGCGGGTAACCCAGATATACCCCATTGGCAACCGACAGTACCAGCAATATAAGCGAAACAAGACCCGATATTATCATCTATGTAGCTCCTAACTTACTGCTTTACAGATCTATGCAGACTTAATGATATGCTAAGGAAACATAACACTGGTAGTGTATCACAAAGACCAGCAGATAACAATCCGTATATACCATAAGATCACAAAAATGTGCTGAGTGCATTTTATCTAAATCTACAAAAAATAAGAGCGATAACCTTACAGTTACCGCTCTAAGTTACGAATATTGCCCCTTAATTATCGTGATGTTTACCGATACCGGCCGGTTGGCGAGATTTGCGAAGGCCCACAACTACCACGAGCAGGGTGACCAGATAAGGCAGCATCATAACGATCTGGCTGGGGATTGCCCCACCCTGGAAGATAATTTGAAGCGACTCAAAGAAGCCGAAGAAAATACTGCCCAGCAATGAGCCGATGGGGGTAAAGTTACCAAAGGCGTTGATAACCACAGCAATATAGCCTCTGCCGGCAGTCATGCCGTCAGAATAAATATTGAGCTGACCCAGTGAGAGATAGGCTCCTGCCAGACCACAAAAAGCACCGCTGAGTGCCACACCAAGATACTTATATAAATATACGTTGATGCCCACTGTGCTAGCAGCATGCGGATTTTCACCTACAGTACGCATCCGCAGACCGTAGGGTGTTTTAAACATAAAGAACCAGCCCACAGCTACCAAAGCCAAGGTTAAGTAAAAGAGAATATTCTGAGAGCCAAGCATCTGCCCGATAAAGGGTATATCCTTGATAATCGGCAACTGGATGCTGTTAAAGCCCTTGACCATTGGGGAGTTTCCCTTTGTGCCAAAGATTGTCTGGAGCATCAGCGGGGCTACGGCAGCACCCAAGAGGTTGACACTCATACCACTAATCGTCTGGTTTACCTTAAAGGAGATATGCAGTACAGCATGGAGCATGGAGATCAACATGCCAAAGAGGATACCGCTCAGGATACCTGCCCAAGGGCTACCAAAGAGATGGGCACCCAGTGCACCAAAAAACGCCCCGCAGATCATCATACCCTCACAACCCAGGTCACTAACCCCCGCGCGCATCGAAAACGCCGCTCCAGTAGAGGCTAGTATATAAGACACCGACATACGAAGGGTGGAGGTGAGTACTACCAGTAATAAATTTGTAAAGCTGTCCATCTTTTACCTCCTATGCCTGATTGGATTGCGTCGGGTTGTTGGTCGAAGCTTTCTTTTTAAAGAGAGGCGCTTTGCCAAAGCGAGATAAAATTGCATCGATCAGTCTTGGTGCCGCTACAAAGACTACCACCAGTGCCTGGATGACATCGACAAACTCCACCGGTACCGAAGCCGATGTGTTGAGAGTCATAGCACCTGCCTTGAGCACACCAAACAGTATCGCCGAGAGAATTACCGCAAGTGGATTATACGCAGCCAGCGCTGCTACAGAGATCCCCGCAAAGCCATATTTATTGGAGAAGCCCTCGAGGAATCTTCCGTTAACCCCCAGAGCCAATGCAGAGCCGCAGAGGGCAGCTACCGCACTACTGATAAAAAAGGTAATGTAATAGACTCTATTTACACTAATGCCGGCTGTGGATGCTGATTTGGTATTGCTGCCTGTTACCTGCATCTCATAGCCGAGAGCTGTCTTTTTAAAGAGAATATAGAGCAGTAGTGCTATACCAATTGCGATAAAAATAGCGATGGTAAGCTGAGATCGTGCCACCAGCTTCGGCAGGCGCGCAGTCTTTTCTACAAGCTCTGTCTGGGGGATCGCCGCATCCTTGGCAAGGAACGGCCCATTGCACAGATAACTGGTAAAGAGGATCAGCACCTCATTGAGCATGATGGTTGTAACAATTTCACTGGCACCAAAGCGTACCTTTAAGAAGGTAACAAATAGACCAATTAAGCCCCCTGCCAGTGCTCCTACAAGCAGTGCCAAAGGAATATGCAGCGCCATAGGCAGCCCTGTTACATAGATACCCACTAAGACCGAGGCCATCGCACCGATATGAAGCTGCCCCTCGGCACCGGTATTGATCATCTTAACTTTATAAGCTATTGCAAAGGCAAGACCCGAAAACATCAGAGGAGTAGCTTGGCTTAGTGCAAGAACAATCCCCTTTTGTGTCGTGAGGGTGCCTACAAAAATAGCTTTGTAGGTTTCAGCAGGAGAGTAACCGCTGACCCACATCACAATCGCGCCGATTCCAAGGGCAAAGGCTAGAGCAAATACCGATAGCTTTACATCCTTAAGCGCTGTCAAAGATTTGTCTTTTAATGTTGCTTTCATTACTCTGCCCCCTTTACAGCTTCCAGCTTGCTGCCTGTCATCAGCATACCCAGCTGGATCTCGGTGTACTCATTGGTCGCGCATTCGGTTACAATCTCCCCCTCATAGAGGACGAGGAGCCGGTCGCTTACGCTTCTAACCTCATCAAGGTCAGCCGATACCAGCAGCACTGCCTTACCGCTATCGCGCAGATCAAGGAGTTGATGATGGATAAACTCCTGGGCACCAATATCGACTCCTCTGGTTGGATGCGCGATAATCAATACGTCGGGGTTCTGGCTAAAGGTACGGGCGATGATCACCTTCTGCTGATTTCCACCCGAGAGAGAGCCGATGTTGGTATCGATGCTTTTGGCCTTGACACCAAACTTCTCTTTTAGGCTCTGGGCATACTGCGTGATTTTTTTATCTTTTAGAAACCCTTTATAGCAAAAGTCAGGGTCGCGATGATAGCCGAGAATCATGTTATTTTTGATGCTCATGTCACTGACCAGACCCATCGAGAGTCTATCTTCAGGTACATGACCGATGTTTGAGCGCAAAAAGGTATTGGCTGTACCACAGACTTTTTGACCCATACAGGTAAGCTCCATGGTATCAGGCTTTACAAGACCAGTCAGCGCCTCAAGGAGCTGGGTCTGCCCATTGCCCTCAATACCCGCAACGCCTAGGATTTCGCCTTTATGTATGTTAAAAGAAATATCTTTGAGTTTTCTTTGTCCGTTTTCGGTGAGATTCAGATTTTTGACATCAAAGCAGACCTCACCGATGTTTTGAGCAGGGCGATTGGCAGCAAGCTCGATCTGCCTGCCTACCATCAGCGCCGACAGCTCTTCAATGGTCACGTCGGAGGGCTTTACGTTGTTTTCCATCATCACACCGTCACGAAGCACTGCGATACGATCGGCAAGTGCCATAGTTTCGCGTAGCTTGTGGGTGATGATCACGATGCTTGTCCCCTGCTCTTTTAGCTTCTTAAGCACTACAAAAAGCTCCCCTACCTCATGCGGGGTCAGCACCGCTGTAGGCTCATCGAGGATGAGGATATCGGCATTTCGATAGAGCGCCTTCAGGATTTCGACACGCTGCTGCTCACCTACCGAAAGATTGGATACAAGCGCATCAGGGGAAATATTAAAATTAAACTTACTGATCAGCTCACTGACCTTTTTGTGGGCTGCTTTCATATCCAGAAAAATCCCCTTGCAGGATTCTTCTCCGATAATAATGTTCTCAAGTACAGTAAAGGCAGGCACCAGCATGAAGTGCTGATGCACCATGCAGATTCCCATTTGTATTGCATCACGAGGGCTTTTGATCCTTACGTTGTTTCCCTTGTAGGTAATGGTACCGGTATTTGGGTGTATCATCCCATACAGCAGCTTCATCAGTGTAGTCTTGCCCGCACCATTTTCGCCTAAGAGTGATAAGATTTCCCCTTTATTGAGGTAAAAATCCACGCCTTTGAGCGCAACCGTGCCATTGGGAAAAACTTTGCTGATATTTTGCATATTCAAAATTTCCATAAGTGCCCCCGTTAAAAAGATTAAAGTTTACCCACCGCCCTGTACTACACAAGGCGGTGGATCCTATGAAACTTATTACTTCGTTGTGTACTGGTTAGCCTTAGCCCACTCTTCTACCTCAGTGATGTCGCTAGGCAGAGTCAGCTTGCCATCGATAATCTGCTTCTTGATATCTTCAACCTTGTCGATGATATCCTGTGGAAGCTTGGTGTTGAGGCCTTCGATGTTGTAGTTGCAGATGCCCTCTGCAAGACCGCTTACCTTAGAGCCCTTAACCCAGTTGCCCTCTACATCAGACTTGATCTCGTTGTAGATCATCATGTCGATTCTCTTGAGGGAGGTAACCAGAGTATGGTCAGCATCTACAGAAGCAAGGCTGGTGCCGATGGCATACTTGCCTTCCTCGACAGCAGCGTTGATTACGCCCAGACCAGAGCTACCAGCATTGTGAGAAACGATGTCAGCACCACGGCCAAAAGCAGTCATCGCAATTTCCTTACCCTTGCCTGGATCTCTATAAGAGCCTACAAAGTTATGGATGATCTCAACCTCAGGGTTGACGTACTTTGCGCCTGCCATGAAGCCTGCTGCAATTGCACGAGCTACAGGGCTGTCAAGACCGATTGCAAAGCCAAGGACGTTTTCCTTGTTAGCCATTTCCATTCTCTCGTCAACGGTGACAAGACCAGCGATTACGCCAGAAAGGAAGGTCTGCTCAGGGTTTTTTGCACTGATGGAGCTTACGTTGTCGTAGCCCTCTAGCACTCCGTCAACTAGTACAAAGCGCTGCTCTGGGTATTCCTCAGCTAGGATCTTGATCGCATCAACGTGGGTAGCGCCGTGACCAAAGATCAGGTCGCAATCGCCTGCTTCGGCATACATTCTCATCTGAGGCTCGATGTCAGTTGGGCCCTTTGGCTCGCTGTATGCGATCTCAACGCCATACTCATCGGCAGCCATCTTCATGCCTGCATATCCCTCATCGTTAAAGCCTAGGTCGCCAAGGCTTCCGCCCAGAACGATTGCATACTTGCCCTTGCTCTCAGTGGCAGCAGATGCTGGGGAAGAAGCAGCTTCAGGGGTAGAAGCAGCAGGCTTCTGTCCACAAGCCGACAGAAGCAGGGTAGCAGCTAAAATCAGGCTAAGAATTTTCTTGCTCATTTGTTTCTCCTTTTGAACATTTAAAATCTATATTTAAAGCTCACGCTATAAATATCAGTAAACACAAATCTAGGAAAAATACTGATGCTTCTTTACGCAGTCAGGGTTACTTTGCGATGCTCTTTGCCAAAACCGATACAGTTGCATTGTGCTCAAGCATATCAGCTCTGTAATAGCCTTCCTTTAAGGTGGCACCTACTGTAACGATACCGTGCTCTGCCATAGTGAGGGCGATAATCCCTGTATCACGAAACTTATCAACGATGGAATTTGCCAGCTCCATGGAGCCAGGGGTATTGAGGGGTACTGTAGGCACCTGCTTAAGCACCTTCTGGGCCTCGATTACCACTAAATCCACCTCGCCGCGAGCGATCGATAGAGCAGTAGCATGGGGGGAGTGCAGATGGATGACTGCATTCACCTCAGGGCGCACCTTGTAGATACCAAGGTGGAAGTTAAACTCCTTAGAGGGCTTG
This sequence comes from Oscillospiraceae bacterium, assembly GCA_032059445.1. GTDB lineage: Bacteria > Bacillota > Clostridia > Oscillospirales > Ruminococcaceae > DAMCAP01. Next base: position 20,964 of record DAMCAP010000021.1, read on the forward strand.
CCCTTTGCAGGATCATAGTTGCCATCCCAGTCGACAAATACCACATCTTCCAGCGTCATGTCGGCAAAGCATACACCGGTGCGCTTGATGAGAAGCCCTGCGTTATCGGGGGTTCTTACGCTGTTGTTGCCGTTGGTCGATGCTACGTAACCTCTGTCGTAGCACCGCTTGCTGATATAGATCAGCTCTTTTGCCAGATCGATATATTCTGCTTTCATCGTTTCTCTGTATTCTCCCTTTATCAAAAGTGCCTTGGCGTCAAGGCATTGGCTGCACTAGGTTATAGGTTGATCTTGCCGATTTCCGATGGGGCAAAGACGCCTCTTTCGGTGATGATACCAGCGATCAGTCTGTTTGGTGTTACGTCAAAAGATGGGTAAAGTGCTTTGGTATCAGCAGGAGCAATGCGCTGCCCGTTTAAGGTAAGTACCTCCTGCATATTGCGGAATTCTACCTTAATGTCTGATGCCTTTGCCAGCGAAAGGTCGATGGTATGGCTGGAAGTAGCAGTGTAAAATGGTACTCCATTGTCCTTTGCCGCTACAGCGTGCATATAGGTACCGATCTTATTGATCAGGTCACCATTGGCAGCTACACGGTCAGACCCCACCACAATCTTTTGTATCTTACCAAGCTGCATTAAGTAGCCCGACATATTGTCGGTAATCAGTGTATGAGGGATGCCAAACTTACCAAGCTCATAGGCAGTAATTCTGGCTCCTTGTAGGTAGGGGCGTGTTTCACTGGTAAACACGTGGATGTTCTTCCCCTGCTCAAATGCCTTACGGATAACCGATAGAGCACGACCGCCATAGCCTGATCCCGCCATTGCACCGGAGTGACAGTGAGTCAAGATGGTATCGCCATCGTTGATTACATCGGCTCCAAACTCACCCAATCTATGCTCAAAGGCCAGCTGACGCTGTAAGATCTCGATCACCAAATTTTCGATGATCTCTAGGACATCACCTTTGGAGAAATCTACAGACAAAATCTCATTAACGGTTTTGGTTAGGTTGATTGCGGTAGGGCGAGTGGCTTTAAGCAGCTCTCCATCCTCTTTGATCTTCCCAAGGTCGCCTTTGTTGATCAGCGCACTCAGGTAGATGCCGTAGGCGCCGGCAATACCGATCGCACCAGAGCCTCTGATATTCATTTTTTCGATCGCCTGTGCAAGCTGGGCGACGGTAGTGATCTCTAAAACTGTCTCTGCAAAGGGCAGCTTGAGCTGATCGATCAACCGGAGCTTTCCCTCATCAAACCAGATGGGCAGAAGCAAGTTTTGATCCCTAAACTGCTGACAGAGCATCGTAAGCTTCTTCATATTTGTTCCTCGCATATCTTTATTGGCACAAAACAAGAGCTTCGGCCATAGATGGCAAAAGCCCTTTGTCTTGTTTTGAAAACCGAGGCGCTAACGCCTCTATTCTTTCAAAACAGTAAGCGATTGCCTATACAATCTCAAGAGCAATGTCCATCATGGCTCTAAAGCTCTTCTCGCGCTCATCGGCAGAGGTCTTCTCTCCAGTCAGCAGATGATCGGATACTGTGAGGATGGATAGAGCCTTTTTGCCGAAGTATGCAGCATTACAATAGAGAGCTGCGGTTTCCATCTCAACGCACAGAAGTCCAAGCTGCCTGCATTTTTCAGTGATGTCACGCTTGTGATTGTAAAATAGATCGGTTGTAAATATATTACCTACTCTATAGGAGATACCCATCTTCTCAGCAGCATCTGTAGCCTTGCGCAGCAGCTCATAGCTAGCACAGGGTGCAAAGGTGCCTGGGAACTCATACTGGTAAGCGTAGTTTGAATCGGTAGAAGCCGCCATCGCGATAATAACATCGCGCACCTTTACATCTGGGTGCATTGCGCCTGTAGTACCGATACGGATGATATTGTCAACATCATAGAGATTGTAAAGCTCCCAGGAATAGCATCCCATGGAAGGCATACCGATGCCGCTGCTGAGTACGGAAACTTCTTTGCCCTTATAGGTACCTGTATAGCCATAGTAGCAGCGCACGCTGTTGATCTGCACAGCGTTTTCCATTAAGTTTTCGGCGATATACTTTGCTCTTAGTGGGTCGCCGGGCATTAATACAGTCTTGGCAAACTCGCCAACCTGTGCGGTTATATGGTGGGTCGGTGCAGTTACACTCATGGTTATTTCTCCTATTGCTTTACTTTTTTTAGATTCTGGGTATAACAAGGCAAGATGATGCCTTTTTCGGTAATAATCGACGTAATCAGATGATTGGGTGTGATGTCAAAGGAGGGGTGCAAGGTCTGCGTACCCTCTAGGGTAATTGGAGTATCATGCAAGCGCAGTATCTCGTCTTCGCTTCGATACTCGACCTCATACTCCAGTGCATTATCCAGTGAGTAGTCGATGGTATGACTGGAAGTAGCAGTATAAAAAGGTATGTTATTTGCTTTGGCTGCTACGGCATGTAAGTAGGTGCCTACCTTGTTGATCAAGTCACCATTGGCAGCAACTCTGTCAGAGCCTACCAGCACTTTATCAATTAAGCCCTTTTGCATTAAGTAGCCCGACATACCGTCGGTGATCAAAGTATGATTGATACCGAGCTTTTCAAGCTCATATACGGTAATCCTAGCACCTGTGAAATAGGGTCTTGTTTCGCAGGTATAGACATGAATATCTTTCCCCTGCTCTTTGGCACGGCGCAGCACTGAAATCACACGACCGCCATAACCTGAGCCGGCTAATGCGCCCGAATGACAATGGGTAAGGATGCGATCGCCGTCAGCGATCAGCTCTGCACCATGATCTGCAATACGGTATTCAAAATCCAGCTGCCTTTGCAGGATCTCACAGACTTTATCTTCTAAAGCTTCTTCAACATTGGTAGGATTTTCAGCAATGTGTAGGATGATTTCGTTGATGGTAGTAAAGAGGTTGAGAGCTGTTGGTCTTGACTGCTTAAGGCAATCGGCTGCCGCCATGATATCACGGATGTTGTACCCTGACTTACGAGCCTCTAGATAAATACCATAGGTTGCTGCTATGCCGATTGCACCCGCACCGCGGATATTCATATCCTTAATTGCTTGCGCAACAGCATGTGCATCGGTAAACTCCAAAATCTCCCTACAAAAAGGTAGCTTTTTTTGGTTGAGTATCTTGACCGAATTGTCTTCATACCAGACCGGCAGCAACAAGCTCTGCTCTTTGAAGCTATGTACCAGCCCCTCTACCTTGCTATGCATCCTATCATCCTCTCTGATGAGCTTTAAATTCCCGGGAAATAATACTTCTTACCCTGCTGCTGTTTCTTGGTATCCCATTCATGCAGCAGTTTCATTGCCTCAGTGGCAACCTCGATATTTCGATCTACGCCATCGTTGGTATATTTAAACGAATTGACCGCTCTATTTGCTACTACAGTAAAGATTGCACCGGCACGCAGCTTATAGACACTCGCCAAAGTAAGTACAGTGGCAGCTTCCATTTCAAAGTTGAGCACACCTGCCATCTGCATATCTTGTACGATGGTTTTCATGTGGCTCTGATGATAGCCCTTGACGCCGGGGCGTGCCTGCCCGCAGAAGAAGGACGCTGCTGTATAGCCGATGCCCACATGATAGCGGTAGCCCAGCTTCTCGGCTGCGGTGATCAGCGCCAGTGTAACCTCATAGCTTGCTACAGCTGGGTAGGAGTTGGTGACATAGTCATTGCTGGTGCCCTCCATACGGACTGCTCCTGTGCAAATGATTAAATCACCTGGGAGGATATCCTCCTGAATTGCTCCGCAGGTACCGACTCTGATTAGGGTTTCGGCTCCGATCTCTACAAGATCCTCAATTGCGCTGGCAGTAGAACCACCACCTGCACCGGTTGAGCAAGCTGAGATCTCCATATCGCCGATTTTACCTGTATAGGTCACATGTTCGCGATAATCAGCCATTAGCTTGGCTTCATCCCAAAACTGTGACATTCTCTCTACTCTTTTGGGGTCTCCGGGCAGCAAAACATACTTCGCCACATCCCCCACACCACACTTGATATGGTACTGCTTGTTATTTTCATCAGTGGGTCTGTTTGCAATGCTCTCAAATTCTTTCGACATATTCTACCAACCTTTATCTTGTAATATGGGGAAATTACCCGAAGTTTCGAGAATTCTCTAATGCTGCTCTAATTATATTAAAAAGACAAGTTTGTAACAATAGGCAGTTGACAGAACTTTTTTAATGCTTATTATGCAAATGCACATAGTTTATTGTTACAGTGTTTTTTGAGTATTTTAAGGTTATTTTTTGAAAAATCCATTAATTTCTTTTAATTTGTTAATCCTCCCAGCCTTGACATTATGCATTTGTTTGATATAACCTATATATAACCTTTACATTGCTCTTACTAAAGCCTTAGAGCGTAATTTTATGCGTAATTTATCAGGTATTACTATAAGCTCTTTACATTGCTCAATGATCAATGTAGCATTTGAACAACGAGGTGATCACCATGCTAACCGACCTACAAGCGCAGCAGATTGTCAATAAAATGTCCTCCACCCTCACCTACGGAATTATTATCACCAACGAAATCGGTATGGTCATAGCCAGTAACCGGTATTCCAGCATCGGCAAAATCAACAAAAATGCAGCTCAAGCAATCGAGATTAACCAAAAAATCGAGCTTGACATCACGGATGATAACCCTACCCCTCAGGTGATTACACCTATTTTATTTAAAGAGCAGCCCATAGGAGCGATCGGCATCCTCACCAAGCCTGAGGAAGCCAATAAATATATTGAGCTTTTAAAAATTACTTCTGAGTTGCTGATCCAGCAGGAATACCTGCTAAATTCCATCCAGACATCTAATTCTCTGCGCGATGAGTTCCTCCACGAATGGCTCTACTATAGCGGCTCATACTCGCCAAATTTTATCAATCGTGGGCTTGCTATGCACATTGATATCACCATACGCCGCAACGCCCTGCTTGTCATGGGCAAAGAGGGCACTCCTGATATCCTTACCGCTATTAAAAAAATCTCGTCCCCCGAGGATCTTCACCTGCGCTTACAACCAAACATCTTTGTCATCCTCATGAAATCTAGCGACCAACTAAAAACCAAGCTCAGCCTACTGTCTGATATGCTGCCCGAAACAAAGATCGCAGTAGGGCTTAGCTCTTGTGAGATGTCAACCTCGTTAAATCAAGCACATATCGCCATCAACGTCGGGCAGACTTTACGGCCTGATAATCGCATTTTTTGCTTTGAAGATTTTGAATTTGCCTACATAATCTCAAAAATTGCAGACAAGACCCTTTATCTCTCAGTGATCGAAAAAATCCTCGACAAAGGCAAAACCGATTACCTACTAGATACCTTTTTGGAATTTATGCATTATAACGGAGAAATCAACAAGATATCTGCCAGCCTTCATATCCACCGCAATAGCCTAAACTATCGGCTTGACAAAATCCACGAGCTAACAGGGCGTAACCCCAGATGCTACATGGATATGATCTTCCTGTATACCGCTTATATCTGCTACATGTTTCACAACAACAAGGAAGCCGACCTCAAGCCTATTTAACATACAAGCGCTACGTTTCTTATCAATCATAAAGGGAGCCATGGTACAGCACCATGACTCCCTTTTATGTATATATTATGTTATTCTTTTATTTTGCTTTCTAAGCGATGAATCACCCAATTGAGTTTTTGCCGTAAGCTATGCATCCACTGTGGCTCCTCAGCAAGGCTCTCTGCCACGCTGCGTATTAAGCGGGCATAGGTAAATAAATCTACAAAGCGGCGCATGAGGGGTAGTAGACTTTCTGCCCCTTGATCAAAGGCATACTCCGAGCGATAGCCCTTAATAAACATCTCCTTTGCTGCCTGCAATTCATCGTTTGCCACACAGTCCATCAAAGAATCAAAGACCTGCTCAATATCTAAAGCATACCAATGGTACATACCGTCATCAAAATCGATCACTGAGCAGCTCTGGGTACTGGCATCATAAAACACATTGTCGGGCTCAAAATCATAATGCACCAGGCCGTAATTCTTGTGATCTATCGGCAGCTCCGCCAGTAAATTGCTCACCGCCCGAAGCTCTACCAGCATAAAAGCAGGAGCATCGTACTCTATCAATACTGATTCGATCCATGACAGAGCATCGATGTGTGACCATTTTTTGATAGTAGGTACGAAGCTAGAGGATACTGCGTGAAGCCTACCGAGTGCTTTACCGTATTGGTACAGCACCGCATCAGAAAGCTGCGTACTGGTCAGCTGCACACCCTTTACACCGTAAAACGCAGCCGCATAATACTCCCCCCAGGCGGTGTGGAGTAGTAGGTAAGGAGCACCCGATCTAGTCAAAATCGGCTCTAGCGCAGGGTAACCGTTACGGATTAGATACGCAAGAAACTCAAACTCCCCAGCTATATTAGTATGAAGCTTTTCTTCCCGGGGTGCCAAGCGCAAGAAGCATAGCCTCCCCTCTTGATGAAAGGGATAGATAGCATTTGATGAGATGCGAAATTGACTGAGATCTTCCTCAAGTGTGTCGGGGTCATGTTCCCAATGTTGGAGCGCTTCCTTAGCTAAAGCAAAGTTTTGAAGTAGGTGTCGTAATTTTAGCATAGTGTTTTATCCTTTCAAAATAAAATAGCACTCCTGAAAAACAGAAGTGCATCATTTATTGCTCAAATAAACACGAGTGCTATGGTCGGCGAGCAATAGTACTTCGGTTTTTCAGATCAAAAACTTTCAACATACTGATTGCTCACCTACCTTCCTAGGATTGATTATATCAAAAATAGGGACTTCTGTAAAGAGATTGTAGAAATAATCCAAGTATTTGGCTTTACACCACGAGCGAAAAGTCAACCTTACCAGCAGAGATATCGGTATCAAGCACCTTTACTTTGACCTTATCCCCCACAGAAATCGGCTTTGCACCATCATAGGTGGTAAACTTCATCCTACCATCAAAGAAGTAGCCATCTGGCAGATCATCCACACGCACCAAGCCTTCAACTGTGTTGGCAAGCTCCACGTAAAGCCCGTGAGGGGCCGCACCCACCACGGTACCATCAAATTCCTGACCGATAAACTGCTCCATATACTCTGCCTTATACACATCCTCACACTCACGTTCGATGGTCATTGCCTTGATTTCAGCAGTGGTAGACGCCATGGCAGCATCCGATACGAAGTTTCTAAAGCGCTTCTCGATGTTCTCTTTTTTCATAGAAAGAAGCGCAAAAGACATGATACGGTGGATCACAAGATCGGGGTATCGCCGAATAGGCGAGGTAAAATGAGAATACTCCTCTAGCACCAAGCCATAATGACCGATATTTTGATGGCTGTATTTCGCCTTTGCCATCGAGCGCAGAAGGGTATTGTTGACAATATGATGATAAGGTGTATTTTTGGCATCACGCAGCACCTTTGAGAGCCTTGCCTGGCTGACACCGCCTTCGATTCCCTCTCCGCTGATCCCCACTGCTTCTACCACTTCCTTAAGAAACTCTAGTTTCTGTGGAGAAGGAGTCTCGTGTACACGGAAGATAAAAGGTAGGTTTCGCTTAAGTCCAAACTGGGCTGCTGCTTCGTTGGCTGTCAGCATAAACTCTTCGATGATCCCTTCGCTGATACCGGTTTCTCTAGGCACGATCTCTACTGCACGATCGTCTTGGTTTAGGGCGATACGAGATTCGGTAGACTCCAGATCAAGGGCACCGCGGTTAAAGCGATTTTTCTTTAATATATCTGACAGCTCTTTCATCAGAAAAATCATGTCCTTAAGCTGGCTGTATTTCTGCTCAATTTCCGCCTCAGCTTTTCCCTCCAGCAGGTCGTTGATCTCGCTGTATACACCCTTTACATGAGAGTTAATAACTGTCTTCTTAAAATAATAGTTGATCATCTTCCCCTCAAAATTGAGATGGATAAACACCGAAAAAGCCAGCCGGTCGGTATTAGGATTAAGGGAGCACAGATCATTTGACAGCTCTGGGGGCAGCATAGGGATGACCTTATCGGCAAAGTAGATCGAAGTCCCCCGCTTGTAGGCCTCTTGATCGAGAAATGAGCCGGGCGTTACATAGTAGCTTACATCGGCAATATGCACACTCAGATGGTATCCGTCAGCTCCCTTTGTAAGAGAAACCGCATCATCCATATCCTTAGAATAAGCTGAGTCAATGGTAAAAATCAGCTCACCCCGTAGATCTTCCCTAGCCTCCAACTCTTTGGGGTGGATGCCCTTCTCCGCAATTGCCCTTGCCTGCTCAGCAACTTCAGGCGGAAACTGCGCACTTACCTCATTGACCTCTAGGATTGCTGCCACGCAGTTTTTGGCAGACTGGCTAGTGCCAAATGCCGATACAATCGATGCTCTGTGATCATCGTGGCGCTCTCCACGCCTACTGATTTTGGCTACGATCTTGTCCCCTTCTTTGAGATCACGCACCGTGCGGACGTCAAGCCTAATAGGGGAGCGAATACTCTTATCAGCGCTCAGCAACCATGCGCCGCGCTCTTTATAAGCTACGCCGCTGATCGATTGATTGCTCTGCTCTACTACTGACACTACTCGAGCATCATCTAAATCTCGATCAGAGGGGCTAACTTTTAAGGTTACCCGATCACCCGGCATTGCACCCATCAGATACTTACCAGGGATAAATACCTCTCGCTGGTCTTTGTCAAGCCTGGCAAAGCCAAAGGTATCAGCAAGCTTTGTGATCACACCCCGCTCATACCCTCTACCCGAAACAAGTGAAATATTATAATCATTCTGTACAATTTCTCCTGCCCTGAGCATATCTGTTAGCACCCGTTTAAATACCTGTGCCTCACTTCGCTTAATTCGCGCCTTGATATACAGGTCTTTTTGCCCCACAGGTTTTGGGGCGTTTTTTTTGAGTATCATTAAAATTCTTTGCTTTATATGATCTGCCATACTACTCCTTGCTGCAAGCTTGGTGCCTGCCCGTATGTTATGTTTTTGATGATAAAAAAACGAGCCCTACATAGCAGGACTCGTAAAGTACGATAATATGATTACATGCTGGCAGCTAGTACAGCCAGAGTGCAGATAAAGAGCATTGCACCACCGATTTTGGTCGCTCTCGCAAGAGAGGCCTCCATGGTCTTGCCACGGTTTTTATCAAAAAAGGAGGTATTAGATGCTCCACCCATGGCAGCTCCTAGGCCACCCTTGGTTTCCTGCAATGTAACCGAAACAATAATTACGATGCTTGCTATAATTAATAAAACTCCACCTATTATCTGTAAAGGACTCATTTTAGTATAACCTCCAACTGTTTAATTATCTTAACTTTATTATGATAGCACAAAATTTGCTATTAAGCAATATATTTTTCCACGTGTATGATAGAATAATGCCTTTACCACAGAGCATACTATAACTAGCCTAAACAGCTCTAAGCGTTTGCGAGCCTATAGGTCGGAGCCGAGATACGTCTCGGCTCTATTTTTGTGCTGTTATCACCCTTATATACATATTCTTATTGCTTATTTACGATTTAATACCTATATTTGTTATGCCCGACTGCATGACATCAATTCATGCGAAGTGTGTATCGGCTGCTATACTTCTTTGATATCGCCGATCTTTGGCACACTGCCTACAGCAGGCAGAGTCTTGGCTCTAAATTTACCCGGATTATTAAGCTTGCCTTCCGCAAGTAGCTTCATAGATTCAAGGCTGGCCTTTGCCCTTAGAGTCATTACAGT
>DAMCAP010000021.1:30730-36017 GCA_032059445.1 Oscillospiraceae bacterium
TGGCGCGGGTAGGCTTCTGCTCTAAATCGCCACTCGAGATCACCAGTACGCGCCCGTTGGTTGCAGTCAGCATTAGATCCATATCCTCAGTTACTGCGACCATGCCTACCAAGGGGTTTTTAATCGAGTATGCCCCTGTCAGCTTGCGACGGTTGGTCTTGGTTTCGTAAGAAGCCATGTCTACCTTTGCCAGCTTGCCATTATCAAAGGCAAAGATCATAGAGCCCTTGTAATCGGTGGTAACTGCCATATAGAGTGGCAACTCTCCCTCTTCCATACCCAGCTTTGCAGGAAGATAATCCCCCATCACACTGGCCTTGGTGTCTTCAAAATCAAAGGCTCTGCATTTATAGACCTGCCCCTTGTTGGTAAAGAACAGCAGATCGCTTACATTGCTGGTCTCACAGCGCTGGAGGACTTCATCCCCTTCTTTGAGCTTTTGCTCACCGCTCATTCTCAGAGAAAGAGGGGTAATCTTCTTAAAATAACCCTCCTTTGTAAAGAAAAGTATAACAGGATAATCTGGGATTTCTTCCGCTTCTGCTTTTAGCTCCTCGGTATCTATTGTAATAATCTGACTGATACGAGGCTTGCCATACTTCTTGCTGATGGCCGTCAGCTCACTCGAGATGATGCTTTTGATCTTCTTAGGGTCATTTACGATATCCTGCATCTCTTCGATATCTTTTTGCAGGCTCTCGATCTCCTCGATGCGCTTTAAGATATACTCTCTATTGAGATGACGGAGCTTTATCTCCGCTACGTAGTCTGCTTGTAGCTCATCAATGCCAAATCCGATCATCAAGTTTGGCACTACCTCAGATTCCTGCTGGGTTTCCCGCACGATCTTGATTGCTTTATCGATATCTAGCAATATCGCTTCTAAGCCCCGCAGTAGGTGAAGCTTCTCAGTCTTTTTCTTTAGATCAAAATAAATACGCCTCTTTACACACTCAAGGCGAAAGGCGATCCACTCGTTTAAAATCTCCCCTACCCCCATAATTCTGGGAGTACCGCCGATCAGTATATTAAAGTTACAGGAGAAATTGTCCTCCAGTGGGGTCATTTTATAGAGCCTCTGCATCAGCTTTTCATGCTCTACACCACGCTTGAGGTCCAGCGTCAGCTTGAGGCCGCTTAGGTCCGTTTCGTCACGGATATCGGCTATTTCTTTGATCTTTCCACTCTTGACAAGGTCTACAATCTTATCAATGATTGCCTCTATCGTTGTTGAGGGTGGTATGGCAGTTATTTCGATACAATTGGCTGCTTTATCGTATGTATAGACCGAGCGCACACGAACCGAGCCACGACCGGTGCTGTAAATCTTCTCAAACTCCACAGGGTCATAGATAATCTGCCCGCCTATGGGGAAGTCAGGCCCCTCCAAAGTGGTAGATACATCGTGATTTGGGTTTTTGAGCAGCGCAATGGTGGTTTTACAGATCTCATTTAAATTAAACGAACAAATTGAGCTTGCCATACCTACGGCAATGCCCACATTTGGGTTGACCAGAATTGTAGGGAATGTGACGGGAAGTAAAGTTGGCTCTTGCAAAGTGCCGTCGTAATTATCTACAAAGTCTACTGTATCCTTATCAATATCAGAAAAAACCTCATTACAGATCGCGTCGAGCTTTACCTCAGTATATCTCGAAGCAGCAAAAGCCATATCGCGGGAAAATGCCTTACCAAAGTTGCCCTTAGAATCAACAAAAGGATGCAAAAGCGATTCGTAACCTCTTGACAGCCTCACCATAGTCTCATAGATCGCCATGTCACCGTGGGGGTGCAAGCGCATAGTCTGCCCTACTACGTTGGCAGATTTGGTGCGTGACGAGCCTAATAGCCCCATCTTATACATAGTATACAGGATTTTGCGGTGAGAGGGCTTAAAGCCGTCGATCTCAGGGATCGCTCGTGATATGATGACGCTCATCGCATAGGGCATGTAGTTTTTTTCGAGGGTGGCGGTGATAGCCTGCTCTATGACGATACCAGCATTCTCAATATAGGCATTGGCAGACGGCTTTAAGGCAGAGTTTTTCTTTTCTTTTTTGGGTGCCATAGTTCTCCTCCTTTATGATACATCTACCGCATCGATATACAGATGCCCGTTTTGTGCAATAAAATCCTTTCGCCCTTGCAGATTATCTCCCAAGAGCAATTCAAACATTTCACTGGTAGCCAGTGCCTGGTCTGGTGTGACTTTTATCAAACGACGAGTTTCAGGGTTCATGGTGGTTAGCCACATCATATCTGGTTCATTCTCACCAAGTCCCTTTGAGCGCTGCAACGTGTGCTTTTTACCTTGAAGGGAAGCTACAATCTTGCTTTTCTCAACATCTGAATAAGCAAAATAGGTCTTGTCCTTAACCGCGATCTCGTATAGCGGAGACTCGGCAATATATACAAATCCCTTCTCGATGAGGGTGGGGGTAAGTCGATAGAGCATGGTTAAGATCAATGTGCGTATCTGGAAGCCGTCAACGTCGGCATCGGTGCAGATGATGACTTTATTCCACCGCAGCCCCTCTAAATCAAAGCTAGAGAGGTCTTTATTCGCCTTGTTTTTGACCTCTACACCACAGCCCAATACCTTCATGATGTCGGTGATGATATCGTTTTTAAAGATCTTATCGTAATCTGCCTTTAGGCAGTTGAGGATCTTACCTCGTACAGGGATGATTGCCTGAAACTGAGCGTCACGACCCAGCTTACAGGAGCCCAGCGCAGAGTCACCCTCCACGATGTAAATCTCACGCTGGCTGGTATCCTTAGAGCGACAATCCACAAATTTCTGTACGCGATTGCCGATATCGATGGAGCCGGCAAGCTTCTTCTTTAAGTTGAGGCGGGTTTTTTCGGCGTTTTCACGACTGCGCTTATTAATCAATACCTGCTCGGCGATCTTGGCAGCGTCGTCTGGATTTTCGATAAAGTATATCTCCAACTGCTGCTTCAAGAACTCAGTCATCGCTTCATAGATATACTTGTTGTTGATGGATTTTTTAGTTTGATTTTCATAGGAAGTCTGGGTCGAAAAAGAAGAGGATACCAGGATCAAGCAGTCTTCCACATCCTGATAGGTAATCTTGCTTTCGCCCTTTAAGTACTTACCCTGTTGTTTGATGATATTGTCAATTGCATAGACAAAGGCTACCTTCACTGCTTTTTCGGGGGAGCCACCGTGGGCCAAAAAGCTGGAGTTATGATAATACTCAGTGACTTTGTTGCGATTAGAGAAGCAATATGCCACTGAGAGCTTTACTTTATACTCAGGTTTGTCTGATCTATCGCGACCTCTGCGCTCCGCAGTTTCGTATTGGATTGCAGTGAGTGCATCTGGCCCCGTTAGCTCCGATAGGTAGTCTACGATCCCGTTTTGATAGAGGAACTCTTCTTCTTCCCAGCGGCCATCCACTTGATTTTTAAAGATGAAGCGCACCCCTGCATTGACTACAGCCTGCCGCTTGATCATCTCAATGAAATTCTCTTTGGGAATGTTAATATCAGTAAAAACCTCGAGGTCAGGCTTCCACTTAATGCGACTAGAGGTGCGTTTGGTTTTGGCCGGCTCCTTGCTGAGCCCACCTACATTATTGCCTTTTTCGAAATTTAAGAAATATCGAAAGCCGTCTCGAAAAATCTCAGCCTCCATATACTTAGAGGCATACTGGGTAGCACATAATCCGAGGCCATTTAAGCCAAGAGAATACTCATAGCCTTCGCCAGCCTCGTTATTTTGATACTTACCTCCAGCAAAAAGCTCACAAAACACCAGCTCCCAGTTAAAGCAGTCCTCTGCTTCGTTATAATCAACAGGGATCCCTCGGCCGTAATCCTGCACTTCGATCGAATGATCCTCAAAACGGCTTAAGATGATCAGATCACCATGGCCCTCTCTTGCCTCATCGATTGAGTTGGACAATATCTCAAACACAGCGTGCTGGCACCCGTCGAGACCGTCCGACCCAAAGATCACCGCAGGTCTCTTCCTGACACGGTCAGCCCCCTTTAGGGAGGATATGCTTTCATTTCCATAAGCAGCAGATCGCTTCGCCATATTTACCTCCTTTGTGTCATTCCTGATGTTATACCTCTACAAGGGTTACCCTTGCAAATTAAGCAAACGCAAGCAAAGGAGCAAAAGGCTGCTCCCTTGACTCCGTTTGTTGTATACGTTCTTTATTTGAAGCGGCAAAAACTTGAATAAGCCAATGCCAAACAACTCCATTAGAAGTTAATACTACCTTATATAAATTTCCTTGTCAAGAAAAAAAGGACGGCGAACCATCCTTTTTGTGGGAAATCTTAGTTTTCTTCCGTTTTTTCTGGACTCAGCTGCTTAGGATCTTCTACAGTCAACTCAGCAGGCTTTGTTTCGGTAGTTTCTTTCGAAACATCCTCTGAAGTTACGCTCACCGGTGTAGAACTCTCTTCCCCAGCCAGCTTACCGTTCTTCATCAGCTCTTCAAACTCATCTGCCTCGATCTTTTCATGAGAGAGCAAGCGAGCGGCGATAAGCTCCAGCTTTTCGCGGTGTTGGTTGAGGGTATCACGGGCGATATTATAGGCTTTTTCGATGATCTCTCGCACTTCGTTATCGATCTGAGTTGCAATCCCCTCAGAATAGTTTCTACCTTGAGAGAAGTCTCTGCCCAAAAATACCTCGCTTTGCTCATGACCATATACGATAGGGCCTAACTTTTCGCTGAAACCAAAACGGGTAACCATTGCTTTGGCAGTAGCGGTGGCACGCTCGATATCGTTGGAAGCACCTGTAGAAATATCATCCAGAACCAGCTCCTCAGCCACACGACCACCCAGCAGTGTAACGATGGTTTCAAACATTTCACGCTTGGTACGATAGCTTCGGTCTTCACTGGGTAGCGACATTGTATAGCCGCCTGCCATGCCTCTAGGGATGATCGAAACCTGATGCACTTTATCCTGTGTGTCAAGGAAGAAGGTGCAAACCGCATGACCAGCCTCATGATAAGCGGTCAACTTCTTGTCCTTTTCGGTTACGATCTTAGATTTTTTCTCTGGGCCCGCCACTACCTTAATGGTAGCTTCCTTGACATCACTCATGGTAATCGCCTTGCGATCGTTTCGAGCTGCCAGCAGGGCCGCTTCATTCATAATATTCTCAAGGTCGGCTCCGGTAAAGCCAGCGGTGGTCTTTGCAATGGTAGATAGATCCACATCTGGTGCGATCGGTTTATTACGGGTATGCACCCTTAGGATCTGCTCACGGCCGCCGATGTCGGGATAACCAACAATA
>DAMCAP010000021.1:36027-44775 GCA_032059445.1 Oscillospiraceae bacterium
CCTGACGGTCAAAACGCCCTGGGCGCAGTAGTGCAGGGTCAAGGATGTCGCGACGGTTGGTGGCTGCGATGATGATTACGCCAGCATTGGAGCCAAAGCCATCCATCTCGACCAGCAGCTGGTTAAGCGTCTGCTCACGCTCGTCGTGACCGCCGCCAAGGCCAGCGCCACGCTGACGACCTACAGCATCGATCTCATCGATAAAGATAATACTGGGAGAACTTTTCTTTGCCTGATCAAAAAGATCACGGACACGGGAAGCACCCACACCAACAAACATCTCCACAAAATCTGAGCCTGAAATGGAGAAGAAGGGTGCACCTGCCTCGCCAGCTACCGCTCTTGCAAGCAGAGTCTTACCTGTACCAGGAGGGCCCACTAGCAATACACCTTTAGGGATACGCGCGCCCAGCATATTAAACTTGCCGGGGTTTTTTAGGAACTCTACGATTTCTACCAGCTCGGCCTTTTCTTCTTCAGCTCCTGCTACATCGGCAAAGGTCACTTTGCGCCCCTGATCAGGGGTGCGAGCCTTCGCTTTGGCAAAGCCGCTCATCCCCGAGCCGCCACGGCTCTGACGCATGGTCAGATACCAGATACCACCCATTGCAGCAATCAACAGCAATGTAGGCAGCATGCTTGCCCACCAAGGCATTTCTTGTGCGGGCTCATATTCGTAGGCGATTTTTGCGTTAGGATTCGCTTCGTTATACGCATCAATGGTTGGCTGTACCTGCTCGATAAACAGCCCCACATACGGAAGCTTATATCTGACTTCCTCTGCGCTGTCACGCAGCTTGAAGGATAGCTCAGAAGTTCCGAGATTGATTGTATACTCACTTACCTTGTTTTCCTTAAAAAAAGCTACGATTTCATAATATTTGTATGGGCTTGCCTTAGGGCGCATCGAAAACGCCGTAGAGGCTAGCATCATCAAACCCACCAGTACGACTACATAGACCAGTAGTCCCCTGTTATTCTTTTTCTCCAAATTTGCCTCACTCCTTGTAAACCAATTTTATTGTGCGTAAACCTCTGGCTTTAATACGCCCACAAAGGGAAGATTTCTGTATTTTTCAGCGTAGTCCAGTCCATAGCCAACTACAAACTCATCGGGCACGCTAAAACACTTGTAGTCTGGGTAGACATCTACACGCCGACGCTCTGGTTTATCAAGCAGTGTAGCAATTTTGATGCTCTTGGGGTTTTTTCTTCCGATATATTCTAGCAGATACGACAGTGTCAGACCTGAGTCAAGGATATCCTCAACGATCAGGATGTCATAATCCTCCAGTGGCATGTCGAGATCCTTGATGATCCTGACCACGCCTGAAGTCTTGACGCCGCTGCCATAGCTGGATACTGCCATAAAATCTATGGCTACATGTATATCAATTGCACGCATCAGATCAGCCATAAAGAGCACCGAGCCCTTGAGCACACTGACGAGCATAAGATTTTTACCTTGATAATCCTGTGAAATCTGCTTACCGATCTCTTTGACCTTCGCCTGGATCTCTTCTTCGGAAATCAGAATGTTCTTAATATCGTTTACCATAATTTACCCCTTATTATCGATTTCTATCCATAGGATTTTTTTGGTCAAAGGGCCCGGAGCAGATCGCTCTGCAAGCCCACAGCCCTCTACAGCCAGCACACCTGCTTCATCGGCAAAAACCGCCAGGCTATTACGGGTATGCAGAGGGATTTTTTGCTCGTTATAGAGCTTTTTCAGGCTTTTGGTACAGCCTCGTCCATATAGAGTAATTTTATCCTGTTCCAGCCTTGTCCTGATAAAAAGGACTCTTTGTATTTTATCATAGTCTAGCGCAAAAGTTGTGTTTTTTTTGTTACTAATTTCAACTTTTTTGATGGGATTGGGGTCCGTGATACGAAGCCTGATGATTTTACCCCCAAACTCTGCCACGGTACCGTCAAGTGCGTCTTTAGGGAAGCTTAGGGGCGATATAATAGTCTGCTCCCAATTTGGACGGTGGACTACTGCAAATGAGCTTTCACAAACTTCGAAGTACCACTCCCTACCAAGCTCTACCCTGCCGCTGCCCAAAGTTACCGTTTCCTCTAGCAGCTTTACGCGTAAGTGACTGTAGTCGAAGCCCTGCTCCTGTAAGATCTTGATAAGAATACGGCTTCTAATGGCACTATGCAAAGCAAGGTATCCCGCCCTACTGTAACCTTGGCTGGTAGCAATCTGCTCCATACTGCGGGTGCAGCAAGCTTCAACGTAGCTTTGATCCTCCGCCAGCAGCTGGGTCATCCTGCCTACAGCGCCCTCAATCTCGGGTAAGGCAGCTTTAAGGGCAGGGATCACATGATTTCGCAGTTTGTTTCTGCTGTAGTCATCACTAAGATTAGAGCTGTCGGTAACGAAAGCTATCTCCCGCTGCGCCAGATACTCCTCAACCTCCAGGCGGGTACAATCCAGCAGAGGGCGAATGATCCTATCTCGCTTGGGCGGTATACCTGTCAGGCCCTTTAGACCGGTACCGCGACCCATGCTAAGCAAGATCGTCTCTAAATTATCGCTTAAGGTATGGGCGGTAGCAATAAGCCCCGTACCAGCGCAATTGGCAAAAGCCTCGTAGCGCAGCTGCCGCGCAGCAAGCTCTATCGACAGGCGGTGCGTCTTACTATAGCTTGGCACATCAACCTGATAGACATGGATCGGCACGTTGAGCTTCGCACAAAGCTCCTGAGCAAAGGCTTCATCACGCTGGCTTTCTTCTCCACGCAGCAAGTGGTTTACATGACAGGCTGCAAGCTCGAGTTGAAATTCCTCTCTTAGCTCACATAAAAAAACAAGCAGGGCTACAGAATCCGCCCCGCCTGACAAACCTACTGTTACTTTATCACCACAGGTAAGCATATGATGTTTTATAATTGTGGACAAAGCCTTATTCTTCACGACGTGAAAGCTCCACATTCATAAATTTTGTAAATTGTCCGTCCCAACCAAGCTTGATGGTATCTGTTTCGCCATGGCGGTTTTTGGCTATAATGCATTCCGCAATATTTTGCTCCTGGCTATCTCGATCATAGTAAGCATCGCGATACAGGAATAATACTAGGTCCGCATCCTGCTCGATTGAGCCTGATTCACGCAGGTCAGAGAGCATCGGGCGCTTGTCCGATCTTGACTCGGGCCCACGAGAAAGCTGGGAAAGCACGATCACAGGGATGTTAAACTCCTTTGCCATGATCTTAAGAGAACGGGTAATCTCCGATACCTCCTGCACACGGTTCTCGGAGCGACGATTGCCAGAACTCATGAGCTGTAGATAGTCGATGATCACCAGCGATACATCCTTAAGCCGCCGAAGCTTCGCTTTGATCTCCCCGATTGAAATGCCGGGGGTATCATCGATATAAATCGGCGATTTGGATAGCACCTGTGTAGATACTGCTAGGCGCATCCAGTCATCATTGGTAAGCATCCCTGTTTTAAAGCGTTCACTGGGTACAAAGGCTTCGGAAGACAATACCCTGCCCACCAGCTGCTCTTTGCTCATTTCAAGCGAAAAAACCGCTACTGTTTTGCCCTCTTTTGCCACATTGGTGGCAATGTTGAGAGCAAAGGAAGTCTTACCCATACCGGGTCGAGCCGCAATAAAAAGCAGATCAGAGCGGTTTAACCCAGTGGTTACATTGTCAAGCCCCACAAAGCCTGTAGGGATGCCCAGATAGTCCTTGCGATCCTCACCGCTCATCCGCTGTAAGCGGTCATAGGTCGACAAAATAATCTCGTCGATGCGGGTAAGCCCAGCTGTATCTTTGCCCTGACGGATGTCAAAGATGCTTTGCTCAGCCATGTCCATCAAGGAAGTTGCATCTACGCTTGCTTCTCTCGAAGCAGACACAATCTGCTCAAAGCTAGAAATCAGCTTCCGAAGGTAGCTTTTTTCTTTGACGATTTTAGCATATGCCTCTACATTAGACGCCGTGGGTACTATCTGCACCAAAGAACTCAGGTAGATCTTTGCATCCTGCTCGGTTTCAAAGACCTGCTCTCGGTTAACCGCCTCTAAGATGGTGATAAAATCAATTACCTCAGAGCCGATAAACTTCTGCATGACGATGGAAAAAATCTTCTGATGCTGGGGTCGATAAAAGCTGTCGGGCTTTAGGTGACTCATCACCACCGGTAGGTATGCTGCGTCGATCAGCAGGGAGCCCAGCACAGATTGCTCCGCCTCAAGATTAAAGGGCAGCTCTTTGGTAAAATCGCGAAGTACGTTATTGCCTAATTCCAACCCTTCATCTCCCTATAGTATGTTACAGATATATGTTATCCTATGCAGTTACTCGCTTACTTTTACGATAACCTTTGCAGTTATACCCTGATAGAGCTTTACCGCAGCCTCATAGCTACCAAAAGTCTTTATATCATCCTTGATCTCTACCTTGCGGCGGTCAATGGCGATACCTGCCAGCTTAGAGAGAGCTTCGGCGATTTCCTTGGTGGTAACAGAACCAAATAGCTTGCCTCCGGCACCTGCCTTTGCATTGATCTCTACGGTCTTGCCGTCGAGAGTCTTTGCCAGATCCTGAGCTGCCTGCTTTTCCATCGCAAGCTTGTGATCAGCTGATTCCTGCTTTGATTTTAGCTCACTTATTGCCTGTGTAGTTGCTTCCTTCGCCAGTCCCTTTGCCAGCAAGAAGTTTCTTGCGTATCCGTCAGAAACATTGACTACATCGCCCTTTTTTCCGCTGCCTTTTACATCAGCCAGTAATATTACCTTCATATCTATCTCCTTACTTTTCGTTTATCAATTATAAACCATATAAACTGATAGCCCTATCTGTTTATATGGTTATTTGCCATTGCTCTCGTTATACTTATCAATCGCCTCAATCAAAAGTGTACGGGCGGCATCGATTGTGATGTTTTCGATCTGAGCGCCAGCCATGGTCTGATGACCACCGCCGCCTAGAGTCTCCATCACCATCTGTACATTCATCTTACCCAGTGAGCGTGCAGACAAAGACACACCTTTGTTATATTCATACATAACGAAGGAGGCATCTACATCGGTGATCATCAGCAGCTCATCGGCAGCCTGCGGAGCAACAATTTTGATCTCTTCAATCGGCTCGTCGGTAGCGACGATTGCGCAGCGCTTGTAGACTTCGGCGCTGGCTACCAGACGCACTCGATCCTGATAAGAGTGCATCGAAGAGCTAAATAGCTTCTTAACCTCTACGGTGTCTGCCCCTTGCCTGCGCAAAAATGCCGCAGCTTCAAAGGTACGCACGCCCGTTTTGATGGTGAAATTCTTAGTATCCAGCATAATGCCCGCCAGCAGTGCCTCTGCCTCTAACCTACCTACACGATTTTTATCGCCAAAATACTGGATTAACTCGCTGACCATCTCACTGGTAGAAGAAGCATAAGGCTCATGATAAAATATCACAGCATTGTCTACATGCCCTACCATCCTGCGGTGGTGATCGATCACAATTACATTTTGGCAAGCACGGTATAAATCACTGGATTCCAACACATGTACCAAGTGTGTATCCACGATAATAAGCAAAGTCCTGGAGTCGATTTTGTTGCCAAAAAGCTCCGGATCAAGAAAAGCACCGTCGTAGCCATTTTGCTCTAATCGTTCAAGCAATGGCGAGACCAGATTGCTGCTGCGGCTGATGGCGATATGGGCAATCTTGCCCATCTGCCGGATTACTGTAAGTAAGCCTACCGCAGAGCCAAAGGAATCAAGATCGGCAAACTTATGCCCCATAATGATGACGTTGGAGGAGGATTCTATCAATTCAACCATCGCTGTAGCGACGATACGTGTTTTGACCTTGGTGCGCTTTTCCACACCTTTTGACATACCGCCGTAGAAGTCGTAGCCATTGGCTGTTTTGACAGCAGCCTGATCACCACCCCGACCCAAAGCCATATCCAGTGATTGCCGTGCAGCCAGCTCACACTCATTGAAGCTGTTGCCCAAGCGACCTACGCCGATAGACAAGGTAACACCGGCACGCTCTCCTACCGAGAGAGTCCTCACCTGATCTAGGATCTCAAAGCGCTTAGCAATGATCTGGCTCATATAGCGCTCCTCAACGATAGCCATATAGCGATCACGGTCGTTTTTGACCACAATTCCCCCGCACTCACCGGCAAATTTTTCTATGTAATACTCTACCTGGCTGAGCAGCTGGGAGCGTTCGTTTTCTTTGGAGTTTTGCATTACCTCTTCATAGCTGTCTACCGTGATCATCAGCACCGCAGGGCGGCTGAGCTGATACTCTCTGGCATCCTGCTTTAAGGCAGTATCATCGGCAAAATAATACATCCAGACGTCCTTTTTTTCGTCACCCATGTTTCTAATGCCATATACTGTATATTCCCGCTGACCATAGTTGATGTTGGCGGTTATTTGATTTTCGTCACTCAGCAGGTCCTGTCCCAATACAGCAGAAAGATTTTTGCCGTAGAGCGTGTCTGCGCCTACCATGTTTTGCTGACAAGTATCATTATACCAAAGGATCTCCCCCTTGGCATCGGTAATAATCACAGGCATCAAGAAGTGAATCAGCGCTTCATTTTGACACTCGCCAATGGCACTGCTCACACTCTTAATATAATCCTCTATATCCTTGTTAATCCGCAAAAAGCTTAAAAGCAAAGCTGCAAAAGCACCCAGCGCAACGAAACTGACTGCAACAAACAGCCTAGAATCGTAGATATACACGATACCACAGATAAATACAATCGCTGTGCACAATATCACAATAATCGGTCTAAATAAGCGTGCCTTTTGCCTCATAGCCATCTCCTATCTTGCTGTGATGAATTAACCGTAGGGTGGTGTCACAATCTACATATCTTAAAATAAGGCAAAGCATCCAGCTTTCACTAGTGTCTTAAACCCTGTATCATACTCAATCGTTCAGATAGTTGTATATTTTATTATAGCACGACAAAACACAATAGTAAACACCTGCCCTTATAAAACTAAGAGCAGGTGTGGATTTGCAAAGTGAGTACTTTTGAGAGATTATCAACCTTATGATGGCAAGAATCCTCTTATCACCAGCGAAACTTCTACAGCACTATATCGACTGGATAATTGGCAAGATCATGGGGCGACGCTTCGTCTTGTTATATAAGAAGGCGCCTAGCTGATCACGCACCTGCTGCTTGATATTGACCCATTCACGCTCACCAGTTGCACCTGCGGTGGTCACCGCCTGCTTGCAAAGCTGCTTTGCCTCAGCCAGCAGCTCATCAGACTCTCTGACATACACAAAGCCACGAGAAACGATATCAGGCCCTGCCAGCACTGCGCCAGTCTTGCTGTCGATTGCAACAACCACGATCATCAAGCCATCCTCCGATAGGAGCTTACGATCGCGCAGCACGATGCTGCCTACGTCGCCTACGCCAAGACCATCTACCATTACACTGCCTACAGGCACAACGTTTTCGCTCTTGACGGAGTTAGGAGTAATCTCGATTACTCTGCCCATCTCCGCTACAATGATCCGTTCTCGAGGGATGCCCATCTCTACAGCAAGCTCAGCATTTTTCATCAAATGCTTATACTCACCATGGACGGGAATATAGTACTTGGGGCGAACGAGACCGATGATTGCTCTGATTTCTTCGCGGCAGGCGTGACCCGACACATGAATGCCCATTGCACTCTCATAAATCACATCGGCACCCAGCTTCATCAGCTCATTGATTAGCCTGCCCACCAGCTTTTCGTTGCCGGGGATCGGTGAAGCTGAAATGATGATAAAATCATTGGTGGTAACGCTGATCTTCCTATGCTCGCCTCTAGCCATCCTAGTCAATGCGCTCATTGGCTCACCCTGACTACCTGTCGTAATAATTACAAGCTTCTCGTCAGGGTATTTTTTCATGGTATCTACATCAATCAATGTATCAGCAGGGATATTTAGATAGCCCAGCTGTGTGGCGATAGCCACTACATTTTCCATGCTTCTGCCCGATACCGCCACTTTACGACCGTTGGCATAAGCAGTATTGATTACCTGCTGCACACGGTGGATATTAGAGGAGAAGGTAGCGATAACTATCCGCTTATCCCCTGCGTTTTTAAAGAGCTTTTCAAAGGATTCTCCCACTCTTCTTTCACTAGGAGTGATGCCGGGGCGCTCTGCATTGGTGGAATCACTAAGCAGTGCCAGCACGCCGCGTCGACCCAGCTCACCAAAGCGAGCAAGGTTGATCATCTCGCCGTTGATAGGGGTATAGTCAATCTTGAAATCGCCGGTGTGCACCACAATACCCGCAGGGGTAAAGATGGCAAAGCCACAGGCATCTGGGATCGAGTGGGTTACGCTAATAAACTCCACTGCCATGCAGCCTAGCTTTACAGTTTCTCCCGCAGTAGTTACGTGAAGCTTGCCCTTGGCAGATATACCATGCTCCTTAAGCTTACCCTCTAATAGCCCCAAAGTTAGTCTGGTGCCGTATACGGGGATATCAATTACCTGAAGCAGGTAAGCAACGCCGCCGATGTGGTCCTCATGACCATGGGTCAGCACCATGCCTCTTACCTTATCTTTATTCTTAATAACATAGGTGAAGTCCGGCAATACGATATCTACTCCGGGCATGTCATCATCGGGGAAAGCTAGACCGCAATCAATGATAAACATATCATTGCCATACTCTATGACGGTCATGTTTTTACCGATTTCACCGAGACCTCCCAAAGATACAATCTTTAGAGGATTTTTTTG
>DAMCAP010000022.1:0-4676 GCA_032059445.1 Oscillospiraceae bacterium
CAAAGCTCTCGGGGGTGGTATATATCGATGGGCAAAACTTAGCCCAGCTCTCTGGCAGGGATACAGCACAAAAAATCTCAGTGGTATTGACCGAGCGGATCTCCCCAGAGATGATGAGCTGCTATGATGTGGTTGCTTCGGGTCGCTACCCTTATACCAATCACTTTGGGAAGCTGACTGCGTATGATCGGGAAATTGTGGAGGATTCCCTTGCCAAGGTGCGAGGCTTGGAGCTGCAAGGACGGGACTTTATGACCCTAAGCGATGGGCAAAAGCAGCGGATCATGCTAGCTCGAGCAATTTGCCAGCAGCCTGAGATCATAGTACTAGATGAGCCCACGTCTTTTCTGGATATCAAGCATAAAATCGAGCTTCTAGATATTTTGCGGGAGATGGCACATCAAAAAAACATCACCGTCATCATGTCGCTTCACGAGATAGATCTTGCACATAAGGTATCTGATCTGGTGCTTTGTGTTGATGGCGACCGTATCACGAAGTTTGGTCCTCCCGATGAAGTCTTGACCGACGAAGCCATCAACGCGCTTTATCATATCGAGCAAGGCTCTTATAATATGCTCTATGGCAGCGTGGAGCTGTCAAAGCCATTTGGCACACCTGAGATTTTGGTAATCGGAGGGGCGGGCACAGGCATCAGCTGCTACCGAGCCCTACAAAAAAAGTGCATCCCCTTTGCTGCAGGGATTTTGTTTGAAAATGACACCGAGTATCAAGTGGCGGTCTCGCTGGCTGAGCGGGTCATCAGCCAAAGAGCATTTTACCCAATCTCTGAAGAAATCTTCCATAACGGGCTAGCGCTGCTGGAGACTGTAAGCTATGTGATAGACACTGGCGCACCCCAAGGGGAACTCAATCGCTATAATGCCCTGCTGCTAAAGGCAGCGGTAGCGAAGGGATTGCCTGTGATTACCGATTACAGGGCATTTGTAGAGGAGTATGCCTGCCGTTGTGCAGTAACCATATAGGATTCATACAAGCAGCAAGGAGGCCGACCATGCCATTAGAGCATTATATCAAAAAAGACCACAAGACCCTGCGATTGGGCTATACTACCGGCTCTTGTGCGGCGGCTGCGGCAAAGGCGGCCGCTATTATGCTTTTGTCTCAAAAACCTTGCAGTATGATTTCACTAATCCCGCCCAAAGGAATCCCCCTTGAGCTGGAGGTGCTTGATATCTCTCTTGGTAAAGAAGAGGTAAGCTGTGGGATCCAAAAAGACAGTGGAGACGACCCTGATGTAACAAATGGGATGGTGATCTATGCTAGCGTACGCCATAACCAAACTGGGGCGCACAGGCTAGATGGAGGCCACGGTGTAGGTAGGGTCACGAAAAGAGGGCTTCAGTGCCCTGTAGGAGAAGCAGCTATCAACCCTGTGCCGCGGCAGATGATTTTGGAGTCGCTAGAGGAGGCTTGTAGGGATTTTGCCTATCATGGCGGTCTAGATGTACGGATATCTGTACCTGGCGGAGAAGAGGTCGCCAAGCGTACCTTTAACCCACGCTTGGGGATCGTAGGGGGGATTTCGATCTTGGGCACTAGCGGTATAGTGGAGCCGATGAGCGAGGAAGCCTTGATCGACACCATTGAAACAGAGCTAAAACAGCGCAGAGCAAGCGGAGAAACCTATGCGTTGCTGACCCCTGGCAACTATGGGGAGGATTATATCCGAGATGTGCTTGGTATCGACCCCGACAGGGCTGTGAAGTGCAGCAACTTTATCGGCGATGCTTTGATGCTCTGCAAGAGCTTGGGCTACAATGGAGTGCTACTGGTGGGGAATATCGGTAAGCTGGTCAAGCTAGCAGGGGGGATGCTCAATACCCATTCTAAGTATGGCGATTGCCGTATGGAAATCTTGGCGGCTCACAGTGGCGCTTGCGGTGTAGGGCAGGAGATTATACGAGAAATGCTCAGCTGTGCCACCTGTGACGACGCTCTTCGCTTGCTTGAGGAGTGTGGGCTGCGGCAGCAGGTGATGGACTCGGTGCTGGAGCGGATCGGGTTTCATATCAGTGCCAAGACCGAAGGCTTAGTCAGTGGCGCTTTATGCTTTTCTACCCAATACGGTATGCTAGGGCTAAGCGCAGAAGCCCAGCATCTCCTTGAGCAGATCAGGGCAGAGCATCGGCTTGAAAATTGATAGCTTGGTTATGCCAAGTGGATGTAGCACATAAGTCGTTCATGCCCAAAAAAGGCAAGCAAATGATGCAGTATGCTTGTAGTAACTATAGAAGAGCGTAAATAGTCTGCGATTTCTAGCAGATTATCTTAAGATAAAGAAGTAATAACTGGAGGGAAATACATGGTACATTTCGTGGGAGCAGGCAGCGGCGCTGTTGATCTAATCACAGTGAGAGGTGCACGACTGCTGGGTGAAGCCGATGTGGTGATCTATGCTGGGTCTTTGGTCAATCCTGAAGTGCTGAGCTATACAAGTGAGGGCTGTAAGATTTATGACAGTGCCAAGATGACACTGGAAGAGGTGCTGGATGTCATCAAAACAGCAGAAGCTGGAGGTAAGAGCATCGTCCGCCTACATACTGGTGATTCCAGCATCTATGGAGCAGTAAGAGAGCAGTTTGACGAGCTGGATGCACTGGGTATCCCTTATACTGTCTGCCCGGGTGTCAGCTCCTTTTGTGGGGCGGCTGCCAGCCTAAAAGCGGAGTATACCCTGCCAGATGTAAGCCAGACGGTGATCATCAGCCGCATGGAGGGCAGGACTGCTGTACCAGAGAAAGAAAGCATGGTATCTCTAGCACGCCATGGAGCGACGATGATATTGTTTTTGAGCATGGGTGTGATTGATGCACTGGAAGCTGCGCTGCTTGAGGGGGGGTACAGCCCTGATACCCCTGCAGCCATTGTATATAAAGCCACATGGCCTGAGGAAAAAATCTTCCGCTGTGCACTTAGTGACCTGGCTGCCACCGCAAAGGCAAATAATATTTCAAAGACGGCTCTGGTGACTGTGGGTGGCTTCCTTGGAGATCATTATCTGCGCTCCAAGCTCTATAGCCCCGATTTCTCTACCGAGTACCGTCAGGCAAAGCAGCTATGAGAGGAGCGGTACTGAGCTTTAGCAGACAAGGCGCAGCGCTGGGCAGGAGGATTACAGCCCTGTTGGGCGATCAAGGGATCGAAGCTGATTTCTACACTACCCCTAAATACCTAGAGCAGCAGAGAGATCTGGTCATTGAAGGCGGGCTTAGCAGACTAATGGAGGAGCTTTTTGCAAAGCTTGGTCTGGTGGTATTTGTAGGCTCTTGCGGCATCGCTGTAAGGGGGATCGCTCCCTGTTTAAAGAGCAAAGTCCATGACCCAGCAGTTTTGGTGGTAGATGATCAGGCGAATTTCGTGATTTCCTTGGTATCGGGGCATATCGGCGGTGCCAATCGCTATGCTCGGCAGCTTGCCGAAGCCTTGGGTGCAACTCCTGTGATTACTACCGCCACAGATATCAATGCTCGTTTCTCGGTGGATGCTTGGGCCACTGAGCAGGGGCTACACCTCGATAGCCTAAAAGCAGCGAAAGAGATATCGGCAGTGATATTGGAGCGGGATGTGGGCTTACAGAGTGATTTTACAATTAAGGGGGCTTTGCCATCTGGGGTAAAGCTCTCTGAAAGTGGAGCTATTGGCATCTGCATCAGCAGCTATCGCAAAGCACCCTTTCATACAACCTTGCTTTTGGTGCCAAAGGTGCTGCATATCGGCATAGGTTGCCGACGTGGCACCAGTCTTAAGGCGATTGAAGAAGCAGTCAAACAGGTGCTAAAGGATCACAAGCTCCACCCCAGAGCTATCAAAGCTGTAGCTTCTATTGATCTAAAGCAAGATGAAGTGGGGCTTTTGGCATTTATCGAGAAGTATCAATACCAATCGGTATTTTATAGCGCTCAGGAGCTGGCGACGGTGCAGGGGGAGTTTACTTCCTCCAGCTTTGTGCAGGAAGTGACCAGCGTAGACAACGTATGTGAGCGTAGTGCTGTGCTCTCGGCAGGAGGCGGTGGGTTGCTGTTCAAAAAGACTGTAAGTAGTGGTGTGACCGTAGCAGTTGCCGAGGAAAGCTGGCAGGTGGATTTTGTCTATAAGAGCTTGTAATAGAGAAGAGCAAGGGGGGCTGAGGATGGATAAGATTTGTGTATTTGCAGGCACCACCGAGGGGCGAAAGCTCGTGGGCTTGCTGTGTGATCAGGGGATCAGTGTGCGTGCCTGTGTAGCGACAGAGTATGGGGAGCTGATGCTAGAGCCTCGTAATGGCTTGACAGTGACCTCAAGGCGCTTGGATGCTACAGAAATGGAGGAGCTCTTTACCACAGAGGACTTCATGCTGGTGGTAGACGCTACTCATCCTTATGCTGCTGCTGTTACAGATAACATCGCCTCTGCTTGTCAGAAGGCAGGGGTAGAGTACCTGCGGCTCAATCGTGAAGAGACTCCCGTGCCTGACTCCTGCGTCTATGTAGAAAACATTGCCCAAGCTGTGGAGTACCTAAAGACCACCATCGGCAGGGTACTGGTCACCACTGGCAGCAAAGAGCTTGCCGCCTACACTGCTCTGCCTGATTATCAAAGTAGACTTTATGTAAGGGTGCTGCCCATGGTAGCGTCTTTGCAGGAATGTGAAGCGCAGAGGATACAGCCCTCCC
>DAMCAP010000022.1:4704-9119 GCA_032059445.1 Oscillospiraceae bacterium
ATTATCGCGATGCAAGGCCCCTTTGATCAAGAGATCAACTATGCTCTGCTCAAAAGCATCGGAGCTAGTTACCTCGTCACCAAGGAATCGGGCGATGCGGGAGGATTTGCTGAGAAGCTAGCCGCCGCCAATAGAGCGGGGGTAAAAGCTGTGGTGATTGGTCGCCCACCCCAGCGCTCCGGCCTTGACTACTCTAGTGCGGTAGAGTATGTATTGGGTAAAATCTCTGATAAACATGTTAAGCAGCAGGTGACAGTTGTAGGCATCGGTACAGGCAGTCTAGCACATATGACACAGGCTGCCATTCAGGCTATCACAGAAGCTGATCTGCTGATCGGTGCCAAGCGGATGTTGGAAGCTGCGGTGAGCTTTGGTAAGCCATGCTTTGACTCCATGAATAACGATGAGATTCTCCGCTATATCAAAGAGCACCCCCAGTATAAGCGGGTTGTGGTGCTGATGTCGGGAGATGTTGGCTTTTATAGTGGTACCAAAAAGCTGCTGCCGATGCTTAAGGAATTTGACGTTGGGGTAATTTGCGGTATTAGCTCGGTGGTGTATTTCAGTGCAAGGATTGGTCTGCCCTGGGATGACCTTCATTTGGTGAGCCTTCATGGACGTGAGGGGCGAATTGCACAGGAGCTTCGGCAGCACCCCAAAGTATTTGCTTTGGTGGGCGGTGCAGACGGCATTGCCAGGCTTTGTCGGGAGCTTACCGACAGCGGGCTGGGCGATGTGACGGTATATGTAGGGGAGCGATTATCCTACCCCGATGAAGCGATTACCACAGCAAAAGCCGCTGAGCTAATCGAGCGCAGCTTTGACCCTCTAAGCGTGGCGGTTATGGTCAATCCAGACTTTACTTCCCCCAAAGTAACCCATGGCTTACCGGATGATTGCTTTGTCAGAGGTGAAGTGCCGATGACCAAATCAGAGGTGCGAAGCGTATCACTCTCTAAGCTGGAGCTGACAAGAGACGCAGTAGTCTATGATATCGGAGCCGGTACAGGGTCTGTATCGATTGAAGCGGCAATACTCTCGAGTGAAGGTAGGGTATATGCAGTGGAGAAAAATCCCGAAGCAATAGCCTTGATCCATCAGAACATTGCAGCTCACAGGCTTAGTAACATTGAGGTGGTAGAAGCGACCGCCCCTGAGGGCTTGCGGGAGCTACCTGCTCCTACCCATGCTTTTATCGGAGGAAGCGGGGGTAAGCTACGGGAGATCATAAGCCTCTTACTGAGTAAAAATCCCCACGTCCGCATCGTAGTAAATCTGATTACTTTGGAGTCGATCGCAGAGATGACTGCATGCCTGCGTGAGTTTAGCTTTACCAATAGCGAGGTGGTGCAGCTCAGTGTTTCAAAGTCAAAAAAAGCTGGGGCGTATCATCTCATGATGGGGCAAAATCCTGTCTATATCATTACCTGCCAGCGGTAAATATAGTGAAGCTGGTGTCAGGAGCATTATCATAGTTTAATAAGTACCCCTGTGCAGTTGACTGTGCAGGGTACAAGTAAAGTAAATTAACAGCACCCCCAAATTAGGTTTTCGTAACCTTAATTTGGGGGTGCTTGTCATTTGCTGCTTCACTGTAATTCTTACTTGAGGAGTAGAGCCTTTTGTAGATAATATGTATTGAATGAAAGCTCTTATTGTTCGCTTCCAAACTCTCCTTTTAACTTCTCCAGTGCTTTTTTTTCAATTCTTGATACATAAGAGCGGGAGATATTTAGCTTATCGCTGACTTCGCGCTGGGTAAGGGGGATCGCACCGTTGATGCCGTAACGAAGGATGATGATCTCTTGCTCACGGCTATCGAGAATCTTTGCGATGGCTTCTCGCAGGTGCTCCGCTCGGATAGTCTGCTCAAGGCAATCATAGATGCTGATATCGTCAGACATAATGTCGCCTAGCGTAATGGAGTTGCCGTCGTTGTCACTATCGATGGGGTCTGATAGGTAAAGGTCTTGTGAGCTTTTTCGCTTGCTGCGGAAGTACATTAAGATTTCATTTTCGATACAACGTGAAGCATAGGTGGCAAATCTGGCGCCCTTGTCATAATCAAAGGTAGAAACCGCTTTAATTAGTCCGATCGTACCGATAGAGATAAGATCCTCTTGGTCAGAAATTGAAGAGTAATATTTTTTTATGATGTGCACTACAAGCCTTAGGTTGTGCTCGATCAGTAAGTTCTTTGCTTTGGGATCGCCTGCCTTGATCTTAGCAAGGCACTCACGCTCCTGCTTTGGAGTCAGGGGCTTTGGGAAGCTGCCGGTACCGCTGACATAGAGCGAAAGAAACAAAAGATTGAGTGCGGAGACAATCGATATAAAGCCTAGCATATTGGCCCTCCTTTAAATAGCTATAGAAATATGTATGAAGAAGAGCAGATTAAAAGAAGAGCAGACAAGTATGAAATCTCATAGTACGGATATAGTTTAATCTGCTAACAGACAGATGCATATGTTGTATAAATTTGAGCTTTAACCATTGTCTAAGATGAGAAATTTATTGATATTTACCAAAAATCAATTGCTTTTTCGTTGACAGTGTAGATGGCCTATGCTACTATGAGGGTATAAAACAGTTGTAAATTCATAGGAAAGGCGGTTTAGCCGTGTATAAAAATCCAAAAGAGATCACAAAAGTCGTGATCACTGGTCATGATCTCAGCATCGAGGAGGTCGTAGCCGTTGCAAGGCTGGGGGCAGTGGTAGAGGTAGCTCCAAGTGCTGTAAAGGCCATCGAAAAATCCAGAGCTTTGGTTGAAAAAATCATCAGCGAGGGTACAGTTGTCTACGGTATCAGCACAGGCTTTGGCGATTTTAGCAAGGTAACGATTGATAAAGCAAGCATCGGTAAGCTACAAGAAAACCTGATTCTATCCCACGCAGTGGGTATGGGCGAGCCCTATGGGCAGGATGTGGTTAGAGCCATGATGCTGCTCAGAGCCAACGCGCTGTGTATTGGTCACTCTGGTGTACGCCCTGTGGTAGTCGACACATTGGTAGCGATGCTCAACGCTCGTGTCCATCCTGTAGTCCCTCAGAAGGGCTCGCTGGGTGCAAGCGGCGACTTAGCGCCTTTATCCCACATGGTACTGGTAATGCTCGGTAAGGGTGAAGCCAATTACCAGGGTGGAGTGCTGGAGGGTGCCGATGCAATGAAGCAGGCAGGCATCGCTACCATCGCACTGGGTGCAAAGGAAGGCTTAGCACTGATCAACGGCACGCAGGCCATGACCGCAGTGGGCTTGCTCTCGTATTATGATTCCCTCGGCGCTGCAAGGATTGCCGACATCACCGCAGCCATGACGATGGAGGCGCTGACTGCTCTGCGTAGTGCCTTTGATGCAAGAGTGCATAAGGTGCGCCCTCACGCTGGGCAAAATATGGTAGCGGCTAATATCCGCATGCTGACAGATGGCAGCGAAATCTTAGATGCTTCTCAGCACCTGCGTGTGCAGGATGCTTATGCAATCCGCTGTACTCCACAGGTACACGGTGCAGTCAGAGATGCCCTAGATCATGTGCGCCGCGTACTTGAAACCGAAATCAACTCGGTCACCGATAACCCGATTCTTTTTGATGAGGAGGGGGACGTCATCTCCGGTGGCAACTTCCATGGTGAGCCTATGGCTCTGGTCTTTGACTATATGGGTATTGCCGTTTCTGAGCTGGCTTCTATCTCAGAGCGCCGCTTGGAGCGTATGGTCAACGGGAAGCTCAGCGAGGGCTTGCCACCATTCTTGGCTGTGGAAGGCGGATTAAACTCAGGATTTATGATCTGCCAGTATAGCGCAGCTTCGATGGTATCGGAGAATAAAGTGCTGGCACACCCCGCCAGCGTAGACTCGATCCCCAGCTCTGCCAATCAGGAGGATCATGTGAGCATGGGCACTACTGCCGCTCGTAAAAGCGCATGGATTGTGGAAAACACTCTCTCAGTGCTTGCCATCGAGCTGATGGCAGCTGCACAGGGTATCGACCTGCGAGAGGGCGCCCCTTCACCTGTAAGCCATGCAGTTTATGAGATGATCAGAGAGAATGTGCCTTTTATGGCAGAAGACAGAGAGCTGCGCATCGACCTTAAATATATGTACCAGCTGGTCAAGAGTGGCAGGATACAGGAAGTAGCTCAGCAGATACTGCCTGACTTTAGATAATAGTTTCATAAATTGAGCACAAGCAACTTTATTATATAAAACGATAGGAGGATGTCACTTATGCGTAGTTTGGATCAAGCAATGGTTATCAGGCTGGATGATGCACTACCGTCTTATCCGCAGTTTGCGGAAGGGATTAGGCGTGCACCCAAGCGAGAGGCACACCTCAGCCAAGCAGATATCGAGCTTGCAATCAAAAATGCCCTGCGGTATATCCCTTCTCAGCACCACGAGGTGATGGCAAAAG
>DAMCAP010000022.1:9129-13876 GCA_032059445.1 Oscillospiraceae bacterium
GCTTAAAGAGCACGGTCGCATCTACGGGTATCGTTACCGCCCTGAGGGCAAGCTCTATGGTAAACCTATTGAGGAGTATAAGGGCAACTGTACCGAAGCCAAGGCATTTCAGGTCATGATCGACAACAACCTTGATTTTGAGGTCGCACTTTACCCCTATGAGCTTGTAACTTACGGCGAAACCGGTCAGGTGTTTCAAAACTGGATGCAGTACCAACTGGTCAAGAAGTACCTAGAGGTAATGACTGATGAGCAGACCCTTGCTATCGAGTCGGGGCACCCAGTAGGCTTATTTAAGTCCCACAAGCTGGCGCCCAGAGTGATCATCACCAATGGTCTGATGGTGGGCATGTTTGACAATCAGCAGGATTTTAACCGCGCAGCAGCAATTGGTGTTGCTAATTATGGGCAGATGACCGCAGGCGGCTGGATGTATATCGGCCCTCAAGGCATCGTGCACGGCACCTTTAATACCCTGCTCAACGCAGGCCGCATGAAGCTTGGTATCCCCAACGAAGGTGACCTGACAGGTAGGCTCTTTGTTTCGTCGGGCTTGGGTGGCATGAGTGGCGCTCAGGGCAAGGCAGCGGAGATCGCTGGGGCAGTTTCGATCATTGCAGAGGTAGATATCTCTCGTATCCACACCCGTCACAGTCAGGGCTGGATCAGCAAATATTCTGGCGACCTGTCTGAGGTAGTAGCAATGGCTCAGGAGGCAATGGCGCAAAAAACGCCTTGTGCTATCGGCTACCACGGAAACATCGTCGACCTACTGGAGTATCTGATTGAGCACAACGTCCATGTAGATCTGATGTCTGATCAGACCTCCTGTCACGTGCCATATGACGGCGGCTACTGCCCACAGGGTATCAGCTTTGCAGAGCGCACAAGGATGCTTGCTGAGGATAAAGAAGGCTTTGTACAGCTGGTCAACAAGACCTTGCTACACCACTACGAGCTTATCTGTGAGCTCGATAAGCGGGGCACCTACTTCTTTGATTATGGCAACAGCTTCTTAAAGTCGGTGTATGACGCAGGTGCAAAGAGCATCTGCAAAAACGGCATTGACGAAAAAGACGGCTTTATCTTCCCATCCTATGTAGAGGATATTTTAGGCCCACAGCTCTTTGACTTTGGCTATGGCCCCTTTAGATGGGTATGCCTCAGTGGCAAGCAGGAAGATCTCGACGCTACCGATCGTGCAGCCATGGATTGCATCGACCCAGAGCGCCGCTATCAGGATCGCGACAATTATGTGTGGGTGCGTGACGCTAAGAAGAACAAGCTGGTTGTCGGTACCAAGGCTCGTATCCTTTATCAGGATGCCTTCGGTAGAAGAAACATCGCACTGAAGTTTAACGAAATGGTACGCAACGGCGAAATCGGCCCCGTAATGCTTGGTCGTGACCATCACGATACAGGTGGTACCGATTCCCCATTTAGAGAAACCTCAAATATCAAGGATGGCTCTAACATCATGGCGGATATGGCGACCCATTGCTTTGCCGGCAATGCGGCAAGAGGCATGAGCCTGATTGCCCTGCACAACGGTGGTGGCGTAGGGATCGGCAAGTCGATCAACGGCGGCTTTGGTATGGTGCTGGACGGCAGTGAGCGTGTGGATACCATCCTGAGTATGGCAATGCCATGGGACGTAATGGTGGGTGTCAGCCGTAGAGCATGGGCACGAAACGAAAACTCCATCTCTACCTGCCATGAGTACAACCAGATCAACCAGTCGGGCGATCACATCACTCTTCCCTTCGTGGCAGATGATGCACTCGTCAAGGCTGTCATAGCAAGTAAGTAACATCGATTTGTCTGTCTGTGCTATTGGTGCAAAGCGCCGATAGCGCAGGCGGTCTTTCGGGCGTGCTTGGAATATCTAGCATGCCCAAGACAGTACATAATGATTTGCCGCAAGGCAGGAGGAAGTATCAATGGCTAGATTAGTTGAATGTATCCCAAACTTTAGTGAGGGTATCCGTCAGGAGGTCATCGACGGACTGGTAGCGGTTGCCCAGAGTGTACCGGGCGTGATTTTGCTCGACCACTCCTCTGATAAGAGCCACAACAGAAGTGTATTTACTTTGGTAGGCAGCCCTGAGGGTATTGAAGAAGCAGCATTCCTACTGGCAAAAAAAGCAGCGGAAGAGATCGACCTTACCAAGCATACCGGTGAGCATCCTCGTATGGGCGCAGTGGATGTTATTCCATTCGTCCCAGTGCAGGAGGTTACCATGCAGGAGTGCATTGAAATCTCTCATAAGCTGGCAAAGAGAGTCAGTGGTGAGCTTGGTATCCCAGTATTTTTGTATGAGGAGTCTGCAAGTGCGCCTCATCGTGTGAATCTAGCAGCTATCCGCAAAGGGCAGTTTGAGGGTATGGCTGAGAAGATTAAGGACGCTCAGTGGCAGCCTGACTACGGTAAGAGTGAGATCCACCCTACTGCAGGTGCGGTAGCCATCGGTGCTCGTATGCCGCTGGTAGCCTTTAATATCAACCTAAGCACCAGCGATATTAACATAGCCAACAAAATTTCTAAGATCATCCGTGAAGCAGGCGGCGGGCTTAAGTATGTAAAGGCTATCGGCGTTATGCTCGAAGAGCGCAACATCGCACAGGTATCGATCAATATGGTCAACTACCAGAAAACCCCACTGTATCGTGTATTTGAGCTGGTGCGTGCTGAAGCAAAGCGCTATGGCGTGACCATCATCGGCAGCGAAATCATCGGCCTGACTCCCATGAATGCCCTTATCGATACCGCAGAGTATTATCTGGGTCTTGAAGCCTTTGATTCTAAAACACAGGTACTAGAGAACCACTTAATCTAAGCATATCACCAAGGAAGGTACAGGCGCCGATAAATCGTGTTAAATCTGGGCACTAGCCCAAAGGAACCAGCGTTGTGTAGTTGACGCTTTTCATCAGTATAGCTGATACTTATAGAAAATGCACAGCAGGTAGGTTTGCACGATTGAGGTGACGGCTTGTAAAGGAGGTTTTTATGCAAAACAACACACTACTGATTAAAAACATCGGTATGCTGGCGACCCCTAAGGGCACTGCCGCCAAAAAAGGCGCTGCGCAAGGGGAGATCACCATACTTGAGAATGCCTATATCCTGATCCAAGACGGACAGATCGTAGAAATCGGGACAGGCACCCCAAACGTAGATGCTGACATCAATACATTGGATGCGCAGGGCAAGCTTGCTACCCCCGGCTTGGTAGATTGCCACACACATCTGGTGTTTGGCGGTTGGCGGGAGCATGAGCTGGCGCTCAAGCTTAAGGGCGTAGGTTATCTTGATATTTTGCGGCAGGGTGGCGGCATCCTCTCTACCGTGCGGGCCACTCGCGCCGCTACGGAGGAGGAGCTGATAGCCAAGGCACAAAAAGCTCTTGCCGAAATTCTCTCACTTGGCACCACCACCTGCGAAACTAAAAGTGGTTACGGGCTAAATCTAGAGGATGAGCTTAAGCAGCTTCGGGTTGCGAAGGCATTAAATGATGCCCAGCCCATCGATCTGGTCAGCACTTTCATGGGGGCGCATGCCATCCCTGAAGAGTATAAACAGCACCCTGAAGAGTACGTTGATCTACTCATCAACGAAATCATCCCTGTAGTAGCAAAGGAGAAGCTGGCGGAGTTTTGCGATATCTTCTGCGAAACAGCAGTATTTAACCCCGAGCAGTCAAGGAGAATCCTCTTGGCCGCACAGCAGCATGGCCTGCCCTCTAAAATCCACGCAGATGAGATCGATCCTATCGGTGGCTCACAGCTGGCAGGGGAGGTTAAGGCGGTTTCTGCCGAGCATTTGATCGCAGCTCCAGATGAGGGGATCGACAGCATGGCGGCTGCGGGTACCATTGCGGTACTTCTGCCTGCAACTTCATTCTACCTCGATAAGCCCTATGCACGCGCCCGTGAGATGATCGGTAAAGGCGTAGCTGTAGCGGTCGCCAGCGACTTTAACCCCGGCTCAAGCCCCAACTTATCGATGCAGCTACCGATGAATATCGCTTGCTATCGTTATAAGATGACCCCTGAAGAGGTGCTGACTGCTGTTACCCTCAATGCGGCTGCTGCAATTCATCGTGCCGATACGGTTGGTAGCCTCGAAGCTGGCAAGCTAGGGGATGTGGTGCTTTGGGATGCAAGCAACCTAAACTATATCTTTTATCGCTATGGCAACAACCTTGTTGATACCGTAATCAAAAGCGGCAGAGTCGTTAGCCGTAAGCAATAACAGTTTGGGTGGTAAGGAAGCTTAAAAAGCCAAGCCGCCTGCATACTGCATACTCGGCGAGTAAGGGTAAGATAAGCACAATATACCCAGTTTACTCGGGTTATTTGTGCCCTACAAGAGATTTGAAAGGACGGTTATAGATATGGACTTGACACAGTATAAAGTAATAGACTTCGTAAAGCTGATGGGCTCTGACGCTCCCGCTCCAGGGGGCGGCTCAGCTTCTGCAATGGCGGGCGCTATGGGCGCAGGCCTCGGCGCTATGGTAGCAGGGCTTACTGTAGGCAAGGCAAAGTTTGCTGATTCTCAGGAACTAATGGAGAAGATCATTAAGCAGGCTACCGAGCTGATGGAATCGCTAACAAAATGTGTGGATGAAGATACAGAAGCCTTTAACGGCGTAAGTGCTGTATTTGCTATGCCAAAGGCTACCGATGAAGAAAAAGCAGCCCGTAAAGAAGCAATGGAAGTAGCTCTTAAGAATGCTACCCT
>DAMCAP010000022.1:13886-34494 GCA_032059445.1 Oscillospiraceae bacterium
TGGCTGCTCCAATCCCAATACCGCCAGCGATCTCGGTGTGGCTGCCCTTACCCTCAAGGCTGCGGTGCAGGGGGCATGGCTCAATGTGCTGATTAATCTACCTGGCGTTAAGGATAGCAGCTTTGTAGAGCAGTATAAGCGGGATGGTGCAAGACTCGTGGAAGAAGCCTGCACTGTTGCCGATGGCATTTATCAGGCTGTACTGGAGTCTTTGTAATGCCAGAGCACCGGATCATAAGCTTAAAGGACGCCCCCGCCAGCAGCTGGGCAGGGGGCTCTACCCATCAGCTTTATATCTACCCTCAGGGTGCGGAGTATAAAAGGCAGGATTTTGGTTATCGGATTAGCGTAGCTGTATGTGAGATCGCATCCTCCACCTATACCAGCCTACCAGGGGTAGAGCGGCATTTGCTGATACTCAAAGGCAGTGCAGTAATCCGTCATGAGGGTCAGGCAGCCGTGGTGCTGCACCCTTATGAAGGGATCGACACCTTTGATGGTGGAGTGCCCACTGTAGCAGAGGGTAAGGTGACCGACTTTAACCTGATGACAGCAAACGGCTGGCAGGGAAGGCTGGAGGTTATCGACTCTGCTTCATTAATTGAGCCTACTTCTGGCATGCATAGCATAGCTTTTTATTGCCATGAGGGCGAAGTAGCAATAGGTTGGGGTCAAACGACTTTAAAGCTATTGGGCGGGGAGCTGCTGGTGATTGATGCTCCAGTCTCAGCTATTAACGTAGATCCCGATGCCACCAAGCTGCTTTGCTGCAAGCTTTGGCAACCCGACCCACAGTAACTATGAGTCCACCATAGCAAGAATGGAATTTTAAGTCGAATAAGCAACTAAACTTCTTGGAAGTTTGTTAATCAGCAATAGGGCAAAAGGAGATGCAAAAAATGATATTATCCATAATTGGTATTGCGTTTGATTGCCCAAACGCCAATGAGTTAGCAGATTTTTATGCAAAATGACAGGTTGGGAAAAAGAAATCTCAAGCGGTGAATGGGCGGCTTTGCGTACTCCGGAGGGGATATTACTGGTCTTTCAAACTGTGGTGAACTATACACCGCCGGTATGGCCGTGGACAAATGGGAAACAGCAACAAATGGCTCATATCGATTTCAAAGTGGACGACTTGCGAGAAGCGGAAGCCTTAGCTATAAAAAATGGTGCAAAAAAATCTGAGACCCAGTATTATGATACTTCAACGGTTATGTTTGACCCTGCGGGGCATCCCTTTTGCCTATCAACCATTCAGCAATAGAAGGTTGACCTTGTTTCCTAATGCTCTCCTGATCCTAGACTTATGCGCGGTTTAAAATCGTAATCTCTATAGTTGCCTCTTGCGCCGCGCTCCTGCGTGGACTTAGCAAGAGTGACAGCACTTGGGGGCAGCGGCT
Source organism: Oscillospiraceae bacterium (assembly GCA_032059445.1). Classification (GTDB taxonomy): domain Bacteria; phylum Bacillota; class Clostridia; order Oscillospirales; family Ruminococcaceae; genus DAMCAP01. Next base: position 15,290 of record DAMCAP010000022.1, read on the forward strand.
TACTTGTTGAGAGAGCCGCTGCCCCTTTGTTTTTTAGATTTATTTGTCGTGTGTACTACCATGCGGCTTTGTGCTTTCTTAGCCGCTGTCATCCCCATTTGTCAAATAAGCCGTTACCATGCTGTATGGTAGTGGCATCATTACCAAACTATATAGTCCAAAGCTGAGGCGGTGGGCTTTTTTCGTCTATAAACAATTCAAAGGTGTGTATAACGATCGTTATACACACCTTTGTGGGGATTCTATGGAGAGTAAGTAGATAGCTATTTTGTTAGAGCCTATCGTTGATATACAACTCTGCCGCCCATCATAGTGGCATCTACCTTGATGCTGCGGATCATCTCGTGATCGACGGTAAAGATATCATCGTTGAGGATAGCAAGGTCAGCGTAATAACCAGGTAGCAGACGACCCTTGACATTTTCCTCGCTGCTTGCATAAGCGCCGGCAAGGGTATACATATCGATGGCATCGGCCACTTCAACCGCTTCATTGGGGTAGTAGCCCTCGGTTGGGTGAGATTTTAGATCCTTACGGGCAACTGCACAGTAGATATTGTCCATAGAGTTTAGGTCTTCGACAGGGGAGTCGGTGCCGTAGGAGGTATGGATGCCCATACGGTGCATGGTACCGAAGGCATAGGAGGTAGAAGCCAGTGCTTCACCGACACGGCTGCCGACGATGTGCATATCGTAGTGGATAAAGATGGGCTGTACGTATGCCAGGATGTCATTTCTCTGGAAGCGCTCTAAGAGAGGCAGATCGGTGATCTGACAATGGATAATACCATGACGTTGAGGGTTATTGCCTGGGGTTGTAACGGTATCGTAGGCGTTTAGCTCCATTTCGATGGCTCTGTCGCCGATGGCGTGTACCGCTACTTGGCAGTTGTTACGGTCTGCTACTTGTACCATTGTGTTGAGGTGCTCTTGAGTCATGCAGCAGATACCTGCGGTGCTGTTGTCATCGGCATAGCTATGGCGCATCAGGGCTGTGCGGGCACCAAGGGAACCATCGACAAACATCTTTAGAGAGCCGATACGGTTGTACTGATCACCTGTACCAGTCCTATTACCCTCAGAAAGGAAGCTCTGGTAAACTTCGGGATCACTGAAATGACACTGATGATAGCTGCGTAGAGTGCCAAGATTCTCTTCGTAGAGGTGTTTATATGCCTCTATCATTTCATGGTAGTTTTCTTGGTTGATGTCGTTGGTATGGATAGAGGTAATGCCGTTGCTGGCAGCATAGGCAAAGGCAGTCTTTAGGTTATTGACCATAGCAGGTACATCCAAGGGTGGAATGATACGGGCAATCATGTCGATCGCATTCTCGCTAAATAGACCGTTTGGTTGACCTTGCTCATCGAGATAATACTCTCCGCCATCGATCTGAGGGGTAGCGGAGGTAATCCCTGCTACCTCTAATGCCTTGGTATTACAGACCGCCATGTGACCACAAGCTCTGTTAAAGATGATGGGCACTTCGGTAGAAATTTGATCTAGATCATGCCTAGTAAGGAGGCGACGCTCATCGGTAAAGTAGTCTTGATTCCAGCCTCTACCGGTGATGACACTGCCGGGAGTAGGAGGATTTTGCTGTACAAACTGCCTGCTGCGCTCAATAACCTCAGAGATCGAGGCGGAGCCATAGAGAGGTACTGAGGTAAGAGCTGTGCCTACACTATGGATATGGATATGGCTGTCGTTTAAGCCAGGGATGACAGTTCTTCCAGCTGCATCAAGCTTATGGCAGTCGGCTGCGGACGCAGCAAGGATCTCTTCTGTGGTACCGATCTGGCGAATGGTATCGTCTTCGATCAGCAGCGCCTCTACAAAATGTCCTTTGTTTACATAGATCTTTCCATTATAGATTACGGTTTGCATAGAGAATACCTCCGTTTTATGTAAATTTAGTTTGCCTTCTTCGCTCTGATAAACTGATAGAGTACAAGGGAAGCTGCAGGTACTGCCAGACCGATGATTGAGGTGGTTGGGTCTTCGACTAGGGTGTTAAGAAGCAAGCCGATCATAATTGCGATGGTAATATACACGATGGTTGGGTAGCCCCAAACCTTGTAGGGTCTGCTCATGTCTGGGTACTTCTTGCGAAGTGCAATGACGGAGTAGAAGGTCAGTGCGTTAAATATAAAGCCGGAGAAGATAACCAGAGAGGTGATTTGATCGAGGTTACGCATCCCTACCAGCAGGATGGAGATTATCATGTGGATAACCAGAGCCCCAGCTGGAGTCTTGTACTTAGGGTGTACAGTAGCAAATTGCTTTGGTAGCAGGCCGTCACGAGCCATTGCATAGCAGGAGCGGGGGAAGACCATAACGCAACCATTGAGGGCACCAAATACTGAGATTGCCATACCAATACCTACGATCAGAGCACCTGCACCGCCAAATAGAGTCTTGGCAACCTCTGTACCGAGGAAGTAGTTTTCGGAGGAGATCAGAGATTGGATGGTCTCCATAGGCAGTACTCTATAGATAGAGTAGTTAAACGCTGTATAAAGACCCATGACTGCTACAATTGAGATAATGATCGCAAGAGGGATATTCTTCTTGGGGTTCTTAATTTCTTCGCTGATGACATTCAGGTTAGTCCAGCCCTCATAAGCCCAGAGAGTGGCAACCACTGCAAAACCGATCATACCGATTAGCTTGCCGATAGAAGGAGAAGAGGCTGGCATCAGAGAAAGATCAGGGCTCTGTGTACCCATGAGCAAGCCTGCGATCAGGATGACACCGATGGGGATGATCTTGCCGATGGTAAAGACGTTTTGCACGATGGTACCCTGCTTGATGCCTAGGATGTTGACACCTGTAAGCAAGACAATCAAGATAATGGCAATGCCCTTAATCTGTAGAACGCTTAGTGGGTAGATATTAGAAATTACTGATGGAAAAGCGATTGCAAGACCAGCAGTAGAGCCACAGCTACCGATGATGAAGCCCGAAAGCCCACTCATAAAGGCAACCCGCTCACCAAAGGCTTCACGAAGGTATACATAAGATCCGCCCGCTCTTGGCATCATAGCACCGAGCTCGGCATAGCAAAGACCGCTTAGCAAGGTGACAATACCGCCGATGACCCATACCAGCAGTGCCAGACCCAGCGACATACCGCTGCGGATCAGCACGTAGGAGCCGAGATAAAAGATGCCCGAGCCAATCATGATACCTGCCAGTACGTTTACGCCATCAAAAAGGGAAACTTCTCGCCGTAGCTCGGTGGATTCAGACTGTAGTGTGGAAATTCTTTGATCGTTGTTTGTCATAATTTTTACTCCTTATGTAAAATAATGAAATAAAAAAAGTTGCGTCTGATCGACGCAACTGACAAATTCAAAGAATTTTAGTTGTATCGATAGCCCCTCTGCTTATATACAAGCAGGAGTACAAATAATCTTCTTATCTGTACCAGCTATCCCTCCTGCCGAAGGAACGCTTCGGCGATATTGCCTTTCTCCGGTTTCATCGAATGCCTTCTCCACCGGGTACTGATCGCTATCGCACCTCTATCAACTTTTTTATTTATGCTACCATGCTTATTTTGGTTTGTCAATAGATATTCATAATTTTCTGTAATTTTGTAATTTAAAGTGTAGATTTAATAAAGAAGGACCCTGATTTTATGTAGTTTGCTAATTTTTTTGAAGTAGTGATAATTAAAAAAGCTGCGCCGCAGCTAGATTGCTGAGGCGCAGCTATGGGGTAATCCCGTTAATGATCCCGCTTTACAGATTGTTTTTTGGCGTTTCTGTTTTGGTTTTGATTTTCACGGGTGAGAGGTGTTTGTCCGTTTGCCTTCCTTAGACGGGCTTCCTTATTATCAGGCTGACTGTCTTTTGGCATAATGGCTCCCTTCTGCCACCGGGGCGGTTGACTTACTAGGGCTTTGTTGGCTTACATAATATGGGTTTCGGTGCGAGTACGGCTGACATTGTAGCCGAGTTTTTCGATTTTGTTTTTTAACTGGCTTTGCATTACGCCTGTGTTGTCAAAATCTACTGCTACTACATTATTCTTATCACTTACACTGACCGAAATTACGCCTCTAAAGGTATCAAGCTCACGCTTGAGCTCCTTGACGTCATGCTTGCCGTTGAGATTATCTACTACAAAATAAGCACTTGCCTTTGGCATATTATCACCTCAGCAATAGTATCTGCAAAACAACATATAATATGTTTATCCGCCTAAAGTGACATCTTGGGTGCTGTACCATTTTATCGCATTTAAAAATTGATCTGGAGTAAAATCAGGCCAAAGGTCATCAATGGCATAAAAATCTGCATAAACCGATTGCACAGGAAGTAGCCCCGAGAGTCGCATCCTGCCGCCCCAACGCATCACAAGGTCAATACGAGAAATCTCTTTTGATTGCAGGGTGCTAAGGATGCTGTTACGGTTTCGGCTCTGTGCGGGCTTGGAGGAGAGATCCCATTCCCAGCCATAGTTTACCAAAAAATTAACCTTTATGCCGCCTTCTCCCATCTGTACTCGTTCTTTTGCTAAAGGGAGAAGTTCCTTTGGAAACATTTCGGATTCGGTGTTGCCTACCACCAGCAGAGAAGCATGCTCTTTGGCGATCATATCAATTGCTTTGACACATGCCTGTGAAAAAGCCTCAACCTGTATGCGTGGTCGTTTACAGTTATCGGTGGTAAAACCGTAATAGGTCAGCTCTTCTACACCTAGATCTTTGGCGAGCCGGAGCACTTGCACCCCCGGGTCGAGCCCATAATCGTAGCCTTCTGATTTATCCATACCTTTGTCATATGCCCAGCGCCTATTGCCATCGGGGATGATTGCGATGTGTCGTGGTACTCGCATTGTTACACCGTCCTTTTTCTTGATCGATCAGCATCAATTTATCATTTTAGATACTAAATAGCATAAACCCTTATGACTTCATTTATTCAATTTGATTGATGTAGACATAGTCTTGACCACAAGGCTTGACTTTAAACTCTGCCATTAGGAGTAAAAATAAACAGCCTTATCGAGTAAGCTAATTTGCTCGATAAGGCTGTTTATTTTAAGTTTGTTATGGGATAAGTTGTGTATTACAGTAGCCCCAAGAGCCTAACTGTAGAAGCTACCATAAAGCAGACACATATGCCAATGACCGTGGGCAGTGCAAAGGCAAGAGCAGTCCACTTAAAGCTCTGGGTTTCTTTTTTAATGGTCAGGCAGGTTGTGGAGCAAGGCCAATGCATAAGCGAAAACAGCATTGTATTGATAGCTGTCAGCCAAGTCCATCCGTTGTCTACAAGTAGCGCTTTCAGCTCACTAAGGCTCTCTATCTCGATAAGGCTCCCTGTAGCCATGTATGACATGATGATGATCGGCACTACGATTTCGTTGGCGGGGAAGCCCAAGATAAATGCCATCAGAATTACGCCATCCAGCCCAATTACACGGGCAAAGGGATCTAAAAATCCTGTGCAATGGGCAAGCAGGGTACCTGAGCCGATGGTAACATTGGCCATCAGCCAGATGACTAGCCCCGCAGGAGCGGCAGCCACAACGGCCCTACCCAGCACAAACAAGGTGCGGTCAAAGATAGATCGGAGGATTACCTTGCCGATTTGGGGCTTGCGATAGGGAGGTAGCTCGAGTGTAAAAGAGGAGGGCACTCCCTTGAGCACAGTAACCGACAGGAGCCTCGATACCCAAAAGGTCATCATCACGCCGAGTAGGATAACACCTGTCAACATAGCCGCTGAGCTTAGGGACTGTATAAGGTTGGCTTTGCCAACAGTAAAAAACATGGTGATAATTGCGATCAGTGTAGGAAATCTACCATTACAGGGTACGAAATTATTGGTGAGGATGGCGATCAAGCGCTCACGAGGAGAGTCGATAAGTCTCGCACCGATCACTCCAGCGGCATTACAGCCGAAGCCCATGCACATGGTCTTTACAATTTTGCATTTAGATGCGCCACTGTATTTGCACATCTCCACCATCTACCCAGATTGCTTCTATAATTCCGGAAATCAGCAGTCTTTTCGTCTCTAGCGGTACTGCATCAAGGCCAATCATAAACTGCTGTATGTTCTTTATAAAACCTTGCTTGCTACTCGCAGTATCTTCAGTAGTATCGAGGGATTGCTTTTGGAGGGTTTCTTTTTCATTGCTTAGCAGCTGCAAACGTTGAGAAATCGACTCCATGGGCAATGCTCCTACTTGATAAAGATCAATTAACTTCTCGATCTGTTTATCAATATCTTTTATACGTTTGATATACTCTTGCTTGTTCACTTGGATGGTTGCAGTCATACCTGCCGATGGGGCATTTTGCAGGATTGCATCTAGGATCGGCGGACTATTAAATAGATGACAGATACTATCCAACACCAACAGATCAAGCTCAGGGATCATCCAGTGATCATTTTTACAATTAGGGTCTTTTATAAATTTCTTTGTGGCCTTGGCCCTCGAATAACACTTATAATACCCATGGTTTGCCGAGTAGCGGGCACCACAACGTCTACAGAAGATTAGGCTAGAGAGCAGATATTCCGCTCGGAAAGGAGTTTTTTCTACGGTGTGTCTTTTTGATTCCCCAGATGAGGAGTTAAGTAGATTATTGGCCATTTCAAACGACTCTATCTCGATAAGCGGCTTATGTACACCGTCGTATTCAGAGCCAGCAAACTTCACTTTGCCTATATATACACTGTTTTTAATGACATCCCGCACTTTGGCAGGGGACCATCTCGTTGTATACTTTGCCTCCATACTACGATGGATTGCATTGATGCTTTTACCCGCAAGAAACAACTCAAATACCTCCCGCACCTGGATTGCCTCATAAGTATTAACTTCTAACTTACCCTCTACATAATCATAGCCGGTTGGGGGTGTGCTGCCGCCGTGATAATAGCCGGACTTCCCTCTGGCAATACGCCCCATGGTAAAACGCTCTGTGATCTGGTCTTTTTCCAGCTGGGCAAAAACCGATAAGATACCGATCATAGCACGCCCCAAGGGGGTAGAGGTATCGAAGTTTTCGTTTATGGATACAAAATCCACATTTCGAGAAAGAAATTCGTCTTCGATTAGGGTTAGGGTGTCTTTTTGTGATCTTGAAAGGCGGTCTAATTTATACACGACCACTGCATCTACGTTGGTGGTTTTGAGGGCATCGAGCATACTCTGGAGGGCAGGGCGGTTGGTGTTGCCGCCAGAGAAGCCACCATCGGTGTATATCTTTAAGAGTGCCCAACCCTTTGCCGTGCAATAGGCCTTGATGCGCTCTTCTTGCTCATCGATGCTGTAATTTTCTAGCTGGTTGTCGGTAGAAACGCGGACATAGCCAAAGACGAGTAGTTGCTGATTGATGCCCAATTTGATCTACCTCCTTATTGTCTGCAAGGCTGATGTATCGGGGATGCGGAGGTTTTATTGTCCGTGTAATAGAGACAATGGTGTTAAAGCTGTGCAAGCCTATGATCTCCTAATTTATATTCATCTGCTGATTGCTCTTCCCTAAAACGGAGTGCAAATAAAGACGCAATATGCTGATTGTGAAGCACCTAGGGATAGGACAAAATCTATCTTGCATAGGCTGTAGCATCTTATATACGGAGGTGTCAGCATGAAGAAGGATAAGCCGATGCGTGAGGTCAGAGTGACCCATCTATTTAAGGATGGTACGGTGGTAGATGATCTATCTAAATATCCGATTACTGCTGAGATGCTGCCTCCTGTGACAAGGCACCTGCTTTATCAGATTATGATGGGCGCATATAACAATCAGAGTTTTAAGGATAAGCAGACGCCGTAGAAGCTCAGGGCGTTTAAAGACCCTTATAGCATTGAAGGACAAGCCATCATCGCCTTCACAGCATAGATCTACAACTTATGCAAACTTCAATAATTTTGGCTGCTCATACTCAACTTATTACAAGAATTTACATCTGATATGAATAAAAAACGCTTGGTTTACTAAGAACATTTATCATTTTTTAATGAAATTGATTGACAAAAAATAGATTATGCAATATTTATTGCATTTCGTTTAACTCTGATATATAATGTGAAAGATTTGTGGCAAAAAACTATATCAGAAAGGTCAGTGATCTCCGTACATGTTGGATTATTCGTTTCTTTTGTCGTTGGCTTTGATCCTGTTATCAACAAAGGTATTTGGATTGGTTACAAGAAAAATAAGCATCCCCTCAGTTGTTGGTGCCTTGTTGGCAGGAATTATTTTAGGGCCCAGTCTACTCAATATAGTTTCAGAAACGGAATTCCTAAAAAAGTTCGCAGAGTTAGGTGTTATTATACTCATGTTCCTAGCCGGAATTGATACTGATTTCGAGGAACTAAAAAAAACAGGTGTGGCTTCATTAATTATCGCCATTATTGGTGTAATTGTCCCCTTCGGTGGTGGATTTTTGGCATACCGCTTCTTTTACCCCGGGGCTTCTCAACAGCATATGCTGGAAGCTATTTTTATGGGAGTTGTGCTAACAGCAACCTCTGTAAGCATTACCGTAGAGGCGCTTCAGGAGCTTGGGAAACTCAAAACCCGCATGGGAACTGCGATCTTAGGAGCCGCTGTTATTGATGATATCATCGGTATCGTGGTCTTGACTTTAGCAGTTAGCTCTAGAGATACATCGGTAAGCACTACCACAACGATCTTAAAGATCTTAGGTTTCTTTGTGTTTACAGCAGTAGTAGGCTTGGTTGCTTACTTCATCTTCAAGTATTTCCACCTAAAGTACGGCGAAAAAAGACGAATGTCCATTTACGCTCTGGTTTTTTGTTTGCTAATGGCATTTTGCTCAGAACACTTCTTCGGTGTAGCCGCGATAACAGGCTCCTACTTTGCAGGTATTATCCTTTGCAATATAGGAGCTCGACAATATATCGCAAGGAAGATCAATGTAGCATCCTACTTAGTTTTTTCGCCAGTATTTTTTGCGAGCATAGGAATTGGTACGAGCTTCGCAGGGTTTTCTGTTACGGTAGTTTTATTTGCAGTGTTACTGCTCGTGGTAGCGATTGTAACTAAGATTATTGGTTGTGGAGTTGGTGCATTACTATGCAAATTTTCTCCAAAAGATTCTCTCTGCATCGGTATTGGGATGGTATCCCGAGGTGAAGTTGCACTTATAGTAGCGCAAATCGGTATTTCAGCAGGTGTAGTGCGAGAAGATGTATTTCCGGCAGTAGTGCTCGTGGTGGTTATAACCACACTGATCACTCCTATCTTATTAAAGATGGCTATCGGAAAACCAGTAAGCTCAAATATCATATCTATAACAGAAACTGTAGCGTAATAACCGTTCGCTATGTAATATCAATAAAATCCCGTGAAAAACTGTTTTTTCACGGGATTTTATTGTATACTGGTAATAAACTGCCATTTGATTATTTGCAGTCTAAAGTTTTGGGAATGGCACGTTAAGTCAATTTTTAAGTTAAATTGAGAGATCACAAAAAGTAGCAAAGTGAGCAAACCTTATGAAAAAATATTCTCGTATCTACATTGAAATTACCAATGTGTGTAATTTATCGTGCAGCTTTTGCATTGGCAACGATCGTACACCGCGGTTTATGAGTACTGATGAGTTCTCATATGTAATCCAGCAAGCCAAGCCCTATACTGATCATATTTATCTACATGTATTGGGTGAGCCTCTGGTACATCCGCTCTTGGGTGAGCTTTTGACGGTGGCGCAGCACTTCGGCATGAATGTAAACATCACTACGAACGGGACCTTACTAGCCAAAACACAGAGTATACTGCTAAATGCACCGGCTTTGCGGAAAGTAAGCGTATCTTTGCACAGCATGGAGCCTGATAGCCCATATTGCAAGGAGGAGTATCTACGAGATGTAGCATCCTTTGTTACAGCAGCAACGGATAAAGGGATCTTTTGCGAGCTGAGGATGTGGAATCTTGGTGTAAATGGAATCGATAATGATGCCATCTTTGCCCCTCTATGCGGTCATTTAGGTTTAAGCGAAGCTGCGCAAGAAGCGGCACGGGTTAAAATCTGTGAAAGCGGTAGCACCACACTGGCACCGCGACTTTTCCTTGGAAAGGCGGCACGTTTTACGTGGCCGAGCATGACGGAGCCTCGCACAGAGCAGCCAATATTTTGCTATGGGCTACGCAACCAGATGGCCATACTGAGCGATGGTACTGTAGTGCCTTGTTGCCTTGATAGCAGAGGCGATATTGCGCTGGGTAATATCTTTGAAACACCCCTTGATCAAATACTATCGGGTACTCGTGCCGAGGCACTTTACAAAGGGTTTTCGGCGCGTCAGCCAAGCGAGGAGCTTTGCCGCCGATGTGGGTATGCAAAGCGATTTTAGGTAGTATGTGGTGAGGATACTCTATCGTTTACATTATAAATATGGGTATTTTGGAGTCTTCTTTTAAACCTTGGATCTAGTGAAGCACAGATTAAAATATTCTATACTTTATGGAGGGATGGGTCATGAAAATCAAAAAGCTACTGGTAATTGCCATGACATTGACTATGTTATTGATAACAGCATGCCAAGGAGAAAACACTCAGGCGGAGCCTCCTGAGTCTGCACCTGTATCTGGACAATCTACCATTGGGCAAGTTTATCTTTACGGAGAATCCCACAGTGTAAAAGAAATACTAGATAAAGAGTTTGATATTTGGTCTGATTACTACCATCAAGAGGATATGCGGCATCTATTTGTGGAATACCCTTACTACACAGCAGAGTTTTTAAACTTATGGATGAAGTCAGATAACGACGATATATTAGAAGCAGTCTACGCAGATTGGGCAGGGACACAAGCTCAGACCCCGCAAACAAAAGAATTCTACCAAAAGATCAAGAGCAAGTGCCCCGAGACAATTTTTCATGGGACAGATGTGGGTCATCAATTTAATTCTACTGGAAGTCGATTTTTAAGATACCTAAAAGAGAACGGCATGGAAGAATCAGAACAATATCAGTTGACCCAGATGGCAATTGAGCAAGGGAAACACTTTTATAAACAACATGATAGTAAATATCGAGAAAACAAAATGGTAGAAAATTTCGTGCGTGAAATTGATAAGCTAAATGGGGCAAGTATTATGGGCATATATGGTTCTGCACACACTGGGCTGGAAATGATGAACCATACAAATGAGGTGCCATCGATGGCAAACCAGCTCAAGCAGAAATACGGGGAGAATATCCATTCCGAAGACATATCCTCTCTTCATAAAGATATTGATCCATCCAGAATAGATAAGATTCGGGTAAACGGAAAAGAGTATGATGCTTCGTATTTCGGTAAAGAGAATATTTCGTGGTTCTCAAAGGAGTATACAAACAGAGAGATTTGGCGGCTTGAAAACGCCTATGAAGATTTTGCAGATCAACCAAAGACGGGAAACGTCCTCCCGTATAATAATTACCCTATGCTGATAGAAGCAGGACAGGTTTTTGTAATTGACTATACCAAGAACAATGGTACTGTTAAACGGGAGTATTTACGCTCTGATGATGGATATGTTTGGAATAATCTTCCCTCAACCGTTGAGTTTACTATAGAATGACCGATTTAACCATCGGGCTATTTGAGATTCCACCCAGTGTTAAAAGGAATGATTTGATGAAAACAAAAGCAGTAGCCTATCATTTTGCATACATGCTTTTATGCTCCGACGGTACTATTTATAGTGGCTACTCGACAGACCCAAATCGCCGTGTAAAAGTACATAATAGCGGAAGAGGAGCCAAATACACTCGTTCTCGTTTACCTGTACAACTGGCTTTTTCCCAGCGTTTTTCCACGAAAGGGGAGGCTCTAAAGCGTGAGGCAGCACTCAAGAAACTTAGCCATCATCAGAAGTTGACTTTAATTTCGTCTGGCTTAGGTGCATTGAATAGGTGACCATACGTAAGTACTCTGACGGTGTAAAAAAGGCAACAGCCTTGAGGTGGGGGAGTTGCGCTCTGCCCCACTTAGCTTTAACTAGCGAATATTTGGATAAACCGAGATCATGATAGAGTCAATGTAAAGCCTAGAGAGAGGGGATGAAGCAGATGGTAGAAGTATGTTTGCCAGGTACCGGTGGGATGCTCCCTTTGGAAAATCGTTGGACGGCGAGCTGCTGGGTAGAATACCAGGGAACTGGGATACTAATTGATTGCGGAGAGGGTACACAGATTGCGCTCAAACAAGCGGGCTGCAAACTAAGCAAGCTTGAGCTGCTGCTGATTACCCACTTTCATGCGGATCATATCGCAGGATTGCCCGGATTACTCTTGACCTTGGGCAACTACGGGAAAAACACGCCGATTACGATCGTTGGTCCTGCCGAAACGCAGCAGGTGGTAACGGCACTTATGACCATAACGTCTTATCTTCCTTACCCCATTGCTTTTAAAGAGCTAGATGAAGCGGGTGAGGATTTTGAGCTATTTGGCATTCATTTTTCAGCGTTACCTTTGCAGCATAATACGCCCTGTATGGGCTATCGCATGAGCTTTAACCGAAAGCCAGTATTTAATCCTAACAAGGCACAGGAGCTTGGAGTACCGCTATACTATTATAAAACCTTGCATGCCGGTCAATCGGTTGTGCTTGAGAATGGCAATCGGATTGAACCCTCTATGGTGCTAGACGGAGAGCGCCCACCGATTAGCATCTGCTACTGCACAGATACCCAGCCTATAGAAGAGCTGTCTCGATTTGCCCTTGGAGTAGATTTATTGATTTGCGAGGGGATGCACGGGGATCATGCACTGCGTGAAAACATGTGGCAAAAGGGCCATATGGTCTTTGGGGATAGTGCAGAGCTGGCCAAGGGCGCTAAAGTCAAGCAACTGTGGCTGACCCATTTTAGCCCTGCTATGAAGCACCCCGAGCAATATCTCGACTCAGCCAGAAGCATTTTTGGCGATACGACAGTCGGATATGATGGGATCCGCACAACGCTTGGATCATAGGTAATTGTGGGTTATGGAGCAGATCTCTCAGTGCTCCATTAACTTCGGTGAATGCATACATCGATGTTTGCTAATAAAGCAAAGAAACCGCCTTACGGCGGTTTTATATGTGTTTAGAAATTCTAAGCAATTCGCACTCTATATGTTGGCTAAGGGAATTGAGAGGAATTTGCAAAATTATCAATGCCATGCACATCGTAAGTGACTGCTTGCCACAGGCGCAGGCTTTTTTAAAGTATTTATCTAGGTTAAATGCTACTCTGGGCAGGTAGCCCAAATCTTCGAGCAGGGTAAAAATTGGGAAGAAGATGGCCATAGGCGGGAGCATAACCGAAACAACCCAAGCCAGCACCCGATAGACACCTTCGGTAAGCATGCTGCTCAGCCAAGATGGTGCACCAATTTGGATGAGCCCTGCGGCGAGCTTACCCTCTAACCAAAAAAACGACTCAGAGAGAAGCCTAGAGGGGTAGTTGGCACCTGTAATGGTAAGCCAAAAGACCATGCAGAGCAAGGCTAGCATGATTGGTATGCCCGTAGTGCTACTGGTGATGATTTTATCAACTTTACGGTCTCGCTGCTGGTAGTTGCTATCGGCAAAGCAGATATTATCTAAGCAGAGTCCTTCGGCAGTCAGTACAATGCAGGAGACCAGTATATCCCGTAGCTTTTCGGTTGTAATCGCCTCTGCTTCGAGATGTGCTCTGGCTAAGCGGAGGTTTTGTTGGATTGCCTCATCTTCTTCAATGTTATAATCCAAAAACCTAGCGATAGAAGCACTGAGGGTATCGTCATGATCCAACAGCTTGACAGTCAGCCAGCGGCTATTTATTCTAGTGCCGAGACTTTCTTTTACAGCAGGCTCAAGGATGGTAATTGCTTCTTCAATCGCATTTATGTACTTTACGGGGTGAGGTTTAAGGGGGATGTCGCTGTCGAGCATTTCACAGAGTCGATTCATCAGAGCTTCTACTCCCTGCTTGCTTCGTGCACTGATCCCGACTACAGGCACGCCTAGCTCTGCTTGTAATTTTGCAAAATCGATGGTGATGCCTTTTTTGGCCGCTTCATCTAGTAGATTGACACATACGATGACCTTTTGGGTGATTTCCATCGTTTGAAGCACCAGATTAAGATTTCTCTCCAAGCAGGTAGCGTCACAGACTACGATGACGGCATCAGGCTCGCTAAAGCAGATAAAATCTCTGGCGATTTCCTCTTCGGTGGAGCTCGCCATCAAGGAGTAGGTGCCGGGTAGGTCAACCATTACAAGGCTTTTATCGTTGCACATACATATGCCCTGAGCATTTGTGACCGTCTTGCCAGGCCAGTTGCCGGTGTGCTGGTTTAATCCTGTGAGGGTGTTAAATAGTGTGCTTTTACCTACGTTTGGGTTGCCGGCCAGGGCAATAACGCGATCATCGGGGCTTTTCTTCTTAATCTCAAATTGTCCTTCTATGATGCTACTGCCGGTTGAGCTGGCGGAAAGGCCCATAGTCTATTGCCTCCTAATTATTATTGAAGGCAGGGGAAGCTGATGACCCCTGCCTTGTTGTTGGCTCAGGTTTTTTAAGTATCGTCAAGCTTAGTACACTAATACGTTGGTAGAGTCCTCCGTTCTTAGCGCGATTACGGCTCCGCGGATTAAATATGCTACAGGGTCTCCTGCTGGGCTACGCAGTACGCAGGAAACATTGGTACCTTCGATTAGTCCAATATCCTGAAGCCGTCTTCGGATATTGCCGGTTGCCAGAAGCTCCTTTACCTTTGCACTTTGCCCTTCCTTGAGGGTAGATAATTGTTTGATTTCGTTCATAGCGCTGTCTCCAATATCAAGTTTTTTATGTGTGCATCCTTCTTTCCATTCTATTATATTCAAAGCTGCTTCGTGAGTTACTTCGATTATCAGGAATGGTAAAAGTTACCCAAAGCGCTGATCGGTATTGTCTATCAAAAACGCTTTAATTGTATATAGATGTTATATATACAATTAATATGCAAAATCTATGCGAATAGCAGATTATGAGAAGCTTCGTCTTATATCGACACAAATCGACACTCGAATGATTTACAATCTAAATAAAAGAATTTAGATCGAAATATACAAAAATCTGCTTCGACAGCACTTTTTTGCAAAGTAGATTGCTATAGCATATTGATAATGCTATAGTATAATGGGTAAGTTTTATCGACTGAGTTTTGGGCTAGGAGGGTTATGGTGCAGCTATCAAAGGATATCATACTTTTTAGAGGGATACCAAGCGACAAGCTAGACAGCTGCCTGCAATGTGCTGGCGCAAGAGTCAAGCAATATAATAAAGGGCAGCAGATATTTTCCGTTGGAGATAGGCCGGAGTATGTGTATGTGTTGTTGACGGGTGGGGTATCTGTATATAGAGATTATCCCGACGGTAAGCGTACTATTATAGCCAATATACAGGCCAATGATATTTTTGGTGAGGTTTTTGTATTTCTCAAAGGTATTGAGTACAATTCCTCTGCTATGGCGCTTCTTGACTCTTTTGTGCTGTGCGTACCAAAAGAGTTTTTTTATAGTACCTGTCCCAACTGCTGTGAGTGCCACTCAAGATTTATTCGCAATATGCTGGAGATTCTATCTACCAAAACCTTTGCGCTACATAGCAAGCTTACACTCTTGGCCAGTGGCAGCCTAAGGCAAAAGCTGGCACGCTATATCTTAGATCGCATGGATGCTAAAGGTTACATGGATCTTAGTATGAATAGAGAAGAGCTGGCAATGTTTCTAAATGTAACCCGACCTTCTCTATCACGGGAGCTGCTCAAGATGCAGGCAGAGGGTTTGATAGAAATATATAAATCCACCGTCAAAGTCTTAGACAGCGCAGGATTATCAGATAATATATAAAACACTAAATCCTCTAAATTTTTGATATTGCTGTTTTTCGTAACAAATGTTACTGCTTACTGCAGTTATTTATTGTATGATGACAGTACAATAAAGTAATAAATTTGGAGGGACAAAAATGGTTAATATGGATTACGCAATGTTTTGCTATCAGTGTCAGGAAACCGCAGGATGTGTCGGATGTACCAAGGCCGGTGTATGTGGCAAATCTCCCAGCCTGTCTAGGATGCAGGATCTTTTGATATATGTTACTAAGGGCCTTAGTGAAATTACCACGAAGTTAAGAGCGCAGGGGGAGGCTATCTCTGCAGATGTTAATCATCTCATCACCCTAAATCTCTTTACTACCATCACCAATGCCAACTTTGACGACAATGTCTTTGTCGATAGAGTAGAGATGACCCTAAAGGTCAGAAACGAGCTGCTGGGTAAGCTGGCTGCTGGTACAGCTTTATCTGATTGTGCCAAGTGGGATATCCTCCCCAGTGAGAATAAGCTTGCTGCTTATAAGGCAAAGTCTTTGACTGTGGGCGTGCTCACCACTGAGAATGAGGACGTAAGAAGCCTCAGAGAGCTGATTATATACGGTCTAAAGGGCCTGTCTGCCTACATGAAGCATGCTAATGTGCTGGGTTATGACAACGAAGAGGTAAATGCCTTTTTGCAGTCGGCACTGGCAAAGACCCTGGATGATACATTGAGCTTAAATGATCTGATCGCACTGACTATGGAAACCGGACGCATCGGCGTATCGGGCATGGCACTCTTAGATCAGGCAAATACCGAAACCTACGGTCACCCCGAGGTTACCAAGGTCAAGATCGGTGTCAGCAACAAGCCTGGTATTTTGATTTCAGGTCACGACCTAAAGGATCTAGAGGCACTTTTAGAGCAGACTCAGGGGACTGGTGTGGATGTATACACCCACTCCGAAATGCTACCTGCTCACTACTATCCTGCATTTAAGAAGTACACCAACTTCATTGGCAACTACGGCAACGCATGGTGGAAGCAGAAAGAGGAGTTTGAGGGCTTTAATGGTCCGATCCTGATGACCACGAACTGTATCGTACCTCCTAAGGATAGCTATAAGCACCGCCTGTATACCACAGGCTCCGCAGGCTTTGTAGGCTGCAAGCACATCGGCTTAGATGCAAATGGCAAGAAGGACTTTTCCGAGATCATCGAGCTGGCTAAGACCTGTGCTGCACCTACCCAGATAGAAGACGGTGAGATCATCGGCGGTTTTGCCCACAATCAGGTGCTGGCGCTGGCCGATAAGGTGGTAGAGGCTGTCAAGAGCGGTGCAATCAAGAAGTTCTTTGTCATGGCAGGCTGCGACGGTAGAGCCAAGAGCCGTAATTACTACACCGAATTTGCTCAGGCACTGCCAGCTGATACTGTAATCCTTACCGCTGGCTGCGCAAAGTATAAATACAATAAGCTGGATCTGGGTGATATCAATGGTATCCCAAGAGTGTTGGATGCAGGACAGTGCAACGACTCCTACTCATTGGCACTGATTGCTCTGAAGCTCAAGGAAGTATTTGGGCTGGAGGATATCAACCAGCTACCGATTGCCTTTAACATTGCATGGTATGAGCAGAAGGCTGTCATCGTGCTGCTATCACTGCTGTATCTGGGTGTGAAGAACATCCACCTAGGCCCAACATTGCCTGCATTCCTTTCTCCCAATGTTGCCAAGGTACTAGTCGATAACTTCGGCATTGCAGGCATCGGCACTGTAGAGGACGATATCAAGCTGTTTCTAAATTAAGTACTCCTGAAGCACAGTTTAAAAATCCGCCCCGAGTCAATACTCGGGGCGGATTTTGTGTATGTAGCAATTTGCACTTAGTAATAGTTCAAACTTACCGCTTGATCCAGCCTTGATCAAGCCAGTATTGGTTATCGGCACTGGGGATTTCTTCATGGCGCAGCAGATTTTGATGCATTAGTCTGCACATCATAAAATATCCCCTGACTTTTAGCCCCATCCTCGCTTGCTTGGGTGTACGATAGCGGCGCGCAAAGCGCTGAGTCTGCTCGATGATATGCTTGCGGCGCTTTGCCGACAGCTCATCCCAGATGACCCCCTCCATCAGACCGAAGCCCAGCTTCTGAATATGAGAAACACCTAGCCAGGTCAGGCTGGTGGCAACGTCGCTTTGCGCAGCTTTATTTGGCGCACCTACGCTTTGGGTGAGGATAACAGCACGCTTAGCAAACATCCGCTGGTCGGGGCGGTGAGCGATCCAGTGGCAGGCTAAGTGATCCAAAAGAGCCTTGAGCTGGCCCGGTGCCCGCAGCGCATAGACGGGGTAGGCAAATACCAGCAGATCAGCCGCAAGCATGGCTTCCCAGATTGGCATTATCTCTTTTGCATGGGGGCAGAGGTGCTCGCTTTTAAAGAAGCAAAGCTTGCACCCACAGCAGAAATGCGGAGAATCCTTAGGTAGATAATACTCGGTGATTTCGTTACCCTCTCGCACTACCTCTAAGAAGCTCTCTTTGATATGGTAGGTACATCCCTTGATCTCTGTACCGTTAATAACTAGTATCTTCATTCTACCACTCCTTTGCAGCAGGTGTGTCATTTATCAAGGTCAATTGTTGCTGTAACCAAATTTAAACTACATAGATGATTTTAACATAGGTGATCGAGCTAGGTAAAGCGAATTCTCATTAACATCGTAATAATTAAGTAGAAATCGGCAATATTAAAGTAAGCAATTAGGTATTTGAAAGGATGGCAGCAAATGAAAAGAGCAGCAATAATCAGTGTCATACTCAAAGATCCGCAGAAATCTCAATCAGCTTTTAACGACATTGTCTCAAACTTTCATGAGATTATATTGGGGCGGATGGGTATCCCGTTTAGGAAAGGTACTACGGCGCTTATTTCTTTAACGGTAGCAGCTTCGCTTGATACCATTAATGAGTTCATCAGTAAAATAGCCCATCTAGAGGGCGTGATTGTTAAAGCTACCACTACGGAGCAAGATATCGAGATCGATTAGCTGTAAATATCCATATGTAACATTGATGGCGTTACATATGGATATTTTGATGATTACAATACTTCAGCGAGGCGATGGATACCCTCAATGATTTTATCGCTATCAACTCCCGAATAGTTAATAAGCACTGTATTATCAAATTGGCAATCAGCGTTATGATAAAACTCCGATAAAAAAGCAATCTTGATCCCTTGCTTGGCTGCGGATTTTTTAAGCTCTGTGTCAGTTAAAGTTGTATCCAATTTCAGCAAAAAGTGAAGCCCAGCATCCTCTTCGAGTATCGTAACACGCCCAGCAAAGGAGCTTGATTTTATCGCTTGAATTATTAAATCA
>DAMCAP010000022.1:34504-43423 GCA_032059445.1 Oscillospiraceae bacterium
GCTGGATTTTGTAGTAGTTTCTCATGCGGTTGAGGTGCTGCTCAAAGTAGCCTTTAGAGATGAATCTTGCTAGCGTATACTGCTCAAAACTTGGTACTGTACACGCATAGAAGCTTAGCTCCTCGTGATATCGTGCCATGAGATGCGGGGGTAATACCATGTAACTAATTCGTATTGAAGGCGCTATGCTTTTAGAAAAGGTATTGATATAAATGACCTTTTCCTGTGTATCGATGCTTTGGAGCGTTTGGATCGGCCTGCCGTTAAAGCGAAATTCGCTGTCATAATCATCCTCAATCACATATCGATCAGGCTTCTCAGATGCCCATTTCAAAATCTCTTGCCGCCTTTTGATAGGCATTACAATCCCAGTAGGGAAGTGATGAGCAGGAGAAATATGCAGGACGCTTGCGCTGCTATCATATAACTCAGTAACAGATAAACCAGATTGATCTAGGCCGATATAGTTATAGCGCACATCGTTGCTGCGATAGATATCAGCGATTTTTTTGTATCCGGGGTTTTCTATTGCAAAGATTTTTCCCCTTCCGAGCAGCTGGATAATCAACCCATAGAGATACTCTGTACCGGCACCAACAATGATCTGGTCAGTCGACACAGATAAGCCTCTAAAATCCTGTAGATGCGCTGCAATTGCGGCTCTTAATTCCTCTACGCCATTGTAAGGGGCCGCATGTAAAAGCTGTGTATTGCGGTCTGATAAGACCTCTCGCATCAATTTAGACCAGACAGAAAACGGGAACTTCTTTAAGCAGGTGCTGTTGCTTGTCAAATCGACGCAAAGCGATTTTTCGGTTTTAATATCGGCGCGGTTCGCTTCTTTGGGCTGCGCTCGGTCTTTAGACAATTGCTCTAGCTCACAAACATAATACCCTCTTTTTTCGGAAGAATATATATAGCCTTCTAATAATAGCTGAGAGTAGGCATTTTCCACTGTAACTACGCTTATTTTGAGATGTTGCGAGAGATTACGCTTTGAAGGGAGCTTATCGTGCGCTTTAATTTTACCTTCTAGGATATCAGATTTGATCCTTTGATATAAAAATTCATACAAAGCAAGTGAGCCTCTATCCTCTAAATTATACGTTAGCATAGCATCCACTCCGATCTGGTATTATTAAATATTATCAAAATGGTCATTTTAATAATATCAGAATACATTATAATAGAAGTAAAGAAAAAAGTAAACATGGAGGTACACCAGATATGAATACTGATCGCTACAGATTAAACAGAGAGCTTGCACAAATGCTCAAAGGCGGCGTAATTATGGACGTTACCACTCCTGAGCAGGCAAAAATCGCAGAAGCAGCAGGGGCTTGCGCAGTAATGGCTCTAGAACGAATCCCAGCTGATATACGAGCTGTCGGAGGCGTTTCTAGAATGAGCGACCCCAAAATGATACGAGGAATCCAGCAGGCAGTTTCTATCCCTGTCATGGCCAAGGTTAGAATCGGGCATTTCACTGAAGCGCAGATACTAGAAGCAATTGAGATTGATTATATTGATGAAAGTGAAGTGCTGTCACCTGCGGATGATGTGTATCACATTAACAAAAAAGAGTTTAAGGTGCCTTTTGTATGTGGTGCGAAGGATTTAGGGGAAGCACTGCGCAGAATCAACGAGGGCGCTTCGATGATCAGGACGAAAGGCGAGCCCGGTACAGGGGATATTGTACAGGCAGTACGCCATATGAGGAAGATAAGTGCAGAAATCCGTTGGGTACAGTCCTTGCTTGCCGATGAATTATATGATGCCGCCAAAAAGCTGCAAGTACCCTATGACCTAATCCAGTTTGTGCATCAAAACGGCAAGCTACCGGTTGTAAATTTTGCAGCAGGAGGAGTTGCTACTCCAGCAGATGCTGCTCTCATGATGCAGCTTGGAGCTGAAGGTGTGTTTGTAGGCTCTGGTATCTTCAAATCGGGTAATCCTGAAAAAAGAGCTGCAGCAATTGTAAAAGCTGTAACGAATTTTAGAGATGCAAAAATCCTTGCAGAGCTGTCAGAGGATCTGGGCGAAGCGATGGTAGGCATCAATGAAAGTGAGATACAACTTCTTATGGCGGAGCGTGGTAAATAATGAACATTGGTGTGCTCGCATTGCAGGGTGCATTTATTGAGCATCAAAGAGCCATAGAATCCCTCAATGCCACCAGTATAGAGCTCAGGCAAAAGAGGGACCTCGCAAAGCAGCTTGATGGCATAATCTTGCCCGGTGGGGAAAGCACGGCGATTGGGAAACTACTGGTAGACTTAGATATGCTAGATACCATGAGAGATTTGATCAATGGCGGGATGCCTGTATTTGGTACCTGTGCGGGGATGATCCTACTTGCCAAACACATCGTAAACAGCCCCGTAAGTCATCTGGCAACGATGGATATTACCGTAGTCCGTAACGCTTATGGCAGACAGCTGGGTAGTTTTAATACGCTTTCGCCATTTGGTGATTATGAAGAGGTACCGATGACCTTCATCCGTGCCCCATATATCGAGAGTGTGGGTGATAGAGTAACGGTGCTTGCATCGGTAGATGGAAAAATAGTCGCTGCACGGCAAAACAATCAGCTGGCTACATCCTTCCATCCTGAGTTAACAGATAGCACTAAGATCCATGCGTATTTCTTAAATATGGTTAAAAATAAATAATGCTATAATGTGATAAAAGAATCTATGGAGACATAGATTCTTTTGTTTTTGATCGAGGATTTCGATATAAAAATCCATATAAAAACTGCTTTGAGCAGGTATAGATATAAACAAAAAGAGAGTAGCTATCTGCTACTCTCTTAATTCTTTATGGAGCGGGTTACGAGGCTCGAACTCGCTACCTCCACCTTGGCAAGGTGGCGCTCTACCAAATGAGCTAAACCCGCGAATGGTGCCTTCGGTCGGAATCGAACCAACGACACGAGGATTTTCAGTCCTCTGCTCTACCGACTGAGCTACAAAGGCAAACCTGGCGACCCAAAAGGGGCTCGAACCCTCGACCTCTAGCGTGACAGGCTAGCGCTCTAACCAACTGAGCTATTGGGCCTTTTAAATGGTGGGAACAACAGGGCTCGAACCTGTGACCCTCTGCTTGTAAGGCAGATGCTCTCCCAGCTGAGCTATGCTCCCACGTTTACTGTCGCTGGGTCTCTGTGACAGCTTTTATAGTATAGTATAGAATCAGACGTTTGTCAATAGTTTTATATATATTTAGACATTTTTCTATAAAATAATCTACCCTAGTTTTTCCTAATAGATGTACAAGTCTCAAGGGGCTGTGCTATAATAAATCTAATAGAACTTAATAAGATCACAGGAGTAATTATGAGTGATTTGCAGAAGCAATTAGACCAAATATTTACCGAGACTATCGATAAACTGATCCTTAGCAGTAAGCGTATCAAGGATGCACCGCATAATAAAGTGGTAATCCGTCAGAAGCGAATCAAGGGTGAGGTGCTCTATCAGGCTGAGCAATATACCGACACACAGGTGTTTCACCGCAATATGCCGATGGATGAGGCAAAGGGTTATATTATAGATCAGATCGAAACCAGCTTTAAGCAGATCGATGCTTATACCGATGCTGCCCAATACGTAATTAAATGCAGCAAGAGCGACCGCATCGCTGCTAAGCGCAAGCCAAACAGCCAGCCTAAGGAGATTAACCTCAGCCACAATCGGGAAAAATCCTACCTGCTAAAGGAGGGCACAGTAGTGCCACCTCTGGTTGATCTGGGGGTAATTACACCTGACGGCAAAATCATCCGAAGTCGCTATGATAAGTTTAAGCAGATCAACCGCTTTCTTGAGCTGATCGAGGATGGGGTAGGTAATTATAACGGTACTCTTAATATCATTGACTTTGGTTGCGGGAAGTCATACCTGACCTTTATCTTGTATTACTACTTAACAGAGATCAAGGGGATTAAAGCCAACATCCTAGGTCTTGACCTAAAAAAAGATGTAATCGAGCACTGCAATCAGATTGCTAAGAAATATGGCTATAATAGCTTGCGCTTTGAACTGGGGGATATCAACGGCTATCAGGCTGATTTTGAGGTGGATATGGTGATCACCCTTCATGCTTGTGACACCGCTACCGACTATGCATTGTACAATGCGGTGTGTTGGGGGGCGAAGATGATCTATAGTGTGCCTTGCTGTCAGCATGAGTTTAACAAGACCTTACATTCCGAGCGCCTAGCGCTGCTGAGCCGATATGGGATTGTAAAAGAGCGGGTGGCAGCCTTGGCAACCGATGCCGTGAGAGGCGCTCTATTAGAAGCGCAGGGTTACAATACCCAGCTCCTTGAGTTCATTGATATTGCCCATTCCCCAAAGAATATATTAATCAGAGCGGTAAAGGGCAAGGCCCCAGCACAGGAGCAGGCGACGGCTCTAAAGCAAGCTGAGGATCTCATACGTGAGTTTGGCGTAAGCTCCAGCTTTTATAACTTACTCTACAACAAATAACAACGCGATAGAGCAATTAAAAGGGCATGCCGAGCTTGTGGCATGCCCTATCTTTGTGTTATTTCTTGCTTATGGCAGTAGGCTTGTACTGGCTAGGTAGCCTGCTAAGGATAAAGTATGCTACCAAGCAGGTGCCAATTTTATCAATAAGATTGTTGCCGACCTTCGTAATAAAGGATGCTGCAAAGATGTTGGTGCCACTTTTCTTTAGCCACAGCACCAAGAAATCGGACACGGTACCGGTAAGCCCGCCATACACCCAGATACCGATAGGTGTGCCGATCAATGGAGCAACAAAGCTTAGAATCAGGCCTGTGATCAGAGCGGTTTTTAGGTCAAATTTATACTTCTTGGCCACAAAGCCCACCAATAAGCCGATTACAACGTTGACTAGCAAAAAAGGCAAAGCCTTAGGGTTTGTAAGCATGCTGCTGATAAAGTTGGATAAGCCACCAACCGCAGCGCCATGCCAAGGGCCGAAATACACAGCCATCAGCACTGTGCCGAGGGTGTCGAGATACAAGGGGAGCTTAAGAGCACTGGTAATGTTGCCCAAAATAATGTTAATTGCTACCGCTATAGAGCACATGACCAGAATCTTTGTTTTGTTTTGTGTCATAACCTTTACCATCCTACTATAATTTATGATTTCACTATAATATGACGGAGGTATAAAGTCCAATTGTTTTTATACATAAATCGGGATGTGCTATAGATATAATCTATATAAGAGGCGATTTTATGCAGGATTTCCTGCTTATTTGCTCCGCTTAAAGTTGACATCTGGCATCGCCTGTGTTATTGTAAAATAAGTATGTAACAGGAGGAACTCTATGTCATCATTTGGGTTTGGTTTGATGGAAGCCTTGTTTCCTGTGTTTTTTACCATCACTTTTTTGATTATAATCAGCATGTTTGCCTTTATGCTCATTAAAGAGGTGACACAGTGGAATAAGAACAATGCCTCTCCGGTTTTGACGGTAGATGCCAAACTGGTAGCGAAGCGGGAGCATGTGAGCCGTAGCAGCCATCACAATGGCGCACATACACATCACAGCACTTCTACAAGCTATCATGCTACCTTTGAGGTGGAGAGTAAGGATCGTATGGAATTTCGGCTGGATAGCAGGGAGTATGGCATGCTGGCGGAGGGTGATACCGGACGGCTGACCTTCCAAGGCACCAGATATCATGGTTTTGAGAGAACGAGGTAAACAATCGCATGAGAAGAAATGAAAGCATACATAAGATGGTTATTGCTGCACTGCTATGTGCAATTGGTATACTGATTCCGATGATTTCGCCCTTTAAGATCTTAATAGAGCCAGCTAGCTTTACCCTGGCAAGTCATGTGGCGATTTTTATTGGTATTTTCATCTCCCCTTGGGTAGCGGCGGCGGTCGTGGTGGGTACGACGATCGGCTTTTCCTTTAGCTTCCCGCTGGTTGTGGTGTTGCGTGCGGCAAGCCACATCGTTTTTACAGTGATCGCAGCATTGCTCTTAAAGTCAAAACCCGAGATTTTAAAGAAAAGGGTATCGACCTTTTTGTTTAGCTTACTGGTTGCAGTGATCCATGCCGCAGCAGAGGTAGCGGTTGTACTTCCTTTTTATTTTGGCGGGCGTCTCTCGGCGATAAATTATGACAAGGGTTTCTTGACCTCTGTGCTTTTGTTGGTGGGAGTAGGCACTGTAGTGCATAGTATGGTGGATTTTTATATCGCCTACTTTATCTGGAAGCCTCTAAGTAAGACCATGCGCCTTGATACCCACACTGAGGGTTAATCTAGACTTTAATAAAGAATATAAAATATAACAGCAGCAGGCGGTAAATCGTCTGCTGCTGTTTTTATGTTGTGTAGGTCAGTTATTTATCTATGCTTCGCTGCTTTTTAAGCGTCTTGGTGCCGTGGGCACAAGCCTCGATAATTGGGCAAATTTCACACTGGGGGGAGCGAGCTTTGCACACCGCTCTGCCGTGGAGCACCATGCGATGGCAGAAGTCGTTTGACTTCTCGGGGGCAAGGCAGGCTCGCAGCTGCTTTTCGACCGCAAGAGGGTTGGTGGAGCTTGTTAACCCCAAGAGATTGGTAATGCGGATACAGTGGGTATCGCACACATAGGCGGGCTGTCCATAGATATCCCCCATAATTAGGTTGCCCGTTTTGCGCCCGATACCGGGTAGTGCGGTCAGCTCGTCGAGCGTATCGGGTACTTCTCCGCCATGTTTTTCGATTAAGACCTTGGCAAGGGCGATGATATCTTTCGCCTTGGTTTTGTAAAGACCGCAGCTTTTGATACAGCTCTCTACATCCTCAAGTTTTGCATCGGCGTAGTCATAGACATTGCGGTATTTGGCAAAAAGGTCTTTGGTGACGATGTTGACGCGAGCGTCAGTACACTGGGCGGAGAGCCGAGTGGCGATCAAAAGCTCAAGGGGTGTGGTGTAATCCAGCGAGCAGAGAGCATCGGGATATGCTGTTTCTAGCAAGGTGACAGCCAAAGCTGCACGTTGTTTTTTGGTCATAAATTTCCTCCGTGTAAGTATAGTAGTCCTAATAATTGACATAAATTGCATGAACAAAGGATGTATAATCTACATAGTGTCCCAAAAGAGGAGGGGATTGGGTGCCTGTAGCTGTCTATGTTGATATACTCCTGGTGATCAACTTCATCATCAACTACCTGCTGCTGCGGGTTGCTTCCTTAATCACAGGCAAGGTATTTACCTGGTGGCGATTGTGTATTGCAGCGGCCATAGGGGCTTTGAGCGCGCTGATTATATTCTTTCCTTACATAGGTAATATCTATATGACCCTCTATAAGCTAGGGGTGATCATGCTGATGTCGGTGATTGCGTTTGGTTTTAAGGGCTATCTGAAGTGGATCATTGATGTAGCGGTGCTGTTTGCAGTGAGTTTTATTTTTTCGGGAGCGATGCTGGCGCTTTACCTGCTGACGCCTCAGGATAAGCTGCTGATCTATAACGGTGTAGTATACTTTGACATTACAGCGGTCAATCTGCTGGCGGCGATTGTTGCAGGCTATCTGATTACCATGCTGTTGTCGAGAATCATGGGCGCAAAGCACCCTAAAGAGCAGATCTGCACAGTGATGGTGGTGGCGAATGGTGGAGTGGTTTCGCTGCGAGGGCTTATTGACACCGGCAACAGCTTAACAGAGCCCTTTTCGGGACTGCCTGTAATCGTAGTACCCCAAAGGCTGGTGCAGCGGATACTGCCGGAGGATATGAAGCAAACAGTCGGGGTTGCCGCGGGGGGGCATATCAGGGTCATTCCCTTTCATTCTCTGGGAGGCGGGGGGATGCTGATGGGCTTTAAGCCTGATTTGGTGAAGCTTTGCTCTGATAAGATGGACATAACGGTCAAGGACGTTTATATAGGCGTTTCCGCCGAAGGCTCGTTAAACGGGGAATATGATGCGATAATTAATCCGACACTAATACGGCAGAAAGGATAGGTTGCTGATGAACAGGATATTGCTGTGTGGCTTAGAGGCGTATCATTGGGTACTTAGGCTGCTGCAGGCCGCTCATATTATTAAAGACGTCCACTATATCAACGGACCGGAGGTCTTGCCGCCCCCCTTAAGCAAAGAGGAGGAAGCGGTCATTTTTGTAAAGCTGGAGGAAAACGATTTTGAGGCCAAGCAGAAACTGATTGTACATAATTTGAGGCTTGTCGTGTACATTGCAAGGAAGTTTGAGAATTCGGGGCTCTGTGTAGAAGATTTAATCTCTATAGGAACCATTGGTTTGATCAAGGCTGTCAATACCTTCTGCCCCTCTCGCAACATCAAGCTGGCTACCTATGCATCTAGATGTATTGAAAACGAGATCCTCATGTATATGCGTAAATGTCAGCCCCTAAAAAATGAAGTTTCGATCGATGAGCCGCTCAATACCGATTGGGATGGCAACGAGCTGCTATTATCTGACGTACTTGGCACCGACCCTGATGAAATCAGCCGCCCTGTAGAAAATGACGGTGAAAAAGCAATGCTCATAGAAGCGGTTAATCGCCTTAGTGATCGAGAAAGATTGATCATGCAGCTGCGATTTGGGCTGATTGATGGTGAAGAAAAAACCCAGAAAGAAGTCGCTGACATCATCGGTATCTCTCAATCTTACATATCAAGGCTGGAAAAACGGATCATCAAGCGCCTGCGTAAGGATATCGAGCGGGTATATTAGCAAAAATCCATCGCAGTATACGACAATTATAGTAAAATCATCTTAAAAGGTCAAATATATTGCCATTACAGTCAAACAGAGAAATTTAGGCAAATGCAAAGCGCAAAAGTGAGTTTATTAACTATCGGAACATGTATAGTATGTGCAATCAGTCGGAGCACAAACAGATATATAAATAAGCAAGGCGGCAGAGTAAGCTCTGTCGCCTTGCTTTATGG
>DAMCAP010000023.1:0-39374 GCA_032059445.1 Oscillospiraceae bacterium
GGATCATAAGCTTAATATTCTCATTTTGAGCAATGTCAAGATCTCCTACTTTAACGGAGCTCCCAACCTTAATGGTATCAAGGTCGATGATAATTTCTTGTATAAAGTGACGGGGCAGCGCATTATAAGGGATTTCTTCTATATGTTGCTGTACTAAGTGCTGGTTCTTTTCTCTATTTGCGAGAATCACTTTGATCACACTATTTACTGCCTCATCGGCAACAATATGTTGGAATTCAATCTGCTCAATTTGCTGGGTAATAGATTGACGTGTAATCTCTTTAAAAAGAACATTATATTTATGATCGTCAACTTCAACAGTAAGCGTGCTTCCTTTTGAGGACGTATTAAGTAAACGTTTAACATCCGTCAGCGGAATCTGGACATGGACTGACTCTTTCAAATTGCGACCATAAATTGATGCTGGGATAATACCCTCCGACCTTAACTTCTTGGCGCTTCTACTTGTGTCTCTTGGTTTCGCTACTAAATTATACATGCTAGTTCCTCCTAACTTCTTGATTTTTAAATTTGGAATTTTTAAAAATCTAACTAAAATGTCTTACGTAATAATTGTAACACAACTTGACCATTAAAGCAAATCTTAAACCGATATTATCAGGGTCTCTTTATGTCTAAATAAAAAGCCCTGCAACCTTAAAGTAGCAGGGCTTTTTAGGTATAGGTTGACTATTTCCTGTTTCCTAGGCATCCCAAGATTTTGTGTGCTGATGATCAGGAAACTGCTTGAGAGCAAATTTACGAAAACAAAAAAATCAGGTTAAAAAAAGACAATGAAGACTTTTTTTAACCTGATAATTCTGGAGCTACTGACCCGATTCGAACGGGCGACCTGCTCATTACGAGTGAGCTGCTCTGCCAACTGAGCCACAGTAGCAAGTAAAGTATGTATAGCCGCCGTAAATTACAGCGGCTTATTATAACATAGTCGATTGGCTATTTTACGAAATGTTGATATTTCAAATAAAGCTTATTGAGCAATCTTGATACTGCGCTTGATATAAACCCAGCTCAAGGCACACAGGGTACCAAACAGCAATGCAGCTACCAGAAACGTCGCATACATCCCTAGCTCTTTAAACAATACCCCTGTAAGAGCCGAGCCAATCATAGCTCCAGCATCGCTGACCGAAATATACTTCGACATCATGCTGCCACGGTTAATATCTTCAATTCCATAGGAATAAAGAGCATCTATAGAGGTAATCAATATCGCCACCGCGATGCTATACCCTGTCCATATGGCGCCAAACAGCACGAGGGAATCTGCAAATATCAGTAAAAGCAAGCTTGCGGCACTGAGCAGCATCGAGAGCATCATTGCCTTAAAGCTACCGATAGAATCAATCATCCTACCAGCTCTGGGTATGATAAAAGCCACAACCGCAATCGCAGCGATAAAAGTAAGCGCTACCTGCTCAAAACGGGGCTGAAACTTAGCGTTTAAATACATCACCAGCACCACATTGGCCATACAGTTGGCAATACAAGCAAAGAGATACACCCAAAGCACAGGCTTCTTATCTGATGGAAGCTTTATCTTGACCTGATCTGAATCGGTGCTCCTTTTGGTTTCAGGTACGTTTCTAACTGCGACTAAAATCGCAGCTACACCGGCTATAGCAAAGATTGCAAACATCCTGCTCCAACCGGCAATAAAACTCACCCCAGCAAAGCTGATACCAGAAACAGCCATGCCATACAACCCACCTTTGCTTCGATAGCCAGTAAAGGCCCCGAAGTTTCTGCCAAAGTCGTCGCTGCTAATGTCGCCGATCATAGAATAACAGGCGGTGATATACAGCGCCGCACCAAAAGCCTGGATCACTCTTGCAAGATATAGCATCGGTAAGGTTGCTGAAATAGAAAAAACAAAATAGCTAAGGGTATAAAACCCGCACGCAAGCAAAAAAGTGTTTCGCCTACCGACTCGATCGGTAAACCTGCCAGAGAATAGTCGTATCCCCAGCACCAGCATCGAAAACACCCAAAATAATCCTGTAGTTTCGATTGGATCAAAGCCCAGCTCAGCAGCATAAATCTGCAAGACCACGCCTAGCAAGGAGTGGGGCAAAGACAAGAGTATTACCGGCAGCTTTAAATTTAGTCGCTCCATCGCTGTCTCCCTTGTATAATCATTTTGTGATATACGCCATGTTACACAATAATACAATGCTAGGTGCTGTAATCAGATCAATAGAAGGCTTTATCGCTTGGTCAGCTTGCGTTTAAGCGCTCTCAATCGGGGCAACAGGTGCTCAAATGCATAATACAAAGGCTTGTTATACACCCAATCCAGCTCTCCGATAAGCTCGGTCACGCCATCTTCTCGGCAAAATCCCTCTTTAAATTTATAAAGTCCGTTTTCTTTGTTTAGCTCAAACACCCCACCGAAGTCGTAGATCTCGCAGCCTTTTTCAAGGCCCCAGTTGATCATCTCCCACTGCATCAGGTAGTTTGGCATCAAATTGCGCTTCTCGTTGGAGCTCGCTCCATAAATATACCACATTTTTTTTCCGTAGTAAAGAGCAATTGCAGCAGATAATGCCTCGCCTTCATGCTCGGCAATATACACTCTGAGGTGATCAGCATCGAAGCTATCGCGCATCACTTTAAAGTACTCGATACCGCGGCTATTGATCTTATCCCGTACCGCAGTGATCTCTGATAGCTTGTGAAAGATCTCAATATCGGCATCTGATCTAGAGTGACGCACCGACACCCCTTTCCGCCCTGCCAGACGAATATTGTAGCGGGTTTTTTCGCTAAATAGAGCCAATAGCTCCTCAGCGTTTTTATCTTTGAGGCTCAGCATCATGTTAAATCGCGGCTGTATCAGCTGATCTTTGTGGTAAGAGCGGTTTTTGACTATAAAGCCCAGTGTGCTATAGCAATCCTCCAGCCCTTCGTCAAACAGCACTTCGGGATCCATCGTAAAGACGAAAGCACGATGCTTCTTGGCAACCTTATGGACCTCCTGCATCAGCTCTGTCACCAGCTTAGTATCCTTTATATCACATACAGGGCCTCTCGGGGCATAAAGCACCGACACCATGCCCTTTACCTTTTTAATCAGGATGGTCATAGCGGCTGCAATCTCACCGCCCCGCTCCACATACACTGCCTCGTTGCCCCAGTCCCACTTCACCTTAGTCCACGCAAGATCTTGCGTGGCAGTGGCATAGGGAGAGGAGGCCACATATGCCTGATAGCGCTTTACTTCTGCTGGATTTGTTTGGTCTAAAATCGCCATGATTCCTATACTCCGTTATCTCTTATTGCTACATACTGCTCTGCCAGCTTGTAATCAGATTCATAAGGTATATACTGACCCCTTATCTTTTGGTAAGGCTCCTCGCCTTTTGCCGCCAACAGGATCACATCACCCGGCTGCGCTCCGAGGATCGCTTTTTGGACTGCTTCTTTCCTGTCTTCAATAAACTCACAGGGCACATGATATGGCTCAATAAAGCTATAGATTTCATCGCAGATCTCTTTTACACTCTCAAACTGAGGGTCTTCGGTAGTCAGGTAGATATAATCCGCATTTTGCCCCGAGAGCGTGCCCACATCCCGCCGACGCAGCACCCCTCTATCCCCCGCCGAGCCAAATACAGCCACCAGCCTACGACCGGGGTAATCTGCCTTGATCGACTCATAGATCTTTTCGAAGCTCAGCTTATTATGGGCATAGTCTACAATAACCGTAACATCCTTGCCATTAAAGATATTCATCCTTCCCTTAACGGCAGTGTGTTTGATCCCTTCGTAGATCGATGCATCATCGATGCCCATAGCTTTGGTCAGCGCGATGGCACCAACGGCGTTTTCTACATTAAAGCGCCCTGCCATCTGGGTGCAAAAGCTATGCCTGTAGCCCTCACTGACTACATCAAAGCTAAAGCCTCCTTGTGCTGGTACAATATTGACAGCATGATAATCGCACTTCGCGTCAAGACCGTAGGTTATCACCTTCTGGCAATACTGCTTTGCGACCTTTAGCACCACATCTGCATGATCCATGGTGCTATTGACCACCATGGTGCGACAGTTCTTTACAAACTCCAGCTTGCAGGCAAAGTAATCTTCAAAATCGCTGTGCTCGAGGGGCCCGATATGATCTTCCCCAATATTTAAAAACATACCGTAATCAAAGCTCATACCATACACCCGATCCATCTTGTAAGCCTGAGAAGAAACCTCCATAGTCAGGTGGGTGATGCCGTTAGAAATCGCATCGTCAAAGAGCTTATGCAGGTCTAAGGATTCTGGTGTCGTCAGGTGTGCTTCTTCCACCTCCCCACCGGTATACATTTCTATGGTAGAGAGTATGCCCGTCTTTCGACCGATATAGCTGTTTAATATATTATGGATAAAGTAAGTGGTCGTGGTTTTGCCCTTAGTCCCGGTCAGCCCCACCAAAGTGAGCTGGCGGTAGCAGTGATTATAGAGCTCCAGTGCTACCACCGACATCGCCCTACGCACATTGGTCACAAGGATATAAGGCAGCCCCGTAGGCGGCTCAAACAGACCCTCCTGCGCAATGTATGCAGCAGCACCTTTGGCAGCGGCTGCACTTAAATACTCCGGCTTAAATCCAAAGCCTTTGCAGATAAACAAGCTGCCTTCTCTGACCTGTCGAGAATCGTAGGTAACGTGTGAAGAAGTCATGTGATCAAAATCAATCTGTGGTGAAACCGCAGAAATCAATTGATGTGCTTCTAGCGCTTTAATAATCTGACCGAGGGTGAGACTATAAGTAAGTATAGGCAATCAATCACGTCCTTTAATGTATTGAAAAGCATTGTATTGCTGTGTTTATTCTTGTGAAGCTACAAAATAGCATGCATTTCTTAAGATGTGTACCTCAATTTATCTTGATTTTATCACACTAAACGAGAGAATACAACTTTGATCAGCGTATCTTATCGTAGCAATTTCCATACCCTTAGAGAAAGAAGTTAGTAAAATCAACGTATTCAATACTCTCTAACCGAAGGCTAAGCATCTGGATGGCTCAAGATGGATGAGAAATGCTGATCACTCTAAGCGGGTTTGGCATAACCAATCTGGTAAGCAATGCATCTTCCGTAACGGTAAATAAAACACAGAATTTATTTAGTATGCCCAAGCCAGCATCAAATAACTAGAGAAGCAAGCGCATGGATTGATGCGGACAGTGCTCATCGAGATAAACCTCTCCATAGGGCTCATAGCCCAGCTTGCTATAGAAGCCCTGCGCTTGGCATTGAGCCGAGAGCACCAGCTCCTTGGCACCGATTGTCTTGAGGTGCTCATGGAGTGCCAGCATTGCCGCCTTGCCAAGGCCATACATACGTAGCTCTTTTGCCACCGCTACTCTGCCGATGGTGTATCTGTAGTCGGGATCACCTTCTTCTACAAAAGCTCTGGCAGTAGCAGCAGGCTCACCCTCTCGATAGATTACGAGATGGATTGCCCTCTGGTCAATCTCATCAAACTCGTTGGAAAAGCCTTGCTCCTCTACAAAAATCCGCTCCCGCAGAGCGGCTGCGTCAGCAAAGTCCTCTTTGCCGACGCTAAATTTATATTCCAGCATGTGTGATCCTTTCTGTCGCCTTTATTGGCGCTTGTGCGTATGTAGTGATTTAAAATAAAGTCATCTGACTGCTCTGCTGCATATCACCAAAAGCACCAGCAGATTTCAGTGTTTCAATGACGGTTTTAGATACCTGTGCCTTCGCAGCAACATCGTCTATCGAGATAAATTTCTCTAATTGAGCAATTTCATAGAGATTATTGGCAGCTGCATCTCCCACACCCTTGAGGCTGGAAAACGGCAGGCGGATCTTGCCGTCTTCACATTGATAGATCCTCGCGTGGGATTTGTAAAGGTCGACAGGGAGGAACTCCAGCCCTCTCGCCAGCATCTCGTTGATAATGGTGAGCGTGCCCAGCTTTTCATCGTCTTTGGCAGTGCGCTCCTTGCCCATCGCTTGTAGTGCTGCAATACGTTTTTTGACCTCAGCCCTGCCCATCATAGCAGCTTCACTGTCAAAATCCCCGTTTCTCACCGTAAAATAAGCGGAGTAAAACGCCAAGGGATGATACACCTTAAACCAGCCCAGCCGCACCGCACCAATGACGTAGGCGGCGGCATGTGCCTTAGGGAACATATACTTAATCTTAAAGCAGCTGTCGATGTACCATTGGGGTACACCCTTTTCCTTCATGATAGCGACCATTTCTTCGGTGAGCTCTTTTTTGGCTTTGCCCTTACGGGTAATCTCTGTGATCTTAAAGGCAAGCCCCGGCTCCAGACCCTTATAGATCAGATACACCATGATATTGTCACGGGTACCGATTACTTCGGAGATGGTACAGGTGCCGTTTTTGATCAGATCCTGCGCATTGCCCAGCCACACGTCGGTGCCGTGTGAGAGCCCTGAAATCTGGAGTAGATCAGAGAAGCACTTGGGCTTTGTTTCCTCCAACATCTGCCTTACGAAGTTCGTGCCCATCTCGGGCAGCGCAAGAGTACCTGTGTTGCAGTCGATGTCGGCACCAGTGACTCCCAAGGCTTCGGGGGAAGAAAAGAGGCTGATTACTTTTTCGTCGCTGGTAGGCACGTCGGCGATTTTGATCCCCGTCAAATCCTCTAGGTACTTATACATGGTGGGCACATCATGACCCAGTATATCAAGCTTCAGGATGGTGTCGTGGAGGGAATGGAAGTCAAGATGGGTGGTTACCATGCTGGAGTCGGTGTTGTCGGCTGGGAACTGCACTGGGGTGAAGTCATAGACCTCGTAACCGCCGGGGATGACAACCATACCACCGGGGTGCTGCCCTGTAGTGCGCTTTACACCGGTACAGCCGATAGAGAGGCGGTTTTCCTCCGCCTTATGTACTACTTTCCCCCGCTCGCTTAAGTACTTCTTTACATAGCCATAGGCCGTTTTGTCAGCAACTGTAGCGATGGTACCCGCTTTAAAGACCTGCGTAGCACCAAAAAGCTCCTCGGTGTATTTATGAGCCCTTGCTTGATATTCTCCTGAAAAATTGAGGTCAATATCAGGGGCTTTATCGCCGTTAAAGCCTAGGAAGGTTTCAAAGGGTATGTCGTGACCATCACGATGCAGGGGCTTACCACAATTGGGGCAGTCCTTTGGTGGCATATCAAAGCCCGAACCAACACTACCATCGGTAACAAACTCACTGAAGCGGCAAGCTGCGCATACATAATGAGGCGGGAGAGGGTTTACCTCCGAGATACCTGCCATAGTAGCTGCAAAGGAAGAGCCTACCGAGCCTCGGGATCCTACAAGATACCCATCGCTCTCTGATTTATAGACCAGCTTCTGAGCGGTGATATACATGACCGAGAAGCCGTGCTTAATGATGGAGCTAAGCTCCCGCTCCAATCTGTCAGCCACAATCTGAGGCACAGGCTCGCCATAGGTAGCCTTAGCCCGTTCCCAGCAGATGCGACGCAGCTCATCATCAGATCCTTCGATGACAGGGGTATATGTACCAAGAGGAATGGGGCGGACCTCCTCAATGCTGTCGGCGATCATATTGGGGTTGGTGACCACCAGCTCCATGGCTTTTTCTTCACCCAGGTAGGAGAATTCCTCCAGCATCTCGTCGGTGGTCTTAAGGTATAGCGGTGCTTGGTTATCGGCATCAGAGAAGCCCATCCCTGCCATCAAAATCTGACGATAGATGCTGTCATCCTCGTTGACAAAATGGACGTCCCCCGTAGCTACTACTGGGATAGAAAGCTTATCGCCCAATCGGACGATGGTTTTATTAAACTCTCTGAGATTCTCTTCAGATTTTACGATGCCCTTACGCACTAAGAAGTTGTTATTTTGGGTCGGCTGGATCTCAAGATAATCATAGAAGGAGGCAATGTCACACAAGTCCTTCCACTGCTTACCCTCCAGCACCGCCTTAAATAGTTCTCCCGCCTCGCAGGCACTGCCCAAGATTAAGCCCTCTCGATGGGCCATCAGCTTGCTTTTGAGGATACGAGGAGTCTTGTAGAAATCCTCAATATGCCCGTAGGATACCAGCTTATAGAGATTTTTAAGCCCTGCTCTATTTTTGACCAGCAGGATAATATGATGGCTGGGCAGCTTTTTGTAGTCCGCCGCTCCAAGGCGGGCATTAATATCAGAGAAGTACTCGAGCGTGCCCTCTGCTTTGAGGTGTACCAGCATGTCCTGAAAGATCAGCCCCAAAGTCGCGGCATCATCCTTGGCGCGGTGGGCGTTAAACTCAGGAAGCTTTAAGGAAGTGGCGATGCTGCCCAGCTTATAGGAAGACAGCTGGGTGTAAACCGAGCGTGCCATCACCAACGAATCAATCACGCTAAAATCACAGGGCATTTTACAACGGCGAGCTGCCTCACGGATAAAAGACATATCAAAGCCTGCATTGTGAGCAACCAAGATGGTATCGCTGCCGCCGCAAAACTCATAAAAAGCTCTGAGCGCTTCTTCCTCAAGGGGCGCGTCCTTTACCATATCGTCCGTGATGCCTGTAATCTCTACAATCTTTTGCGGAATGGTACATAGGGGGTTGACAAAGGTTGAAAACTCTCCTATAAGCTCACCATTCTTATACTTGACGGCACCGATTTCGGTCATACGGTCGGTTGAAGCAGAAAGACCTGTGGTCTCAAGGTCAAAGATGATCACTTCGCTGTCAATGGGCTGATTGCCCCCCGTAACCGCCATGACTATGTCATTGACCAGATACCCCTCTACGCCGTAAAGCACCTTAAAGTCCTTACCCGATTTTTTGAGCTTCTCTACTGTATTCATCGCATCGGGGAATGCTTGTACTACGCCGTGGTCGGTAATGGCAATTGCCTTATGGCCGAAGCCACAAGCGGTTTCGATTAGATCCGCCGCACTCGCCAACCCATCCATTGACGACATGTTGGTATGCGCATGCAGCTCAACCCGCTTCACAGTGCCTAGATCCTTACGCTTGATCCGCTTGACTAACGAAATATCGTAGGGGCGTAGGTTGATCTCCTGATCGTAACGATCTTCACTTATATCGCCCCTCACGAGGATGGTATCCCCTACCGATAGTGCATCTAAGCACTGGCACTTGGCAGTTTCCTGTATGATCTTGACGGTAATGGATGCCGTCTTGTCGGTGATATCGATGCTATAGATTTTTTTGCTGCCGTCACGGGTTTCTTTGGCCTCTTTCCGAAAGATATCCCCCAGCACCACCACTCTGCCGGATTCAATGCCTGTTTCGCAGATAGGCACAGGGGGCGACTTGATTGCCTTACCCATCACCACTGTCAGCGACTGAGGGTCGATACCCAGCCCGCTTACATCAAAGCTGATCTGCTCTTTTTTGGGCTGAGGTTTCTCCTCCACCTTTACAGGTGTATTGGCTTGCTGTGTAAGGGCTGTCAGCACACTGTTGCTTTCGTCGACCACCGTATTCCCCGACAAGCTTACCTGCACGCCAAGGTCAAATTCTTTCCTGATCTGCTCACTGAGCTTACGGCAGAAATCTGCTTGGCTAAGGCTCTGCTCTCCCCCGTTTTGCAGGTAGATCGTAAGAAGGTCTCCCTGATACTCAATCTTACTATTAACAAAAAAACCGTTAACCGGCACACATTGCGCCTTTAGCGCCTCGATCAATTCGTAGACATACTCTGTGGTAAACAAACTGGGAGCATATTTAGGGAGCAGGAAAAAACCGTTTAATCCTATGCTCTTTACCAGACACCGCTCCAAAGCAGCCAGTTCTTTTTTGCTGATCAGCTCCTTACAGCGCACTGTCACAGTAATGATACGCTCGCTACGGTCTATCTCCAGTTTCTCGACAGTATCAAGGCTGGTTGCTACCGACTCCGCCATGGTAGCGTATCGCCCAAACATCTGCCCAAACTTTATTTCTCCCATCGTTGCCTCCAAAATCTATTTGCTATAATTGCTCAATCATCTTCATTAGTCGATCCACCAGTTGGTCCTCAGGTATCTTGGCGATTATCTCTCCTTTGCAGAAGATTAATCCTTCGCCATTACCTCCTGCGATCCCGATATCCGCTTCTCTGGCTTCTCCCGGTCCATTGACTGCACAGCCCATGACGGCGACCTTGATATCCTTCTTACAGTCGACTAGCCGCGCCTCTACCTCCTGCGCCAGCTTGATCAGATCAATATTGGTCCTTCTACAGGTAGGGCAGGAGATTACCTTTGCTCCGCTACCGGGAGCTGCAACTGCCTTCAAGATATCCTTAGCCGCTGCAATCTCCAATACAGGGTCTGCCGTCAACGACACTCGTATGGTATCACCGATGCCGTCGGCCAGTAAGGAGCCGATACCAATGGCAGATTTTATAAGCCCCATCCGCTCTGTGCCCGCCTCGGTTACACCGAGATGCAAGGGGTAAGGCAGCTGCTCAGAAGCCATGCGATAGCTGTCTAGCATATGCTTTACATCTGAGCTTTTGAGCGAAAGAATAATATCGGTAAAATCAAATTTTTCTAGCAGCTGGGCGTGATATACCCCGCTCTCTACCATGGCAGTGGGTGTGGGTCCGCCATGCTTCGCGAGGATATGCTTCTCGATCGAGCCAGAGTTGACGCCGATCCTGATCGGCACTCTCGCCGCTCTACAACAATCTGCCACTGCCTTGACCCGATCCTCGCCACCGATATTGCCGGGGTTGATACGGATCTTATCTACCCCTGCCGCTACCGACTCTAGTGCCAGGCGATAATCAAAATGGATATCTGCCACAATCGGCACCGTAATCCGTTCCTTAAGAGCAGAGATCAGCCTGACTGCCTCCAAATTGGGGACAGCCGCGCGAATTATCTGGCAGCCAGCAGCTTCTAGAGCCAGTGCTTGCTGTATATTGCCCTCGATATCCCCCGCAGGCCTGTTGAGCATCGATTGTATCGAAACACTGTGCCCGCCACCGATCAGCACCGAGCCTACCTTTACCACCTTTGTCATCGTAAGCTGCCTCCCAACTGTTGTTATAAAAATTCTATATTGATTCTATCATTGTAAGCGCTCATGCCGCGAATGGGCTGCGCCCTTAACCTCTTACGGACAAATCTTGCCGGATTGCCTTTGGCTCCAACCAAGCGACAACCGTAGCAAGCCATTGTCCTATGAATGCTGCAGCGCACTGAAATGCCTAAGGGCATGGGAATGCGACACATCTTGTTTCGCTATACGAAAAGCTGTGGATTTATTATAGCACACTTAGCCCCAAGGGACAATAACGCCCAACCTGCCAAACGAAAAATTACCGGGAGCATCCTCCCGGTAATTACTAAATCCTATTTTGAAAATAAAGCAAAAAGATCGTTGATCGTTACATAAGCCATTAATCCCATCAACAATACAATGCTGCCAAAGGAGATTTTTTCTACGAAGGGCTGGCTGATCTTCCTGCGCATAAGCTGCTCTAAAAGTATGATCACAATCTTACCACCGTCTAAGATCGGTATCGGCAGTAGGTTAAAGACGCCAATATTGATGGTAATCAAAGCTGCCATCATTAAGAAAGACTCAAGCCCCATCTTGGAAGCAGTAGAAATAGCAGAGGTAACCCCCACAGGCCCCGAAAGATGGTTGATCGAATACCTACCTGTGATGAGATCTATCAGAGAACCCCATACCTGCTTGACGATAGAGAACCCCCAGTTGAGGGGATAAAAAATTGTATCCGATAAGGTATTGGGCTTTGCAAAGACCTTAAAGTCTAGGCTGATTGCCTTTATTCCTTCGGCGATTTCTGTCATTTTAAACTGGATGGAAAGATTATTTAACGCTTTGCCATCTCTTACGACATCCATCGTCACCAAGCCATCTTGATCTCTCATCAGCTCGTAGGTGATATCATTAGAAGTATATACCTTGTGGTTGTTTATTCTCGTAATCTTATCGTTTTTTTGTAGGACGCCATAAGCTGCCGTACCTTCATCCACCTTAGATACAATCGTAGTGCCTACATAGCCTGTCATCGCTACTACGATTACAAG
Source organism: Oscillospiraceae bacterium (assembly GCA_032059445.1). GTDB lineage: Bacteria > Bacillota > Clostridia > Oscillospirales > Ruminococcaceae > DAMCAP01. The sequence continues at coordinate 12,039 of DAMCAP010000023.1, forward strand.
GATCACATAACCCATAAAGATATTGGTAAGAGCCCCTGCTAGGTAGACCGCGATCTGCACCCAAGCAGGCTGCCGTGTCAGGGAGCGAGCATCGTTACTTTCGTCCTCCTCACCCTCCAGCATCACAAAGCCCCCTACAGGCAGAGCTCTGATGGAATACTTGGTTTCACCTCTGGTAAAACTCAGCAGCTTAGGCCCCATACCCACAGCAAATTCATGGACTCTGATGCCGGCTTTTTTGGCCACCAAAAAATGCCCTAGCTCATGGAAGAAGATGATCGCGCCAAACACCAGTACAGCACTGAGTATGGATAAGACATTACTAAACACGAAATGATCACAACCCTTCTGAAACTCTCTGTGTAATGCAAATGCAGTGGTCTTTACCGAAACATTGACAAAACATACTGCCTTGCCAGCCGGTCTGCCTCAAATACATCCTCGATCTCTTTGAGCGCACCATGATCCACATGATCAAGTACACTTCCCACAGCATCAAAAATCCCATAGTAGTCGATTTTATCCTGCAAAAACAGCTCTACGGCCATTTCATTGGCACCGTTGACTACAGCAGGTGCCAGCCCACCCAGCTTAGCTGCGTTGATTGTAGTCTTTAGACAGGTAAAGGTATCAAGATCAGGCGGGTAGAAGCTTAACTTGCCGATCTCGGTGAGGGATAGACGCTTGCCGCTGGCAGCGACCCTGTCGGGGTAGCAGAGAGCATACTGGATCGGCATGCGCATATCAGGGGCTCCCAGCTGAGCAATCACGCTGCCATCAATAAACTCTACTCCAGAGTGCAAAATGCTCTCACGATGTACCACAACCTGTATCTGCTCTGGCTTCACCGAAAAAAAGTGCATCGCCTCGATGAACTCCAAGCCTTTGTTCATCAAGGTGGAGCTATCAATGGTGAGTTTTGCACCCATCGACCAATTGGGGTGGCGCAGGGCATCTTGCTTTTTGATCTTCTTTAGCTGCTCTGTGGAGTAGCCAAAAAAAGGCCCACCAGAGGCAGTAAGAACCACACTTTCTATTTTATCCCAATTCTCACCATTTAAGCACTGAAAAATTGCAGAATGTTCGCTGTCCACCGGTAAAATTTTTACACCCTGCTTTTTCGCAGCATCCATCACCAGCTCCCCAGCGGTAACTAAGCTTTCTTTATTGGCGAGGGCCAAGTGCTTTTTTGCCGAAATTCCACTGAGCGTAGCACGTAGCCCCGCAATACCCACAATGGAATTTAAAAATAAGTCGCTGTCGTCTGTAGCAGCCAATCGACTGATGGCATCGGCACCGCTATATACTTTGATTCCAGTGCCTGCAAGCTCCTGCTCTAAAGCTGCCCGCTTGCTGTCATCTTCAATCGCAACCTGCTTCGGGGTAAATTCCTTAGCCTGCTGTGCCAATAGCTGATAGTTGCTGCCTGCGGTTAGGGTTTCGACGGGGATGTTGTGGCAGCGACATACGTCTAGCGCCTGCGTGCCGATTGATCCAGTTGCACCCAGTATCGAAATTTTACTCGCCATATATGCTCCTTTATGTTAGCGGACGATAATCAGAGGCACCCACCGCATGAGGAAATATACCACCGGGCATACCAGTAGCACACTATCAAAACGATCTAGGACGCCCCCGTGCCCGGGCATAATCTTGCCAAAATCCTTAATTTGAAACTGGCGCTTGATCACCGACGCAGAAAGATCGCCGATGACACTGATTGCTGTAAGCAGCGGAGAAAAGAGCGCCAGGTATAGGTAGTTGATCTCTACGGTTTGACCCCAGAAACGAGCTGTATAGACCGTGTATACGTACCCTGCTGCCAGCAGAGAGATCATAGCGACAATCACGCCACCTACAACACCCTCTATGGTCTTTTTAGGGCTGATCAGAGGTGCCAGCTTATGCTTGCCAAATTTGACACCTGCAAAATACGCTCCGGTATCCGACATCCAGGAGGATGCTAGCACGACAACTGCGCCAAAAAGGCCTGCTGTCATACCAAAGCGATCTCGCATTACTGCAAGCAGGGTGAGCGAGGTGGAAATTAACGCTGCCATCAAAAAAGAAAAGGTCAGCTGCTCAATTCGAGTGCTTTGATGCTGGTGTAGCAAAATGCAAAACATCACGATAATAACCACCAGCGTAAGTGCCGGGATAAAAGCTTTGATCCGAAAGAAATTATAAAACGGAATAATTCCCGCAAAAACAAAGGCTGTAGCAGAAAGCGGCAGGTTTCGTATAATACCCGAAGCTTCCAGCATCTCATCCACCGCCATTACTGCGATCACCGATAAGGCAATATTGAGCACAATGGTATCATAAAAGCTCAGCACAGCAAACAAAATCGCAAGACCGCCCAGCGATGAAATTATGCGCACCTTCATGGTTAAATTCCTCCAAAACGGCGATTTCTGGCGCTATACTCCGCAATTGCCCGATCAAGATCTTTGCTCTTAAAATCGGGCCAAAGTACATCCATAAATACAAACTCGGCATAGGCAATCTGCCATAGCAAAAAATTAGACAGGCGCTGCTCACCGCTAGGGCGGATTACCAAGTCGGGATCAGGCTGAAATTCTGTGTAAAGGTACTTCTCCACCAGCTCTTGTGTGACAGCCTCGGCAGACAGTTCTCCCGATTCCACCTGCTTGGCGATCTCTTTGACACTGTTGGTAATCTCTTCACGACCACCATAATTGATCGCAATGGTGATGGTAAACCCATCGTGATGCTTGCTTTCTTCCTCTAGGCGCTCCATTTCCTTGACGATGTCTTCTGCCAAGCCCTGCCTGCTGCCGATAAACCTTGAGCGGATGTTTTCATCCTTATAACGATCAGCCTGCGAAAGATATTCCCGAAGCAGATCCATAATCCCATTGACCTCGTCTGCTGGTCTGTTCCAGTTTTCGGTCGAAAACGCATAGAGAGTCAGGTACTTCACACCGATTTTGACGCAGTGCTTAATCACATCGCCGATGATTTTTGCCCCTTGGCGATGCCCCATCGACCGTGGCAGGCCACGCTTCTTGGCCCAGCGACCGTTGCCGTCCATGATGATTGCAATATGTGTAGGGATTGGGTTAAAAGATTCTTGATTTTTGATATCCATATCTTCTCCAATAGTATGCTTTCGATTGATAATATTATCCAAAGCCCCCTAAAAACAACCGCCTCCCAAATTCGGTCAATGGGAAGCGGCAAGTATTTAAGAGATTGATCGCTATATTTCCATGATTTCCTTTTCTTTGGCATCAGTCAGGGTATCGATGGTCTTACAGTGCTTATCGGTAAGATCCTGCACCTTCTTCTCCAGATCCTTCTGACCGTCTTCATTGATCTCGCTTGCCTTTTTCATAGCCTTGATCTTATCATTGGCATCACGGCGGATAGCGCGCACAGCTACCTTGGCATCCTCACCCATCTTGGCGATCTGCTTGCAGAGATCCTTACGGCGCTCCTCTGTCAGTGGTGGGAAGCTCAGGCGCAGTACAGAGCCGTCATTCTGGGGGTTTACACCCACGTCAGAAGCTTGAATTGCTTTTTCAATCAGCTTTAGCGTGCTTTTATCCCAAGGCTGGATGATCAGAGTGCGTGCCTCAGAAACACTGATAGCTGCCATCTGGTTAATGGGAGTAGGGGTACCGTAATACTCGACTGTAACCTTATCAAGTACAGCAGGGTTTGCCCTACCTGCTCTGATTGCCGCATATTCCTTAACCAATACATCAATTGTCTTGTTCATTTTGACATCAAAATCTTTTACTATATCAGCCATACCATGCTCCATTCCGCTGTCCTGCACCAGCTATATATTTTTTATTTGAGCTTTTGCCTACAGGCAGACAAAAGCTTGTGCTCACAATTTCCTAGATTATGCCCTTACTCTTCCCACACAATCGTACCGGTATTTTCACCCTTGATGGTACGCACGATGTTATGAGGGTCTTTTAACGAAAACACCATGACAGGGATTTTATTATCACGACACATCGAAGCTGCCGTCATATCCATCACTGCCAGACCCTTGCTGAGTACCTCGGTAAAGCTCAAGGAGGTATAACGCATTGCATCGGGGTAAATAGCTGGGTCACGGTCATAGACTGCATCGATGGTCTTTGCCATAAAGATTGCCTGTGCATCGATCTCAGCGGCTCTTAGTGAAGCTGCTGTATCGGTAGAGAAGAATGGGTTGCCTGTGCCACAGCCAAAGATCACAACCCTGCCTTTTTCTAAGTGCCTGACCGCGCGATTGCGGATATAGGGCTCTGCAATTGCATTCATAGGGATGGCAGTCTGCACCCTTACATCTAGGCCTTCTGCCTCAAGGGCATCTGCCAGTGCCAGTGCATTGATGGTGGTGGCTAGCATGCCCATATGATCCGATCTTGTACGATCCATTGTGCCGCCCGAGCGACCGCGCCAAAAGTTGCCGCCGCCTACCACAATAGCGATTTCGACTCCCAGATCTACTGCATCCTTAACGCTGCTGCAGATGCTTTGCACCACATCTAGATTGATGCCAAACTTCTGGCTACCCGCCAGAGCCTCCCCGCTTAATTTCAGCAGGATTCTCTTGTATTTCACTGGCATATTCACACTTCCTCATAGGTTTTAGACTTTTTTGAGTTTATGCGCATGCGCATAAAAGCAAGCCTATAGATTGCTGCTTTATCTATGTAGAGTATGGTGTAAAATGATTAAAAATATCACAAATATTTTTAATTGCGCATTGCCGTAGGCAGCGCAGTTATATTCTATAAAGCATACAGCAAAATACATCTTGCTCTAAAACAGTTACACTGTTAAAACTATCAAATCTATTTTACACGAATTCACAACGACTGTAAAGTGTTTTAATTTGAAAAAATCTAAACAGAATGATAAACAAATCGCAATTTTGCAATCTATTCCTTCTCAAAGGCAATCTAAAAGACTTGGCTTACGCACAAAAGAGCCGCAAGAAACTCTCTTGCAGCTCTTTAAAACGGCGGCAAATGCTCGGTTGAGCTTACTTTACCATGTTTGCAACTTCATCAGCGAAGTTATCTTCCTTCTTTTCGATGCCCTCGCCCTTTTCAAAGCGGACAAACTCTACGATAGAGATATTGCCACCCAGCTCCTTAGCTACGTTTGCAGTATAGTTGGATACGGACAGGGAGTCATCCTTAATAAACACCTGATCAACCAGACAGTTCTCTTTGTAGTACTTAGCGATACGACCTGCAACCATCTTCTCAGCGATGTTGGCTGGCTTGCCCTCGTTGATAGCCTGAGCAGTAAGGATCTCTTTTTCCTTATCAAGGATCTCGGATGGTACCTGATCACGGTTGAGGTAAGCAGGGTTAACTGCTGCGATCTGCAGCGCTACATCCTTAGCATACTCCTTAAACTTCTCAGTACCAGCGATCTCAGGGGTAGTGTCAAACTTAACCATAACGCCGATTCTTCCGCCGCCATGTACATAAGTGGTCAGTACACCTTCGTAACGGGTAAAACGTCTAACCTTCATGTTTTCACCGATGGTCAGAATCTTGTCACGCAGCTGCTCCTCAATGGTCATGCCGGTTTCATCCTTGCAAACCATCAGAGCGTCTACATCAGCAGGGTTATTGACCAGTACTGCCTTTGCAGCATTGTCAACAAAGCCCATGAAGCTGTCATTTTTAGCAACGAAGTCAGTCTCAGCATTGACCTCGATTACTACACCCTGATTTCCGCAAGCGGAAACAAGAGCATAAACTACACCCTCAGCAGCGATTCTGCCTGCCTTCTTTGCAGCAGCAGCCAGTCCCTTTTCTCTGAGTAACTCTATTGCCTTATCCATGTCGCCGCCCGACTCAGTAAGAGCCTTCTTACAGTCCATCATTCCGCAGCCGGTTCTTTCACGAAGTGTCTGTACGTCTTTAGCTGTAAAAGCCATTTTAATTACCTCCGATTTTATTTTATCTGCAAAAAATGCCCGAACGAAACGCCCGGGCATCCTTAAAAACAATCTATTGCGCCCAAAAACTACTCAGCGACAGCTGCTTCTTCTGGAGCGGCGTTATCTACGCCCTGCTTACCTTCGATTACTGCATTTGCCATGGTCTGAGCAATGAGCTTTACTGCTCTGATTGCATCGTCGTTACCGGGGATTATATAGTCAACCTCATCTGGGTCACAGTTGGTGTCAACGATTGCAACAACTGGGATACCCAGCTTCTTTGCCTCGGCAACAGCAATCTTCTCCTTGCGTGGGTCAACGACAAACAGTGCGCCAGGTAGCTTCTTCATTTCCTTGATGCCGCCTAGGAACTTCTCCAGCTTGTCAATCTCCAGGTTGAGCTTGATAACTTCCTTCTTGGGCAGGCGGTCAAAGGTCCCGTCTACTTCCATCATACGAAGCTGGTTTAAGCGCTCGATTCTGCGACGGATGGTCTTGAAGTTGGTCATCATACCACCCAGCCATCTTGCGTTTACATAGTGGATGCCTGCGCGCTCAGCTTCCTCACGGATAGAGTCGCCAGCCTGCTTCTTGGTACCGACAAACAGTACGGTGTCACCATTAGCAACCACGTCGCGTACAAACATATACGCCTCTTCGATCATCTTTACAGTCTTCTGTAGGTCGATGATGTAGATACCGTTTCTCTCGGTAAAGATATAAGGTGCCATTTTTGGGTTCCAGCGGCGGGTCTGATGACCGAAGTGTACACCAGCCTCCAGCAACTCCTTCATTGAAACTACGCCCATTGTAATAATCCTCCTAAAGGTTTTTTCCTCCGCTTTGTTTTATAGCAAGACGCATATCCCGAGCTTCGAGACACCTTTTCCCGCTGCAAAGCGTGTGTTTTGCCGTATTACTATAGCATACTATCAGATAATTTGCAAGAGATTTTTAGAAATTATCTAGATTTATTTCCTAAGAGCTGGGCAAATCGCCTATAGGCCCTACAAAATAGCATTTTTATAAAATAACCCAATCAATACTGCCTGTAACCCACCCTTCAGCTTTGGCCACACATACATGTAGTATAAACCAAAATACAACTCCTAAACCAAAGAGGAAGGCCGCAGCAGGCAAATTATCTTCGCCTGTTGCGGTCCGGCCCACAGTCGATATTGACCAGAATTGTGTCGTCCCCTATTACTTTGATGTCACACCAGCGGATGATTCGATCTTTCTCCCGCCCAAACAGCCCAAAAAAACGATACCTGCCATATATAATTATAGCAGAGATTCGGGCATTTGTAATATCTACTTCAAAATCGCCTACACATCCGAGTCTGCATCCGTTACGCACGTTGATCACATCTTTACACCGAAGATCATTTGCCCTGCAATACATTTTGCACCTCCTCATCGTATAGTATATGTATCAGCTTAAGGCTGTGATTTGTTATCATAAATCGGTGCCAACCTTGGTCGTCTGGCTTATTCCTACCGATTATCATCAATAATCTAAGAAGAAATGCAAAAACACCTAGTATATTATATGTGACTTGCGTAATTTGTTCTCGTAGTTCTTTATATCCCCGGCCTGATTTGCAAATCACTAAAATAGATAACAACAAGGGCAGTTATCAAAAAATGATAACTGCCCTTAAAACATCCTAAATGTTTGAGATCATGAAGTTTATTGCTATATTAGTCCTTTTTGCCAGCATGGATCTTATCAAAGTCTTTTGACAGCTTAGCAACAACACCGCCGAGTGCAAGGAGACCCAACAGGTTGGGGATAACCATCAGGCCGTTAAACATATCAGAAAGCTCCCAAACGATATCTACCTTGAGGTAAGAACCAAGCACAACAAACAGACAAACGATCACTGCATAAGGCTTAACTGCCTTCTTGCCAAAGAGATAGATAATATTGGCTTCACCAAAAAAATACCAGCCAATGATGGTGGAGAAGGCAAAGAACAACAAGCAGATTGCGATAAAGACGTTACCAAAAGAGCCCATTACGGAGGAGAATGCGGCCTGTGTCAGGGCAATTGCCTTGAGAGAGCCGTCGGGTGTGAGCACACCAGTGGTAAGTATTACAAATGCAGTAAGGTTGAGGATAATAAAGGTATCGATAAATACGCTGATGATTGCTACAGTACCCTGCTCACAAGGATGCTTTACGCGTGCAATCGCATGAGCATGAGGAGTAGAACCCATACCAGCCTCATTGGAGAATAGACCTCTCGCAACGCCCTGACGCATAGCCATCTGTACGGTAGCACCTACTACACCGCCTGCCAGAGCCTGAGGGGCAAACGCGCCTACAATGATCTGTCTGAAAGCGTCGGGGAGGTAAGAAATACGGGTGATGATGATAAAGAGAGAGCCTACGATATAAAACAGCGCCATTAGTGGTACAATCAGCTCAGTAAAGGATGCAATACGCTTAACGCCACCAACTACAACGAAGAAAGCCATAAGCGCTACTACAATACCTACATACAGTGGATTCACATTAAAAGCTGTGCTAAATGCGCCACCGATGGAGTTGGACTGTACCATGTTGCCCATGAAGCCCAGTGCTAGGATGATGAAAATCGAGAAAGCACCAGCCAGCACCTTACCAAAAGTGCCTTTAAAAGCTTCTCTGATGTAGTAAACAGGTCCACCTGTTACAGAGCCGTCGCTGGATGTCTGCTTATACTGCTGAGCCAGTGTGGCCTCACCATAGATAGTAGCCATGCCAAAAAATGCGGAAACCCACATCCAAAAAATCGCGCCTGGACCACCTACTGCAATAGCAGAAGCAGCACCTGCAAGGTTACCGGTACCGACCTGAGCGGCAATTGCTGTAGCAAGAGCCTGGAAGGAAGACATACCGCCGTCCTGTGCATTCTTGTCTTTCTTCTTAAAAAGATCGCCAAACACATGTAGGAAGCCAGCCTTAAACTGCCTGATTTGGACAAACTTTAATTTGAATGTGAAGTATATACCAGTACCACAAAGCAAAATCAGCAATACTGAGTTCCACATCCAATTATTGATCGTTTGCACAAAAGAAATTAAATTCTCCATTTTAATCCTCCTAGATTTTCTTTGCTCTAAATATACTATGTTGTTATAAAAATGTCAACACAATTTATTTATTTTCTGACTCTATTATATTAATAATTTATGACTTTGAAGAACTAAAGCAGAGGCATAAATTAATAATGTGTGAACAATATTAAATACACTAATAATTATGCATAAGAATTAGATATTTATCCGCACAGAAAATCACTTGACATAATATATAAATAACCGATTGTTTCTTTGGCAAATAAAATAAAAATTAAACTATGTTTATTATGTTACCACTTTAAATTAGTTAACTGCTGTAGATTAAAGCAATTCAATAACTGTGCTCCTATGGCGGGCAACTGACCATCCACTGTTCCTACAACCTCCAGTACGTATATCCCGCCTTTATGAGGCTCTCCTTTGGCAGGATCCCCTTAACGTCAATCACAACCCTTTGGTTCTTAGGAGTATCACCAAAGAAACGATCGATGTCACATTTATTTAAGGCACGATATTTTCGGTGGGCGACAGCGACAATGAGACAATTGATATTTGTAATCTCGTTGGTGGTCGTAAGCCTAAAGGGTAGCAACAAGGTACTTTCTACTTCCTCTAGTACATCATCACTAACCGACGGTGATATGCCGTACTGCTTAAGCCTAGTAATAATATCAAATACTTTAGAGTTACGCATATCAGGGCAGTTTTCTTTAAATGTAAGCCCCAGGATTGCCACGCGAGCCTGACTGGAACGGATCCCTGCCAATATCAGATTTTTTATCACCCGATCCGCTACAAATAGTCCCATAGAATCATTAATCTTTCGCCCGGCACTAAGCAGCGGTGAGCTGATACCCATTTTTTCTGCTTGATAAATGAAGTAATAAGGGTCTACTCCAATACAATGCCCTCCCACCAGACCGGGCCTAAAGCCTAAGGCATTCCACTTGGTATCCATAGCACCTAGCACTTCGCTGGTATCAATCCCCAGATGCTCCAGCATAATTGCCAGTTCATTGGCAAAGGCAATATTGACATCACGCTGGCTGTTTTCTGCCAGTTTGGCTGCTTCTGCTACTTTGATGGAGGATACCGGATAAATGCCACCCTTGGTAATTGAAGCATAGATTTTGCCTACCTGCTCAAGGATTTGTCCGTTACAGGCAGAAACAATTTTTACAATATTGGAGATAGTATTTACCTTGTCTCCCGGGTTTATGCGCTCAGGTGAGTAACCTACCCCAAAATCCCGTTGATATTCTAGGCCCGAAGCTTTTACTAAAATCGGTACACACACCTCTTCCGTCACCCCCGGATACACCGTTGATTCAAAGATGATTATCGCTCCCTTATTCATCTGCTGCCCAATTGTCCTACATGCGTTTTCTAGCATACTTAGGTCGGGAGTTTTATTTTCATGGATGGGGGTGGGTACTGTTACTATGTACACCATTGCCTGTTTTAGGTCATTTTCATCCTCAGTAAAGTAAATGCGACTGGATTTTAGAGCTGCGTCCCCTATTTCTTTTGTCACATCTTTACCATTTTTGTAGCTGTTTATACGGACTTTATCTATATCGTAGCCAATTACCTTCATTTTGTTGCTGAGTGCATGTGCCAAAGGCAGCCCTACATAGCCCAGCCCCACCACACACAGCTTCTCTCTGCCCTCCGTTAGCTCTTTAAACAAGTCCATATCTTTCCTCCAAACGCATTCATAGTGATAAATACTATGCATAATGCTGCGGGTCTATTACACCATCATTGTTGCTATGAGATACAAAAATCGCTCCGGACAAGCCGAAGCGATCAATTTATCTCAAATTTTCTCATTTTTTAAAGGATGTGCTTCTCGTGCTATTCAATCCCCAGATCATTGTCTATTAGCGACCCATGGCGGATTACACTTGTGCCGTACTTGCTGCGAAGCTTGTCAAGGGATTTGTCAAGCGCCTCTGCCTTAAGATCCTGCTGCGCTTCTCCAAAAAGGTTGAGCTGCACTCCCTGCTCCTCTTTGGCAATTCCAATACCGGTAATGGTCAGCATACGAATAGGCTGACCAGATATCCAGTTGCTGTTGATGATCTCGAGTGCAGTATCATAGAGCTTCTGGCTTGAATCAGTAGGCAACAGCAGGCCCTTTTGGCGATCAATCACCTCAAAGTCAGGGTTTTTAATGGTAACTTGTACCCCCTGACATTTTAGCCCGTGCTTGCGCATCCTGCTGCCCACCATCTCCGACAATGCCCGCACACCAGCTTTAATATCTTCAGCCGTATTGAGATTTCTCTTAAAAGTCATGCCATTGCCTACTGATTTAACCTCTTCATGGGCATCAAACCTCTTGACGGGCTCATCGTCTAGACCGTTGGCATAGCTATAGAGTTGCTCCCCCTGCTTGCCGAAGAGCTCTGTAAGCCAGTCCTCATCCATCGCTGCAAGCTGGCCGATGGTGGAGATCCCCAGGAACTTAAGCCGCTGCGCAGTTTTTTTGCCTACATATAGCAGATCACTGACGGGTAAGGGGTGGAGAATCTTCTTGTAATTCTCTCGGGTAATGACAGTGGTAGCATCCGGCTTCTTGTAATCGCTGCCAAGCTTCGCAAACACCTTATTAAAGGATACGCCAATCGATACAGTCAGCTGATACTCCTCTCTTATCAACTTCCTGATGGTATCGGCTATCTGCTCTCCACAGCCAAAAAGCGCCTGACTACCTGTAACATCCAGCCAGGATTCATCGATCCCAAATGGCTCTACCTGATCGGTAAACCTGCTATAAATCTCATTGACCAGCATGGAGTAGTGAGCATATTTATGGTGGTTAGGCGGCACGACACACAGATCAGGGCATTTACGCATCGCCTGCCAGATTGCTTCGCCGGTAAGCACGCCTTGTTTTTTGGCAAGCTCATTTTTGGCAAGTATTACACCATGGCGGTTTTCGGGGCTGCCACCCACTGCCATAGGCTTATCCTTTAGCTCAGGATGTGACAAAGCCTCTACCGACGCATAAAATCCATTTAGATCACAATGCAGGATCACCCTGTCCTTCATCCTTTCACCACCTCATCATTGCTTTTACAGATATTATACACTGATCTTCCATTACTTACAATCCGCAGGATTTTCGCGCTTATATAACGCTTTTCATTGAATTTCGCCCTGCTTTATGCTATGATAATACTGCGGTACTAAGCCGCAATAATGCAAAGGATGTAATGTATGAACTTTATTAACTTTATACTTGGTCTCATGGGGCTGTCCTTTTTTTTGTCAGGGATAGGATTTTGGTATTACAACCACAAGAATATCCAGAGCAGCCTACGTGTGACCGCAACCGTACACGAAATTGCTGAAAAAAGAAAATCTGACAACTCCCCCGTTTTATATTATCCGGTATTTCGATTTTACACCGAAAGCAGACTCAGACAGATCACCTATCACATAGGCTACAAACAGCCTCCCTACAAAGCCGGAGATCAGATAGAGATCCTCTACTTCCCTTCTCAAGAGGCCACTTTAATCTGCGATGATAGGACGAATCTAAAGCTTACTGCGGTTTTCCTGCTCATTGGCGCGGTGATGCTGGCACTGTGCTTTATAATATAAAATTAGGAGAAGCACAATGACAAACGAGATAAAATTAGCCGTATTTGACCTAGACGGCACCCTAAATCAGACACACCTCTACTCTGTGGCTGCAGGAAGAAAAGCCCTGGAAGAAATGGGCCAAGACCCAGGCAACTACACCGACGATCAATTAATCGCCTGCCTTGGCAAGCGAGGGGTCGACTATACACGGGAGCTGATTCCCGGCATTACGGATGCAGATATTGCCAAGTATCTTGCGTTGGAGCTAGAGTGGGAAAAGCACTTTATCACCCTAAACGCCGATTGCTATGCGGGCATAAGAGAATCTCTACAAACCTTGCGGGACTGTGGGTGGAAGACGGCTGTATGCTCCAACTCCAAATACAGCTATATCGACATGGTGCTCGACGCACTAGGGATCGCCCCTTTAATCGACTACAAGCAGGAGCTGGTTGACGGTTTGACCAAAGTAGGCACACTTGGGCTTCTCCTAGATCGGGTCAAGCCTGTCAAAGCAGTCATGGTCGGAGACCGTATCTATGATCATGAGGCTGCTATCGGCAATCAGATCCCTTTTGTGGGCTGTGCCTACAGCTATACTCCTCACGAAATCAGAGATGGCGAAGGTGTGGCACAATCAGGCTATGAGCTAGCAGCCATCATCAACTGCTTGTAAGTAAGCTCCGCATCCTCATTATTTACTTTCACTTAAGATATTAGACAATTACACAACATACGAAAGCCCCTGCGATAGGATCGCAGGGGCTTTTATGATATTTCAAATTCACACTCTTAGGGCTTCATAACAATTGCGTGGGTAGGGCACTCAGCCACACACAAGCCACAGTTGGTGCAAAGCGCAGGGTCAATATGCGCTACGTTGTCATTAACTGTAATGGCTGCAGTTGGGCAGACCTTTTCGCACTTTTTGCAGGCGATACAAGCAACAGTACAATTCTTACGAGCGACCGCACCCTTATCCTTAGAGGAGCAGCCTACATAGACCTTATTGTCGCCACCAGTCATCTCAATAATATGGCTTGGGCAAGCCTTGACACACATGCCACAGCCTACGCACTTGGTGTAATCAATGTAAGCAAGATCATCCTTTATGCAGATAGCATCATAGTTACAAGCTTTTACACAATCTCCAAAGCCCATACAGCCATAGGAGCATACACCCTTGCCGCCAAAAGCCTTCTTACAGTCAGCACAGGTCTTTGGTCCTTCATAAATCATCTTGTCAGATGTATTGTGGCAGTTACCCTGACATTTGACCATGGCAACTACAGCATTTACATCGGCACAAGCCTGACCGAGGACGGTACAAACTTCGGTAGCAACCTTGTTGCCACCGGGTATACATAAATTGGTAGGGGTATCGGAGCTGCTTGCCAGCGCCTGAGCATAGGAATCACAGCTTGCATAGCCACAAGCGCCGCAGTTGGCACCGGGCAGCAGACCACGTAATTCGATGAATTTCTCATCTTCTTTGACTTCCATTACTTTAGACGCTACAGACAGTATAAGACCGGACGCAAGACCAATCACCGACACCGCCGCTACAGGAAAAATCATTGACATAGTAAATCTTCCTCTCTGTTTTATAGGCTAACTAGCGGAACAGTCCATCTACTAATCCTGCAAATCCCATAAAGGACAGTGATACGATCGAAGCAGCAATCAGCGTTACAGGGATTCCCTTAAAGCACTCGGGAGCATCACAGCCCTCAAGCCTCTCGCGCACGCCAGAGAAAAGCACCATCGCCAGCAAAAAGCCTAAGCCAGCACCCACAGAGTTGACCATAGATTTGGAGAAATCAAAGCCCTTATCGATGTTGAGAATAGTAACACCCAATACTGCGCAGTTGGTGGTAATAAGGGGCAGGTAGATACCCAGTGCTTGGTGTAGACCCGGTACATATTTCTTGAGTGCAATCTCAACCAGCTGCACCAACGCAGCAATAACCAAAATAAACACCAGTGTGCGCATATATTCCAAGCCTCTGGGAGCAAGGACCAAATCATAGATCGGCCATGTCACGGCAGTAGCCATCGACATGACAAAGGTAACAGCTATGCTCATACCCAGAGCCGATTCCAGCTTCTTAGATACCCCGAGGAAGGGGCAGATTCCAAGAAACTTCATGAGCACGAAGTTTTCTGTCAGTATGGCACTAAACAGAATGATCATCAGTTCTTTCATAATTAGCAACCACCCTTTCCGGAATTAGGGCATCCGCCAGCAGAGGGGCAGCCCTCGCAGCCAAACTCTGTGCGCTTGATTGCCTTGCCCTTGGTAAGCTTATTGACGAGCGCAATTAAGCAACCAAATACAAAGAAGCCACCAGGTGCAGCAGTAAAAATACTGATAGGAGAAGCGGATATCACAGGCAGGCTAAAGCCAAATACGCTGCCGGAGCCTAATGTCTCACGGACGATGCCCATGCACAGTAGTGCAAAGGTAAAGCCGATACCCATACCAATACCGTCGAGGGAAGAATCCACTACGTTGTTTTTGCTGGCAAACATCTCTGCTCTTCCCAGCACGATACAGTTTACAACGATCAGCGGCAGGAAGATACCCAGCGCTTTATCCAGATCAGGAGCGTAAGCCTTGATCAGCATGCTGACGATGGTTACAAAGCCTGCTACGATTACGATGTAGGAGGGGATACGAACCTTATCGGGAATGATGTTTTTTAACAAAGAAATCACGAGGTTGGAGCCCAAAAGCACCAGTGTGGTAGCAATACCCATACCGATCGCGTTTTTTGCCGAGCTGGTCACCGCCAAAGTCGGGCAGGTACCCAGCAAAAGCACCAGTGTAGGGTTTTCTTTAATAATGCCGTTCGTCAGATAACGCATTCTTGACATAGCTTATTGCGCCCCCTTTACTTCGGGCAGCCTTTCGATCGCTTGTCTTACAGCCTTGATAAAGCCTTCGGAAGAAACTGTGGCGCCTACAGCCATATCAATACCGGTAGGCTCCTTCTTGCCCTTAAACTGGGAGATAAATTCTTCCTCTGCGACCTGAGTGCCCAGCTTAGGTGTGTCGTGGATCTCGGTAACTGCGATATTTATGATTTCGTCTGCGGTGTTAAAGAGTACAGCTACAGTAATCTTATCTTTATAGCCGTTGGCGGTACCCGATACAATATAGCCGTTATCGCCGCACTTATAAGCATCGTAGTCTAGTGCCAGCTTGGTAAACTCAGTGCCGGCAGGATAATTGTTGGCCATAAACTTCTCGGTCAGACCCTGCTCTTCTTCCTCTACAGTACCACCGGTTGCTACTGTATAGGTCTTAAAGGCAGCCTCTACAGCACTGATGACTGCATTGGAGCTGATGGTAGCACCAGAAATCTTCTCTACTCCAGCCAGATCAGAGGTCTTACCTGTAAAGGTGGATGGGAAATCGGAATCGGTTACCTTGGTACCGATACCGGGAGTTTCGCTATGAGAAAGGACCTTAACCTTGGCAATGCTGCCGTCGGTGTTGATACCTGTCATTACGGTAACAGGGCCGCCGTAACCAGAAGCCGCAGTCGTAATTACGAAGCCTACACCGTTGTCAGCCTTATAAGCTTCTACAGCACCCTCAGGCACTTCGGTTAGCTCTACTTTGGTAAAGGAGTCAGCGCCTTCTAGCACTTCGGTTCTCGCTTTATCGGCAGCAGCTTTCTCAGCCTCTGCAATAATAGGCGCGGTCAGGCTCTGGGTATAAACCAGTGCAGCAGATACAGCTACACAAATCACAGTCAATACAGCGGTAGGCTTCACAAAATCCTTCATTATATTCATTATCTGGCACCTCCAAAAGGTTTGTTAATTGTGTATCTGTTAATTAAAGGGGTGATGATATTCATCAGCAGTATCGCGAAGGATACGCCCTCAGGGAAACTGCCGTATACTCTGATCAGCACAGTCAGCAGACCACAGCCGATACCAAATATAAACTTACCCTTCTTGGTGGTTGGAGAGGTGCTATAATCAGTTGCCATAAAGAATGCACCGATCAGCAAACCGCCACTAACCATCTGATATAGAGGTGCCTGACCCAGAATCAACGTAGAAATTCCCACTGTGGCTATGTAGGTAAGCGGTATAATGGGCGAGATCACCTTACGGTAAATCAGGTACAGACCTCCAGCGATCAATCCTACTGCAAAGGTTTCACCGATACATCCGCCACGCACACCGATCAGCATATTAAAGATATTGGGTAGCCCCAGTGCGGCATCGCCTCCCAGTATAGTAACCAGGCTGCTAGCAGATTTTACTCCGCCCTCCCCTGCTAGGATAGCAAGAGGAGTTGCTCCTACGACCAGATCAGTGGAGTAGCTGCTGTTTAAAATCGGCAGCGCATACTTTGCCAGGGTTAGCAAAGTTTTGACCTATGCCACCAAATAGCTGCTTTACTACGATAATTGCTACTACAGAGCCAAATGCAGCCATCCACAGAGGCATTTCGAGGGGGAGGTTAAACGCCAGCAACAAGCCGGTAACCACCGCCGAAAGATCTCCTATGGTGCAGGGTCTGCGATTGGCTTTTTGAAATAAATACTCTGCTATCACTGCCGTAGCTACGCAGACGATGGTTAGGAGAAGCGCCCCTGTGCCAAAGATATAGACTGCTGCAATTAAGGTAGGCATCAAGGCAATGATCACATCTAGCATGATCGAGGAGGTGGTCGCGTTGTCTTTTATATGAGGAGATGGCGATACGATTAATTTTGTACTCAATGTTTTCACCTCTATTTCTTTGCTTGGGCTAGCAGAGCCTTAGCCGAACGATTGGTAGCAACCAGCTGACGCTTGGCAGGGCATACATATGCACAGCAGCCACACTCCATGCAGATATTGACCTTAAGCTTAGCAAGATCGTCGGTTTTGCCCAGCTTATAAGCGGTTTCAATAGCAGCAGGCATCAGATTAAAGGGGCAGACGTCAGCACATCTACCACAGCGGATGCAAGAAGTCTCTAGCACAGGCTCAGAGTCCTCTTTATTAAAGGCTAAGATTGCATTGTTATTCTTGAGTACAGGGTAGTTTAAGTCATATACAGCGATACCCATCATAGGGCCTCCCATGATGACCTTGCCGGGCTCTTCTTTAAAACCGCCGACAGCTTCCAGCACTTCGCCGATAGATGTGCCGATAGGGGCAATCACATTGCATGGCTGCTTTACAGCAGAGCCGTCTATGGTGATCAGCTTCTCCACCAGAGGCATGCCTGTGCGGATGTATTTTGCCAAGAAGGCAACAGAGGTTACGTTCATAACGATACAGCCTACATCAAGAGGCAGCTTGCCCTCGGGGATAACACGACCAGTAGCATTGTAGACCATGACTTTTTCCGCACCCTGGGGGTAGGTAGAAGGCACGGATACCACCTTGATACCACTACCCTTGACAGCACTCTCCGTCAGTTTGGCTATACCTCTTGGTTTATTGGCTTCTACTACGATTGCGGCACTTGGAATATCAAGATATTTCTTGACCAGTTCAATACCCTCAATAACAAGCTCAGAATCATAGAGCATCGTCTGATTGTCAGAGGTAATATAAGGCTCACATTCAGCTGCGTTGATAATCAGGGTATCCACCTTCACTTCGGGCTTCACAGTCAGCTTCACACTGGTGGGGAATCCTGCACCGCCGAGGCCCACAAGACCGCTTGCGCGCACCGCTTTTAGGAAATCATCCTTCGTGCTTACCACAGGAGGTACAACAGTCTCACTGATCTCATTTTGGCCGTCAGAGGTAATTACCACTGCCTTTGACATCACACCCGACGACAGGATGAAATCCTCAATCGCCGTTACCTTACCCGATACGCTCGCGTGAATAGGCGCACCAACAAAACCTGCTGGCTCACCGATTATCTGACCTATTTTGACAAGGTCACCGATTTTGACAGTCGGGTTACATGGCGCACCGATGTGCTGTGACATTGCGATTGTCACCTTAGCAGGGGTTGGAATTGGTTGAGCCTTACAATCAACTGTATTCTTGAAATGGCCTAGCTTAATTGAATTTAATTGACTCTTCAAGATTCATTCATTCCTCCTAAACATATTGTGTTGAGTTTTTGGTCAATTGGCAGACATATCTAAGTTACAATTAAGCATACTTTATAGACACGCTTAACATCGTCTATAGTTGTTAACGATAACACATAAACAGCGATTATGTCAAGTTGTGATCTACCCTGTAGATCAGGCTCAAAAAAGACGGATAAATGCGCGACAAACCTAGAAATATAATAACATTTTATAAGGATTTTTTAAATATAAAAATTCTTACATAACAATAATTTACATAAATATTTACAATATTTTAACATTTAGCGAGATTTATTTAATTTTGTAACATAGGGCATTACAATTCTTAAGGTCATACCGGTAAGTAAGCCCATCCCCATACCCGATAGCACCATTACGGGCAGATAGTAAAATGTACGCATCGATTTCAGTAAGATGGCAGCTACTGCAAGCTGACCTATGTTGTGAAAGATTGCGCCGGCAGCACTGATCAGCAGCATACTTGGGCGATAGCGCTTAGGCAAAAGCAATAAAGCCATTATGGCAATTGCAAAAATGCCGCCGCCAAAGCTCATCATAGCGCCTGTCGCCCCTCTTGTAAGGAAAACAAAGCCCGACTTCAAGCAGGCAAGTACAAACGCCTCCTTGACGCCAAGGCAAAATAAACAATACATCGTGACAATATTAGATAATCCTAACTTTACCCCCACAGGTAGAGCTGGCAGCGCCGGAAGCGCCGACTCAATAAAAGCAAACACCATCGCCAGTGCGAAAAGCATGCCCATTAACGCTACTTTTTTGGCAGAGTAGCTCCTCTTAGACATTGATACACCACTTTCCATTATTTTACCGGGATTATAGCAGGGATATATATTTTAGTCCATCCCCACAAAGTTATAGCCATGATTGCTAGCAGGGCTGATATGATCTCTGTAGCCCTCAGAGGTATACACCCGGTCATCCTGATCAATGGCGATTACATAGTAGTCCTCAGCATGCAAATGCTGCTCTAGGCCCTCTCTGCCTTCCATAAAGATTGCTGTAGAGAGATAATCTGCCAAAGCACCGTCCTGCGATATTACTGTCACCGAGATCAAATCGCTTTGGGCAGGGTAGCCTGTAAAGGGATCTAGCACATGATGGTAACGCACACCGTCTTCTTCAAAATACCGCTCATAGGTACCTGTAGTCGCCATGGTCATGCCATCTAGCGTGACCACAGCCATATAATCAGAGGAGCCGCCTTTGGGATCACGCACACCAAATTTGAAGTCTTCTCCACTTGGCTTTTTGCCCAGTACCATCATATTACCACCAATTGATAAAAAGCCCGATACCTGAAATTTTTTTGCAATTTCAGCCGCCGTTGAGGCTGCCATTCCCTTAGCTACTCCACCAAGATCGATGGACATGCCACTTGTGAGTAGCATCACCGTGCGTTTGTCCGGGTCTAGGGCAATCTGCTTATAATCTACAAGATTTTTGGCTGCGGTAATATCTTCAGCATTTGGCACTTTGGGGCTTTCCCCCATGATATCCCACAGCTGGGTAAGGGGGGCAATGGTAATATCAAATTTCCCACCCGATTGGGCGGAGTAATCCACTGCATGTTTGATCAGATCATAGGTTTCTTTCGATACCTCTACTGGAGCTACCCCAGCATTTTGGTTAATGGCAGCAATTTCACTGCTTTCAACATAGAGGGAGAGCTTTTTTTCAATATCTTTTAAAGCATCAACGATTGCATCGTAGGCCTGCTTGCTCTCTTGCCCATACCAACGCTGCTCCACCACTGTGCTCATAATAAACTCCGTACCCGAAGCCATAGGCGGTTGAGGCTCTTGGGGTACGGTTTTTTCACTGCACCCGATCAGTAATATCGCTATCATCAAGCTTAGTACCCCAAGCACAGGCCATACCTTACGCATCCTCTCGCCTCCTTCTACTATTTCTGGTATAATACCACAAAAATCGATCTGATAAACGTGCAAAGGCGACGGCAACATTCGCTGCCGTCGCCCATATTGTACCCTTATTGCTGAGAGTCTTCGTCCTCATCATCAAATGTAAACTCTAAGCTTTCGCCGCAGCCAGGGCAGCTCATCTCACCTTGTGCAACCATGTCCTCGTCAAGGTAAGTGCTATCCCCACAAGTAGGGCATACTACCTCGTACACGTCGCCATCGATTTCGTCGAAATCATCGTCGTCATGACAATCGCAGTCACAACCACAGTCACAGTCGTCATCTTCGCACTCGTAGATTTCTTCCTCTAGAGTGTCCAGATCTTCGTCGATAAGATCAACCTGCTCCTCGAGATCTGCAACGGAGTCCTGCACATCCGATAGCTCAAAAGCCAAATCGTCTAGTACGTCAATAATCGCAGACAGGATCTTGCCCTCCTTTGTAGTAGAGTCCAAGCCCAGTCCCTCTGCCAATCCTCTTAGATATGCAACTCTTTCTGTAGTGGTCATCATTTTGCCCTCCCTTAGTATTCAAAAATTTTTATTTTAAAGAAACAGCCGAGGCTGCTCCGTCAAAATGCAATTGCCTTATGCTCTTTCCAGATAATCACCAGTTCTGGTGTCTACACGGATCAGATCGCCCTCTTCGATAAACAAAGGCACCTTGATCTGTGCACCTGTCTCAAGAGTAGCAGGCTTAGAAGCATTGGTTGCGGTGTCACCCTTAAAGCCTGGGTCGGTCTGGGTAACTTTTAGCTCCACAAACAGCGGAGGCTCTACGCCAAATACCACGCCCTTGTAAGAAAGCACCTTCACATCGGTATTTTCCTTAACAAAACGGAAGTTATCGCTTAGCTTATCAGAGTTGATAGGCAGGTTTTCGTAGGTCTCGTTATCCATGAAGTAGTAGAGATCGCCATCCTGATACAGATACTGCATATCCTTTCTCTCAATGAAAGCAGTTGGGAACTTATCACTGGGGTTAAAGGTACGCTCAACCACAGAGCCTGTGATGACGTTTCTGATCTTGGTGCGTACAAAAGCAGCACCCTTACCTGGCTTTACATGCTGAAACTCAATAATCTGAAAGACGTTGCCATCCATATCAAAGGTGACACCGTTTCTAAAATCGCCTGCAACTATCATTTAAAGTCCTCCTAAGAAGTTTAATACACGACTATAATCATACAGTATTTTCTTGCATTTTGCAATATCAATCAGAAATATTATACCGCATTTTAAAAAGATTATTGTCTAAAACCTATAAGTTATTTTTCTAAAATGAAAGACTTTTGCAGTCGCACTATAAATTATATACAATAACCGTGAAAAAATTCCCCTTATTTTACGACAAACAGCTCTTTTGGGCTGTGAGTCAAGTTGATAAAGCCGTCTTCGGTGATATACACCACATCCTCTATGCGGCATCCAAAGCGCCCCTCTAGATAGATCCCCGGCTCTACGCTCATGACCAGCCCCGGCTCTGTGATAGCGGTGCTGACGGTATTAAATCGAGGGTCTTCGTGTACCTGTAGCCCTAAAGAGTGCCCAAGCCCATGCCCAAAGCAGCCTTCATAGCCTGCCTGATAGATCACATCCCGCGCTGCCTTATCAACTTCTGCACAAGGGATCCCGGGCCTGATCGCCGCCAGCGCGGCAAGCTGCGCCTTTAATACCGTATCATATACCCGCTTCTGCTCCTCGCCGATCTGCCCGATTGCCACTGTGCGGGTCATGTCTGATACATAGCCATCGATCTTGACACCGAAGTCCATGGTAAACAGATCGCCCATCTCCAGCTTCTTGGTGGTAGGTACTCCGTGAGGTAGTGAAGAATTAATTCCCGACACTGCAATAATATCAAAGGCATCTCCCTCAGACCCTGCCAGCCTGCTGAAGTGATGGATCTCCATCGCTACCTCCAGCTCGGTTTTACCTGGCTTGATAAAGTCAAGGATGTGGGTAAAGGTGCGATCTGCCAGATTCTGTGCCTGCTGCATGATCGCCAACTCCTGCCTGCTCTTGTATCTGCGCTGCTTCATGATTAGATCATCTACCCTACTATCTAGCACCAGCTGAGCCTCGGTAAACATCCTACTGTACTCAAGATAAGCGCCCACAGTAAAGTAACTGCTCTCGATGCCGATGGTCTTTAAATTATGACGCTTTGCGATCTCATCTAGCTGCTCGCCTAGTTTCCCCTGTAAAATTACCTCGCAGTCCTTGATGCCTCGCTTGGCAAGCTCGATGTAACGGAAGTCGATGATGAAATAGGCTTTTTCACGGGTAATCAGCAGAGTGCCTGCGCTGGAACGAAGCCCTGTATAGTATCGTCTGTTAAGGGCTGATGTAATCAATACAGCATCATATTCCTGGGGGAGCATCGAGATCAGTGCGGTCATTCTTTGGGTCATAGCGATTCCTCCTCGTATTGTATCATCAGATATAAATATCATTGGGCGCTTACAGAGATGTCCTCATTTTATTGATCATCCAGAGCAATAGATTCTCATGCCCAGCCTAAGCATATGGGCAATTATACCTGTGCTGCGCAGATGGTGTAGTAATCTTTCATGATTGCTGCATCTTCTGCCTGCGTACCAGCCGACTCGCAGATAATCACAGCCTTGCAGTTCTTTTTGGCAGTCAGCTCACAGACTGGCTCGTAGTTAGGGCCCTACAAGGTATCTTCAAAGGTCAGATGGCGTTTCTCCCCGCCCCCTGCTGTGTACTCGATCTTGGAGAAATGAGCATGATACTCCCGTAGCCTTGATAAGCCAAGCTGATGCTCGATATAAGCAAACAGTGCCTCAAAAGCCTTGTAGTCCGATAGCTGCCCAAAGGTCCTTGCGTTAAGATGCCCAAAATCGATACAAGGGATCATGCGCTCATCCAGCTTACATAGCTCCACTACTTCTTCCAGAGTGCCCAGCTGGTTGACCTTCCCCATTGTTTCGGGGCAGATGCGGATATGGGAGAGCCCCTCCTCATCCAGCGCTTTTAAAGCCAGCAGCATGGTATCTTTTGCAAGGTCGAGGGCCTGCTCCCGCGTCATCTTTGAGCAGCTCCCCGAGTGGACGATGATCCGATCGCCACCCATAGCGTGTACAGCTCGAGCTGACTGGAGGATATACTGGATGCTGCCTAGCCGCTTCTCCTCTTCAAGGCTCGAGAGAGATATATAATAAGGTGCGTGAAGCGAGAGCTTGATATCAAGTTTACGGGCAGCTTCACCCAGCTCACCAGCGGCTTTTTGAGAGATTTTAACCCCTCTGCCACACTGGTACTCGTATGCATTAAGCCCCATTTCACTTAGATACTTCGGAATCTGTAATGATGTTTTATAGCCTTTTGCTGTGAAGCTATCGGAATTCCCCGCAGGACCAAACCTTGTCATACTAATATACTCCTCATGAAATGCAACATATGCCAACTCACCGCTGGGCTTGTGCAATTATTACTTCTTAATCTACCGCAGGTAAAGCTTGATTTCCCTACACTCTTATGTATAAACACTATATATTTACAGCGCCAAAAATGAAGGAAATAACGTCTAAGAGCTGCACCCTTATTAAGAGCCCAAGGAGCACGTTAGATACCTTCGTCATAGCCGCCTAACTAATACGAACAGAAATACGATAGAGAATCAATAAAAGTAGTTTCTACATTTATTATACTTGATTGCCAGTCAAAATTCAAACCCGCAGGAGAATTTCTCCAAAAATATATTTCGTCAAACTCTAAATTGACAAGCTCCGCCGATTCGTCCTATAATGATGGTAAAATGATCCTGCGCAGCACCATAAATGAAAGGGGCATATTATGAAAAAAATCGAGATCACCACATTTACCCAATATAAATTCTTAAGCGAGGTACAGATTTCTCCTAACGGGAAGCATACCGCCTTTGTCGTATCCCAGATGGATCTTGACAACAACCAATACCATGCCAACATTCACCTGCTTGATCATCAAAGCCAAAAGTGCAACCAGCTTACCTCCTTTGGCGATGCCAAGAGCTTTGTGTGGAGCAAAGATAACAAGATGCTTTTTACGGCTATACGTGAGCCCAAATATAAAAAGAAGCTAGACGCCGGAGAAGAGATTAGCTGCTTTTATGAGATCTCCCCCACAGGCGGCGAAGCCTCGCTGGCTTTTACCATACCCCTTAAGGTTACCAAGCTGATCCCTATTACGGAGGAGCTTTTTGCTCTGACTGCTACCTGCGACTACACCCGCCCCGACCTGACCCTGATGGATCAAGCCGAGCGCGCAGCTGCCCTAAGCCAGCACAAGAGCAAGACCCATGTGGTATTTGACGAGCTACCCTTCTGGGCAAACGGTAAAGGGATCGTCAACAAAAAGCGCTCCCGCCTCTACCTCTACAATCGCCGTACCGACACCCTCACAGCGCTTACCACAAGGCTTTTTGATCTTGGATCAGTAAGCGTTTCTGATAAATACATCCTCTACTCTGGCGTAGAGTATGACACTGTAAAATCAATCTACCCAGGTCTGTATCTATATAACTTAAAAGAAGAGTACACCAAGGAGCTAATCGCGCCAAATACTACCAAAATCGGCACCTTTGATATTTTGGGTGATCAAGCCATCCTCTGCTTGAGCGATAGTATCCCTTATGGAGTCAATCAGTTCCCATTCTTTTATAAAATGGATCTGCTTACAGGTGAATACAACCTTCTGGCTCAAAATGATGCCAGTGTAGGAGGCAGCTCCGTAGGAAGTGATAGCAGGCTTGGTGGCGGCATTAGCTTTAAGGTCTGTGGTGATCGGCTTTACTATACCACCACGCTTCTAAACCATAGCTATCTACGTTACATAGATCTGAGCGGCAATATCAGCCCTACTCTCACCACCCCCGGCTCTGTTGACTGCTTTGACATAGCGGGCGACACTGTGGTCTATATCGGGATGAAGGGCAACCGGCTCACCGAGCTTTACCTGCTAAAGGATGGTACCGAAACACGCCTAAGCTCCTATAATGAGCAGATTGTTAAGGAGTATTCCGTCATTACTCCAGAGCCTATGAGCTATACAGGCAGCGATGGTCTTGAAATTTATGGCTGGGTCATGAAGCCGCTGGGATATACCGCGGGCAAGAAGTACCCCGCAATTTTAAACATCCACGGTGGTCCTAGATCAGTTTACTCCGATGTGTTTTTCCATGAGATGCAGGTCTGGGCAAATGAGGGCTACTTCGTATTTTACTCCAACCCCCGCGGCAGCGACGGCAGAGGAAATGAATTTGGCGACATCAACGGCAAATACGGTACTGTAGACTACGTAAACGTAATGGAGTTTACCGACAAGGTACTGGAGCTCTACCCCGACATTGACTCCGGCCGTTTGGGTGTTACCGGAGGCTCTTACGGCGGCTACATGACCAACTGGATCATCGGTCACACCAATCGCTTTAAGGCTGCCTGCGCACAGCGCTCGATTTCTAACTGGATCACCTATGAGGGCACCTCTGACATCGGCTATTACTTTACCGAAGATATGCTCTCTGCTACCACCCATACAAATTTAGAGGCAGTGTGGGAGGCTTCACCCATCAAGCACGCGATGAATGTAGTAACCCCCACCCTTTATCTCCAATCCCAAGAGGATTACCGCTGCTGGATGGGCGACTCGCTGCAAATGTTTAACCTCCTCAAGCGAAGGGGTATCGACAGCAGGTATGTACTGTTTTATGGTGATAATCATGAGCTCTCTCGCTCGGGCTCTCCCAAAAACCGCGTCACCCGCTTAGAAGAGATCAGCGGATGGTTTAATAAATACTTAAGATAAATCCAAACAAAAAGCAAGGGCACTGTATACGCTACAGCCCCTTGCTTTTTTGATCTGTCGGCTCTTACCGAATATATACGATGGGCTTAATCAGGTCCTTAGGCTTCTCATCCATCAAAATAAAAGCATCTTGTATCTTGTCAAAGCCTTCAAACTTATAGTTAAGCAGCTTATCGGGAGCAACTCGACCATTGGCAATCAACGCTAACATCTTTTTGATACGCAGCGCCCCGCCGGGGCAGAAGCCGCCCTTAAGGGTAATATCTGACATCCCAAGCCCCCACTGATAAGCAGGGATATGAAACGCTTCAGCGTAATCAAAGAAGTTTACATTAGATATCACAGAGTTGGGCCTCGCTATCATTAACGCCTGGTTTAAGGTTTCTGCATTGCCGCCCGCGATAATTACCCGATCTACAGGGCCGCTCAGCGCCAAGATCTGCTTGACCAGATCTCCATCTTTGTAGCTGATAATGTCCGTAGCGCCGTATTCACGGGCCATCTCCACGCAGTTGGGGCGAGTACCGATCGCAATGATACGACCTGCCCCTCTTAGTTTGGCTGCCGCTACCGCCATCAAGCCCACAGGCCCTATTCCAAATACCACCACAGTGTCGCCAAACTGTACTTCAGCCTGCTCTACACCATAAAACCCTGTAGACATCATATCGACGGTCATCAATGCTGCTTCCATCGAAACTCCCTCAGGCAGCTTCACCAGATTTGCATCTGCATGATTTACTTTAAATAACTCTGCAAAAACACCGTCGCGCTGGGAAACAAATTTAAAGCTGCTGGCCTGCTTGTCGGTATCGTGGGCGTTGTTTCCACCTTTTTGCTGTACCCCAAGTTGATTCCAGTCAGGAGTTACACAGGGTACCACCACCACATCACCGGGTTTAAAATTCTGCACCAAAGCACCTACC
>DAMCAP010000023.1:39384-39901 GCA_032059445.1 Oscillospiraceae bacterium
AGGGGTGGCGTGCATCACGTGAGTATCAGAAGAACAAGGCGCGATCACTAGCGGACGCACAATCGCATCTAAAGGCCCCGGACTTGGCTTCTCCACCTCTATCCAACCATGCTTGCCTGCACCCAACGCTGCATAACCTCTCATAATCATCCTCCTCTATTTGATTTTATCTTTGATAATATTATAACATATATTTAAGTATAATCCATGAGCATTTGATACAAAATTAACGATTTATTTTATCAGCTTACATGATGGCTTACTTATTGTACCCAATGTAAAAAACCCGTAATCCAATAGATTACGGGTTTTATTAAATCAGTGCTATATTAACCCTAAGGGTAACAGATCTAGCGTTTACCTGCCAAACTGGCGATCATATTTTTTTAATAGACTACGCTCAAATTTTCGTTTAAGCTTAAAAAAGGGCTTTGCCTCCGGCTCGATGGGCTCTACCATGATACTGAGCATCCCCAGACATCTACCGCCCAAAATATCGGTAAAGATCTGATCACCC
>DAMCAP010000023.1:39911-40885 GCA_032059445.1 Oscillospiraceae bacterium
TCCTAGGTGCATTGCCTTAAGACAGCGCAGATAGCCAATCGGCAAAGGCTTCATCCCATTTGCAATATAACGAAGCCCTAATATTTCTGCAAAAGGCTCGACTCGCTCCACATGATTATTGGAGAGGGCGATTTTTTGTATGCCCGCAGCCTCTAGCCCATCAAGCCACTCCAATACCCCCTTAGAAGGTACCGGATTATCATGGGTAGTTAGTGTGTTGTCGATGTCGAGGATCACGCCTTTGATATGGTTATCGCTAAGATACTTTACAGGGATGTCAATGACCCTGTTATAAACCCTGTGCGGGTATAGAATGTTCATTTTTACTCCTACTTAAAGCAAATACAATGATATTTTTAACCGTCTTCGGCAGTTTATGTGAGATCGCCTATGGCGGTGCTGAAATTGTTTCTTTGGCAAAGCAACATATAGTTTTACGTAAAATGACAAAAAAGCGAGCCTAGGCTCGCCTTTTTACTCCGAAGACTACTTAAACTTACGCTTTCTAGCAGCCTCAGACTTCTTCTTACGCTTTACAGATGGCTTCTCGTAGTGCTCTCTCTTACGAACTTCCTGAAGAACACCAGCTTTTGCACACTGTCTCTTAAATCTTCTTAGAGCACTATCTAAAGACTCATTGTCTTTAACTCTTATCTCTGACATTTTACCTAATTCCCTCCCCACGCCCACTGGCAGGAGTATTTATCCATAAAGGACAACACAAGTATTATACAATAACATACCGCTCATGTCAAGTAGATTAGGCAGTATATAGCTGCTTTTTTACAGAATTTCTTATCGTTTTTATTTCCAATTTTTATAGTATCATCCATCAGCCTCAAAGCAAAAATCCAGAAGCTACTCTAATACTTGATCTTGGCAATATTGACATCCGATGTGAAATTGTTGAAGCTATACATGACCAGCAGATCATCATAGTTGCCTGAGCGCAGCAGCTCACTGATAGGAGAAGC
>DAMCAP010000024.1:0-14774 GCA_032059445.1 Oscillospiraceae bacterium
TGACCTTCAGCAGGCTGTACAGGCAAATCAGCAGAGCCGAAATAGTTTAGGCCAGAGTTACAATTCTGGATATTCCAATTCCACCAGCAATACTGCATCGATGAACGCTAGTGACCTTCAGCAGGCTGTACAGGCAAATCAGCAGAGCCGAAATAGTTTAGGCCAGGGCTACAATTCTGGATATTCCAATTCCACCAGCAGCACTGCATCGATGAACGCGACCGACCTTCAGCAGGCTGTACAGGCAAATCAGCAGAGCCGAAATAGTATAGGCCAGAGTTACAATGCAGGATCTACCAACTCTACAATGACCCCAGATCTTGAGAGTATCCGTAAGGCAAATCAGGATAGCGCTAAGAAGGCTCAGCAATACAACAAGAATAACAACTCTTTCTAGTAAAAAAAGTACAACCTTGGGCTAACTTTGCTCCAAGAACGAAAGCACCCGCCGAATAGGTCGGGCGCTTTTTGTTTTTTTATTTAGCATCGTTATTTAATTTTTTACATTGATCTGATAAGCCAGCTGAGTAAGGGTGAGATACCAGACACATGATGCAAAGTAAATATATAATACATTCCCACTGACTTTGGTTCATTCCCAAGGCTGGTGGGCTCTTTTTTTGTTGTAGTTTAAGAAATAGTGCCATTATTTACAGTATTGTGTAAAAATTCTACACTTGATAAAATAGCAATAAAGTAACTGAGAAATGAGAAATCCAACGTGCCAAAAGTTTCAAAAGTCCTGTTATCTGTATTTTTGCTATTCCTTGTAGTGAGTTTTGTATCACTCTATAATGATCAAATAAGTAATCAAGCATTTTTTGAAACACAAGAAGGGGAAAGTAGCTCAGACGCAATGCAAGCTGAGAGTATGGAAGACCCAGAATCTTCACCAACCATGCCTTCCTCATCGGATGAATCAACATCTGATCCTTCTTCTAGCACCAGCTCCAAATCGGATATAAAACCCGAATCGTCTTTGCCACCACCTGCCCAGCCAAGTCCATCGTCCTCGGTGGGTAAGTATGTGGTTGGTTATTACACATCTTGGTCAACCTCACAGGGCTATCCTCCTTCCAGCATAGATGCAAAAAAGCTGACCCATATTAATTATGCTTTTGCAGGGATTGATGAGGATCATAAAATACTGCTCAATAATCCTACAGTTGACCTAAAGAATTTTGAGGGGCTTAGGAGTCTTCGTAATCAAAATCCGAAGCTCAAGGTGTTAATTTCGGTAGGCGGTTGGGATGGCTCTAAGTATTTTTCGGATGTTGCCCTTACAGCCCAGAGCAGGGAGACCTTTGCACAAAGCTGTGTGAATTTTTTGAAGAAGCACGATTTAGATGGCATCGACTTAGACTGGGAGTATCCTGTATCAGGTGGGATGGCAGGTAATATCAATCGCCCAGAAGACAAGCAAAACTTCACCAAGCTCTTACAGGCAATACGCAGCAAGCTTGACGAGCAGTCAACAATCGATGGCAAGACCTATTATCTCACCATTGCAGGAGGAATTTCTGCAAGCTATGTATCCAATATCGAGCTGAAAAACATTTTGCAATATTTAGATTACATATTTATTATGGGCTACGATCTTCATGGGCCATGGGAGCCCTATGCTGACCTAAATGCTCCTCTTTATAGTCCACAAGAAGCCTCACCACAGCATAACACAAGTGTGAGTGACGCGGTAAATATCTACCTAAAGGCCGGGGCACCCCCAAAAAAGCTTGTATTGGGCATGCCTTTTTACGGATATAGATATGACGTCACCGCTGATGGCAACGATGGCCTATATCAGACCTATAGCAGTGCCAAGTCGATTAGCTACGATAGCATCTTAGCGTATCTATCCGACCCAGCCTACAGCCAATTCATCCACCCACAAGCAAAGGTGCCATATATCTATGGAAACGGTAGGTTTATTTCTTATGATGATCCAGCCTCTATAGCTCTTAAGACCCAATATGCAAAGGGCTTGGGCTTGGCGGGGGTAGGAGCTTGGGAGCTCTCTCATGATAGTCAGGGTGTGCTCCTTGATCGTGCATATGATACTCTAAACTAAAGACGCTTTGGTATAGAAGCGCAACAATGCATTACAATACCCCACTGGCCTATTGCTGTAGGCTAGTGGGGCGTATTTGTTTGCTGGGGGCTTATTATCTTATGCTTGCATTGCTTGACAGGGTTACCACTCACTTGTACAATTGTGTGGTGGAGGTGGATCAGATGCCTGTTAATTCTTTTGAAAACTACCCGATGTCGTGGAAGCCTACGATAGATAAAAACGAAGCCCCCTTATATCGTACATTGGCAAAACAATTGGAGCAGGATATTATAGACGGGATGATCCTCCCAGGGACAAAGCTACCGCCTCAAAGGGAGTTGGCAGATTATCTTGATGTGAATGTCAGCACTGTTTCAAAGGCATTGAAGGTCTGCGCTTTGAAAGGCCTCCTCAGCTCTACTATAGGAAGCGGCACATATGTGTCCTACGATGCCCTTACAAATGCTTATTTGCTTACAGAGGGGAATCCCCATAACCTGATCGAGATGGGGGCTACCGTACCTGAGAGCTCTGCCAACGAGATCATGCTACAGATACTCAAAACTATGGTCAATGAGCCAACGGCGGATAAACTGTTCTCCTATAATCGCCCCAATGATACATCCTGGCAGAAGGACGCAGCGGTGTCGTATCTCAAGAGATGTGGCTACGAAACCAATCGTGAGCATATCCTGTTCTCTAGTGGCGGGCAAAACGCGATTGTAGCTCTTCTTGCTGGGGTATTTCGATATGGTGATAAAATCGGTGTAGACGATCATATCTACTCGGGGATCAAAACAGCTGCCAATATGCTGGGCATACAATTGGTGCCCATCAAAGCCAAAGATGGTGCCATGGATGCAAATGCCCTTCGCAATGCCTGTAAACAAGAGGGACTAAGCGGGGTGTATCTGATCCCAGACTGTCAAAACCCTACTACACATACCATGTCTTGGTCATGTAGGCAAGAGATTGCTGCGGTGCTAAAGGAGCAGGGTATCTGGCTGATTGAGGACGCCACCTATCATCTTATGAATGAAAACCCCATGTTGCCGATTTCGTCCTTGCTACCCGAGCAATCGATCTATATTGCTAGTCTGTCAAAATCCATTGCGCCGGGCTTGCGACTGGCTTACATGGCTGTGCCTCTAGGGCTGAAATCAGCACTTTCCTTGGCACTGTATAACCTAAATGTTTCTGTATCACCCTTAATGGCCGAGCTGACAGCTCGATTGATTGTTTCGGGGCAGGTGGATCGTGTTCTTGAGACCCATAAAAAGCAAACAAGGGAGCGAAACCGGCTGGTCAACAAATATTTTTCTCCTAACCAATGCATAGGCGATGAAACCAGTATCTTTCGCTGGCTGTATCTACCCGATCACATGTCTGGAGCTGACTTTGAAAAAATGGCCTTGCAGCAGGGAGTGCAGGTTTATGGAGCAGAGCGATTTGCAGTGGGTAGCACTGTACCGCTAAAGGCTGTCCGCATCGCGGTTTGTGCGCCTCAGTCCATCGGTGAGTTAGAGCGGGGATTACAGCTCTTGCAGCAGATATATTGATAAAGAAAGCGTATGCCATACAATCTCGATATTGTATGGTATACGCTTTTGTAGTATGATAGCAGTAAAAGTAAGGAGGGCCATATCATGACTAAGCTGCAACATCAAATAGAGGAAATCAGAGAAGATCTAATCGATCTACGCCGTGATCTGCATCGCCACCCCGAGCTGGGCTTTGCAGAGTACTATACTGCAGGCAAGGTAGCAGAGTATCTAAAAGACTGCGGCTATCAAGTGACCACCGGTATAGGCGGTACTGGCGTGATCGGTGTACTGTATGGAGCGGCTACAGGCCCTACCTTTGCCCTGCGGGCTTGCTTAGATGCTTTGGAGGTACCCGAGCAGACGGGAGTAGACTATGCTTCGGAGATACCAGGGCAGATGCACGCTTGTGGGCACGATGGCAATATGACGGTCACCTTAGGTGCTGCCAAAATCCTTGCCAAGTACCGAGATCTGCTAAATGGTAATATCAAGGTGATCTTCCAGCCCTCCGAAGAAAACACCGGCGGTGCAGCCCAAGTGGTGGCGGCGGGAGGGCTTCATAATCCCGACGTGGATGTAATGATCACTCCCCATATCTGGCATGATGTGCCTAAAGGGAAGCTTGGCTTGCGTGCAGGTCCGGTAATGGCCAGCAGCGATTTATTTACCCTTAAGGTAAAGGGTGTGGCAGGTCATGGAGCATGGCCACATATGGCAGTTGATCCGCTGCCTGTGGCGGCGGAGTTGATCCTCGCTTTACAGAAGATTGTCAGCCGTGAGATCGACCCGATGATCCCCGCTTGCATCTCCATCGGCAAGATGGAATACGGCACGGCAGCCAATGTGGTATCTCAAACTGTGGCGCTGCATGGCACTGTACGCACCTTTGACCACCATGTGCGAAGCTTCATCGAGAAGCGGATTGAAGAAATCGCCGATGGGGTAACCAAAGCCGCTCGGGCGAGCTATGCGCTGGAGTATCACCGTGTGATGCCACCTCTGGTCAATGACCCTGAGTTTGTAGCCTTGGCCACAGGGGCATTGACGGATGCTTTTGGCAGCGAAGGAGTTACTGCCAATTATGCTGCCACCATGGGTTGCGAGGAGTTCTCAGTTTATCTGGATTATGTTCCGGGCATCTTTTTGCTGATCGGCAGCCAAGATCCAACTGAGCCACTGATTGAGATCCACAATCCGAAGTTCCTTTTCCCAGAGGAATGCCTGACAATTGGCGTAAGAGCGTTGTGTGAAATCGCCTTACACTATTTAAAGATAAAGGGATAAATCACCGCCATAAGATATGCTAAATCATGTACAATCAACTTATTCAAAAGCTCCCCCTCAGCTTTAGGCGAGTGTTTATAGATATTTTGCACACTTATCTAAAAAGGGTATAAAAGGCGGACAGCTTCGGCTGTCCGCCTTTTACTATCTTTACACTGCATGATGTAGGCCGTTATCCCATCCATACATTTGATCAGTGCCCAATATTTCTGAGACCCCAGAGAGATATTTACCTAGCCGTTAGGATTGTAAACCAATATGGTTTGGGTCATATTGCGGTAAATTTGATTTTAGACGCGTTTTGTCATGCCCTGCATTGTAATGTACAGACTAACAGGATTGCTAAAAAAAGCAACCCTGTATTTATAGTATTGAATTTATATGCTATTTAACCTTTGGCGACTCCCATCTCAAACAAGTAAATCGTTCCATCCTCGAGGCTTTCGGAAATGCCGCATAGTTGCTCCATGCCAGCTTCGTTGACATATGAAACGCCAAGGCTTGGGAAGTCAGGTAAAAAAGCTTGTATGATCAGCGGGGCATCAGGTGTAATCTCGGGTATATGATGCAAGACATTGCTTGCAAGATATCGATCTGTATTGGCATCATACTCTAGACTGTAGATCGTAACATCCTTGAGTGCTTCCTTGGGTATAATGAGTAGACTGTTGGCGCCCTCATCTTTAATAAATTTCTCAGCCGCTTTTAATTTCTCGAGCTGATCCTGCGTCGCATAATCCACAGTTATCTTTATGGGACCAGAGATTTTTGCATATTCAGCATCCTGAGCTTGAATGTTGTACTTATAAGCTTTTACTTCCTTTGGTGACGCAACGCATATTTCGTTATTCTCATTTACATAAGCATTCTTGTAGCCTAATATATAGTTTTCGGGATGATAAATGAACTGTGACTCAACATCTACGCGAAACACGAAGATGGATAATGCGTCATCTTTGTTTCCGGCTGCTACCACAAGCTCTTTTGTGCCATCTTGGTTAAAGTCATAGCAGGCTATTTGATAAGTATAAGAAGCAATAGCTTCATCATCTTTAAATACGTCTGGGCTAATATAATTTACAGCCAAATTTACAGCTTGTGATTTATAAACTGCATATAGCTTAGTGCCATTGGGAGTATCCCTTGAAATATGAAAATCCACAGTAATACTGTCTGAAATCTTCACGCTCATATCGGCTTCTTTACCGTCAAGTATTTCTTGCCCTGTTAATTGGATCGCATCCATATCCTTCCCTTCAAAAAGGTATTCTTGGGTGCTTTGCGATGGTTTTGGGGTTATTTGCTGTGATGATGTAGCCATGCTGCTTTCAGGGGCAGCTTCTTGGGTTGAGCAGCCCGCCAGCGAGCAAATTGCTAATACAGCTACCAAATGTATGATATAGTTTCTCAACAGAATTCCTCCAACACTTCATTATTTGCACGCACTAAGTATTTATAGATTGTTGCCTGATCTTCTTTTAATAATTACGAAAGCAACGAGTAGTGTCACGCTCACCACAGGAATGATCATCCATAAAACAAAGGAGCTGCCAGTCGAATGTGCGTCGGCCATGGATGTCTTATTATCAAATGAAGATACTGTAAATTGAAACGGCTTTGCTGCATCGTCAATGGAAATTGTGCCGGTGATAACAGCTTCGCCATCGGCAATACCGGTGATAACACCTTTATCATCCACCTTTGCAACCTCAGGGTTAGAGGATGCAAACTTCAAACTGTAAGGAAGCATCCCCGGTACAGTAATCACGGTTGGTGTTGTTGCTCCAATTGCGATGCGGTCATTTTGGGGGATTATCGATACGTAATTTATTAGAATATCGTTCACAGCTTCATTGGTACTGTTTTCATCTACTGTGGTACCAAAAACTGATTCAATGTCTGCTGCTCGAGTTGCTTCCAGCATAGGCTGCGCTGATCCCCAAATAAGGACTGGGGCTTCGGTATCAACTCGGTATACAGCGCTCATATCCCCCGCGATGTAGAATTTTGCAATCAAAGCATTGGTATCTACAAAGTGTGCTTCAACGTCATAAAACCAACCATCCACCATTTCATCAGACATAGAGAGTTTATATTCGCCGTTATTGTGATTTAAGCTTGTTGCGGCAGTTGGCAGTTGCTCCAAGAGCTCTATTGCAGCTTCCTGCGTCACCTTGATATGGTTTTCCACAAATTTATAGTTGCCGCTTACTTCAATGGGTAGCTTGCCAGTTTGTTTTACAGTTACCACTCCATCACTTAAATCAAAAGTAATTTTTACATCACCTGTTTTTGGGTGCTCATATAGCCCAACTCCATTGTCATCTATGTAAAATGCTCCAGCGAGGCAGAAGCTATTGGAAGTATGCGTTTGCTCACTGCCTGCCATCATAAAGAACTCAAAGATGACCACATCATTCTCCAGATACAGGAGTGACAGAGTGCCGCTATTATATTGACTGTTATCAGCCTTGGCATAGGTTCCTTTTACTTCAGGCCACTGCATAGGAGGTGCGGCGTAGATAGGAATACGGAGCAACAGTAGGGTAAGGGCAATCATCAAGACTCTTTTATATAAGCGCATACTTTATCCCTCCGCCAGATTTACTTCAAAATTCATCTGCTTAGGTGTTTGACCTTCCACCCAGTATTTGAGGATGTATACACCACTCTGTACCATAAGCCCACCGTTTGCCGGGTAGTAATCCCAGTTATAAAAGCAATTTCCGTTTACATTTTTTACAACTAATCCGTTTTTTGCAATTAGATTGCCATATTCGTCGTAGATTTGGAAGCTAACTTTTTTCCCGCTTGCATTAAAGTAATCAAACTTGAAAACCTGCTTTGCATCTCCGTTATCTGTGTAGGTTTGGTAGGTCTCTGTGATTACAAGCTTGGGGCTGGGCGCTTTATGCGTTATTTGCAGCCTTCGGGAAAAGCCCTCCTGCACCGACGGATATGTAAATCTCACATCTAAATAGTACACCCCAGATTTCGTGCTCGCAAATGATCGTGAATATGTGATTATTGTCCCAAATCCGACAGCCAGTGTTTTAAAGTTCTCTATTACAGTACCGTTGGAGTCAAC
Organism: Oscillospiraceae bacterium; assembly: GCA_032059445.1. Lineage (GTDB taxonomy): Bacteria > Bacillota > Clostridia > Oscillospirales > Ruminococcaceae > DAMCAP01. Next base: position 7,967 of record DAMCAP010000024.1, read on the forward strand.
TAGCTTCGCCGATACCGTGCCGCTGACAGTTATACGCACCGGCATAACAAACTTCCCGTCTTTATTAGAGGTGCTTTGAAACTGGATCACATCCGCCGCCGTTAATGCCGACACAGGAGCCGAAAAGAGGCAGCCAATGCTGGCAACGAAAAGCAATAAGGCCAGTGTTTTACTGATTAGCTTCTTCATTAACGTTCACCTTTCAAAAGTAATACTGTTTAATCTCGTATGCAGTTTAGAAAGATAAGCAGTATCGTCAAAATACTATACAGGATGAAGCAGGTGGGCTGGCAACCAAAATCGCAGATAAAACTCTGACCCTTTGTGGTTCCAGATGGATAGTAGCATACAAGCACGCAACCCCCATATCTGCTATTGTAGAAATGTATACAGGCATATACTTTCACCTGCTTCTTTAAAGGATTTGATAATGCGTTTAGGGCATGATTAAAGATAGGGAAGATGGTTCATAAGCGGCGAGCAGGTGCAAGATCAAAGCCACAGGAAACTGTAAGGGTTCCGAGGTTTTTAACGTCGCAGCTGCCGTCGCTTACCCAAAATACAAGTTGTGGCTGAAACAGCCCCTAATTCATGCGTTCGAAATAAGGCAGCGAGTCAATTTGTGCGGCAATGCAGGCAACCTCAAATATATTTGCCTGATCGTACAAATGCTGACCGATATAGGTCACCAGTACTTTGGGATCCTGCTCATAAGAATCACCATAAGCAGCCCACACGCTGATTATAGCCTCAGCAATCTCAGCTTTACCCTGCTCGTCTGCCAGATTCCAATCAAAGACATCATAGGCAAGGGTGGTTTGATATTGCTCTGGTGATAGCATGTTGTCAGTATTTTTCGATGTACCGTCAGCTTCTATCGGGGTATCTGCCCCCGTACTGACTGACGCATTAGCAGGGGTAACTGCACCTTGGGAAGACGGGGGATCAGGTGCTGTCGGAGCCTCGCCAAAAAACATGACGATGGCAAAAAGGAAAGCAAAGGTCACCGCCAGCGTAATTAGCACTGTTTTGAGTGTTTTGTTCATTGATGAGCTTCTCCTTTAAATGCCATTGCAACGTCTGATTTTTTCGCTTCCTCCGCTGCAAAGAAATCCTGCTTTACAAGGTGCATGGATTTTGACACTAAGCTTTTGGGGAAGGTAACAATCAACTGGTTTAGCAACGAAACATTTGCATTATGAAGTCGCCTTGCCGCCTGTAGATGTTCCTCTACGTCTGCGGTTGTTACTTGCAGCTGCTTAAAATTCTCACTGGATTTAAGCTCGGGGTAGTTTTCAGCGATGACGCTGATTTTACTTTGCATAGTATCAAGCTTCTCATTTATATCATTTTTTTCTGATACCGACATACCTTTTCGCAGGTTTACGATTTTTTCAAGGGTTTCTACTTCATGGCGGGCATACGCTTTCGTGATATCCAGCATCTTAGTCAGTGTATCGTAGCGCTTTGTCAGGGCAACATCAATTCCAGAGCTTGCCTCATCTATTTTAACAATTAGCTTCCTAAATTGATTGCTGGTTGCGATCCACCAAATCATCAGGATAAAAAGTACTACTGCTAAAGCAATCATATACGGCATAACGTTTATCTCCATTTCTTTATATATTAATGAGATGTTGCAACAAGCGTATTATTCTCAAGGCTCATAAGCTCAATAAAATCAGTAATCACCTTTATGTCCTTTAAAACCAGCTCTTTTTCTTTCCAAATTGTACGATTTGAAAGGAGTTTCGCTTCAAGTGAATCTTTTTTGCTGGTGATTGCAACATATAGTTTATGATCCCTAAAGCACAAAGCGATCTTTCCCCCATATTGCTTTGAAAGCATAGATATTGCTTCTACAATTTGAGGAGTCAAAATATAAAAAGCTGTTTGTGGGTCGCTGCAAAAGACGTTAAAATTGTTGTTAAACAGCTCAGACTCCATAAATACCTGTTGGCCGCTTGATTGCTTACTTTTTAGTACATCCAGCAATTCTCGGTTGCTGCCTTCTGGGTGAAAGTTTTTACCCATTACCTTGACAGGAGCGGCTGCGGGCTTTAGGAAGTCAAAAACAAGGAATCTGCCTGTGAAGCATTGCGTTTCTACTTCTCCGCCTGATATGCCGTCTTTTCCAACTAATTTCCGTTTATCTATGGTAACTATATCCGCTTGCTTAAACTTCACCTTGCCGTACTTTGCCACGATTAAATCATTGCTGACAAATTCGTCCTTTAGTACAACAAGCTCCGAAAGGGCAACCTCTTCTTTGCTTACACCTTTTTCCGATTCGTACCCAAGCTCTGTAAATATACCCTCCAAGCTTACCTTTACGATGTTATCTTTAAACTGCCTTTTATACTCCGACGTTTTTTTCATAACCAACGCAAGAAATAAAATTCCACCTATCACACACAGTGCAATACTAAAGGGTGATGGGAAAAATGGCGTAGCCAAAACCATGATTGCAATATTGAGTATTAAATAAAACTTGGCACTTTTCCTTAGCTTCTCGAGCTCTGTTAGTGTCACAAAAAATCATCTCCATTTCTATTTGGTTCTGTCAATCATTAAAAGATCCATAAAGTCGTCGGCTGTAATTGTAACAAGCTCTTCTTCGTTAACTCCAAAGATAAGAGCATCGCCGTCTGTGCGGACGCTTGCAAAGATCTCTGGGTCTTGCAGCCTCCCATAGCGTATCGACTGGATGCGGCTTGTGAAATCAAACAAAATATCATTGCCGGTTTCCATTTGGATTTTTAGCTGATAGTTTGGCAAGAGCGTAACGCTGCGAAACACTGGCCTACTAAAGTACTTTTCCAAGCTGTTTGGGCCTCCTTTACGATGAAATAAAAAAGAACTACCATATAAATCATATGGCAGTTCTATTTAAGATGGTATTACCCATCGGGTATTTATTTTGCGTATTCTATAAATACAGTGCTGCTAAATTCAAAAAAATGTTATTTAAAGGGTTGATTGGGCGTTGTTTATTTATGTAAAGTACTGATAATTATGCTATAATCAATGTAATATACAGTATAAGGCAGTATTTATACGACTTTATTATATGAGGTGGCGAGTTATTTGTTGAGAAATAAGCAAAGCAAAGACTATTACTTCCCCAGGTTGCTGTTGGGGCAGCTAGCGCAGATTTTAGAGTATCCATTAACTCTAGTGGAAGCTCCGTCTGGATTTGGGAAAACCACCGCTATAAAGCAGTACCTAGCAGAAGCTTGCCATACAACAAATGTATACATGCCTTGGTGAGCCTGCATATAGGTCATGGGATGGCATTTGTAACTTAATTAATGCAATTGATACAGCTACCATTGAAAAAATCAAAAGCTTTGGTATGCCCTGTGAAGACACCCTTTACGATATAATTGAGTTAATTGATGGAATAGCCTGTAAAGAACAAACGGTGTTGGTAATTGATAACTACCAGTTAATACGAAATGCGCATCTGGATATGCTAAGCAATGCTTTTGCCAGTGGCTTTAATACCAATTTTCACATCGTGATTATAACTCAGCCTCCCAAGAAGAAAATCTCGATGAACACGATATATCATCCCAAAAAACTAGTAATCGATCGGTCTTATTTTTTCTTTTCAAAAGAAGATACTAATTTATTTTTTAAGCAGTCGGGTATTCGTCTATCCGCTGAGGAATTAGACCATATATGGCGAAGCACCGAAGGGTGGGTAGCCGCACTTTGCCTGCAAAAAAAGAACTATCTCGTGTTGGGCTCATTTAGGGATGCCGTGGGGATACATGAGCTATTGGAAACAGCTATTTGGAATAGGCTAAATGAGAAGGAGCAGAGCTTTTTACGATCACTTTCGTTATTTAATCGTTTTACGCTAAACCAGGCGATGATTATGCTTAACACCACTGAGCTGCCTGAATATGCCAACGAATTGCTGACGCATCATGATTTTATCCACTACGATGATAACTCCCACTCCTATTATTTTCACAGTTTATTACATGATTATCTTACAAAGCATATGGATCAGAAAAAAGCAACAGAATACGGCAGGCACGTATACCTCAGAGCCGGACTTGCTTATGCAGCCGACTCCCAAAACTATCGGGCAGCCCAGTGCTATTATGAGATTGAGGATTTTGAACGATTGCTATCTTTGCCTTTTAAATGCACGGATTTAGATGAATGGGTTGGCTTGGGTAGCGAATTATTCATATCCAATATCCTTCAAAAATGCCCCAGAGAAGTGTTGATAAAGCACCCTAAGAATTTAATTGTGTTCGCCTTTGAGATGTTTATGCTTGGCAAATATGAGCTATTTGGGGAACTCAGCAGTATTATTACGCAAATTCTCTCTAAGCAAAACCCCAACCTTGAAGAAGGTGAATTTGAGTGGCTGTCGGGTGAGTTTGCACTCATGACATCTATGACAAAGTTTAATAACATTAATCTTATGGGTGAGGAGCTCAAAAAAGCTTATTGCCTGTTGGGCGGCGAGTCAAGGCTCTTAACCTTCGTAGATGGGTGGGCAATGGACGCTCCCTCGGTGCTATATCTCTTTTGGAGCAAAAGCGGCGCTTTACAACAGCAACTGCAAAGTATAGATACATGCATGCCCTATTACTACAAGGTTGCGAGTTATCATGGTATGGGTGCCGAGATTGTGATGCGGGCAGAAGCCCTGCTGAATGGTGGCGATGATATGGGCGCGGAGGTACTCTGCCACAAGGCCCTATATCTTGCAGAAATGAAGGATCAGAAGAGTATTTGCTTTTGTGCAGAAATGTGCCTGCTTAGGATTGCTATCCTGCGAGGAGATGCATTTATGTTTGAGAGTGTGCTGCAAAACTTAGACAAGCGAACACTGACAGGCAATGTATTGCGCTCTAGGTATACGCAGGCTTTAATAAAAGGCTTTTTATATATCCAGCTTGGGAATCCAGAAAAAGTTGAGAGCTGGTTATTAGAATCATACGGGGCTGAGAGGCTTTTATACAGTGCTGCCATACCATTTGGTCAGGTCATATATGCAGGGTATTTAATTGCGAGCAGGCAGTACGCAAAGCTAATCGGCATTTCTGAAGTATTAATAGGCCGGGCAGAGGCGCAAAATCTTTTGCTGGCTAAGATTTATCAACTCATCTATCTATCAATCGCATATTTACATACCAACCAAAGGGAAAAGGCCATGGTACAGCTTAAGCTTGCTTTGAATCTTGCAGTGCCCGATGAGGTCTACTTGCCCTTCGCTGAGAATGCTCACCTGCTGGGTGATTTATTAGATTGTGTGTGCACAGTTGACAAAATACATAAAATTGCGCTTCGTCAAAGCGCAGGAGTAGAAATCCTCAAAAAACACTATAAAGGCATTGATGCAGGTTTAACACCGCGAGAAAAAGAAATAGCCAGACTCGCGCAAGATGGAAAAACCAATAAAGAGATTGGCGCACTACTTTTTATTTCATCTGAAACAGTTAAAATGACGCTGAAAAAGATCTTTAAAAAGCTAGATATTCATTCTAGGGTGCAGCTGGAGACTACTCAATTAGAGTCGAAATGATATAAGAATAGGCTAAAAGCGGGAACTCAAAGCGTGCGTCGCAGTTCTTTAATAAAAATGCACAGCTAAATAACGTAAAACAAAAGCAACCGCACAGGTTTATTCTCGTGCGGTTGCTGTTCTGTATTGAGTTTTGCTTTGACCCATCGATTCGTTCACAAGTTGCCCATTGTATTTGGCTAGAAGGGGTCACTTTGCTCTTAAATATACCCGTATACTTTTATGTAATACGATGCTAAAAAAACTCAGCGAGCTTCAGGGAATTCACTGCTCGTAATTATCAAGATCTATACAAAACCCGCTAGATCAGCTGAGTCTCAGCGTCTTTAGCGGGTTTTATCTGTAAACTTACTTGATCAGATAAATAGTATAAATCATAACTGGAGCCATAAAGCAGGTCGAACGCCACCGTCGCGCTCTGGGCCGAAGCTGCGGAAGAATACACTATTGCCATTGATGCCTACGCACCCGCCAGGGCTACCGTGAATATATGCAGCAGCTCGGTTTATGCGCCCTGGCGACCGAAGCCACCACCAGTATTCATGACCCTTAAACATGGCTACTCGCTTGTGATTATTCTGGTCTTTTTTATTAAACCAGTAATTTTCATTCTTGCCTCGGTTTTGTAGCTTGTCACTGCTGTCACCAAAATACCTGCATACTACATCCTCAATGTCTAATAAAAAAATCCTATCTTGACTATCTTCTCCGCCATATGTACCAAACCACGGGTTGTTTAAATTCTTATTTGTCACTAAGAGGATTCTTGCTTGATCTAATTCATTAAATTGATTATAAAAATCACCGTTTAGGTATTTTCGTAAATCACACTCTGCCCACGTTGTATCTTGATAGGTATTGTGATAAGGGCGTTTTTCTACTATATCTTCGGTTATAATCAATGCGGTATTATTCTGAATGTCAAGTACACGCCAAGTATAGTCGCCGAATGATAATAATGAGCCGATTTTTATATCTTCCATATAAGCTCTTCTTTCTTTGTAATAGGGCTTACTCAGAATTTCTTTTAATCACAAGCAATAAATCAAGCTGTGTAGGTATACATATGGACGAAATGAAGTCAAAGTCATGATAGAATCTACGAGTATGATTTTACTTGCTTGCCGATAAGATCTATCAAATAGAAATAATTTAGTCTAGGATAACGCTTTGTGTGTCGCTGTTTCTACACAACCTTTTTGGTGGCATGCGAGCAACAATCTATCTCCCCTTGATGAGTAATTAACCCAGCTTGGG
>DAMCAP010000024.1:14807-35878 GCA_032059445.1 Oscillospiraceae bacterium
CAACTCCGTCACCGCCACAATGTCAGCACGTACCAGCACTTTGGCAAAGGCGGCCGCCTTGTGTCCACCAAGCTCGAACTCCTGCTTGATGCGATCTAGAATCGACTGTGGTGATGTGGAGGCTTCAACCCAGCGCTCAAAGTTTTCTTCGCCATAGCCCTCCTGACAGGCACCCACCATGACGATGGTTCCGCCGTCGCGCACCGCGAAGTTGGCGTTATCCAAAGCCTTCTGAGCCTGATAGATATTAATATCCTTCGGGTAGCCGCTACAGGAGATGAGTACAATATCAGCCTGTTTCTCGATAGGGCGACTGTAGATGGAATCGAGGTAAGCGCAGCCGGCACGGTGGGCCTCGATGTAATGCCCCGCGAATGCACGCAGGATATGCTTATTTTCATCAAGCACTACATTGAGGATGTAGTCGATGCGCACAAACTTGCCGATTTCGTCGATATCCTCGCGCAGAGGGTTGCCCTCAAGCTTGCCGGTACCGGTACCGGGTAAAGAAATCATGCTGTGGTTATGCTGGATCGTCTCCTTGTTGGCAGCACCCGGCATTAGCGCCTTGGCACCGCCCGAATAGCCCGCGAACCAGTGGTATTCCACGTTGCCGGTGCAGATGAGCAGGTCGGCTTCAAACACCTGCTTGTTGATGTTGTAAGGCGTGCCGCGGGATGAAACTCCGATGCTCACATATTCTCCGGAGGTGGAATCGATACAGCACACCCTCTTGTAGATTTCGCTACCCACCAGTTGCTCATGCTCAGCGGGGGTGTGAGCACGGTGGATGCCCATGCCGAAGAGCACGGTGATATCTCATCCCGCACACCGCTGGAGTTTAGTTCGTCCACCAACACTGGTAGGATTTTATAGGAGGGGGAGGGTCGTGTGATATCGCTGGCCATGATAACCACCTTCATCCCCGGCTTAGCCATCTCCCGTAGCGGTTTTGCACCGATTGGCTCTCGCAGGGCGCGTAGCAGCTCGGCTGCCTCTTGCTCGGGAGTGGGGGAACTGGGGAATTCCCCATGCAGCACGTCCTGCAGGTTGCGCTTCGGAATTTGCACCGAAAGCTCACCTTTCCCATACTTCAGTTGAATGGTTTGCATAGAACGCCTCCTCTATGTCAAAAAAATTAGGAATTTATTAAAATTATATCATCCCCTATTAAACCATGCAATCTCAAAATAATCCTTGGTATACCGGAGAAAAAAGGCTTCAGCCCAAAAAAAATCTTGAAGTAGATGGAATTGCTTGGAGTAACGATAGCGCGATGTGTGGGCAACTTCTCTGATGCAGCTAAAGCAGAGGCAATTAAAGCGGCCTATGGGTATGCGGAACGTAAAGCCAGAATGAAAGTGAGCGATTATAAAATATCTGATACTGATTTACGAGCCTATATTGTTGAAAAAGAGGGCATACCTTATTCGTCATTTGCCTTATACCGTGCTTCGCTGCCTAAAGATCCAACCAAATACGATGTAGCTGCCGCAATAAATAAACTAAGCATATCAGAAGAGCAAAAAGGCTTCCTCTGGGATCTGCACTATGGAAAAGTAAAAAGCCGCCTTTAATTAGGCGGCTTCTTTTTCTTTTGCGTGTTTTTTTACTAATTCGATAGGGAAATATATCAATGAAACTATCGATAGAACGTGCGATAGTAAATAGATCAACTCGTTTCCTCTGAAATATGCTGATATTAACAACCATAGCATGAAAGCGCATGCAAACCCTGCGTTGTACAAAACTATTTGTTGCTTATAGTTTGGCGCAACATGATCAGCAATATAACAAGCTAACATGAAAGAACCGGGCTGTAAGGACACAGTGAATATCAAATAAAGTAATGAACCGGGCTCCATTCTATACGGTGTTATAGCGTTGAAAAAACTGAATAAAAATGGTCCTAGCGTTGACATAGCCCAAAACCCTATAATTGATATTGCATACCTAATGCTGTTTGGCCATTTTACTACATCCATAAAAACACCCCTTTCTACCATTACGATACCATTACATGAATTATTTGTCAATTTGAAGTTTTATGCTCGGTTGTTTTTGGGTGTATGTTAAGACGTATGGTAAAACGAAGTGTGTTTGTAAGTGTGTTTGTAGAAATAAAAAGAACCCTGCAAATCCAGTGATTTACAGGGTTCTTTTTGGCGGAGAAAGAGGGACTTGAACCCTCGCGCCGGTTTTTACGCGGCCTACTCCCTTAGCAGGGGAGCCTCTTCACCAACTTGAGTACTTCTCCATTTGGTTTTATGGGGCATCTGGCGGAGAGAGTGGGATTCGAACCCACGGCTCTCTCGAGTCACTAGTTTTCAAGACTAGCTCCTTAAACCGCTCGGACATCTCTCCATAAGTTACGTTAGTTAGTATAACGGATTTCATAGGTTTCGTCAAGCCCTTTTTGCAAAAAAGATTCATAACAAAGCGGCTTGATCCTAAGATGCCCAATTTTATATATATCATACAGGAAGATAAATGATAATAAGCAGGATATTATAGCTAGTGTAAAAGGGATGGCGGGGGGTGATGATCCCCCCGCCTGTGTTAGGATTACTCTTCTTTACTGCTGATACCCGCTACAGCGTTTAGTACGGCAAGTATGCTGACGCCTACGTCGGCAAATACGGCCATCCACATATTGGCATACCCGATTGCGCCCAAGATCAGCACACCAATCTTGATGGTTAGTGCAAAAGCGATGTTAAACTTTGCCTTTGCTACAATCTTGCGCGCGAGCCTGATGGAGCTTGGGATGGAGGTAAGCGATTCGTTCATCAGTACTACGTCGGCTGCTTCAATAGCGGTGTCGGTACCAAGACCCATTGCGATACCAGCGTCACTCATTGCTAGTACAGGGGCATCGTTGATGCCATCGCCTACGAAGATCGAAGCATTGTGAGACTTTTTGAGCTCTGCCATCTTTGTAACTTTATCCTGAGGCAGCAGTTGGCTATAGACCTTGTTTACCCCTAGCTCATTCGCAATCTTTTGAGCGGCTGTGTTGCTGTCACCTGTAAGCATTGCTACGGTTTTAACACCCAGCTTGGTTAATGCGGCAATTGCTTGCTTGGCATCCTTACGGACTTGATCAGCCAGTGTAATACAGCCGATTGCCTTATTGCCTGCTGCCACATAGATATTGGCGCTTGGCAGCTGGCTGATATCTATTCCGTTGTTTTGCATTAGCAGGGCAGAACCGCAGTGCACTCTAGCCCCCTCAACCGTCAGGCTAATGCCCATGCCGGGAGTTTCGGTATAGTCGGAGCTTGGGAGGGGGGTTAAATCGCCGGCACGCTGTAGGATTGCCTTTGCAGCCGGATGATTGGAGTACTGCTCGGCGGTGGCAGCCAGACGGATCAAATGCCCAGCCTCTACGCCTTGTGCGGGAATGATCTGATCGACTACAGGCACACCAAGGGTTAGGGTACCGGTTTTGTCAAAGACTACACAGTCGGTTTTGGCCAGTGTTTCGATATACTTGGTACCTTTGATCAGTACACCCTTCTTGGTTGCTCTGCCTACTCCTGCAAAGAAGGTAAGAGGTACCGAAATAACCAAGGCACAGGGGCAGGATGCTACCAGGAATACCAGTGATCTACCTACCCACATACTCAGCTCGCCGTAGCCCAGCAAAGGTGGGAGGAAGGCGAGGAGGGCAGCACATACCATGACGATGGGAGTGTATACCTTAGAAAATTTGGAGATTAAGCGCTCTGTATTACCCTTTTGTGAAGCTGCTTCACTAACCATCTTGATGATACGGCTGGCGGCAGAATCCTCAAAGGTATTGGTTGTAATACAGGTGATAGCACCGTCGGAATTGATCGAGCCAGATAAAACGGTGCTCCCCTTAACTGCCTGTACAGGCAGGGGCTCTCCAGTCAGTGCTGAGGTATCGATGTAAGTGGAGCCTGACTCTACTACGCAGTCGACTGGCACTTTTTCGCCGGGCTTGATGACTATGCGGCTACCGATAGCAAGGGTTTTGGCTGCCACGGTAACGATTTCACCATCAGGCTTGACGAGGTTGGCGTTGTCGGGTCTGATCTGGGTCAAAGCGGCGATATCCCGCTTGCTTTTGGCGATGGCTTTGGCCTCCAGCCAGTTACCGATACGAAAGAGGATGGTTACCATGGCGGCTTCAGGAGCTTCGCCGATTAGCAGGGCAGCCGCTACTGCGATGGTCAGCAGTGCCAGCTCATCAAGGCTAAAGCGGAAGATGCCTTTAATGCCGTCTATAAATAATGGGTAGCCTACCATAAAGATGCCCAGGCTCATGATCAAGGTACCGATGCTGCCAAGGGGCAGTATAAAGGCAGCTACGATCAGAATGATGCCTGCAATACCTACGGGTGTAGAGTAGGGGGCAGAAGCGGCATGATCATGGTCGTGACCGCAGCCGCAGTCATCGCCGTGCGCGTGCTCGTGGTCGTGTCCACAGCCGCAACTATCTCCACTATGTGCATGATCGTGGTCATGTCCGCAGGTATCACCGTGTGGGTGGTTATGGTCGCATCCACAGTTGTCGTCATGTAGGGTAGATATGCCTAATCGGCAGTCGCCGTGGCTATGTTGACTCTCTGATGGATGATCTGATTGGTCGTCTTCCGAGGAGCTTTCTCCGCCACTGTCGGAGCTGTCCTTATGGTTGTCGTGGCCGCAGTCACCCTTAGCGGTACAACCATGCTCTTTGTGGGAATGATTGTGTCCGCAGGTGCATTCCTTGTGGGAGTCTTGCTGGCAGCAGCTGTGATTTGCGTGATCATGGCCGCAGTTGCAGGATGCGCTGTTGTGTGCTTGCTTTAGTGTGTTACTCATAACAATCAACCTTTCTGATGTGATTTATGCCTTGCATTAATATAGATGATACATGCTCGTCATCGAGAGAGTAGAGGATATTGCGCCCATCCCGTCGGGATTTAACGATCCTCGATGTCTTTAGCAGCTTGAGCTGGTGGGAGGCTGCGGATTGTGAGATCCCTACATTTGTGTAAATGTCGCTGACCGACAGCTCTTTGCCAAATAGCGAAGAGATGATGGCAATACGGGTTGGATCGGCAAAGATGCTGAAGATTTCTGCGAGGGTTAAAGCTTCCTGCAAGCTCAGGCTTACAGGCTGTGGATCGTGACTATGGGGCATATGTATCCTCCTTATCTCTATATATGATCATATGTTCATATTACAGTATATGCAGCAATATGTCAATGGGTGACACTATTCAAAACCTCCCAAACTTTTGCCTGCGATTAATAAAAAATTTGTATAAATTATAATTGGATAAAAAGTTGGAATAATAAATGGATAGCGGAGTATTTCACTCAATGAGCATCTGTGCCTACGGGTCATGGTACCTGATATCAACTACATATTTATTAAAAACAAAACCAATAGCGAGAAAATCAAAGATAATCGCAGTTATCACAATCTATTTATCTATAAGTATAAAATTTGAGCGAAACTCTTGAAATTAGGCGGGATGTAGCGTATACTATGTAAGAAAATTAGTAATTTTGTATACCGTGTGGAGGTGAGTTTGTGGACGCAGGCCCTCGAAGTAGAGAGAATAATCAAAGTACAACCGGGCTTCTGCGCGCTGCAAAGGCACAGGAGTCCTAGTGGAAAGGACTACGATATGCTAGAGATTTTTAAGACAATAGATGGCAAACTTATCCAGCTTAAGGAGTTTGAGGAAGGCTGTTGGATCAATCTGGTCAATCCTACCTCTCATGAGCTGACTTGGGTGGTCAAGACTACCGGAGCCCTGCCCGAGCTGCTACACGCTGCCCTCGACGATGATGAGCGAAGCCGTATCGAGCACGACGAGGATGAAGATCAGACTCTGATCCTGGTGGATATCCCCAAGGTCGAGGCTGAGGGAGAATCCTATACCTACACCACCTTGCCTTTTGGCATTATCCATATGCCCAATTGCCTGATTACCGTCTGCCTTGTATATGCTTCTTTAATCAAAGAATTCACCGAAAACAAGGTCAAAGGGCTCTATACATTTAAAAAAACTCGGTTTGTATTCCAGCTGCTTTATCAAAATGCCCGTCGTTACCTCAATTACCTGCGGCAGATCGATAAAGCAACCGAGCGTATCCACACCGAGCTGCAAAAAAGCTATCGAAACAAAGAGCTTTTGCAGCAGATGAGTATGGAGAAATCGCTGGTATACTTCTCAACCTCACTTAAGTCAAATGAAGCCGTTTTAGAGCGACTGATGCGGATGGAGTTTGTTAAGCGCTACCCTGAAGACGCCGAAGTGCTGGAAGATGTCATCATCGAGAATAAGCAGGCGATAGAGATGTGCTCGATCTACCGTGACATCTTAAGTGGTACGATGGATGCCTACGCATCTATCATCAGCAATAACCTCAATATCGTCATGAAGTTTCTTGCTGCCGTTACCATTGTCATGACTGTGCCGCAGCTGGTAGGCGCCCTGTGGGGGATGAACGTCGCCGTACCTTTTGAGACTAGCCCCTATGGTTTTTTATATGTGTGCTTGATCAGCTTATTGTCTGTGGTGATTGCTTTTATCTGGCTGTATAAAAAAGATATGTTTAGCTAAGAGCTTTTTATAACCGTGTGCGCTATCGCGTATGCGGTTTTGCTTTTTAAAGAAAAATCCCTGCTATATTGTCATAGCAGGGGTTTGCCGTTTGTCATTTCTAACTTAATGTAGAATTTTGATAGAATATAAAGAATCGTATAAAATTATGCTGGAGAATAAAGCATAAAGACCGATAATGTACCATAAGCGCAGCTGGGGGTATAATCGCCCATAGCCATAGGCTGGGCATAAGGATAAGCAGCCTAATACACGCTTAGCGTGTATTCTACGATGATTACATATTAGTTTATGATCGTTTTGATGTGTTTATATATTACATTAAGTTCTGGATACAAGAACGCAGGAAATTCTCTTTCTCACTCATGCCGTGCAGGCACTCCCTTTTTGATGGACGTCAAAAAGGGAGGAAAAAGCGTCTAAGGGCAAGCCCTTAACCCACGGACACCGCTTGCCGCATTGCACTGCGCTTCGCTTGTGACAAGCGTTGCAAGCGAGTGCCCTTATGAGGTGTCTGTGACACAAGGAAATGCCTAACGGCATGGGGATACGAGGGATACAGCGCTTCTTTTTGCCGCAGACGATGCGCCGCAGTCTCTCTATAAGAGCAAGCCCTTGGAGCGATTGTCATAGGTAGCTTTAGTTGCGCAGTGCAATTTGCCAAGGTTTTGCCCGTTAGGGGTGTCAAGGGGGTGTCCCCTTTGGAGCGATTTTCGCCCTATTTTTGTAGCATGTGCGCTTTAACCATAAATCGTTCGCGCTTATTTATAAGCGTAGCTTATGATATAATTGCCTATGCCTGTAGAGTGGGTAAAAATTTGTGCCAGAAACGCGCGCGTTTCTGGCACAATATGTACTAAAAGTCAATGGAAATAACATCTTCCAGCATGGAGTTGATGTTAAGATCTGAGGGGATGTAGAAGGATGCTCCCGAGAGGTTGACATCGCATAAAATTGCTGCATCGGGTGCTGCGCTGCGCTTAAACTGCCCTGCTGCCAGCCTTCTTAAAAACAGCAGAAGCTTTTCTTTGATAAATGCAGGGGTAAAGCTGGCAGAAAAAGCAATGCATGCGTAGTAATACAGCTTGGAGGGGCGAAATCCGTGCTTAATGAGGTAATATAAGAAGAAATCATGGAGCTCATAGGGGCCAAGGATATCTTCGGTCTTCTGCGTGATTTCTCCTTCTTCATCTGCTGGGAGCAGCTCGGGGGATACCGGGGTGGCGAGGATGTCGTGAAGGTACGCCGATACACCGGGTACAATACTGTTATTAGCAATATGGCGCACCAGCTGCCGTACTACAGTCTTGGTAATGCAGATGTTGACATTGTAGTTGGAGATCTGATCCCCTGCGAAGGTGCACCAACCTAAAGCCGCCTCTGATAGATCTCCCGTGCCCACTACCAGACCGCCTACCTTGTTGGCGATATCCAGCAGGATTTGGGTGCGTTCTCTGGCTTGGGCATTTTCGTAGGTGACATCCTTGATATTGCTGTCGTGCCCGATATCGGTAAAATGCTGTAGGATAGCTTCCCGAATGGGGATTTCGCGGTTGTCTACCTCTAGTCCCTCCAGCAGCCCCAGTGCATTATAATAGGTGCGGTCAGAGGTGCCGAAGCCCGGCATGGTAATACCGATGATGCTGTCACGCGGCAGCCCCATACGGTCGGCGGTGGCAGCCATCACCAATAAGGCCAGTGTGGAATCAAGCCCACCCGATACTCCGATGACCATCTTCTTAATGCCTGTATTCTGTAGGCGAGCTGCCAGACTACGAACTTGCAAGTCAAAGAGCTCACTTAGATAACGGTGGCGCATAAAAGGATCAGAGGGCAGATAGGGGGAGGTATCTACAGTGCGTTGTAGCCCCCGCTTGGAGCAGACGGGGCTTAGGGTATGATAAGGTGCCTTATAGTTGTTAAAGAGCTTCTGTGAGCGGATAATATCACCATCAATATCACTGCTGATATAGATGCTACCCTCTTGCTCAATCTGGCAGCTTAGCTGCTTACCACATTCGTAGATAGCCGCAAAGGCTTTATAGAGGTAGGGTGAGGAGGTATCACCGCAGCCGCCGTTTACCACTGCAACTGCACAACCCACTGACTGGGTATAGGAGCAGATCCCCCCCAATACATCGTCGATATAGCCTGCGGTAACTGGCGAATAGCAGGGAGCGATCAGTAGGTCAAAGCCTGTATGGGTCAAGGATGCGGCTCTGACGGGGATCAGCTTAGGATCGCAGGAGAGGATGGCAAATCGGATGTCGCCGCAAGCAAAGAGGGTATCGGCGGGCAAAATGCGATCAGAATATATACCATGAGAAAGCTCTTTGGGATTATCTTGAGTGGGGATGTAGCCAAGTATCTGCCCTTGATACAGCACGGCGATGGCAGATACAGGCAGGGGGCTATCGGCCATTGCAAGCCCTACGATGATATAGGTAGGGTAATCTTTTGTGGCAATACACAGCTCCTCAAGGGCATCTTTACAGCCATCGAGCAAAGCGGTATTATGGAAAAACGCACCGCAGCTGGGTGAGCAGAGGGCTAACTTAGGCAGGACGACAATATCCGCAGGGGAGGCTTCCAGCTCTTTAAGCACCGACTGGATCTGCTCTGCACAGGCAGACGGATTGGCTGGGATGGTTTTAGCGGCTGCTGCCACTACTCTTATGATCGAATTCACAATGCTCACGCTCCTTATATATGGCTGCAAAAGTATGGGCGAGAGTACAAAACAGTCACCCTTTATAGATAGATTTAATTACAACATAATACCACAAAAAAACGCCAAATTCAATGTAAGATCACTGGAAGATAGATCATGAGCCTTTACTAAAAAGATGCAGAAACAGGGGAATGACGGCGAAATACACAAGCGAAGGCACCAAGTCTGTCAATATTTCTACAGCTCAATGCTGGTAATTGAGGGGGCTTGTATGGTATGATTAGTGTGTATATATGTGCCTAAGGATGCATAATACCCATAGATAATTTTGCGCGTAATCCTCATCGGCACAGGGTGCTCGAGGATCGGTATAAGATAGGAGTAAACAATGGCAAAGGTAGCATTGGCGATGAGTGGCGGAGTGGATAGCTCTGTTTCTGCAATGCTTTTGAAGGATCAGGGTCATGAGGTAATCGGTGTAACCTTTAAGCTCAATGACCTTTCTGACGCACCCGAAACAGATGCGGGCAAGGTCTGTGCGTTTCTAGAGATACCCCATCGGGTACTGGATTTACGCAAGGACTTTGAGCAGATTGTAGTACAACCTTTTATTGAGAGCTATATCAGCGGCAGCACGCCTAACCCCTGTGTGGTATGTAACAAGGGGATCAAGTTTGGCAAGTTTCTGGATTATGCTCTGGAGATGGGCTGCGAGTTTGTTGCCACAGGTCATTACGGCGGAGTAGGCATGGTAAATGGTCGCTACTCCTTAAAGGTAGCAGATGACATTACAAAAGATCAGACCTATGCCCTTTATAGGCTCGATCAAAAGCAGCTTTCTCACATTCTGATGCCTTTGGGGGGCATGTCAAAGCCACAGGTCAGGCAGCTTGCCAGAGAGCGTGGCTTACCGATGGCAGAGCGCCCCGATAGTCAGGATATATGCTTCATCCCAGATGGGGATCACGGCAGCTTTATCGAGCGAAATATCGATACAGCGGGGCTGGCAGGCAGCTTTGTGTATGAGGGTAAGAAGGTAGGCACCCACAAGGGCATCTACCGCTATACCGTCGGGCAGCGCAAGGGGCTGGGGCTAAGCCTAGGTAAGCCTGCATTTGTAAAGGCGATCGATAGTCAGAGCAGGGAGATTGAAGTAACCACCGAGGAGCAAGAGATTTTTTACAGCTCTTTACTGGCGGCTGATCCTGTTTTTTCGATGGTTGAGGCCCTCGAGGGCAGTGAGCGGGTACTCGTAAAGATCCGTTACTCCCATAAGCCCTGCGAGGCGGAGATATCGATGGAGGGGGATCAGGTGCGAGTGCGCTTTGACCGCCCTCAGCGGGCAGTTACCCCCGGCCAGAGCGCGGTATTTTATAAAAATGGCTTTGTGTTTGGCGGCGGTTTCATTATAACAGGCGAAGCCTAAACTGGTAGCTTTGTGCAAGGAGGCCTGATATGCAAGGTCACATTAAGTTTCAGACGGACAACTTCGGGGGCCGAGGCAAAGAAATCAAGCTGTCGTACCAGCATAAAAACACCAGCTTACAGGCGATAGCATCCCTTGCTTGGGTAAGCTGTCTACTGGTGGCGGTCGTTTCTTTGGCAAAAAAGATGAAAAGGGCTTTTAATTGTTGAAATGGCAAAAGAAATGTGCTAAGATGTATTCGTTACGATAAACAGCATGGATATGATAACTGTGTTTGTATGTGGTACATGTTGCATCAGCTTGGAGGAGCTTTAATCAGCTGATGCACGCAGAACAGATCAAATTAGGAGGTATCCCTTTGCGTAAGGCATCTTTAGCAAGATTTTTTGTATTTTATTTTTTGTTTTGCGTGATATCCAATATGGTGCATCCCATTACCCCTGCATATCTACAGAGCATAAATTGTCCTGATTATATGTTTGGTGTTGCCTTTGCTGCAATGGCCTTTACCAACTTCCTCTCCAGTGCCTTTTGGGGCAAGATGGGAGACCGCTATGGCTATGCCAAGATCATGGGCGTGGGCTATACCGGTTATACGGTAGGGCAGTGGGTGTTTTCTATTGCGACCAATAGCTACATGGTCGTGTTGGGGCGCGCAATCGCAGGCCTGTTTATTGCAGGATTTTCGGTCAATGCTATGGCCTACATAGCAACCTCAACTGATGATAATCAGACAAGATCTAAGTATATGGCGACCTACGCGGCAATGATGTCGGTAGGTGCTGCGGTGGGCTTCTTAATTGGTGGCCTGATCGGCGACTACAGCATGGGCTTGGTATTTAATGTGCAGCTGGTGGGTCTGGTCTTTGCTTCGATTGCTTCTCTAACCATGCTTGGTGAGTTTAAGCCTCATATAGTCACTGGTAAGCTAAGCTTTAAGGAAGTCGACCCGATCTCCAATGTAATCGCATCCTTTAAGCTGATTACTCCTGCAATGGCGATCTTCCTGATGTCGGTGTTGTTTACCAGCTTTGCAACTCAGGCGCACGACGGCTCTTTTAGCTGCTACTGAAAGGCTCAGCTTAATCTGCCTCCATCTGCCAACGGTATCTTTAAGGCACTGGTTGGCACCATCGGTCTGGTGGCTAATTTCACGATTAACATGTGGATTGTTAAGAAGACCGATAGCCGCAAGTCAATTATCTACGTATTACTGCTCTGCGGTGCAGCATTGGTATGCATCGTAGCTGCTCCTGTAGTTTCTCTCTTCCTGGCGGCTTCGGTGGTATTCTATACCTTCAACGCCATCTACCTGCCGATCCAGCAGGCTTTGATGATCAGAAACGATGACGGAGCTTCCAGCGGCGCAATGGCGGGGCTATTTAACGCAACTCGCTCTTTGGGCATGGTGGTGGGGCCTTTGTTCTCCGGTTTTGCCTTCTCGGTAAATCCGAAGTATCCTTTTATCGGCGCAGGGGTAGCTTTTTTTGCAGCAGCCGTCTTGTGCTATTACAACCAGAAGCAGTATGAAAGACTGGAATCAAAATAATTCGTTTCCCAATCAACACGGTTGATTTTATATAGCCGGCAGCTTTTACATTTATATAAAGGCTTGGCATAAATAGCTGGCGGGAAAGCCATTTTACAAAACGCAAAGAAGTATAGGGGGAGAGCTCTAATGAATATCCATGGCAAGGATATCAAAATTTTCAGCTGTAATTCCAATTTGGAGGTGGCGGGCCAGATTGCCAAAACACTCGGTTTGCCTCTGGGCGACATGGTGGTCAAGACCTTCGCTGACGGCGAGATCGCTGTTTCCATCAATGAGTCTGTACGCGGTTCCGATGTATTTGTGGTACAGTCTACCTGTAAGCCGGTCAACAATAACCTTATGGAGCTGCTGATTGCGATTGATGCATTTAAGAGAGCTTCTGCCGGCCGTATCACCGCAGTAATCCCATACTATGGCTATGCCAGACAGGATCGTAAGGCAAAAGCGCGCGATCCAATCTCTGCTAAGCTGACCGCAGACCTGATCACTTGTGCAGGTGCTGATCGTGTATTGACAATGGATCTGCATGCTGCTCAGATTCAGGGCTTCTTCAACATCCCTGTTGACCATCTGCTGGGCGTGCCTCTGCTGTCAAAGTACTTTGTAGACAAGCTAAAGGACGAGCCTCGTGAAAACATCGTGGTAGTATCTCCCGACCTTGGCTCTGTAACTAGAGCAAGGAAGTTTGCTGAGCGACTGGATGCTTCGATCGCTATCATCGATAAGAGAAGGCCTCTTGCCAACGTATCGGAGGTTATGAATATCATCGGTGACGTCAAGGGCAAGAAGTGCATTTTGGTTGATGATATGGTAGATACCGCAGGCACCCTCTGCAACGCTGCCAACGCATTGGTAGAGAAGGGCGGTGCAAGTACCGTATACGCTTGTGCTACCCACGGCGTACTCTCTCACCCTGCTCTTGAGCGGATTGAAAACAGCGTAATTGCTGAGCTGGTACTGCTCGATACCATCCCTGTGCACGACAATACCCCATCGGGTAAGATTAAGTCACTGACCATTGCAGATGTATTTGCTGAGGCGATCCATAGGATTTATTCTGATAGATCGGTTTCTCCGCTGCTGGTATAATCTGCTGCTGGCACCAAAATACATGAAAACCCCAAGAGCTTGCGCACTGCATGGCCCTTGGGGTTTTTATTTTTTATAGTAATGCCTGTAGACTTAATTTTTGGATTGCAGTTGTTTATTTTGTTATGTTAGTTTGTAAAAAAGCCGCAATCAAATCGATATTGACTTGGCATGATATCTTTGTTGGGTGCTACTGACTCTAAACTATGTGTGTAAGCATAAAAAAACCTGCCGCCCTAAAAGGGTATGGCAGGCTTGCGGGTGATAGTATTTGATTGTGTGTAAGATTGCAGATCACTAGCCTTTAATCACTATACCGCCACCATCGATTGGTTTATCTCCGCCGGTATAATCACCAGTAGTGGGCTCGTCTGAAGGAAGCATACCGCCGCTGGGATCATTTGACTTGGAGAGGGTAGTAAAGAGCAGGAAGATCACTGCAACTGCGACTCCCAGAAACAGTACCTTTTGCTTTGCCGAAAAAATCGAGGGCTTCCCTGGGTCAGGGTATCTAATACCTGCATAGATTTTGCCTACGATGATGCCTGCGATCCAAGCAAGCAGGATGAGTGCTGCTATGGTGATGATGGCACTGAGCCATGGAGGCAGGGTCGACATAAAGGATAAAATTCCCCCAGTGCTTTCTCCTGCTGCTGATCCGCCGTCTGAAACTCCGCCTATGTAGCCTCTGCTCATTCTCATTGTAATAACTCCATTCTCAGTGACTTTGCTCTGCGCCACTGCCGTCACTGCATAATTAGTGGCAAAAAGGAATAAACTATCAGGGTATGTGGCTGCCTATGAGTGATGAAATATGGCAAACGATGCAGCCAACTGTATGCTACCAGTATACCATATACAACTGCTCAAAGGAAAGAAACAAATTGTTAACTTGCCTGCCGATGGGAGTATCTTTGGGGGGATTACAGTGGGTATGTCTGCCGTACAGCTTCAACGGTTAAATGGTTGACGTGGTTTATAATTTAGCTGCCCATATAAAATGTGCATAAAATATCCTGATTTATTTCACCGAAAGTGAAAAAATTTTAAAGCGTCTTGATAAAATTGTCGCAAAAGACTATAATCTAGGTAAGACAAGCCATACGGACCGGTGAAATCCGCAGGCTGGAATATATAATTGTGAGGAGAACAATATGTATACAAATTACATTGACACCATTGCAGCCGTTACCAAAGTCGATCCTGAAGTAGGTCATGCTATGCAGAAGGAGTTCGACCGTCAGGAGAGGAATATCGAGCTCATCGCAAGTGAAAATATAGTTTCTCCAGCAGTTCTTGCAGCTACCGGAAGCGTACTGACCAATAAGTATGCAGAAGGATACCCAGCAAAGCGTTACTATGGCGGTTGCGAGTTTGTAGATGTGGTTGAAAACATCGCTCGTGACAGAGCTAAGGCAATCTTTGGCGCTGAGCATGCCAACGTACAGCCTCATTCCGGCTCTCAGGCAAACGCAGGCGCATACTTCGCACTGCTTGAGCAGGGCGATACTATCCTAGGCATGAGCCTGGCACATGGCGGTCACTTGACCCACGGCTCTCCTGTTAACTTCTCCGGCAAGACCTACAATTTCGTAGCTTACGGCGTAGAGGATGACGGCTTTATCAACTATGATAAGGTAAGAGAGATCGCTCTTGAGTGCAAGCCAAAGATGATCGTTGCTGGCGCAAGCGCATACCCAAGAATCATTGATTTTGAGAAGTTTGCTGCTATTGCAAAGGAAGTTGGCGCATACTTCATGGTTGATATGGCTCATATCGCTGGTCTGGTTGCTGCTGGTCTGCACCCATCTCCAGTACCATATGCTGATATCGTTACTACTACCACCCACAAGACCCTCAGAGGCCCTCGTGGCGGTATGATCCTATCTAAGGCTGAGCACGCTCAGAAGGTTGACAAGGCTATATTCCCTGGTCTGCAGGGTGGTCCTCTGGAGCATGTAATTGCTGCAAAGGCAGTAAGCTTTGGCGAGGTAGCTACCGAGGAGTTTAAGAAGTATCAGGCACGTGTGATCGCTAACTGTCATCGTCTGGCAGAGGAGCTCAAGAAGCTGGGCGTCAACATGGTATCCAACGGTACCGACAACCACCTGATCCTACTTGATCTGAGAGGCACTGGCGTAACCGGTAAGGAGCTAGAGCACAGACTTGATGAGGTATATATTACCGTTAACAAAAACACTGTACCAAACGAGCCACTAAGCCCATTTGTAACCAGTGGTGTTAGAATCGGTACTGCTGCTGTTACCACCCGTGGCTTTGGTGAAGATGAGATGGCACTAATTGCAAAGTGGATCTTCCTTGCAATCACCGACTTTGAGGGCAGCGCTGATGCAATCAGAGCAGGCGTAAACGAGCTGTGTGCAAAGTATCCAATCTACGTAAAGTAATCATTTAGTGATCAATAAACGGCATGATGTGAAGGCATCGTGCCGTTTTTGTTAGACAGATTATGTCGTTTGTAGACAATTATTGTTACAGATATTTATAACATTCGACTTTTTTACTCATAGTAATATACAACACGCCATGACTTTATGGGAGAAGCATTATGAAAATCGCGGTCATTTGTTCTTTATTTTTACACAATCTTCTTGTAAAGGCTGTGGAAGACTTCCAGAGTAAGGCGCAGATTAAGATTTTTGCCTACCAAAACTTCATGCACCTTGAGGAGCTTTTTGATGAGATCTCGCTCTCATACGATGGATTTGTCACAAGCGGCCCCATTCCAAGGCAGGTGCTGCTCAAAAAGTTCCCCCATAATACCAAGCCGATTCTCCCGCTCGATGCCGATCGCCTGAGCTTTTACGAGTTGTTTATCAACTTGATCTATAAGTATCAGGATCTTGAGTTTCGGCGGGCTTATATCGATTTCTATGAGCTGGGGGATAACCCTCACAGCTTTGCCCATTATCTATCGACGGGTACTTTAGATGAAATGTTTGATAACTTCAACAATAAGCTCTCTCAGATGAGCTTAAAAGAGCTGGAGCAGCTGGAAAAACAACTGATTTCAAAGCATATTAAGCTCTATCGTGATGGCGAAGTAGATTTTACGGTTACCAGATTTGGTAGCATCCTCACCGAGCTTCGCCGCAATCCCTCTGAGTGTTATTTTGCACTACCTCGTATAGAGCATATCCAGAGAGACCTTGAGTATATGATTGATCGGATTTCTCTCTCAAAAATGCAGGAGAATCTCCCAGGAGTGATCTGGCTGACCATGCCTAAGGAAGAGCCCGACACCGCCTTGTGGTCAAAGCAAGTAAGCAAGCTGTTGGGGGAGTACAACCAAGAGATGTTTTGCGATTTTGTCATGCAGGTCGTTGGAGATACCATCGAGCTGCTGACCACTTTAAAGACCATAGAGGCGATTACCAGCGGCTTTACCCAGTGTGGCCTTAAGGGCTACTTGTGCGGCAAGTCTAGCTATGATGTGCATATCGGTTATGGAATAGGTAAGGATATCAGCACTGCGATGCTCAATGCCAAGCGAGCCAACAGAGAGTCACAGCTCAGTAGCATCGCCAGCAGCTTTTTGATGAATGAGCGTGCAGAGATGATTGGCCCCTTAGGCAGCAAAGATGTATTGGTGGTGCCAAATGACGTTACCCCTTATGTAGAGATGATCTCCAAAAAAGCCGGCCTCTCTACCCTGACAATACAGAAGCTGATCTCGGCTATGCAGCATCTTAAAACCGATATCCTGACGCCTACCGCTCTGGCACAGGCCCTTAATATAACAGTACGTAGTGCCAACCGTTTTTTAAAGAAGCTGGTAGAAAATCAGCAGGCTACCGTGCTGTATGATCGTCAAAACAGCTCAAAGGGTAGACCTGAGCGAGTATATAAGATCTTAATCAAGCACTAGATCATTAAAAAGGCACAGCAGCAGGGCTACGCATTTGTGCTAGTTATGTTGGTATAGCTTTCATTTGCCGTGTAAAAGAGCACCTACTGTATGGGTGCTCTTTGATCTTGCTATGGTATTTGACCAGTTGATGTTTTTTAAAAAAGCTGGTAGAAAACCAACAGGCCACCGTGCTGTATGATCGTCAAAACAGCTCAAAGGGTAGACCTGAGCGGGTATATAAGATCCTAATCAAGCACTAGATCTTAAAAGGCACAGCAGGGCTACGCATTTGCGCTAGCTATGTTGGTATATCTTTTATTTGCCGTGTAAAAGAGCACCTACTGTATGGGTGCCCTTTGATCTTGCTATGGTATTTGACCAGTTGATCTGTTACAATAAAGGCAGACTCATTTTTAGGAGGATTTTGTGATGTCATCACCTCTTGCCAATCAGCTGCGACCCACTGAGCTTGATCAAGTAGTCGGACAGCAGCATCTGCTGGAAAAAGGCAGAGTGCTGCGGGGGATTATTGATCGGGGGCAGATCCCCAATTTGATTTTTTATGGCCCCTCGGGAGTGGGCAAAACCACTGTAGCCAACATTATCGCGAAATCGGCGGGTAAGCGGCTGTATAAACTCAACGGTACCACCGCCTCAACTGCCGATATTAAGGCTGTGGTAGATGAGGTAGGCACCATTGCCGGGATCGGTGGAATCATACTGTATCTAGATGAGATACAGTACCTCAATAAGAAGCAGCAGCAGACCTTGCTGGAGTGTATCGAGGATGGCAGTGTAACCCTGATTGCGTCAACTACGGAGAACCCGTACTTCTATGTATATAATGCAATTTTAAGCCGAAGCACTGTGTTTGAGTTTAAACCTGTGGAGCCAGCAGAGGTAGCACAGGCAGTGGAGCGTGCTTTTATTAAAGCAGCGGAGCTTTATGAGCAGCCTTTTACCCTAGAGGAAGGGGTCGCGGAGTATATCGCCCGAGCCTGCGGCGGAGATGTGCGCAAAGCAATCAACGCTGTAGAAGCACTGATTGCCTACTGTGGGAGCAGCGAGGGGCAGATTACCCTAGATGCTGCCAAGGAGGTAACCCAGCGCTCCTCTATGCGCTACGATCGGGATGGGGACGCGCACTATGACATCCTATCGGCGTTTCAGAAATCCATACGTGGCTCTGACGAAAATGCGGCACTGCATTATCTGGCACGCTTGCTGGAGGCTGGAGATTTAATTTCACCCTGTCGTCGCCTGATGGTTATCGCCAGTGAAGATATCGGGCTTGCTTACCCGATGGCTGCGGTAATTGTTAAAGCCTGTGTTGACATCGCCAACTCTCTCGGTTTACCTGAGGCTCGCATCCCGCTGGCACAGGCAGTGATCACGCTATGTACCGCTCCTAAGTCTAATACAGCCATAACTGCCATCGATGCTGCACTCCGTGATGTAAGGGAAGGTAGAGTAGGGGATATCCCTGCGGATCTAAAGGATGCCAGCTATGAGGGCGCGGCTAAGCTGAGTAGAGGCAAGGGGTATCAGTACCCCCATGTCTACCCAATGGGCTGGGTGGAGCAGCAATACCTGCCCGACGTGCTCAAAGATGCTGTGTACTATACCTTTGGCGAAAATAAAACCGAGCAGGCTGCACTGCAATATCGATTAAAGCAAAGAGGGCAGAAGATCGACTAAGCGACCCCCATAAGAGGGTATAATGATGCAGACAAGCCTGGATTGAGTTTCGTTCTGGTGATTCTGTATTGCTGTGGTTCAGTGCTGATCATTCAAAAATATATCCGCTCGCAGCAAGTGCATATTTTTGCTGCTGTGATGTTGGCAGCCCATCTTGCGGGGCGGTGTTGGTCTGATTGAAATTATCCTTTTTCGTGGAACAGCGTTTTTTCGTTATTAGAAGCGCAAAAGCTTAAGCGAATCATTAAGGGGGGACATAATGAAGCAGTTTAGATGGGATCGCGTTTCGTTTTGGTTATCAGTCTTGCTTTGGTCAGTGTTGATCATTCAAAAATATATCCGCTCGCAGCAAGTGCATATTTTTGCTGCTGTGATGTTGACAATTCTGCTTGCATTGCGGTGCCGGTCTTTGATTAGGGATTACCGAGAGAGAAGTGCCAATAGTACGAATAAAAATTTATGAGTGCTTTACAAAATGCGCACACATCTTATAGCCCCCAAATAGCTCCTATATTTATGTAACAATAAAAGCTGCATCGTGTTTGCGATGCAGCTTTCGTTTTTACAACCAAAACAAAATTGCTCTGTGTTTCTTGCGAGGTAGCTGGATTAGGCTGTTTACGTTTCTACTCCCCATCAGTCCAAATGGGTATGTAAGTCAGCTAAGTACCAACGGGTGTGAAACAAACAATCACCTGACACACGAATGGCGGAAGAAAAACCAATGGTATATTAATATAATCACCCTTCTATTACAATAGCACTTAAGTTTATTGTACAAAGAAAGGTGATTTATAAGTGATAATTTATGCTTCGCGCCTTTTAATCAGCAAGTGCCATTTTGACCGCAGCCTGCGCTAAAATCATCGTAGGGTCAATGGTATCTGCCTTAATGTCATACATCTCAAAGGCAATGGGAAGCTCGGTACAGCCAAGTACCAGATACTCAGCTCCCTGAGCGATAAGGCTATCGACTACCTTGAGGAATCCGCTGATATCCAGATCATAGTTGCCTGCCTTGACACCATCATAGATAATCCGCATTACTTCTTCTTGATCGCAGCCTACGGGGTGTAGCTCTTCGATGTCATACTTCTCAAACATCTTGGAATACACGCCCGAATTGATCGTACCACTGGTTGCCAGCAGCCCTACCTTGCCGATTCCCTTTGCTTTGATCTCCTTTGCGGTTTCCTCCAGCATATTGATAAAGGGGATTTTGACAAATGGAGTGATTCTTTCATAGAAGTAATGGGCGGTGTTGCAGGGCATAATTAGCAGGTCGGCACCGATATTCTCCAGCGATACAGCAGAGCGTACCATCTCACTGACAGGGTCTTTGCCCTTGCCGAGGATGGCGGCGGTACGGTCAGGAATATTGGTATTGTTGTCGATCACCACACGGATATGCTCGTTGTCGCTTTTGGCAGGGGTGATGGTAATGATCTTTTTAAAGAGATCAGCGGTAGCAAGAGGCCCCATACCGCCGATAATTCCGATAGTCTTTTTCATAAATGTGCTCCTTTTGAAGATAAAGATTGGTTTAGTCTATAGCCTTAAGCTAGGGGGTCCTAAAGAAAAAGTAAACGGCATGCGAAAAGTCAATGATCAAGCTTCTTGCATGCTCTGACAAGCTATTATAGCTCTGCTCTGAGCGGTACAATATGGCGAAACTGGGTAAGATCAAGCCCTTCTGCGCTCCGACCCTCAATGCCCTCAATGGTTGGCGACATCGTCATAGAGTTGTAGATTGCCTCCTGTACCGCTTCCACTACTGCTTCAAAGAGAGGGTTCATCTGCTCTTCGTCTAGGAGCTTGATGTTGCGGCAGTAGGGGTTATTGGCATCACGCAGGTTGTGGGGGTTGTTGGAGAAAGCAATGACGAAATCGCCGCTACCGTGGCTCATAAAGGAGCCGGTATTGGTCAGCCCGATCATGGCACGCTTGGCGATGCGGTAAAGCTGACGATCAAGGACTGGGGCATCGGTAGCTACGATGATCATGCAACTACCCTTGACTTCTTTAAAAGGCAGCTCTTTGTAGGGAAGCTGATGACCGTAGATAGTCAGATTGCCGCCAAAATTGGTCTGCGCCAATGCTCCGATGGTATAACCACCCTTGTCGCCTATAACCGCTTCGGGGATTATGCGAGAGGCAGTGCCGATACCACCCTT
>DAMCAP010000024.1:35888-39087 GCA_032059445.1 Oscillospiraceae bacterium
TTATACCCATAGCAGCAGGTGCCAGCTCCAGCGCCTACAGCACCTTCTTCGACCTCGGCGCTGCAAGCCTCTATGGCCTTTGCTACATGCTCAGGGCGGATGTGGAAGCCCTTGATATCGCTAAGGTTGGAGTCGTTGGTTTCTCCTACAGTAATGTTGATAGAGCACTGATTGGGCTTGAGCTGCGGCACATGATAGTCAAGTAGGCCCTGCACCACCTGTGCTGCCGATAGGGTATTGGTGAGCCCAATGTAGGACTCGATCTCGCCCAGCTCTTGTATCTGCATGCCGCCCACCATCTTGCCAAAGCCGTTGGCACTGTATACTGCCGTAGGTACCTTTAGCTGAAATATATCCTGTCCGTGTGGCTTGATCACGGTGACTCCTGTGTGGATGTCGGTGCCCTCATGGAGGGTAAAATGGCCAACGGTTACATCAGGTACATCAGTGATGCTATTTCTTATACCAGGTGCAAAGCGCCCGGGGATTTCCATAAGCTCTCGTATACGTCGTAGCTGTTTCATACTGCTCTCCTTTATGTACTATATCAATATCCATAGTCGGTGTAAGGCAAGTTTGATTGCCCTAGCAAAAAATAATCTCTCCTTATCATAGCTCTAAACGAGGCATTAGGCAAGGTGTTTGCTAAAAAATCAATGTCCAATGCTTTGAAAACTGACACGGTTCCTTCAAAAGCTCAGCCAATCGTGGGCAGTTATTGCTAACAATCAAAAATCGCACAGGACTCTGTCCTGTGCGATTTTAAGATTAGTGTGTTGCGGCGTTTATAGTTTTAACCGCAAAAGATGGGATCTGCCTATTAGAAGCGTATCCTTGGATTAATCTTGATCTGATTCTTCCTCTTCTTTTTTCCGCCGTAGCATAAACGAGCCGACAATAGCAAGGCAACCAGTGATTGCAAACAATCTGGAGCTTCCGCCTAATTTAGGCAGATTTCCAAGAGGTAGTTTTGGGTCAATGATGGTTACCAAGCCGCTTGCTGGTAGATTGCCTAGAGGCAATTGAGGATCTTCGATAACTACTGTACCACCGCCGGTGTTGTCGTCGTCATCATCGTCGTCGTCATCAGTGTTGCCACCAGTACTGCGTGTATAGGTGATCACTATCTGATAGTCATAATCAGGATCATACACAAAATCCTCGGTATAAGTTATGGTTTGTGGTTTTGGTACTTCCATCATCTGGATCGATGCGACAAGCTCGGATTCGGGTTTTGCAGCTTCGGGAGTCTCTAGCTCTGGCTTTGAGGTCTCTGGTGCTTGTGGCTCAGAAACTTCTGGTGCTGTTGGCTCAGAGGCTTCTGGTGCTGTTGGCTCAGAGGCTTCTGGTGCTGTTGGCTCAGAGGACTCAGGTGCTTGTGGCTCAGAGGACTCAGGTGCTTGTGGTTCAGAAGCTTCTGGTGCTTCGGTAGTTGATACCACCTCAAAAGTCGCTACCATTACCTGTGCAACTACAGGAGCATCTGTTTCTGGCTCCGTAGTTTCTGGAGCTTCTGTTTCAGGTTCTGTGGTTTCTGGAGCTTCTGTTTCAGGTTCTGTGGTTTCTGGAGCTTCTGTCTTAGGCTCCTCAACTACAGGAGGCTCCTCAACTACAGGAGGCTGCTCTACAACAGGAGGCTCCTCAACAACAGGAGGCTGCTCAACAACAGGAGGCTGCTCAACAACTGGAGGCTGCTCAACAACTGGAGGCTGTTCAACAACTGGAGGCTGTTCAACAACTGGAGGTTGTGGCAACATGGCAGGCTGCATACGAGCCTTTAATGTTGCGACTACTTCAATTTTGGTGAAGTTGAAGTTGAAACCATTGAAGATAGGCAGTCTCTCGATAATTTTTGAGAACTGTACCCATGCATCACCAACTGCTGGAAGAGTCAGTGCTAAATCTGCTCCGCTCTTGTCGCCGCTGAGGTTGCCATTGGTAAAGTACTCGTGCCTTACAGGGAGTAGTATGCTACCGTCGGGGATTGCCTTATAATACACTTTGATTACATTGTTATCACTCGTGATGGTATAAGGCAGGGTTAGAGGCTTGCTTTCATCTGCTGTGTAGCCTGCAGGTGTCCTGTCGTCAATACTTTCTACGATAGGGGAGTATACCGGTACGGTTAGGCCTTCGAGCTTATCAAAGAGTTCGCCGTCCTTGTAGTACTCAACTGTGTAGTGAAGTACCTGACCATTGTCTTTGGCGTAGTAGATCTTAATTGTAGAGTTCTGTTGATCTACCACAAACGGTAAGGTAGTAGACAGGTTCTTATCCAGTGCATATCCTGTAGGTGTCTTATCCGCTACACTATCTACGATCGGTGTGTGTGCAGGCACAGTTAAGCCTTCAACATTTTCAAAAAGCTCGCCGTCCTTGTAGTACTCGACCGTGTAGATAAGATCTGGGAGATTGGTATATACAAATACGATCTTGTTGCCTTCCAGCGCCATGGTTACCGACTTGGCAGCTTGATCAGCTGTGTAGCCGGGGATGCTTAGAGCTTCTTCAGTGTAGGTTACACCAAAAGTTTTGCCTGTTTCAGTCTTTGCATCTCTTAGCTCTATTCCGGTAGCAGAATCCTTACGGTACTCTACGGTGTAGGAGAGGTTGCTGATCGCAGTGTAAACAAATACGATCTTGTTGCCTTCCAGCGCCATGGTTACCGACTTGGTAGCTTGATCAGCTGCGTAGCCGGGGATGCTTAGAGCGTCTTCAGTGTAGATCACACCAAAAGTTTTGCCTGTTTCAGTCTTTGCATCTCTTAGCTCTATTCCCGTAGTAGAATCCTTGCGGTACTCTACGGTGTAGGAGAGGTTGTTGACCGCAGTGTAAACAAATACGATCTTGTTGCCTTCCAGCGCCATGGTTACCGTTTTGGCAGCTTGATCTGCTGTGTAGCCGGGGATGCTTAGAGCGTCTTCAGTGTAGGTTACACCAAAAGTTTTGCCTGTTTCAGTCTTTGCATCTCTTAGCTCTATTCCGGTAGCAGAATCCTTACGGTACTCTACGGTGTAGGAGAGGTTGCTGATCGCAGTGTAAACAAATACGATCTTGTTGCCTTCCAGCGCCATGGTTACCGACTTGGTAGCTTGATCAGCTGCGTAGCCGGGGATGCTTAGAGCGTCTTCAGTGTAGATCACACCAAAAGTTTTGCCTGTTTCAGTCTTTGCATCTCTTAGCTCTATTCCCGTAGTAG
>DAMCAP010000025.1:0-15026 GCA_032059445.1 Oscillospiraceae bacterium
TATATAGAGCCTCGATTAGCTTCTTCCTCTTTTCTTCGTCTACCTTCTCCAGCCACTTGATGATCACCTCACTAAGCAGCACAGCCTGAGCATCAATGCCATATACATATTTAAATTTATCTTCCTGCACCAGCCAGTTAAAGGGGTCGTGCTGATAGATACCAAAGGCTGAGCTTTCCACAACGTGATACTCTTCATTTTTTGAAAAAAGCAATCCGATCATCGCCGTGCGGGGTAGAGTCTTGTGTACCTTGGCTGCAATGGAGGCATATTCCTCTGTTTTGATGAAATCATCTCGAAACCCTGGACCGTCATGGTTATAAATCCGCTCAATCCGATTTTTGATCGACGGAGAACATTTGCTGCTGGCATAAAGCGCCAGATTACCACCCTTGGAGTGGCCGCCGATAATCAGCGGGCCATCGGTCTGCTCACCGACCAGAGCCAAGTAGGCTGCTGCCTCCAGCTGAGATGGCACATTCTCCATAAAGAGCATGTTAAAATCTTCCTTCCACCCCACAATGCTCTGGTCTGTACCACGAAAGGCAACATAGGTAAGTAGCCCATCAATGGTAAAGGTCACGGCAGAAAACTGAAGCTCCTGTTGCGGATCAAGCTTATCGGTGTAATAGGATATCCGGGTATTTTGATAGCGCCTAGAGGATATTACCCCCAAGCAAAGCATCTTCGTGCTCTCTACATCAAATACATGGGCAAAAGTCTCCGACAGCCTACCCTCTCGAAGTATATCAACAAGGGACTTGGCAGATGCTGTATTTGTATGATCGCAGGCTGCGCTATCCATCCTCAGGTAAGCCAGCTGGCAAAACACCAAGCTATCCACCTCATTAAAGGGCTTCTCGGAAAAGCTATATCTTCCGTAGTCCTCTACATAATCGATTATATTGGGCATTGCTCTCCCCCATCCTCAAAAGCAGCAAAATGATTCTTTACAATAGTTTATCGACATATCCTATTAATCATACAATTTTTGATCATTATAATTCAAACCGTACTGCTTAAAAAAGCAGGCTGCATGAGCAGCCTGCTGATTATATGGTGCCCGTTGTTAGGTGATTTGATCCAGTTCGTTACATTTTTTGCACACACCCTTGGCCACAAAGTGCTTAGTAAGGACCTCAAACTCGAGCAGTGAATAGATTTTTTCATCTAAGTCCTGCAACATCTCATCTTCAATATCAAAGATAGCTCCGCAACGCACACATACCATATGGAAGTGCTCGGCAGTACAACCGTCGAAACGATCACTGGCATTGGGGAAAGCGATCTTTGCGATCAAACCTGCCTCCACCAGCATATTTAAATTTCTATATACAGTTGCAAGGCTAATATTGGGCATTTCCTGTTTTACCATCAGGTATACTTCATCCGCAGTCAGGTGCTGTCGGTTGCCGATTACCTTCTGCTTAATCAGCTCTCGCTGTGCCGAATACTTCATCTTTATCATTCCTAATCCATGATTATTAGCATCAAATACGTAAATTACATCCATTATAACCTATTTTACCAGAAATGAAAAGCTCTTTACTGTAAATTTATTGACTGTAACTGCAAATATTAGCATACCATACCAATAAATATACATAATTTTGTATAATATATTGGATTTTTGACATTAAAATCATATCGAAACATAAAATCAATCCCCTAATCATACATCTATATTATTATAAAACAGGGGCGAGGCATTAAATATGATGTTTTATACGGCTAAGCTACGCGCAAAGCTCTTCCCCGCAATACTTACACTGATCATCATCATTATTTTATTTATTACAAATGCTCCCGTGGTGGAAAACAACATCTATGCTTATAACGAAGATCTAAAGCTATCCGATGCTTTGCCAAAGCAGGATGAACCCACAAAAACCAAAAAGAACTATATCAAATGGGTTGATTTTAATGTGCCCTATGCGGCACTGGAGCAAGCCCTAAACTACGACGTCAAATCCTACGGCCAGGAGCCAAAGCTCAATTGGATCGAGCTGCTGGCTTACTGCGCAGCCAAATGCGGCGGAAACTTCAGCGGATATAAGCGCTCCCTGATGGATACGCTGGTAAACCGCCTTAAGGCTGGGGAATCCATCACAGAGCTTACCAAAGACCTCAAATACTACCCCTATTATCTTGAAGCTTATACGGCGGTACTTGGTGGCTGGGTAGGTGAATATGAAATCCAAACCCCTGATACTATAGCAAATGCCAACGGTGGGGACGGCTTTATTAAAAAATATGGCCTGATGGCTTTTTCCCCCATCGCCAAAGGTTACGGTGCCAGCCGCTCAAGAGATTTTGGCAACGCTCGCAGCTACGGCTTTAAGCGCAAGCACTTAGGCCATGATCTGATGGGTAGTGTCGGTACCCCGATTGTGGCAGTAGAGGGCGGCACTGTAGAATCAATGGGTTGGAACGCATATGGCGGATGGCGGATCGGCATACGCAGCCACGACAAAAAAAGATACTATTACTATGCACACCTGCGCAAGGACCACCCCTTTCATTACTCCATCAGCGAGGGGGATACCGTAAAAGCAGGAGACGTGATCGGATACTTGGGTATGACAGGCTATAGCCTAAAAGAAAATGTAAACAACATGAAGGTGCCCCATCTGCATTTTGGTATGCAGCTGATTTTTGACGAAAGTCAGAAAGAAGGCAACAACGAGATCTGGATCGACGTATACAACCTATACTCTCTACTAGAAAAAAACAAATCTGCCGTCTTTAAAAATGAAGAAACCAAAGATTATCACAGAGCCTATGATATGCGTATCCCTGCGGCAAATTAAGCAGGAGCAAGGGCCTGCTGTCTGCAGATGCATCCTCCATTACAGCACCCCTCGTTTTGCTGGGGTGCTGTTTTTTGCATGAAAATCTGCTCAGATATAATTTTCAGATAACACTAACCTACCTAAATAACTCTTAATTATCACCGCTTACTTTCCTTTGGTTGTGGCGCCAATATAAAATAAAATAAGGCCACACAAGCGATTGCCCATGCAGCCTTCTGTAGTGCTATGTAAGGGATTTAACGAAAGTTTCTGTTGCTGCCGTTTGTTGTAGCTGGTACGGCTGTAGCTCCACTTTGTAGCTGTGGCTTCATACCCGGTGGATAAAAGGTAACAAACCTGACTGAGAATATGTCGCATACTACATAGTGTTTCAAGCGGTCTTCGTATAAAATGACATAGGTCCTTCCGACAGAATAGATAAATCCATCTTTACGCATTAAAGACTGGGTACCTACCAAAAACTCGACGGTTGCATAGATGCCGATGTTGTCTGATAGGATCTGCTGCATGGAGCCCTGCATTGCCTCGCTATCAAAGGACTCTGGCGGTGGTATTGTAATCTGTGGCATACCTGGGGTCAACATGGGGGGGACTGGCTGTGTAGGGGGCGGTGGTAATGTTGTGGGTTGGGGTATTTGCAACATGGGAGGGATCCCGGTTGCTCCTTGGAAGTTTGGATTCAAACTATCTCCTCCTTGATTATGTTTTAGCGTAGACAGGTGTGGGGTCGTAGAAGCAATGGTCACCTATACGTATGACAAACCTCCCCACTTCTGAGGGGAAGAATTGACGACAATCTGGCTTGAAGGGGTTAAAATACCACAAGCAAAAGCCAATATTCGGCACCTTGCTCCCGGCCATAGCCCACTCGGCTATATTATAATGCACTTCACCAGGTCTCATATTATAGACGTTTTGCGCATTATAAGAGCCCCTTAGGCTTTCCCTCACACAGTCAAACTGCCCAGGTTGGTAGATGACCTCTCTGATCGTTTTGAGTTTGGCATACTCACCGTAATCGACGTTGACCCTATTCATAATTACGGTGGCCACTGCTTTCATTCCTGTATCTCCTTCTCCTCCTGCTTCGCAGAGTATGGTGCGTGCAAGTAGCTCGACTTCCGTAAATGCCATAACATGCTCCGTTCTGCCTACCCTGAAATTGGCACAAAATGATCTTTGATCGCTCAGGGGACGATCAGGTCACAAACCTTGCCATGAAACAGCTAAGCCAAATATATCCCTTACTTCTATACCGACCGAGCAATTTGACGGCAGCATTACACTTTTTTGCGGTTGCTAGTATATTTTATACATACCGAGCTTTATTTGTGACTGTCTATCAAGGTTTCCTTACAATGACTTCGCTTTCCAAATGATCATTTAGTACTTAGACAACACAACTCTTGACCACATGGCAACAATTTGGTATAATATCCTCAATTACTGACAGAAGTCAGTGCCTATTCCCCCCAAAAAACAACTTCACAGCATTATACACCACGAAGGTAACTGCTTTTATAACAAAGCGGTTCTATCGTGGTGTTTTTTATTGTGAGCAATCGCCCTACTTACAAAATAAAACCTGCTTTTAAGCAAAAGGAGTTTGTATGAAAAAGAATGCAACACTAAAATTGGTTTTGGCTTCACTGTTTACTGCCCTCGGCCTGCTGCTTCCCTCAGTATTTCACATGTTTAGCCTAGGCGGTACTATCTTCTTACCTATGCACATACCAGTACTGCTCTGCGGCCTCGTATGTGGCTGGCAGTATGGTGCCCTTGTGGGCTTTATCGTGCCGTTGCTTTCCAGTGCGTTTACCGGTATGCCTCCTATGTTCCCCGTTGCGATTGCCATGGCTGCTGAGCTGGCGGCCTATGGTGCAGTTTCGGGCTTCCTCTCCAAGAAGAACAATGTCGTCATCTCCCTTGTAGGAGCGATGTTGGCCGGCAGAGCTGTATCTGGTATTGCAAATGCGGTGCTTATGGGCGTTGCAGGTAAGCCCTTTATGCTGTCAGGGTTCCTAACTGGTGCGTTTGTAACTGCACTGCCAGGCATTATTATCCAGCTGATTGCAATCCCACTTGTTATGATTGCTCTAACCAAGAGCAAAGTACTTGAGAAGGTGCGCTAGCCGTGCGTAGCGTGATATTAGCGCATTTCGCCCGCTATCCACAGATGCAGGCAGAGGATGCTGTCAAGCTACTCTATCAAAGTGAATTTGCAGGGGGGCATCTTATCGATGACCCCTCTGCTTCGCTTGCTAGACTTGAGGAAGAGTACCAGGCTGTAACAGCGCAAGACACCGAGCTCTTTACCCCTATAGGAAATCGCCTTTACCGCCTTGACCTCTCATCTGCCAAAGCAAAAGGCCTACTCCCCCATACCATCCACCGATTTTTTGCCTATACAGCCAATCAACATAGAGGAAGTATGGAGAGCTTCCTCCATAAAGTCGACCAGCTTTCCTCCCTATGTGCCTCAGGGGTATTGCCGTTTACACATCATCAGTTGGAGCAGTATCTTGCCTCTTACAAGGCGGCTGGTTACCCTGCCGTCAGCCACAGTGGGGTGTATCGGGAGCTTTATTCCCCTCATTACCGTGTGGTTGATCAATTGTTTAAAGATTACTGGCAGGTGTTTCGCTATATTGACGACTTGCTGGCGAGAAACCAAACCCCTATCTCCATCGCTATTGAGGGTAACAGCGCCAGCTGTAAAACCACCCTCTCTGCCCTACTAAAGTCTATCTACGACTGCAATGTCATCCCTATGGATCATTTCTTCCTCCAGCCTCATCAGCGCTCAGCTCAGCGGCTGATGCAGCCGGGCGGCAATATTGACTACGAGCGCTTTTTAAGCGAAGTAGCTGATCGGCTTCCCGCAGCCAAGGAGCTTAGCTATCGACGCTATAACTGCGGAGCAGGCAGCTTACAGGAGCTTGTGGTGCTTCCCCCAAGACCCCTTACGATCATAGAAGGGGTATATAGCATGCACCCCCTATACGCTCACAAGTATGATGGGTCGATATTCCTCTATACCGACCGAAGCACCCAGAGGCAACGTATCTTAGCTCGCAACGGAGCTGAAATGCTCAAGCGTTTTGACGAAGAATGGATCCCCATGGAAGATCAGTATTTTAAGAGCTTTTTGATCAAAGAAGCTTGCGGCATGGTATTAAACACCTCATATCTATAGCAAAAAGCGGTAGACTCCAACTAGGAGATCTACCGCTTTATTTTTACCTTTGATTATCGCATAAGTTCGGCGGCTTTTTCTACCGCTTTGATTACGTACTCCACCAGTGGAAGCTCCTCTGCGCCAATCACTATGCTATTGCACTTATTGATAGGGATTAAGATCTTGGTTGCCCTGCTCTCTCCGATACTCTGTGCCATCCCAGGGGTCAACTCCCCATGCAGAGAGTTTGCCACGATGATACCTATCGGCCCTATAATGAGGTCAGCATCCTTGCAGTTATATACGATCGGGTTTTCTCCGGTTGCGCCGTAATCAGCACCTGCTCTCAGCATTGCTGCCGTCGCCAAGCTGTTGGTACCAACTGCCAGCAGCTCCTGCTGAGGCATCACCTGTTTAAAGCGCTCCACCAGTGCTTTACCGATGCCGCCACCCTGCCCGTCTACGATCATGATTTTCATTTGCACGCTCCTGCTTTTGCCGTCAGGATTTTACTCACACTTTACGGCTGTGCCAGATACAGTCACCATCAGCATACCATTATCGGTACCAAGCACCTCATAATCAATATCCACACCCACAATGGCATTTGCACCAAGCTGAGAAGCTCTCATCTCCATCTCACGCAGGGCATTTTGCCTAGCTTCGATAATTTCATGCTCGTAGGTCTGAGAGCGTCCTCCAAAGAAGTTGGAGAATCCGGCGGCTATATCCTTTATAAAGTTAACTCCCGAGATAACCTCTCCAAATACGACACCATAGTATGCAACAATCTTCTTCCCCTCTACATTAGGTGTAGTGGTAATAATCATATACTTTCTCCTTTAAACTAATTACTTGACTTACTGTAGTTTGATTTTAGCATATCCTAGTAGTGCTTACAATATCCAAACCAAGAACGGATTTTAAACTTTATATCTCAAATATTTCCTGCCAACTTTTTCGTACTTTATGCATCCTCAAAAACACCCTTGACCAAGATCTGACCATCTAGCATCATGGCTCTGCCCTTTGCAATCACAGCATCAATCTCGCCACCTTGATCGAGTAGAAGGATGTCAGCATCGCTACCGGGCTGGATAGATCCCTTCACAGGATAAAGCTCCAGAGCTTTCGCTGGGTTGACAGTGGTAAACGCCAAGGCCTGCTCCCATGTATAGCCGTGATGCTGCACCAGCTCCTTGGTAAAGAGGTGCATCGAGGTCATCTTGGAGACCCCGATACCGACATACTCGTTGTTACTATTCCAAATTGGCGAGCTGCCGTTAGAGTCAGAGCTTACGGTGATCAGCTCACGAGGTGCGCCTTTTTCCAACAGCTCCAGCAAAACCGCTACCGCCGCATGAGGCTGAGCCGAAGCGGTGAGATCAATATAGCCTCCCATTTTGGCAAACTTCACAGCATCGTTTACGATTTTTTTGACATGGGTTGGTCTAAAGAACTTTATTGGGATATCGGTTTCTTCCAGCACTTCAAATACCGGCTGTAGCCCTGCCTTGCCAGTACCCATGTGGATATGTACAAAGCCAGGCTTTTTGCCGATCAGCGCGGCCTGAGAAGCCTGAGCTGCCAGCTTGATCAGCTCTTCCTTTGTTGGGTAAGAGGATCGGTGGTCTGACATCGCCAGCTTTACCCCGATTACCTCGCTAATATACACGATGTCTTTTTTCACCGAGTCAGTCAAGGTGGGGGACGGATAATCATAGGCACCTGTCAGGCAATATGCGGTAATTCCTTCTCCGTTAAGCCCTTTGGTTTTGGCAACTAGGTTTTCTACACTACGGGTGGTAGCATCGGTGCCCAGCAGCCCCACAAGGGTAGTGACTCCTGCTTCAATACACTTTGATAGCCCTAGCTCGGGGATACGCGTGGTAAATCCACCCTCGCCGCCTCCACCGGTAACATGCACATGCTGGTCTATATAGCCCGGGATCGCCATGCGTCCTCGACCCTCGATCACCACAAGATCTTTATGGTCAAAAAGAATCAGAGGGGAAACTTCTATAATTTTTTGCCCGCAAATCAGGATATCCTGCACACCGGGGTGATGGGGAGACGCTGATTTTACCTGCTTAATCAATGTAAACATAGCTACCTCCGTACTGTAATAAGTTATTCCTTACCAATCCCGCAGATTGATAGGAGATTACCATTGTCATTATAGTATACATCAACCCCGTAGTCAAATAGACATTGACTGTATCGGTGTCAAACTATTTTGCTCATTGTTGGTGATTACATCCAAAATTAATGTTTGAACTTAAAAAAAATTATGCTATAATAAGGGTCGTACTGTTTACAATGAACCTGACATACAGGCTGGGCTGTAGGGCATGATCAATAAGCGCTCTGCACTTACGCTGCATCATAAAGAATACAGGAGACTGATCATGCAAAACGTCATCGAACAAATTTCCCAGTGCTACCCTTCTTTTAGCAGATCACAAAAAAAGATTGCAGATTTTATCGTCAAAAACCCACAGGAGGCCTGCTTTTTGTCGCTGAAGGATTTTAGTGATAAAGTAAACACCACCGAAAAAACCATTATTAACTTCACCAAAAAATGTGGATTTGATAGCTTTACCGCTCTCAAAAAAGAACTACAAAGCTACATTGCCATGAAGCTTACCCCGGATGAAAAGGTGATAAAAGCGGTCAGCACTATACGCCAGACCCATCAAGACTTTATCAGAAACACCTATCAGATGGATCTTGACTCGATTACCAGCAGCTTTGACTGTTTAAATTTTACCAATATATACAGAGCGGCAGAGCTGATACAAAAGGCAGAGAATATCTACTTTGCTAGCCACAATATTTCGCAGGTGGTCACCGATTTTTTGATGTACCGTATCGGCTCTCTGGGCCTTGGGGTATACCGTATTGATATTGACTCAGAGCAGGAGCTGCCCCACCAGATCTTACACATGAAGCCTACTGATGTATTGGTTGTGGCGTCCTTCCCCCGTTATTACAAAAACCTTGTGGCGGCCTCCCATCTGATCAAAGATCGGGGCATACCCATCATCGCAATCACCGACAGCCTGACCTCCCCCATCGCCAACAACTCAAACATCTGCTTTGCCTGTGCTACCGATACTACGGTATTTTATAACTCCTACACAGGGCCGATGGTTATTGCCAATATACTAGCCTCCACCATCGCCATGAACATGGAAAAACAGGTACTAGAGAACAAAAAATCAATCAAAAAAATCCAGCAAGATCTCAAAAACCTTGTGGATGCTATGATTTAACTAGGGTTAGGTATATATGCGAAATAAAGATCTTGACTCAAGCTCTCCTCTCGTAATCCTCATGTGCGGTGTAGCGGGTGCGGGTAAAACCACCTATGCACAGCAGTTAGAGGCCCAAGGCTATCATCGCTTATCAATTGACGAAGCCCTCTGGGCGCGCTATGGTCGCTATGGCATCGATTACCCACCGGTGAAATACCCTGAGTACTCCAAAGAAGTGGAGCAAACCCTCCGCCAGCGGCTATGTGAGCTCATCGCCGAGGGGCGAAATGTGGTGGTCGATTTTAGCTTCTGGCAGCGGGAAAGACGACAGCACTACAAAGCTCTCATCGAAGAATGGGGTGGCAGGTGGCAGCTGATCTATCTAAAAGCTTCACCAGAGCTTTTAGAGCAACGACTGAAACTTCGCAGCCAGCGATTTGATGCCAACGCCGCCTTTTCCATCACCCCAGCACGACTACACGCTTTTCTAGAAGGCTTTGAGGAGCCAAACGGAGAAGGCGAAATCATCATAGAGCAGCAATAAAGATAAGAGTGGCTCATCCTAAAGTAATTCAAAATTAGCATGGCAAAGGCGCCGTCATATGACGGCGCCTTGCTGTAATGCACATTTTACCTTATACCTCAGTACGCTCCTGATGATTGACGGTGCGGAAGCGCAGCTCGACTTTAAACTGATCACCATCGATGATGACATCCAGATTTCCGCCGCATACCCGTGTGAAGCTTTCGGCAATTGATAAGCCCAGACCATTTCCTTCACTGCTGCGCGCCTTATCCCCCCTGCTAAACCGCTCGAGGATCTCATCTTTGGAAAAATCCATCTCATAGCTGGCTGTGTTTTTGATAGAAGCTACCGCCATGTCACCCTCTACTTGCAGGTCTATATAGATTCTGGTGCTCTGCATCGCGTATTTTAGCGCATTGCCTAGGACGTTTTGCAGTACCCGATAGAGCTTATTGCCATCACCCATGATATACACATCATAGACTGGCAGGTTTTGCTTTAGAGTCAGCTGGCTTTGCAGGATCTGATCCTCCATATCGGCGATGGTCTGCTGGATCAGCTTTTTAAAATCAAGCTGCTCTGCATCCACACTGATATTGCCCGAGGTTGATTTGGCTAGGTCAAAGAGATCTGCAACAATCCTCTTGAGTCGATCTGCCTTCTCAGCCAAGATTTTGATATAATCTCTGGCTTCCTCCGATATATCCTGCTCCTTTGAGAGCAGATCAATATAGGAGATTATCGAAGTCAAGGGTGTTTTGAGATCATGAGAAACATTCGTAACCAAGGCAACCTTCATCATTTCGCTTTTGATCTGTGCCTCCAGACTGCGCTGCATACCGTCACCCATGCTGTTGATTTTTTGGGAAGCATCATACAGCGGGCTGCTGATGGGTATAGTGGTCTTACACGCCAAATCTCCATTGTTTACAGCGTCAATTTGACCGATAAGGCTGCCTACATCCATGATAAGCTGCTTGCTACTCATGAAATACCAAGCCATGACAAATAGCTCCAATATCAACGGTGCAACGAACAACGCAGAGCCAAACGCCACAAACAATATTGCCAACATAGCCATCACAGAGCTGATAGCCAGGAAGCTGATTTCGCGCAGGTAGATCGCCCTTTGGAAAGGATACCCGCTAAACCTACTGCCCTCCACCACTGCTTTAATAGGTGCCGTAAACCAGCGACAGATATGCAGGAAGATCGTATCCTTCCAGAAGCATTTGGCCTTGATCTTTTTGACCAGCAGCAGCCATAGGTACAAACAAGCAGCTGCGGCCAACGCAGTAACAAACGCCATCACTTGATAGATCACCGGGTCAGAAACCAGCTTCTCATTGATTACAAATACAAACAGCATACCCCAGCCGCTTAAAATCATCAGCAAAGCTGCTATAGGTAAGTCGGTCAAAACCCGATCAACCCCCATTAAGTAAAGCTGATCGTCCTGCGGTCTACGACCGGCAGCCACCATTAGGTAGATGACCAGCACCAGTGATATCGTCAGCAAAATAACAGAACGATAGATGTACTGACTCCAGAGT
This sequence comes from Oscillospiraceae bacterium, assembly GCA_032059445.1. GTDB lineage: Bacteria > Bacillota > Clostridia > Oscillospirales > Ruminococcaceae > DAMCAP01. The sequence continues at coordinate 11,328 of DAMCAP010000025.1, forward strand.
GCCCGTGCCTTGCTCCAAAGCGCTTCTTGCTGCGCTATGTAGCTGTCTTTATAGCTGAGATACGCAGTAGCCGATCGATTCTGGAAGTCATAGGAATGATAAAAGCTATCTGACTCTACCTGCTCACCCTTTACATATAGATAGTTTGCATTGTCCCTATATTCCACAAGATAGCTGCCATACCGCTCAAAATCCCTACGTTCCTTATATTGGTGGCTTGCATATTCCTTATCTCCATCGGTTACATACAGTATATACTGACTGGGGTCTGGGATCTTGTGATACCGATAGTTGACGGAATTGTCATACATCTTACCCACACCCATGTCAATCAATGCACCGCTGATATAAGAAAACTCACTGCTGCCCACAAAGCTTGTAGTTAACATTGCCTGAGGCGAATAACCCTCCATAGCGATACCACAGGTACCCATCACCAGCAGTGTAATCAATGACACCACAACTGTAAATACAGCCGTTTTTAAAAGCGTGCTTCTGCTAAATCTCGATATACTTGCTGCCATCATACCACCTCCTATAGCTCAGCATAGCTGCCAATGCAGCGATACCGGTAAGTAGTGAAATTCCCGCCAGATACATCTTGTTTGACCTATATTTTTTCGAACTTGTATCCAATTCCCCATACCACCTTTAAATATTTAGGCTCCTTCGGGTTGACTTCAATCTTCTCACGTATGCGGCGGATATGCACCATTACGGTATTTTCCACCGAGTAGGCTTGCTCATTCCACACCCGCTCATAGATCTCTTCCGCCGAAAACACCCTGCCTGCATTTTTCATCAGAAGCTCCAAGATCTTATACTCCGTGGCAGTAACCTTCACTGGTTCACCATCTACCAAGAGCTGCTTTGCTCCTTGATCCAGCTCTACCCCGCCGATGACAATCAGATCATCACGCCCGCTTTGCTCCGAGCTGCCCAGATGCAGGTAGCGCCGCAGCTGTGCCTTGACCCTAGCTAGCAACTCCATAGGGTTGTAGGGCTTGGTTACATAATCGTCGGCACCCATCGACAGCCCTATGACCTTATCACTGTCTTCTGATTTGGCAGAGAGGATGATAACAGGGATATTCTTACTCTCCCGCAGTTTCATCGTTGCCGACAAGCCGTCCATACTAGGCATCATGATATCGATAATCATCAGCTGCACTGGTCGGGCAGCTACCAGCTCCAGCGCTTCAAGCCCGTTATACGCTCGCAGAGTTTCATACCCCTCCAGCTCAAGCAGCGTTGCGATCGCTCTTACGATTTCACGATCGTCATCTACGATCAAAATACAAGGTTTGCTCATTTGCGTCATTCCCTTCCGTTGGCCTATGCTCACAGTATATAAAAGATATCTAAAGAAAAGCTAAAGAGATTTCTTACAAAAATCTTAAAATGTACCTCATCTTTGATTTCAGTATACCATCGGGTAGGTGAATTGACAACAAAAAGCACCGGCAGCTGCCGATGCTTTTGCTATATCTTCTATTGCTGCAAGCCCTTTCGCCTGCTTTCAATTTCATAAATACCATCGCAGATCTCTTTAAAAACAGGGCACGCTGTATCAGTACCGGAGTCTCCTCCCTCTACCAGCACCATGATGGTGTATCTAGGGGTATCGGCTGGGTAAAATCCGCCAAACCATGCCTGTATCACCTCGTTGCCATCCACAAACTGCCCTGACTGTGCTGATGCGGTCTTACCACCGGCACCACCGATTTCGGGCTTGGCTGGCTTGCCGCTACCGTTTTCTACTACGCTGATCATCATCTGCTTGACTTTGTCAGCCGCAGCTTTGTGAAATACTATCTGGGGTGTGTAAACAGCCGTATGGGTAGAGATAGAGCTACCGTTGTCGGTAAAGCCTACAATCAAGCGGGGATTAACAAACTTCCCCCCATTTGCAATGGAGCTAACCAAACTCGCCATCTGGATAGGCGTAGCCAACAGATCACCCTGACCAAAGCCAAGGTTTGCTGTGGCAGCAGGGAGCTTTAGCTGATCATAGCTTGGTAGATTGCCCGATTTGGTTTTATACCCGGGCAAAAACTCTGTAGGAGCACCAAATCCCAGCTGTGACGCCTTATAGGCTAAATCCTTGCCCCCTAGCTGCATGGCTATCGATATAAAATAAGGATTACAGGATTTTTCTAAGGCTTGGGTCATATTAAGCACACCATGACCCACCAGCTTGTGGCAGTTGATCCGCTGGTCGCCAATCATGATATAGCCCTTACAGTCAAAGGTGCGATCAATGGTAAACCCCTGCTCCAATGCCGTAGCCGCTACCAGCAGCTTAAAGGTAGAGCCTACACTATAGGCGCTAAAGCTGCGGTTGACAAATGGTGCATTGGGATCGCTCAAGGAGGCTCCCAAATCGTTGGGGTTAAAGCTTGGTGTGCTGACGGCCGCCAATAGATCACCGGTAATGCAATCCTGTACAACCACACTGCCCTTGGGTATCGCTCTTGCGGCTTTTTTTGCCAAGGCCTGTATGTCGCTATCCAGCGTGGTGACTACTCCTCCGCCGTCATGGTAACCGGTATCTACAATTTCTCCCGCAGAGAGGGATTGCCGCAGCCCATTGGTCGGGTAACGGATCGAGATCCTCCCCCCTTTGCTTCTAAGGTACTCATCTAGAGCATACTCAAGCCCTGAGCTGCCCTTGCCTGTTTCAGGGTCAAGCTGCCCTACAATATGCACAGCCAGTTGATCATCACTAGTCCGCTTATAAAGCTTAAAGACGTCGATACCCTTGCTATAGATATATGGCGACTCTACAGGGCACACAAAGGGCGCTCCGCCGTCGAGCATCTTCATAGCGGTATCCTTATCCTTTGAGCTGATTTTGGCAAGTAGTGCATTTTTGGCCTCTACACCGGGTAGCACTGCCGCCACATTATAGACCTTATTGTTAGTCAGCGGAGCAAAATAGCGATCATAGATGGTACCCCTGCTCTCCCCTACATCCAGCACAAAAGAGGACTGAGCAGTCGAAGCTTGTGAGAGCTTATCAGAACTAATAATCATGGCAATGCGCAATGACAAAAGGCTAAAACCCAATACCATGAGCGAATAAATAATGACAACTCTTTTCCCCATATCTTCCCTCCTAATCTTACGATGGGTTTATACTCTACCATGTAAGTTTTCCCATTAGAAGAGGTTTCATACGGGCTTTATTTTTTTATGATTGTGTAGTACAATAATCCTAAGCTTTTAAAAGAAGGAGGATATTATGCCAACAATAACAGTTGAATTATTTAGAGGAAGAACCCTTGAGACCAAGCGTGAGCTGGCTAGCAAAATCACTCAGGTTATCACCGAAACCTGCAACTGCTCCCCCGAAGCTGTCACAGTCAAGTTTGTAGAAGGTGAGAAGGAAAACCTCGCCAAGGGCGGCGTATTGTATTGCGATAAATAGCTTACATATGCACAAGGCTTGGCCTTGATGATTTCTGACACCAGCAAAAATTAGACCCTGCCGAGAATATATCGGCAGGGTCTTTTTAATGTGTCCTATAGAGCTAGGTTTTGTTTGAGCTTTTTATAGTCTATATCCCTGGTATAAAGCTACGCATCCTTTACGACCTTTGCGCCAATATCCCTACGATAGTAATGCCCCTCAAACGAAATCTGCTCTGCGGCAGCGTAGCAGCGCTCTAGTGCCTTGGAGAGGGTTTCTCCTGTAGC
>DAMCAP010000025.1:15036-22047 GCA_032059445.1 Oscillospiraceae bacterium
CACGACCACCCGAGGTTACAAAGCCCTCACTGCTGATGGCAGTACCCGCATGGTAGATGGTAGAATCCTTTACCTGACCATTTTGATCAAGCCCCTTGATTATGCAGCCTTTGCGGTATGTACCGGGGTAGCCTCCACTGGCCACAATTACGCATGCACAGGCTTCAGTACTCCACTCCACTGCCAGCTCTCCGAGGGTTTCATGATCAATCGACAGCATAATCTCCACAAGGTCGGTTTTTAAGAGTGGTAGTACCACCTGTGTTTCGGGGTCGCCAAAGCGGCAGTTATACTCAATCACATAAGGTCCTTTGGCAGTCAGCATCAATCCGAAATATAGGCAGCCTTTAAAGGTACGCCCCTCTGCCTTCATCGCTTCCATCGTGGGGATGTAGATTTGCTCCATCGCTAGTTTGTTGATTTGGGGTGTATACAGAGGGTGGGGTGCGATGGTGCCCATGCCGCCTGTATTTAGCCCCTGATCCCCCTCTAGCGCCCGCTTGTGATCCATCGAAGAAACCATGGGTACAATAGTCTTACCATCGGTAAAGCATAGGACTGATACCTCGATGCCCTCAAGATATTCCTCCACCACAACCTTACTTCCGCTCTCGCCAAAAGCCTTGTCCTCAATCATAGACTTAACAGCCTCGACCGCTTCGGTATGGCTTTCGGCGATGATGACACCCTTGCCTAGGGCAAGGCCATCAGCCTTGATTACCACACGAGGGTCAGGTATCGCCTTGATATAAGCTGCCGCCTCTTCTACAGTAGAGAAGCTCTCATAACCGGCAGTAGGGATGCCATATTGCTTCATAAGTGCTTTTGAAAACACCTTGCTCCCCTCTATAATCGCCGCTGCTTTGGTAGGCCCGAAGGTTTTGATAGCCTTGGCATTTAAAGCGTCTACCATCCCAAGCACCAGAGGGTCATCGGGAGCCACCACCACAAGGTCAATGTGATTTTGCAAAGCAAAGCTGCTTACACCCTCAATATCAGTTGCCTTAATATCCACACACAGGGCATCGGCAGCGATTCCCCCATTGCCGGGGCAGGCATAGAGGGCTGTGGTGTGCTTGCTTTCCTTTATTTTGCGGATCAGAGCGTGCTCTCTGCCGCCGGAGCCCACAACCAGTATCTTCATGTTATCCTCCTTTGTAAGCGGCAGCGATGTGCTGCCAGAGTAAGCAAGAGCGCCAAGTGTGATCTATCGAGCAAATCTTAGAGAGATACGGCAGCCATGATCCCACAGCTGCCTATAACGTTTAAGCTATCTCTCATAGATCTCTTGGCAGCCGATTAGTGCTTAAAGTGGCGCATACCGGTAAATACCATGGCGATCCCTGCTTTGTTACAGGCATCGATGCTCTCTTGATCACGCACAGATCCACCAGGCTGGATGATTGCTGTGATACCTGCCTTCTGTGCCAGCTCCACACAATCCGAGAAGGGGAAGAACGCATCAGATGCCATGACAGCTCCATCGGCCCTCTCACCTGCGTAACGGATGGCTAAATCAAGGGCTGTCACTCGATTGGTCTGCCCAGGGCCTACACCTATTGTGTGCTTGCCTTTTGCCAGCACGATGGCGTTGGATTTCACATGCTTTACTACCTTCATGGCAAGCTCCATTGCATGCAGCTCTTTTTCAGTGGGCTTGCGCTCTGTTACCACTGTAAGGTCATCCTTTTTATAAAAATCTGTGTCAAGCTGCTGTAAAAGTATCCCGCCCGCTACCTTTTTGGCATCGAGAGTATCCTTAGCGTTTGCCTTGGCACAGGCTGGCAGCTTCAGTAAACGGATATTTTTCTTAGCAGTCAGCACGTCTAGTGCCTCTGGGGTATAATCTGGAGCGATGATTATCTCTAAGAAGGTCTTGCTTAGCTCCTCGGCAGTAGCAAGGTCCACCATCCTATTTAAAGCAACAATACCACCAAAGATCGAAACAGGGTCACTTTCATAAGCCCCCATATACGCTTCTAATAGGGTATCCCCTACACCTACACCACAGGGGTTGGCATGCTTGACGGCTACAGCACAGGGCTTATCCTCCCCAACCTCCTTAAGCACATCCAAGGCACCGTTGGCATCGTTAATATTGTTATAAGAAAGCTCCTTACCATGAAGCTGCTCTGCGGCAGCCAGTGCGTTATCAGGGCAGAGAGGCTCACGGTAAAAGGCAGCTTGCTGGTGAGGATTTTCCCCATAACGAAGGTCTTGTACCTTCTCAAAGGTCAGGGTTACGCGGTCACCAAGAGGGCTTTTGCCAGCTTGTTTGCGCAGATAGGAGGCAATCAAAGCATCGTAAGCTGCAGTATGCTCAAATACCTTCATCGCTAGCTCAAACTTAAGCTCACGGCTAAGCACTCCTGCTCTCAGCTGCTCAGTTACTCTGCCGTAGTCGGCTGGGTCGATCACCACCGCTACATCCTGCCAGTTTTTAGCCGCTGCTCTGAGCATAGTAGGGCCACCGATGTCGATGTTTTCGATGGCTTCCTCCAATGCTACACCCGGCTTCATGATAGTCTTTTTAAAGGGATAGAGATTTATGGCTACTACATCAATCGGTGCGACACCCAGCTCCTCGATCTGATGCATATGCTGATCGTTACCACGCATCGCCAGTATTCCCGCACAAATATTTGGGTGCAGTGTCTTTACCCTGCCATCAAGGCACTCTGGGAAGCCTGTCACATCCGACACCCCTGTAACAGGGATGCCATTATCAGTGAGGATTTTGGCAGTGCCTCCGGTAGATATAATCTCAAAATCCAGAGCAACCAGCTCCCTTGCAAACTCCACTACACCTGTCTTGTCTGTAAGACTAATTAATGCTCGTTTTTTCATTGCTCTCTTCCTTTATCAGTTGTTTACATACAAGTGAAACTGCTTGGGGCAATATCACCCACTCCGCCTGCTCCATCACACGACGCTGGAGGGTTTCGGGGGAGTCACCAGGCAGCACATCCACCGCCTTTTGTAGCAAGATCTGCCCACCGTCTACCACCTCGCTGACAAAATGCACCGTTGCCCCAGTCACCTTCACACCATAGTCCAAAGCTGCCTTATGCACTGCCAGACCATAAAACCCTTCTCCACAAAAAGCAGGAATCAACGACGGATGCACGTTGATGATCCGATTTTTATATAGCTCGGTAAGGCCTTGCCCCAAGATTACCAAGAAACCCGCTAGCACAATTAGGTCGATCTCATGCTTTTGCAGGATGCTGATCAGCTGATCAGTATATTCCTCATGAGACTGCCCTTTTTTACGCTCTACTACCACTGCAGTGATGCCTGCGGCTTCTGCCCGCTTGAGGGCATAGGCAGAGGGTTTAGAAGAAATGCAGAGGCTGAGTCTTCCACCCTCCAGCTCTCCTCTACCCTGTGCATCGATTAGCGCCTGGAAGTTGGTCCCTCCGCCTGATACCAGCACGGCAATGTTTAGCATATTACCACTCCGTCGTCGCCTTTCTTGACTTCACCGATAATCTTTGCTCGCTCACCATGAGCCTCAAAGGCTGCAATTACGGCATCCGCCCCCTTGGGATCACAAATCATCGCCAGACCCACACCCATGTTAAAGGTGTTAAACATATCTCGCTCATCGATGCCTCCCAGCTTTGCGATCAGCTGGAAGATCGGAAGCACATCCACAGCACTACGGTCTATAACAGCGCTCATGCCCTTGGGCAGTGCTCGTGGGAGATTTTCATAAAAGCCACCACCCGTAATGTGAGAAATACTGCGCACTGCCCCTGCTGCAATTGCTTCTAAAGCAGGCTTTACATAGATTTTGGTAGGGGTAAGCAGTGTTTCTCCCAGTGTGGCCCCAAGCTCGGGATAGTATTTATTTAGGTCGGTGTTCTCCACGTCAAAAACCTTACGCACCAGCGAAAATCCATTGGAATGTACACCCGAAGAAGCAACTCCTACGATCACATCGCCCTCGCATACTTTCTCTGGGAGCAGTACTTTTTCACGATCCACCACACCTACCGAGAAGCCTGCCAGATCATACTCATCTTCTGAGTAAAACCCGGGCATTTCAGCGGTTTCACCGCCTACCAGCGCGCAGCCCGCCTGGATGCACCCCTGAGCAACACCCGATACAATCTGGGCGATCTTCTCAGGGTAGTTTTTGCCTACAGCGATATAATCTAAAAATACCAGAGGCTTTGCACCGCAGCAGATGATATCATTGACACACATCGCCACGCAATCAATGCCCACAGTGTCGTGCTTATCCAGCAAAAAAGCCAGCTTAAGCTTTGTACCGACACCATCGGTACCAGAAACCAACACAGGTCGGCTGATGCCGGTGAGATCCAGCTCAAACATACCGCCAAAGCCGCCGATCCCTTCCAATACACCCTTGGTAAAGGTGGACGTTACATGACTTTTCATCAGCTCTACAGCCTTATATCCTGCAGTTACATCCACACCAGCCGCTTTATAGCTGTTACTATAGCTTTTTTCCATGTTACACCTCAAAAATATTGTAGTCGCCCAATTGTGAGCTACTCTTTATCATTGTTAAATATATCGATTTCATTTAGAAACTTATCAACCGGCAGCGGCTCTGGGAGGGCAATTGGGTATTCGCCGGTAAAGCAGCCCAGACAGAAGGAGCAGTCATGGGTCAGCGCGATCTTTGACATCGCATCGATGCTCATAAACCCAAGGCTGTCGGCACCAATCTGCTGGCGGATCTCCTCAAGAGACATACGACAAGCAATCAGATCTTTAATACTGCCGATATCGGTACCAAAGTGACACAGATTGGTAAAGGGTGGGGAGCTGATCCGCATATGTACCTCAGTGGCACCTGCCTTACGCAGCAGCTTGATGATGTTGGCACTGGTAGTACCCCGCACGATGGAATCATCAACCATGACCACTCGCTTACCTTTAACCGTATGAGATAGGGCGTTTAGCTTGATACGCACTGCATCCTCACGCTGCCCCTGAGTCGGCTGGATAAAGGTACGGCCTACGTAGCGGTTTTTGATCAGGCCCACACCGTAGGGTATTCCGGATTCTCTTGCATAACCGAGAGCTGCATCAAGACCGGAGTCAGGTACACCGATCACCACATCAGCTTCAACCGGGTGCTCCTGTGCTAAGTATGCCCCCGCTCTAAGCCTTGCATGGTGGACGCTAGCACCATCTAACACCGAGTCTGGGCGTGCAAAATATACAAATTCAAAGACACAAAGAGCAGGCTTCTGCCCGCAGTGGGTTTCAATGGAACGGACACCCTTCTCGTCAACGATGACGATTTCACCGGGCTTTACATCCCGTACATATACCGCTCCCATCGAATCAAGGGCACAGGTTTCAGATGCAAAAACCACTGAACCATCTTCCGTTTTACCCATACAAAGAGGACGAAATCCATGAGGGTCACGGGCTGCAATCAACTTCTTGGGCGACATCACCACCATACAATAAGCGCCCTGTATCTTGCCCATGGCTACCTCTACCGCTTTTTCGATGGAGCCCACCTCAAGGCGTGCGTTGGTGATCACATAAGAAACCAGCTCCGCATCGGTGATGGTGTGAAAGATCGCACCCTTTAGCTCCAGCTCCCGGCGCAGGTGGGGAGCATTTAGGATGGTACCGTTGTGGGCAAAGGCCATCTGACCCTTTACATGCTTGACCAGCAGTGGCTGTGCATTTATTCTCGAAGCTTCGCTTTTGGCAGCATATCTGGTATGACCGATGGCCATAGCGCCCATCCCCAATGATTCTAGGCGCTCGGGGGTAAACACCTCAGGTACAAGACCCGAGTCCGTGTAATTTCGGATGATACCGTTGTCATTTACCGCAATACCGCAGCTCTCTTGGCCACGGTGCTGCAAGGAGTACAGAGCATAATAAGCGCTTGCGGCTACGTTGGTACGGCAATTGGCTCTAATACCAAAGATACCGCATTCTTCATGAATCTGATCTGACATAATTACCTCCTAAAAGTAAATCAATCTACCTATCAGCTGTATAACTTCGTTTCTAATCGGCTTAGGGCAAAGAGTTAGCTCTGCCCTAAGCCCGACTGTGTGCTGTGTGGGTCTGTGTTTTGCTTATCTGATCACCTATTGGCAAGCCTGCTGTAAAGCAGCGATCAGCTCGAGATTGGCGCCTACTCGCCCATTAGTCTGCGTAGGATCTCATGATAAGCATCTTCTACGCCGCCCATATCTCGTCTGAAGCGATCCTTGTCCAGCTTTTCACCAGTGGTGGAATCCCAGAAGCGGCAGGTATCGGGAGAAATTTCATCTGCCAAAATAATAGTGCCATCGGCAACTTTGCCAAACTCTAGTTTAAAGTCAATTAGCTCAATATTTAGATCTTTCAGGTAAGCCGCCATGATCTCGTTGATCTTTAGGGCATAGGCGCTGATGATTTCAAGCTCCTCGCGGGTCGCCAGCTTCATTGCCAGAGCATGATAATCATTGATCATCGGGTCGCCAAGATCATCATTTTTGTAGCTAAATTCCAGCACGGTTGTGGCAAGCTTGGTGCCCTCGGCAATCCCCAATCTCTTAGAAAGGGAGCCTGCTGCAATGTTGCGTACAATCACCTCAATAGGTACAATCGATACTTTTTTGACCGCTGTTTCGCGCTCGCTGAGCTCCTCAATAAAGTGACTGGGGATGCCATGCCCCGCCAGCATCTTCATCATATGGTTTGACACACGGTTGTTGATGACACCCTTCCCCTGCACGGTGCCTTTTTTAAGCCCGTTAAAGGCAGTTGCGTCATCCTTATAATCTACGATGCACACAGCAGGATCATTGGTAGCAAACACCTTCTTTGCCTTACCCTCGTACAATTGCTCTCTCTTCTCGTACATGTCCTTCACCTCATCATTTATTTTGATCTATTATACGTCCTATTGGGCGATTACCCGCTTACATTGCCAGGATTTCGTCTAGGCTCAGCTTGCTGTCCTTTTGCTTTACTTCCTCAGCCATTTTTTGCTTGTAGCGGCAAAGCTCCTCTGCAAGG
>DAMCAP010000025.1:22057-22610 GCA_032059445.1 Oscillospiraceae bacterium
GCAAGACGAGCATCGTTGATCCCTAGCATCTGCGCTGCCAGCAAAGCAGCGTTTGCGGCACCATCGATGGCAACTGTCGCTACAGGTACTCCGGAAGGCATCTGCACTGTGGAGAGCAGGGCATCTAATCCGTCTAGCGTTGAAGATTTAACCGGCACGCCGATGATAGGCAGTGTAGTGTGTGCTGCCAATACTCCGGCTAGGTGGGCCGCTTTGCCTGCCGCAGCAATAATTACGCCAAAGCCATTCTCTCTGGCATTGCTTGCAAAGGCACACGCCTCAGCAGGTGTACGGTGTGCTGACATCACCCTGACCTCTACCTCTATACCAAGATTGTGCAGAGTTTTTACCGCAGCCTTCATGATTGGTAGATCGCTGTCACTTCCCATTACAATTGCAACTTTTTTTGTAGTCACCGTCATCTTTATCCTCCCAAAATTTGATATAAGTAAAAATAAAACAAGCTGCAACTCTTTTAAAGTCGCAGCTTGCACGCAATTATTTTCACTTAAGTCTCTTCATATTGATATTCGCGCTATTCTCCCGTAACGGC
>DAMCAP010000025.1:22620-36686 GCA_032059445.1 Oscillospiraceae bacterium
TGCGCTCCTATGCCTTTGATATAAAACAGTGCTTTTATTTTGCAGTGTCTGTTGATCAAAATCACGGCACGCCCCTCCTCAACCATCATTACAAGTATAAGTGTATACCATCAAAAAGTAAATTTCAATAGTATTTTACCGAAATTGAAGAGATTGGGGAAACTGTTAATATCGCATTAAAACGGTATATATATTTGTCGAAAATGACGATTACTTATCGCTTACTAGCTCCTTAAAGGAAGTTGCCAACCCTGCCATCGACTGAATTTCAGAAGGAATGATGATCTTGGTTGCCTTACCATCAGCTACCTTGGCAAAAGCCTCAAGGCTCTTGAGTGCGATAACGCTCTGGCTTGGAGCTGCTTCATTTAGAATAATGATCGAGCTTGCGAGAGCCTTCTGCACCATTGTAATTGCCTCTGCTTCACCCTGTGCCTCACGGATTTTTTGCTCTCTTACTGCGTCTGCACGTAGGATCGCAGCTTCCTTCTCAGCCTGTGCGCGTAGGATCTGAGATTCCTTCTCACCCTCAGCCACAAGGATCTGGCTATGCTTTTCACCCTCTGCACGCAGGATAGATTCACGACGCTCACGCTCTGCCTTCATCTGCTTTTCCATGGCGTCCTGTATTTCCTTAGGCGGGATGATGTTCTTAAGCTCTACACGATTCACCTTAATACCCCACTTATCGGTAGCGGTATCAAGAATGCTGGTAATACGGGTGTTGATCACATCACGGGAGGTCAGGGTGTTATCAAGCTCCAGCTCGCCGATGATGTTACGCAGCGTAGTAGCGCTAAGATTTTCGATTGCAGACAACGGACGCTCAACGCCGTATGTATACAGCTTAGAGTCGGTTATCTGGAAAAACACTACTGTATCGATCTGCATGGTAACGTTGTCTTTGGTGATAACAGGCTGAGGCTTAAAATCGACAACCTGCTCCTTAAGGCTGACATGCTTTGCCACACGGTCGATAAAGGGCACCTTGAAGTGCATACCCGTAGACCAAGTTGCATGATAAGCGCCCAGACGCTCTACAACAAACACTGTTGCCTGAGGTACAATTTTGATGCTGCTGGCCACCATGATCAAACCGATAATAATCAGTGCGAAAAATACGAATGTGCCTATAACTGGTCCCATAGTAATCCTCCTAATTATTTACAGCCTAAGCTGATTTTTACTTATATGATTCTCTCGACAATCAGCTTAACTCCGCTGATATCTTTGACAAGTACGCGGTCACCTACAGGGATAATCTCCCCATCCTCAGAGCGAGCAGCCCAATCCAAGCCTTCAAGGTGGACTCTACCCTCATCCAGGTGGTTGTTGATCTCGTGGATTACACTTGCAATTTTTCCGATGTTTAGATCAGCGTTGGTAGCGGTTCTTTTGGTCATAAGCACTTTTTTGACCAAAGGACGTGTAATTGCCAGAGAAACAGTAGATACCGCAAAGAATGTGACTACCTGAAACCAAAACGGTGCACCCATAGCAGCTGGCAGTATCGCCGCAACCGAGCCTACAGCAAACCAAATAGCCACAAGATCTATTGTGATCGCTTCGCCTATGCCCAATATCACAGCCAGAGCAAGCCATATAACCGGCATATAGGGAAGTAATTTATCCATAATCGCCCTCCAATATTACCCCATAAGCAAAGCCTATGGTAAATTGCCCTTCGCCGTAGGCGGGGCATATAATAACCTTCAACCGGCAACGAAATCACTAGTTTCGTTATAACTTTATTTTACATCAAAACCTCAGTAATGTCCATACAGTTTTTAGTAAAATCTGCTATAACCGCCAGCTCTTGCAGCCTGTTGCACTCTGCGGTCAAGATCTTTTGACCGGTAGGAGTTATTTTATAGAGTTTCCTGCGATCCACCTCACTGATTACTTCGATTAAACCGTCTTGCTCCATCTTATAAAGTATGGTATATACCGTCCCCGCGCCAAGGCTCACACGCCCCGAGGTGATTTCGGCTACTCGCTGCATGATCCCATAACCATGGCGCTCATCCAAAAGACTGGATAGCAGCAAAAAGCTGGGCTCAGACAATGGTATGTAGCTTTTTAATAGCTTCTCCATTCGCTCGTTCATATTGATAACCTCCCTGGGATATATCGAAGCATGATATATTTTACTACAGTATATCACGTTTCGATATAACAGTCAATAGCATAATATAGTATTAAATGACTGTGTTATCACTTGCCGATTTTGCTTATAGTACCAGCTCTAACTGGCAATCGCAGGGCTCTTTTTCCACCAGTCGACTACAATACTCCTTCGCTTCTATGCAACCCTGCCCACGATAAAAGCCTTGGCTTTCTTCACTGGAGTGGGTAGAGATATAGAGCTTTTTGGCACCGAGGCTACGAGCAGCCTGAGCAGCCAGCGCCAGCAGCACCTTACCAATCCCACGCCCACGCTTTGGGTAGCTGGTGTGTAGAGAGGAGAGCTGGATATATCGATGATCTCCTCCAAAGATCTCCCCCTCTATCGACGCAAAGCCCGCCAGAGTATCCCCCTCAAACGCAGCCAATACTACACCGCCATCCTTTATGGTGCCCTGCAAGCACTCTACCAATACAGCATAGTCTTCCTCTCCCCAATTTTCGATAAAGGGGATATCTTTAAGCAGCCACTGCCCATTTTCCTTACGCCAGCAGCGCTTTACCTCCTGATAACGCTCAAACCCCTTAAAAAGATCTCGGGTTATCTCCTCTGCTTGTAGTCTTCGATAAATGATTCCCTCCAAATACGCTCCTCCTGTCTTTTGGTAAAAAAGGCGAGATGCATCGCACCTCGCCTTTTTACTACCTACAAATTGTCGATCTATTAATACATTGGGTTCATGCCTGGGTTTGGCATAGCGGGCTCATCCTTGGCTTCTTCCGAAATCAGAGACTCGGTGGTCAGCACCATAGCAGCTACACTAGCTGCGTTTTGCAGAGCACTACGGCTAACCTTGGTGGGGTCGACGATGCCGGCTTCCATCATATCGCCATAGGTCTCCTTGTATGCGTCAAAGCCATAGCCTACACGGCGAGCGCGCTTGATCTTGTCGATGATTACAGAGCCCTCAAGACCTGCATTGGCAGCGATCTGGCGGATTGGCTCCTCAAGAGCACGCAGCACAATTCTTACACCGGTCTTTTCGTCACCCTCACAGGTGCTCAGCAGCTTCTCAACCACAGGGATTGCATTGAGCAATGCCACGCCGCCACCAGCTACGATACCCTCTTCTACAGCAGCCTTCGTAGCAGCCAGAGCGTCCTCGATGCGCAGCTTCTTTTCCTTCATTTCGATCTCGGTTGCAGCGCCCACCTTGATTACTGCTACACCGCCTGCCAGCTTTGCCAGACGCTCCTGCAGCTTCTCACGGTCAAACTCAGAGGTGGTGTTCTCCAGCTCGTTTCTGATCTGGGTGATACGCCCTGTGATATCCTCACGCTTGCCATAACCATCTACGATGATGGTGTGCTCCTTAGTGATCTTTACCTGTCTAGCACGGCCCAGCTGATCCATAGTAGCGGATTTGAGATCTAAGCCGATTTCTTCACTGATAACCTGACCGCCTGTGAGAGCAGCAATATCTCTGAGCATCTCCTTGCGGCGCTCGCCAAAGCCGGGAGCCTTGACAGCGATGCAGGTAAAGGTGCCTCTGAGCTTATTAAGGATCAGAGTGGAGAGAGCCTCACCCTCTACATCCTCAGCGATGATGATCAGCTTCTTGCCGGTCTGCACGATCTCCTCAAGGACAGGCAGGATCTCCTGAATGGATGCAATCTTCTTGTCGGTGATCAGGATCAAAGCATCTTCTACGACTGCTTCCATCTTCTCGGTATCGGTAACCATGTAAGGGGTGATATAGCCTCTATCAAACTGCATTCCCTCTACGACTTCGGAGTAGGTTTCAGCAGTCTTAGACTCTTCAATGGTGATTACACCATCAGCAGAGACCTTTTCCATAGCTTCTGCAATCAGAGTACCGATAAACTCGTCACCAGCAGATACAGTTGCTACTCTAGCAATATCCTCAGTGCCGCTTACCTTCTTGGAGTTGGCCTTGATCGCATCTACAGCCACATCTACAGCCTTCTGGATACCTCTCTTTATAACCATTGGGTTAGCACCAGCAGTTACGTTCTTCATGCCCTCACGCACCAATGCCTGTGCCAGCAGGGTTGCGGTAGTAGTACCGTCACCGGCTGCATCGTTGGTCTTGGTAGCAACCTCTTTTACAAGCTGTGCGCCCATATTTTCAAAAGGATCGGTCAGCTCGATCTCCTTGGCGATGGTTACACCGTCGTTGGTGATGAGTGGTGCACCAAACTTACGATCTAGCACTACATTTCTTCCCTTAGGGCCAAGGGTAATCTTAACGGTATCTGCCAGGCAGTCAATACCCTTTTGCAGCGACTTTCTGGCGTCTGCTCCATAGCTAATAATCTTTGCCATATACTATAACACTCCAATTCTTTTATTATGCAATCAGACTACTCTACGATCGCCAAGATATCATCCTGACGAAGGATGGTATACTCCACACCGTCAATCTTAACCTCGGTGCCGGCATACTTGCTGATCAATACGCTGTCATCAACCTTGACATGCATGGTTACCTGCTTGCCTTCTACTACTCCGCCGGGACCTACGGCAACTACCTTGGCAACCTGTGGCTTTTCCTTAGCTGCTCCCGATAGAATGATACCGCTCTTGGTGGTTTCCTCAGCCTCTACCATCTTAATAACTACACGGTCTGCAAGTGGCTTGATCTTCACAACAATTCCTCCATTTAACTTAGTTTATCGTTGGATAAGCAGTAAAACCCTGCTCACCTGCTCTAAAAGCAGAGCGTAATTGTAACAATATTAGCACTCTGTTATCTCGAGTGCTAACTATATTTTACCCCATTCTATAAAAAAATCAAGAGGGTTTTTAAGTTTTCCCAAACATTTTACAATAATTTAAAAATTAACCCTACCAATCTATAGTATTTCGGCAAAAAGTGCCCCTTAATCATCAAATTAAATATATACTTAAGGACATCACAAGCACCCCTAGGAGCGCACCAAACGACATCGATCTAAATCCCCCCGTCTGACAGGAAGAAGGGATCAGCTCCCAGATCGCTACATAGAGCATCAAACCACTAACCACCGCCATGGTGTACTCAAGCAGCAAAGGACCAACAAGCGGCCCTATAACCATCCAAGCCAGCACTCCGCCCAGTGGCTCCGCCAATCCCGACAAAAAAGCATAGCCAATCCCCTTACCTGCCTTGCCTGTAGCAGTATAAATCGGCAAAGCAACTGCGATCCCCTCCGGGATATTGTGCATGCCGATTGCCAACGCCAAAGAAACACCCATCCCAGTGTCGGTAGCACCACTTACATATACAGCTGTGCCCTCAGGCAGGTTGTGGGCGATTAAAGAGATCATCGAAAAAATCCCCAGGCGATACATCCCCTTAGAGCTGCCAAGCTCAGCCTGCGGGATAAAGGTATCAATCAAGCCGCCGATCAGCATCCCCGCAATGACCGCCACCATAATAAAGACTGCACCGACCGTCTCTCCGATTTTACCAGAGAGAATCTCTATAGCATTGGGGAGGATATCAGACAGCGAAACCGTGATCATAATACCAGCGGAAAACCCAAGCGCTCCGCCTATATAAGCTTTGCCACGATCTTTTAGTAAGACCCCAATTATTCCTCCAATACCGGTGCATAAGCCTGCTGCCAAACTTAGCCCAAGTGCAAACACATTCATCCTCACACCCCCTAGGCTAACCTATGAGCCTTTTTCCCAACTTATAACCGAATGACACAGCATTTCGACGTATCCCATGCCAGTAGGGTCATCAGGGTGTGAGGTTTGACGTTCCGTGAGTCTACACCAAGTCTATACTAGGTCTAACCATGCAGTTTCTTCTTTATTGGCAACAGCAGTTGGCTACCTTTGCCCTCAAGCCACAAAGAACAACAAAACCCCGATACCTAGGTACCGGGGTCACGCATTTAAATCAGGAATGTGATTTACTTTGCCTTGCGAGCGATGACACGCTGCGCAGCTTCTACGATCTTATCAGGGGTTAGACCAAAGCGCTCTCTGAGGTAATTCTCAGGGCCTACCTCACCAAATACATCCTTGACGCCTACCATCTCTACAGGAGCAGGGCAATTTGCCACTACCACTTCACTGACGGCACTGCCAAGACCATTGATCACGCTGTGGTTTTCGCAGGTAACGATGCAGCCTGTGTCGGCAATAGCCTCGATAATCGCCTGCTTATCAATAGGCTTAATGGTAAACATATCAAGCACTCTTGCTGTTACACCCTGCTCTTCTAGCAGCTGTGCAGCCTTCAGCGCCTCAGCCACCATAATGCCCGAAGCAATCAGCGTTACATCCTTACCATCTCTAAGCTTTGCTGCCTTGCCGATCTCAAACTGAGACCCTGCCTCATAAACCTTAGGGCCGCTCTTGCGCACGATACGGATGTAGAAGATACCATACTGCTTTGCAGCTGCCTCCAGCGCCCACTGAAGCGACAGACCATCAGCAGGCTCTAAGATGGTGATTTCGGGGATATTGCGCATGATACCCACATCCTCAAAGGGCATATGAGTTCCGCCGTTAAAAGCTGCACACACACCGGGGTCACTACCGATGATCTTGACATTTGCCTTGGCATATGCACAGGACAAAAACACCTGATCATAGCAGCGGCGGGTCGCAAAAGGACCAAAAGAGTAAACAAAAGGAACCTTGCCTGTTAGCGAAAGACCTGCTGCAACACCCGCCATATTTGCTTCTGCAATACCTACATTGAGGCCTCTGTCGGGGTATGTCTTTAAGAAGTTGCCCATAGATACGGTACCGACTAGGTCAGCACCCAAAAACATAATATTCTGATCAGCGTTTGCCAGCTCAATCATCTTTTCGCTGAAATACGCACGCATTTCTTTTGAATCTTTACCGATTTCTTTTGCAACATTAATCATTGTTTGCCACCACCTTTGCTAGTTCTGCATGAAGAGCCTCAAGTCCTTCTTTCATCTGCTCCGCCGAAATGGTCACGCTGTGGTTGTTGACCACATCCTCAGCAAAGGAGCAGCCTCTTGCCTTGACGGTGTCTAGCACGATGCAGGTGGGCTTATTGGCAGCCTTAGCATCCTTAATTGCCGCAGATATTGCTCTAATGTCATGTCCGTCGACTACTACAGATTCAAGACCAAAAGCACGCATGCGCTCCTCAGCATTGCTGAAGTCTACGATGTCGGTGACATAGCCGTCTAGCTGCTTCTTGTTATCATCTACGAAGGTGATGAGATTGGTCAGGTTGTGCTGTGCCACAAAGGACATCGCCTCCCAGACCTGACCCTCTTGCAGCTCGCCATCACCTAGGATTAGATAGGTGTAGTTATCCTTCTTGCTTAGGCGATTGCCATAAGCAATACCCGCAGCTGCAGATGAACCCTGACCCAGAGAGCCTGTAGTCATATCAACACCGGGGGTCAGCAGACGGTCGCAGTGGCTAGGAAGTGTGGTGCCGGGGGTATTAATCTTGAGCAGCTCTTCTTTGGGGAAGTATCCCTTGATTGCAAGGGCTGCATATATAGCAGGGCCAGCGTGCCCCTTAGAGCAGACCAGCCAGTCCCTGTCTTCCCAATTAGGATTTGCAGGGTCTATTTTCATCTCATCTCCGTATAGCACCGCCAACAGCTCAGCAATCGAAAAAGAACCTCCAATATGCCCGAAGCCCAGTGTGCCAAGCCCAGTCAGCGTTTGTATTCTTATTTCACAAGCAAGCGCTTTTAGTTCTTGCAGCTTTTTTGCGTCCATATTTGCACCTCCAGTATTTTTACTTTGTAAGTATATCACAGCATAGTAGTCATTTCAATGAATTATTGCATTTTGTAACAATATTTCCACCACACAATGACAGCACTATGCTAGTATACCCAGCCGACAGCCGCAGATTTATTACAGCCACAAAACTTTGCAAACCCCTTGCATTCAACAGTAGTTTATAGTATAATAACTTCTGCGGCAACCACGCAGTATATACAAGCCGGTGTGGCGGAATGGCAGACGCATACGACTCAAAATCGTACGGGAAACCATGTCGGTTCGAGTCCGACCACCGGCACCAAAAGACCTACTTTTCCGTCAAGGAAAAAGTAGGTCTTTTTTTTGCACTCTTTTCTGTGATATATTAAACATAAGATTATTTATATATTGTTTGTGAGGATGTGATTTTATGGAAAAGATAATTAGTTGCTGTGGCGTTGTTTGTTCTGATTGTGAATATTACCCGAATGATTGTGGAGGTTGTCATAAAATAAAAGGTGAAGCCTTTTGGCTAACATATACCAGTGGGGAAATCTGTGATATTTATGATTGCTGTATAAACAAAAAGCAATTTACTCACTGTGGAAAGTGTTCTTCATTACCATGTGAATTTTACTTGAACTCTAATGACCCAACCAAAAGCAAAGAAGAAAATGAAAGCATTTTACATAATCAACTTACTCAACTGATAAGCATGTAGATTATTAGCTTAATGTGTCGTGTTTGTTCAAAAGCACTCTGATAAAACGTCCTCACATCTACAACTACCAGCTCATTCAATAGGATAATCTGTTTTTATGATATTGTCCTATTAAAGACTATTATTTATATCTTCCACGAAGGAGGAGTCATACTATGAAAATGCCAAAAGAAGCAATAGAAACGATTATGTTTGCTCCTTGTGGAATGAATTGCATGGTTTGTTATAAGCACTGCTATAGCAAAAAGCCATGTGCTGGTTGCTTAAACAGTGATAAGGGGAAACCAGAACACTGCCGCAAGTGCAGAATTAAAGACTGTGTTGGTAAACAAGGTGTTTCGTATTGCTATCAATGTGGCGAGTACCCATGTAAACAAATTACAAATCTCGAAAAAAGCTATAGAACAAAATATAAAACTAGTCTAATGCAGAACAGTCAGTTCGTCAAAGAAAATGGTTTGAATGAATTTATGAAGCAGCAAAAAGAAAGATATACTTGTCCTTCTTGTGGTGGAGTAATTTCTATTCACGATTTAGCGTGTAGTGAATGCCAATGGCATGTAAAATAAGCATCATCGTATAAGCTCAAGTAATCTCTAAATAAACCTCGTTTTTGTATGACCTTTATTCAACAAAGGCCTATCCCACTTTCAGGAAGATAGGTCTTTTTTTGTGCCGATAAGCATGATATAATCAGAATCAAAGATGATTTATATGTGGAGGGGTGTGAAATGGCTACTTTTTATCTGATTAGGCACGGCAAAACTGATTATTCACAGCGTAATCAAAAGATATATCAGGGATTTGGTGTAAATTTATCTCCTTTAAGTATTGAGGGGATTAAAGAAATTCAAAACACTTCTAAGGATACACGACTATCTCAAGCAAGTATCATCCTATCTTCGCCTTATACTAGAGCCTTACAAACAGCTGCCATACTTTCTAAAGAGCTGCAAAAAGACATCATTGTCGAAACTGATTTACACGAATGGATGGCAAATAAAAACTATATTTATGAAGAAGATGAAAGAGCAGAAAAGAGTTACCGTGAATTCGTTGAGTTTAATGGAACATACCCCACTAATAAAGATATGGATTGGGAGGATATGAGCTCCATGAGAAAAAGGATTCTGCCTATTCTTAATAAATATAAGCACTATCCTAAAGTCATTATTGCCTGCCATGGAATGTTCATTCAAGCTCTGTGCAACGGTTATCACCCCCAAAACGGTGAAATTGTAGAGTTTGAATTGTAATTTGATAGTATAAGCATTTGGCAAATGCAGGCTTAATCCCCTAGTTAAAAATGACTCGCATCCATAATTGCCAGCTCCAACTCTCCTTTAATATCACAACAACAAACAGGTTGGTATTACACCAGCCTGTTTGTTTTATGCTTATACCTTATATGAGCAGATCTTCCTTAAGAAATATACAATATCGGCATGCCTGCAAGCTTATGAGAAACCTCTTGACGCAAAAAAGCCTCTGCCTCCACGCGTACATCATTTCGGTAACAGTACTTCCCGCGCCCACGCCCGATCATAATATCCTTATTTAGAAGATCTACAGCATTGGGAAACGCCTCTGTATTAATCGCATTGTGTACAAAGCTATAGGTCATCAAGATGATCTCTATAAACCCGTTTTTGATAACCGTTTCGCTCAGCTCGGCCGCCAATTGCTCTATCAGCTCGCTGTATAAGCGCTTGTAATCCGGCAGTAGGATCACAGGTGCGATCAATAGCCCCACCGGATACCCGGCTTCTGCCATCGCATTTAGCGCTTGTATACGTGCTCGTAGCGGAGATGTGCCAAACTCTATACTGCGTATAATCTCCTCAGGGTTTACACTCATACGAAAGATCGTCTTTGCTTTATGATCAAGGTTGAGTAAAGGTTGCACCATGTCAAATTTCGTCGGGAATGTCAGGTACCCACGGCCTTCCTTTGCAAAGCGCTGGATTGTATAGGTTAGATTGTCTGTGATCGTATTTTCCAGCAGCAGATCACTATTGCTGCCTATTTCAAAGGTCTGGGGCATCGGTGCGGCAGCGTCTTTTTTAAGAAGCTTATCCAGCATTTGCTCACGGTTGACAAACAATCTAAGATAAGAGCACTTGTTATAATTGCATACCAGATAACAATATAAGCACATCGCTCGGCAACCCGAGGATGTATATGGTACCAGCCAATCAGACACCTTGTGATTGGGCACATATTTATGTGTTTTCCTCACACCGATGATCAGGTGGTTTTTTAGCTTTGGGAAGTCACGATTACTTGCCCCAGCCAGCTCAGGTATATAGTTATGACTCTCTATTTCTTGCCACGGGAGGTTTGCATATTTTGCTTTAAGCTTCTGCCCTAATTCGTAGTCAAGTGTAGCCGGCTCATAATAAACCGCATCAAATTGCATATCCATGTTATCTCCTCCTAGCAAATATAGTTTGTCCCCACGCATCGATACTATTTACATTGTGGATTTGTTCTATGCTAAAATCGAGAAACAACTCCCTAATCGCAACAAATGCATAGGTAGTTTTTTCAACTTCTTATAAACAACCCTAACTACACAGCATAGCCTTGTTTCAAATCAAGAAGATTGCTTGTCATTTGCCATGGCGACTATAAGGGCAATAGGTCTTTTAGACTTTACCCATTTGTTAATATATAAACAGATCACAAAATCAAAGGGCAGCACTCTTGTGAGTGCCGCCCTTGACTTTTTTGCGTTTTCGCTTTATCTCTTTAAAATTTCATTTATGAGATACAAAGTACAAAGTATTCAGTGTAACTTTTATCTAATCAATCTTCTTTTGACCTAATGCCAGATCATTTAATATCCCTCAACGCTTGATTGTAATATCATTTATAAACTATTTTTACATATCCCGATTTGAATGGTTCTTAAGTACAAACGTGCTATTAATGCAACCTGATTGCCAAAAAGGTATAATTCGGATGCAAAGGGGTATAAATATGACATATATCTAATGAGCAAGCTCGTAAAATCGTCATGTAGTGAGGAAAATCATGCAATATATCATCTCGTTTTTGGAGGGCATCATCTCATTTATCTCCCCTTGTCTGCTGCCCATGCTTCCGATATATATCACGTATTTTGCAGCTGAGGATGATCGTGATAGTAAGGACAAGGCGCTAAAAAACTCTCTGGGCTTTGTGCTGGGCTTTACCATCGTCTTTGTAGCACTGGGGTTGTTCTTTGGAGTAATCGGCAGCTTCTTGGTCAATTACGCCACCATCGTCAACATCGTATTGGGTGCTGTCATCGTCGTATTTGGTCTTGGCTTTATGGGGGTTATTAAACCGGTTTTGGGCGTACATGGGATGAAAAACGCCGATGCAAACAACCTAAGCTTCTTTAAGGCAGTCACGTTTGGAATGATCTTCTCTGTCAGCTGGACACCCTGTGTAGGTGCTTTTTTAGGCTCGGCACTGGCAATGGCATCGGCAAGTGGCTCCGCCTTACAGGGCACACTGATGCTATTGTGTTTCTCAGCTGGGCTTGGCATCCCATTTGTACTTTCCGCACTCTTGATCGACAATCTAAAAGGTGCTTTTGATTTCATTAAAAGGAATTACAAGACAATCAACTTTGCATCCGGTCTTTTGCTTGTAATAATTGGTATCCTCATGATGACTGGTTTATTAGGACGTTTCTTAAGTTTATTTAACCGTTAGGTAAAGGAGAAATAACGTGAACGATAAAAGAAAATTGGTACTAATCATTGCAGTACTTCTGGTAACCATTGCAGTTTCATTTGCTGTGTATAGTGTGTATAGAGATAAGGTTGACCCTATGACTGGCGAAATCAGCAACGCCTCATACCTACTGCGCAAGATAGCAATAGAGCCAAATCCCGATGCAGAAGCTGACCCAAATCAAACTATGGCAGCAGTGTCATCTCAAGCCTCTGACTTTTCCATGCAGGATGCCCAGGGCAATCAAGTTACACTTTCGAGTTTAAAGGGCAAGCCAGTAGTCTTAAACTTCTGGACCTCTTGGTGTAGCTACTGCAAGACAGAAATGCCTTATTTTGAGTCAGCTTATAAGCAGTACGGCGATAAGGTGCAGTTCGTCATGCTCAACCCTGTGAAATCCGAAAGAAGCAGTGACGATGGTAGAAACTATATTAAAAACTCCGGCTATACCTTCCCCGTATTTTATGAGACAGATGGCAAGGCACTGAGCTTGTATGGGCTCCGCGGCTTCCCTGCTACAATCTTTATCGATGCCGACGGCAAAATTACTGCAAAAACCATCGGCGCAATCACACAAGATAAATTAAACCAAAGCATAGGGTCTCTGATCAAATAAGAGCCCAAAAATAAAGACATAGCTTTCAATTGTGAAGGCTATGTCTTTTTTGATTTTTATAGTATAATTATGGAAGATCCCGCCTTAGATGTGTAGATTTTCACCCCTGCACTTGGCGATAAGTAGCTAAAATCATGAATGATCGAGAGGTGTATAGATGTTTCAAGAGCTTCAAACCAAACTTCAAATGCAATGGAGCATTATCAAGCAAATCCATAAAGGCTGGTCGAGCGACACCAAGTACTATATCGAAACCATTTCTGGCCTAAAGCTACTTCTTAGAATATCAGACATAGCCCATTACACAGCGAAAGAAAAGGAATACGCTATCATCAGCAAGTATGCTACACTGGGCTTTGAAATGTCGCAACCCATTAGCTTTGGCACCTGTAATAACCAGCAAACTGTCTATATGCTACTGACTTGGGTAGCAGGAGAAGACCTCGAGCTTGCGTTGCCTCATCTCAGCGCAAAGGAGCAGTATGATTTGGGATGGCAAGCAGGTAAAATCCTACGCAGCATACATCAACTACCCATCCCTCCTGATGAGGCCCCAAAAGAAACGAAGATGGCAAAGAAATTATGGCAACTGCAAAGTTACATAGACTCAAGCTTGCGGGTAGATGGCGATGAGCCTATTATTGAATTTGTACAGGCTAATATGGGTAAGATCTGGGCAAAGCCACCTGTATATCAGCATGGGGATTTTCATCCCGGCAATCTTATCTTGACTCCTGATCACAAAATCGGCGTGATCGATTTTAATCGTTGGGGGATCGGTGACCCATATGAAGAGTTTCATAAGCTTAAGAGCTTCGCCACAGATACAAGCATTCCCTATTGCATCGGGCAGATAAATGCATATTTTGAGGGCGAAGTACCAGAAGATTTTTGGACGATCCTTGCGGTATATGTTGCGCACACTGCCCTGTATTCGATAAAATGGGCAGAGCAAGTTGGCGAAAAGGATATTGCAAACATGATCAGGATCTATGAGAAGTGCTTGAAGCATTACAACTGCTTTCAAGATATGATCCCCAGTTGGTATAAGCAAGCTTGATCTAAAGGGCATAAAAAACAGACCTGTTTTACAGAACAGGTCTGTTTTTGTTAAGCTGCTTTAAAATTATTTCGATAGACCTTTTGTTACTGCA
>DAMCAP010000026.1:0-36416 GCA_032059445.1 Oscillospiraceae bacterium
TTCAAGCCGCCGCGCCGCCCTTGGTCAGCACCACCGCCACTGCCATCGAGCTAAAGAGCAGGATCAATGGGATGTAGATGCCGTTGAGCATCGCAGTACGCACAGCAATGGAGCGCATCCCCTCAGTGACCTCTTTAAACTCAGCTTGGTTGCGCTCCTCGATAACAAGGGTCTTGGAGGTTTTTGCCCCCATAATCCCCTCATTGTATGCGCCTACGATCTTGGAGTTTGCCCGCCGTACCAAGCGATTTAGCCGCAGAAGCTTACCTTGGAAGAAGCCTGTCAGCAAAGCAAGGATCGGCACCACCGCGATGACCAGCAAAGCCAGCTTGGGGTTTAACAGCATCATCGATACAAAGACGCCAATCACATATAAAAATGACCAGAGCATATCGATAAGCCCCCAGGAGACCATGCCGGAAATCCGCTCGGTGTCACTCATCACACGAGCTAAGATGTAGCCTACAGGGGTAGTGTTATAGTAATCTAGCGACAGGGTTTGCAGCTTAACAAAGGCCGCCCGCTTTAGGTCTTTGCCGAGGTTGAGCTCTATGACCATTGCCTGACGGGCAAAGAAGATCACGCCGATGGTTTGCAGGATAATTACGCCAGTATAAAGCGCCGCAAAAGGGCCCATCACCTCGGTGGTACCCATACGGATGAAATTGGTGATGGCATAACGATTAAACAAAGGCATCGCGATATCAATGGCGGTACCCAGCACCGACAGCAGCATCACCAGATAAAAGGTCTTTCGATAGGGGTCAATAAAAGGGATGACCTTCTTCCAGACCATCAGGTCAAAGGGTTTATTGTACTCCTGCTCATCAAATCCGCTCATTGTCATCACCTCCCATCGTCATCAGTCGATCATCGCTATTGAGCTGTATATCATAAATCTGCTTGTAGATGCCCTCCTCAGCGATCAGCTGGCTGTGGGTACCTATCTGACTGATTATTCCCTCATCGAGCACGATAATCTCATCTGCCTGCATCAGGCTGGTGATACGATGAGAGATAATTATCACAGTGGCATCCCCTTGCCGCTCATGCAGCGCGGTGCGGATCCTATAATCGGTCTCTGCATCCACCGCCGAGAGGGAATCATCAAACACCATGATGGGCGCTTGCTGCATCAGCATCCGCGCGATGGCAACCCGCTGCTTCTGCCCACCCGAGAGAGTGACTCCTCGCTCTCCCACTAAGGTGCTATAGCCATCCTTAAAGCTGGCGATTGCTTCATCGATATAAGCGATGGAGCTGGCATGTCGGATCGCTGCCAGATCGGTATCGTCCCCCGAAATAGCAATATTCTGCTGGATGGTACGGGAGAATAAAAAGGGCTCTTGTAGCACCATGCCGATGCTTCGGCGCAGATAATCAAGCTTGATTTGATTGATGTCCACCCCGCCGATGGTGATACTGCCCTGAGTTACTGGGTAGAGCCGATTTAATAAGTGTACTAGAGTAGACTTACCCGAGCCTGTGCCTCCCAGTATACCCACCGTAGTACCGCCCTTGATGGTAAAGCTGATATCTTCTAGCACCTTTGTGCCGTCATTGTAGCCGAAGCTCACATCTTTATAGACAATATCTCCCGTTAAAGGCACCTCAATGGCATCAGGATTGTCCCTCTCCTCCTCTGCATGAAGGATATACCCCAAACGATCAAAGGAAACTCCCGACTTACTCATTTCGGAGAGAATCCTGCCAAGGCCTCTGATAGGCCAGATCAACATAGAGTTGTACGACAAAAATGCGATCAGCTCACCGATGGTGATCTGCCCCTGTACCGAAATATAGGTGCCCACAATCAGCACTGTCATGGTCTGTAGGCCTGTAAAGAGATCACCCAGCCCCCAATAAGCTCCCATGATGTAGCCCAGCTTAATCCAGATACGAGCGTAGGCATTGTTTTTTTCGTCAAATTTCTTGGTCTCAAAGCCCTCCCTGCCAAAGGCACGCACGACTCTAACCCCTGTTAGATTCTCCTGCACCACCGAAGCCAAAGCCCCCTCTGCCTCGTCGGTTTCGCGAAAGCGCTTGGCAATCGCACCGTAAAACACAGCAGAATACCCCACTATCAGTGGGATAAAGCCGATAGCAACCAGTGAAAGGGTTGTATTCATTGAAAACATTATGCTTAAGGTGACGATGATCAGCACCATCGTACGAAATGCCTCGATCAAATGACCCGAGATAAAGCGCTTGACCACCTCCATATCAGAGGTAACCCGCTGTATGATATCCCCCGTCTGATGAGATACATGCCAACTATAGGGTAAGCGCTGGATATGGATAAACAGCTGATCGCGCATCCGCTTAACGAAGCCCTCTGCCCCCATGGCAATGGTGGTACGGCTGATAAAGTTGGCGACACCAGAGAGGGCTGCCAGCAACACGACTGCGATAGCGATCACATATAGGTGGCTTCGGAAAAACTCTCTGCCCCCCAGCCCCTCAAACCAGCTCAGCAACACCGGCGGCAGCGACAAAGGCTCCTGACCGATGATGGAGTCTACGGTGATTTTGATTACCTGAGGCGTCAGCGAATTAAACCCTGTATTAAAAATCGAGGTAAGCATCGCCACTCCAAAAAGTGCCCCCGAGCCCTTGGTAAATGTTCTGATGATTTCGAGGGTTGGTTTGGTGCTATTTTGTTTCATGTCCATTCCTCGCTTCTTTTATATAAGTGTTTTTACTTAAATTTTGTAGCCAATTTCTCGGGTCCCAGACCAAAGGCCCGATTTGGCATCATGACTTAGGCAGCACAAAGTATTATAACATAATTTCCTAAATTTTTCTATTATATTTCTGCCATAATTCCCCTAATAATATGAGCTTTTTATAGATTTATAAAATCTCCTTTGCAAAGTCTTCCCACGGAGGATATACTGTAAACAGCAAATTAAAAGCAGAGGTACGAATATGCTTACAAAACCATGCACACTCTGCGGGCGGCAGTGTAAGATCGACCGCAGCACTCAAGTAGGCTACTGTGGCGCAGGCGAAACCCTACAGGTAGCACTAGCAGCGCTGCACCACTGGGAGGAGCCTGTGATCAGCGGAAGTCGGGGCTCTGGGGCGGTGTTTTTTAGCGGCTGCTCATTGGGCTGCATCTTTTGCCAAAACACCAAGATCAGCCATGAGGGCTTCGGTAAAGAGATCAGTCAAGAGCGCTTAGGTGAGATCTTCTTGGAGCTACAAGCGCAGGGTGCTCACAACATCAATCTCGTAACTCCTACCCATTATCTGCCCCAGATCCTAAGAGCGCTCGACAGGGTTAAGCACCGCCTTGCCCTGCCCATCGTTTATAACACCAGCAGCTACGAATCCCCCTCAGCCATCAAAGCACTGGAGGGGTATGTAGATATCTACATACCCGATCTAAAGTTTTATTCCTCCGAGCTCTCAGGGGCTTATGCGAATGCCCCCGATTATTTTGAAACAGCCAGCCGAAACATAGAAGCGATGCTTGAGCAGGTAGGCAAAGTCACCCTTGATGAGGATGGCATGATGACCAAGGGCATGATCCTGCGGCATTTAGTGCTGCCGGGGTGTGCATTTGACTCGGTTAAGCTCTTAGATTGGGCGGCTGCAAGCCTGCCTTTAGAGCAGATTTATCTGAGCATCATGAGCCAGTATACTCCTTGGGGGGAGGCGCAGAGTCACCCCATCCTCAGCCGTAAGGTGCTGCCCATCGAATACAACAAGGTGCTAAGCCACGCCCGCCGTCTGGGGGTACAGGGGTTTACTCAGGGGCTTGACTCGGCACAAAAGGACTATACACCCCTCTTTGACCTTACTGGGGTATAAAGCTCCTGACAAAACCATGCTTCTTTTAGCATTTAATCTTGACTCTGGGATAAAATTCCGATATACTTAGGTAGAATTTACATTAGAAAGGAGCTTTGTCCTTTGGAAATCTACTAATCTGTCATTGTGAGTCACAATTCCACCTCATCACAGAGCTGCAGCATAGCTTGGCAGCTGTTTTTGTTGTGGAGCTACGCAGATTAGAGTACAGAGTACAAAGTTCTTTTATTTCAATATAACAAGGGAGTATACTCTCCTCTTGTATTGTGTTGCAATAAAGACCGCAGTAGGTACTCTTACCGATCTGTGGTCTTTTGTTATGCCATTAAATGATTTGGAGGCTTATTTATGAAAAAACTCATTTATGACTATGGTCCGCCGATAGCTGACTTCCTTTTATTGTATCACACAAAAAGGAAGGAAATTTATGATCAAAACTATACTATGGGAGGTGCAATATCTTTCACCTCCTAAAACCATCCGCTACTGCAAAAAGTGCAGTGCCAAAACGGAGTTTGCATCCTCTGACTTATTTCGGGTAAACGCCCAGCAGAAGTCACTTGATATATGGTTGATATACAGATGCACCCACTGCAAAACCACCTGGAATCTCACCCTTTATTCCCGCATCAACACCAAAAGCCTAGCCCCTGAGCTGCTGGAGAGATTGATGGGCAACGACCAAGAGCTCGCACAGCAATACGCTATGGATACAGAGCTTTTAGCCAGAAACGGTGCCGAAACAGAAGCCCCTCTGTATCAGATCCTCGGCGATCCTGCTGATCTTACCCAAGAGCTGCGGCTCGTGATTACAAGTAGGTTCCCCTCAAAGCTAAAGCTTGCAAAGATCCTACGAGAAAAGCTCTGCCTCTCGGTCAAGGCCTTTGACCAGATGATCTCTGAAGGTAGGATCCGCATAGAAAACGGCGGTGACATCCATAAGTGTAAGCTGCAAGGCGAAGTAAGGGTATGTATCAGCCCCCCTGCCGATACAAGCAAAGGGACCCTGTATCTGGGAGGTCGAGAGCATGCCTAAAAAGCACAGTAGAATACCCCTATATAGTAACAAGGGTAAGGAGCCTACACAAAACTCCCAACTGCACAGGTACACCTTTAAAACCCCTGTCAGGATCATCAAGCAATTGCTTCCCCATAAGAAGGGTTAACCTAAAAGCAAGCGAAGTGTCCTATAGAGCACAAAAAGGGCAATCGACAGTATACTCTGCCGATTGCCCTTTATTTTGAATTAATAGCACTCTGCCATCTTATCAAGGCTCTACCCTTGCAAGCGATAGATCGTCCAATCATCCATTGACATAGCACCCAGCTGCTTATAGAAGGCGATCGAGCTTTCGTTCCAGTCTAGGCAGACCCACTCCAAGCGACCGCAATCCCGCTCCACCGCTAGCTTTGCCAAGAAGCTCAGCATCGCCTTACCGATACCAAGCCCTCTGCATTGAGGGCGGACAAATAAATCCTCCAGATACAGCCCCGGCTTCCCCAAAAAGGTAGAAAAGTTATGAAAAAACAAAGCAAAGCTCACAGGCTCCCCTTGATACTCGCCGATCACTACCTCGGCACGCCGATCGATAAAGAGGGTTTTATTCAAGATTTCCTCTGTAGCCGTCACTTCGCTAAGAAGCTGCTCATAGTCAGCCAGCTCCTTGATAAACGCAAGTATTAACCCCACATCTTCGGGCTTTGCCCCCCGGATTGTAAAGTCTTTGATCTTTGTTTGCTGCATATCCTTCTCCCTCTATCTTTTTGCACAAACGTGCCTCTGCATGAGTTTACACTTTTAGCTGATAGATACCAGCTGCGTTACACGCATGTCGTGCGGGAATCAATTTTGATAGATATAATAATGCTTAAATGCCGTTAGCGCAATATGATGTCCTGATTTATGCTTATACCGAAAGCATTTCATATTGAATACAAATGCTAGTAAATATGATGCGCATGTTCCATGCACTCATGCCGTGCAGGCACTCCATTTTTGTTGGGCGACAAAAATGGAGGAAAAAGCGCCTAAGGGCTGCGCCCTTAACCCACGGACGGTATTCATAGACTTTCGCTGTTGTTGCTTTGACACACTTATACCGTGCAATAGCAGTAATCGCGACCACGATTATTTCACCATCATATCATAATTTGCCTCATATTTCAACGCACAAAAGTGCAAGCTTCCCCCTCTGCTTGCTTGACAACGCTTGCTGTTGTGCTATAATAATATGGTAATATCTCGACAATTTAATAGCTGATCAAAAGGGGAAGCAGGTGAAACTCCTGCACGGTCCCGCCACTGTAAAGCCTTAGGCTAAGTCAGGTTACCTTTTGAGCTAGGCATTTGGCATATTATTCTGCGAGCGACAGAAAAGCCCTTATGATGTATCCAACCCTTTTGCTCACAGCAAAGGGGTTTTTGCATTTTGTGCACCTATATCAATAATCCCTACAAACCCCTTGTAGAGTTTTTACCGTAGGGCGCCGGGTCTCCTTTGGGGGCTTGGCGCCTTTTGGTGTACTATACAACAGGCTCATACATCGGTAATAAGGAGGAGGACGCATTGACTACCCCAAGAATCATGCTGGCCGGCACCGGCAGCACCTGCGGCAAAACCACACTTACCTGCGCACTGCTGGGAGCTCTAAGCCTCAAAGGACTAGACCCTGTCAGCTTCAAATGCGGGCCCGACTATATCGACCCTATGTTTCATAGCAAAGCAATTGGAGTAAAATCACGGAATCTTGATTTATTCCTCTTAGGGGAGGCACAGCTCAAATCCCTACTAGTCAAAAACAGTATCGGTAAACAGATCTCTGTTATCGAAGGCGTCATGGGCTTCTACGATGGGATGGGCAGCAGCTCTGCCTATAGCGCATGGCAGATCTCCCAGCTAACCGACACCCCGGTGCTGCTGGTGGTAAATTGTAAAGGGATGTCGGTTTCGGCAGCAGCCCTTGTCAAGGGCTTCTCGGATTTCGCCCCCAACCAGATAAAAGGCGTGCTGCTAAACGGAGTTTCAAAAGGCATGTACCCTTATTATAAAGGTATCATCGAGCAGCATACCCCCCTGCCTGTGCTTGGCTACCTACCCTATGAGCCAAGCTTCGAGCTTGGGAGCCGGCATTTGGGGCTCGTCACCCCCGATGAAATCGATGAGATTCACAAGAAGCTCCTCCTGCTGGGGCAGACTGCGGCAGAAACCCTAGATATTGAGGGCATCGTAAAGCTGGCTCAGAGTGCAGTGCCCATAGAAGCAACAGCCGAAATCCCTTTGCCCGTGGTAGATGGTCTCAAAATTGCCCTTGCCCGTGACAAAGCCTTTAACTTCTATTACGAAGATAGCTTGCAGCTCTTGCGAGAGCTGGGGGCAACGCTAGTGGAATTCTCACCCCTGACCGACGCTGCCCTACCACAAGGAGTCAGCGGACTGCTACTGGGTGGAGGTTACCCCGAGGTCTATGCCAAAGAACTATCGGCAAATATCTCGATGCTTCACAGCATCCGCAATGCCATCCAAGGTGGGCTGCCCACCATTGCAGAATGTGGCGGCTTTATCTATCTCAGCCGAGGCCTCCAAAGCGAAGAGGGGCTTATCCCTTTCACTGGGGTGATCGACACAGAGGTATATATGACCAAGAAGCTCAATCGCTTCGGCTATATTACCCTCACCGCTCAGGAGGACAACCTTCTTTGCTCTAAAGGTGAGAGCATCAACGCCCACGAGTTTCATTACTCCGACGCCACCCGCTGTGGCGAGGGCTTTTTTGCTACAAAGCAAGGTAAAGCTCCTTACCCTTGTGTTTTTACAGGGTCAAGCCTCTTCGCTGGCTACCCCCATATCCATCTGGCGGGCAAGCCTGATTTTGCAGAGCGCTATTTGATGGCTTGTGAGAGCTATCATCAGCAAAGTAAAAATAACTAACCTACTGCTCCATGACTTTGCCTTGTAGCTACTTTCAACTTGTTTAACTGATCTCGAAGCTTCCCCTCCATAGAGGGATACCTAATCCACTACATAAAGGAGCTGGCTTATGCTGCACCCCTTCGTTATCATCCTGCTTGCCTTTGGGCTCGATTGCCTGCTGGGTGATCCTTATCATTTCCCTCATCCCATACGGCTGATTGGCAACATGATCCACCATATGGAGCATCAAAGAAGAGCTGTGTTCCCAAGCAGCCCCAGAGGGCAGTATCTGGCGGGGCTATCAAGCGCTCTGGTGGTGATATGCTTGAGCGCTTTGGGTGCATGGGGGGTACTGCTGCTGGCGAGTTACCTACACCCATTGCTAAAAGATTTGCTGGAGATCATCCTTTGCTACCAGATCTTATCCCCCCGTTGCCTGCGCGACGAAAGTGATAAAGTGTATCACGCTCTGATCTCAGGCGATCTTGCCGCCTCCCGCCATGCTCTCTCGATGATTGTAGGGCGAGATACAGCAAGCCTCGACCAGAGCCAGATCGCCAAGGCAGCTGTGGAAACCGTGGCCGAAAACACCTGCGACGGTGTCATCGCCCCTCTCTTTTATATGGCACTGGGAGGTGCTCCTTTGGCCATGGCTTACAAAGCAATCAACACACTAGACTCCATGATCGGCTATAAAAATGAGAAGTATCTCTACTTCGGCAGGTTTGCCGCCAAGCTCGACGATGCTGCCAACTTTATCCCCGCTCGGCTCTCTGCTTGGCTGATGATTGCAGCCGCTTATCTTACAGGGCTTAAGGGCAAAAATGCCTGCAAAATCTACCTGCGTGACCGCAAAAACCATAGCTCACCCAACTCCGCCCAAACGGAATCGGTCTGTGCCGGTGCCTTGGGTGTCCAGCTGGCAGGGGATGCCTATTACTTCGGCAAGCTCTATGCCAAGCCCACCATCGGTGACCCCACTCGCCCGATCGAGGCGGCGGATATCCGCCGCAGCCACCGGCTGATGTATGGCACCACTCTACTCATGCTGCTTCTAATCTGGGCTGCATTATGGAGAAGTGGTATTTGGTTTACTCTATAGCATATTGCCTGTGATTTCTGACAGCAATATACAACGATACAGGAAGGAAGATACCGATGCTAAGCACCCCTCATGGTGGCGACCTAACTGCATATGCCGATGCACTGGGTGTAGAGCCCGATGCGATCTTGGATTTTTCGGCAAATGTTAACCCGATGGGGCTTCACCCCTTGATCAAAGAGGCAATCATCAAGTCCCTTGATAACAGCCACCTCTACCCCGACCCTGCCTGCACTGCCCTGACTGCCAAGCTTTCGGAGTATCACGGGCTTAACGCTGCGTTTTTTGTCTGTGGCAACGGTGCTGCTGATCTGATTTTCCGCTTAGTCATCGGCCACAAGCCTCGCAAGGCTCTTATTGTAGCCCCTACCTTCAGCGAATACCAAAAAGCCTTGGAAGCAGTTGATTGCGAAATACACGACTACCTACTGAGTTCAGATGATGGCTTTGTGCTTGATCAAAGAATCCTTGCCCATATCGACCATACAGTAGATATGCTGATCATCTGCAACCCCAACAACCCCACAGGCATAGCCTACCCTCGATCCCTCATGCTACAGATTGCCCGCCACTGCTGCCAGTGCGGTACTGTTTTACTGGTAGATGAGTGCTTTAACGACTTCATGGTGGATGCGCAGGATTACACCCTGCTACCATATCTAGAAGAGCTCCCCAATCTGGTGATCCTCAAGGCCTTTACCAAGATGTATGCCACCGCAGGGATAAGGCTGGGGTACTGTGTATGCAGTGATCCGATGGTCCGTGAGCAGATACACAGCGGCGGGCAGCATTGGTCGGTTTCGGCCCCTGCAATCGCCGCCGGGGTGGCAGCCCTCGAGCTAGGAGACTACCCTCACCAAACCGCTCTAAGCACTGCCACAGAGCGAGAGCGGCTAAGCAAGGTGCTAAAAGACTTAGGGCTGCGGGTATATGAGGGAGCGGCAAACTACCTCTTCTTTTATTACGACGACCCGCTATTACAGCAGAAGCTGGCAAAGCAAAATGTCATCATCCGCAGCTGCGGCAACTACCATGGGCTTGATCGCTGCTACTATCGAATCGGCATCAAGCTGCCCGAGCAAAATACGCGGCTGATCGAAGCTCTTAAAGAGGTGATCTTATCGCCACCATCACAATTATACTAGACGGTCTGCCCGACCACCCAAGCCCGCTCCTTGACGGGCTTAGCCCTCTTGACTATGCTGACTGCACGACATACCGCCAGATCTCCAACGCTAGCCATACGCTAGTGGAGCTCTGCCCTGAAGGTCGAGAGCCTGACAGCATGGTCTGCATCCTCAGCCTGCTGGGGCTCCCTCCTCAGCTGCTCCCTGTAGGGCGGGGCTTTATTGAAGCCATGGGATCAGGGCTAAGGGTAGAGCCAAGCGATGTTCTCTTTCGCTGCAACATCATCAGCACCGATAAAAATGGGACTATCCTCTCCTCCTGCCCTTCCTCCCTTACCGAAATGCAGCTGATTTTGCTTACCCAACGGATCAACGAAGCGGCATTTCATCTGGGAATGAGGCTGGTGCATACAGAAGGGTATAAGCTGCTGCTGATCTGCAAAGGGTTAAGCGCCAATCAATACATCTCTACCCAGGCACCTCATCAACACATCGGTCAAGGCTTTATCCCCTCCAGTCATCCTAAGCTACGGCAGTTTTTGCAAGTTACATCCCCTATTTTGGCAGAGCTTTCTTCCTACGAGCTGCGATATCAAGCTGCTCTGTGGGATTACTCAGTCTATGCCCCCCTGCCAAGCTTTCAGGAGCTATGGGGTGCAAAGGGAGCCATGGTCTGCGGCACCGCCATCGCTGCCGGGATCGGCAGAGGGCTGGGGATGGCGGTATCGATCCCAAAGGGTGCTACAGGGGATGTAGATACCGACCTTGGTGCTAAGCTTGCAGAGAGCCTTCGGCTGCTTGCGCAGTTCCCCTATGTTTATTGCCATATCAACGGCACCGACGAAGCCTCTCACCGCCGCGCCCCCCTCCAGAAGGCTGCTTTTTTACAAAAGATTGATCAAGAGCTACTTTCCCCGCTGATCCAGCACTGCCCTAGGGGCACAGTCATCCAGATATGCAGCGATCACGGGTGCAGCTCTACTACAGGAAGGCATTATAAAACACCTATTCCCATCATCCGCTATACAAAACAATAGGAGGTATCTATGGCGAAACCTATCATGATTGTCGGCACCATGTCGAGTGCGGGCAAGAGCTTCATCACCGCCGGATTATGCCGTATCTTTCGGCAAGACGGCTACAAGGTGGCTCCTTTTAAATCCCAAAATATGGCTCTCAACTCCTATATTACCGACCAAGGCCTAGAGATGGGCAGAGCTCAGGTCATGCAAGCTGAGGCCGCCGGAATTGCACCATCGGTACATATGAACCCCATCCTCTTAAAGCCCACCAACGACAAAGGCAGCCAAGTGATTGTAAACGGTGAGGTGCTGGGTAATATGAGCGCCGCCGACTATTATAAGATGAAGCATACGCTGATCCCTCACATACAGGCTGCCTACGATACTCTGAGCCAAGAGAATGATATCATCGTCATCGAGGGGGCAGGAAGCCCTGCGGAGATCAACTTAAAATCCTGCGACATCGTCAACATGGGGCTTGCCAAGCTGGTAGATGCCCCTGTATTGCTGGTAGGGGATATCGACCGCGGCGGAGTTTTTGCCTCGCTGGCAGGCACGATGCTGCTGCTGGACGAAGAAGAAAAAGCCCGCATCAAAGGCGTGATTATCAATAAGTTTCGTGGTGATGTTGAGATCCTAAAGCCTGGCCTTGATATGTTAACCGACATCATCCATCGCCCTGTGGTGGGTGTAGTGCCCATGACCGATGTAGTACTGGATGATGAAGACAGCCTATCGGAGGGCTTAAAAGCCCATACCACCGCAGGCGCCATAGAGATCGCAGTAGTACGACTGCCCAAGATTTCCAACTTCACCGATTTTACCGTCTTTACCCTTATGCCGCAGGTCAGCCTGCGCTATGTGTCCTCTCCCAATCAGCTGGGTAACCCTGATCTGGTCATTCTCCCCGGCACCAAAAACACCATGGCAGATCTAAAATGGCTGCGCGAAAGCGGAATGGAAGCCAAAATCAAGCAGTATGCCGCCAAAGGCGGGGTGGTGTTTGGGGTATGCGGCGGTTATCAGATGCTAGGGCAGGAGCTGCACGACCCACTGGGTATCGAAGAAGGAGGCAGCATGGTAGGCATGGGGCTGCTAGATACCGTCACCACCTTTGCGCCCGCCAAGATCCGCACACAGGTAGCAGGGCATTTTGGCAAGCTTGAGGGGGTGCTTTGTACCCTCTCTGGAGCAGCACTCTCAGGCTACGAAATCCATATGGGCATCTCAGAGTCAAGAGAAGCGCCGCTCACCACCCTAAACCCTCTAACCGGTGATCAACAGCCCAAGCCCGACGGCAGCTCTAAAGGGAATGTCTATGGCAGCTATGTCCACGGAATCTTTGACAGTGAGCAGGCTGCCCGAGGGATCGTCAATGCCCTTGCCGCTCATAAGGGGATCGATCTATCTGAGATCGAATCACTGGACCTAGGCTCCTACAAAGAGCAGCAATATAATAAGCTGGCAGATGCCCTGCGTGCCTCTCTCGATCTGGAAGAAATCTATAAAATACTGGGGATTGAGAAAAAGGAGAACATATGCAAAATCTAGGGCTAATCCACATCTATTGCGGAGAAGGTAAGGGCAAAACCACTGCCTCGCTAGGGCTTGCCCTGCGAGCAGCAGGTAGAGGATTTAACGTGGTGATCCTGCAATTTTTAAAAGGTATGGTCACAGGAGAGCTTGCCAGCCTCGCTATGATCCCCAACATTAAGTTGTTTCGAGGCAAAGAGCTGCCCACCTTTAGCTTTAAGATGACCGACCAGCAAAAGCGTGAGGCTACCGCACAGCACAACAAAGCCTTTGAAGATGTCATCGATTACTGTAAGCACCATCAGACTGATCTTCTGATCCTTGACGAAGTAATTGGCGCTTATGAAAAAAATCTGATCGATCGCGATATGGTTATCAACTTTATCGACAATAAGCCCCCAAACCTAGAGCTGGTACTCACAGGGCGTTACCCTGCTGCCGAGCTGATAGAGAGGGCAGATTATATTTCACGGATCACAAAAGAAAAACACCCCTTTGATAAAGGGATCAAAGCAAGGATAGGAGTAGAACGATGACAGACAACATCATCCACCTCCCCGAAGAGATCGAGCAGAGAAGCTTTGAGATCATCACACAAGAGCTTGGCAATATTGTACTTGACCCACAGAAGGCTCCCATCATTAAGCGGGTGATCCACACTACTGCCGACTTTGACTATGCAAGGACTTTATACTTCTCAGAGGATGCCATTGAGCGAGGTAAGCAAGCTCTGCTAAGTGGCTGCACCGTCATTACCGATACAACCATGGCGCAGGCCGGTATCAAAAAAGGGCTGTTAAAGCAGCTGGGCGGCCAGGTGCACTGCTACATTGCCGACGAAGACGTAGGCGAGATCGCCCGACAAAACCAATCTACCCGTGCCGTCGCAGCTGTCGACAAGGCAGCAGAGCTAAAAGGGCCACTAATCTTTGCTGTGGGCAACGCTCCTACCGCCCTTATCCGGATCAGCCAGCTGATCAAAGAGGGGAAGCTCTCTCCTGCTCTGGTCATCGGGGCACCTGTAGGTTTTGTGAATATTTTGGAATCAAAGGATGCCATCATGGATTGCCAAGTACCGATGATTATATCTACAGGGCGCAAGGGCGGCAGCAATGTAGCCGCAGCCATCCTCAATGCTCTTCTGCTCTCCTGCACGCGCTAAAATGTATATCAAAAATGCGCAATCCTGTGTTTTTTTGTTGATTTTTGCAAAAGAGTAGTATACTATATAAGATGAGACTATAGCAATTTGATTAGACTATTGTCTTGCCTACTTATTTATACGACACCACACAAAAGCCAACAACAGCAGAGGATTAGTATGAACGTTTATGTTGCAAGACAGCCAATATTTGACAAAAATAGAAGCGTTGTAGCTTATGAGCTGTTGTATCGCAACAGCCAGAGTAACCGCTACGATCATACAGTAGACGGCAGCGTAGCCACCAGCAAGGTCATCTCCAATGCCATCAGTACCTTTGGGCTGGAGAAGCTCACCTGCAACATGCCAGCCTATATCAACTTTACCCGAGAGCTGCTGCTAAATGACTACGCGATGATGCTCAACCCCCAAAGTATTGTAATCGAGCTGCTGGAAGATATCGCAATCGACAAGCCGATTATCAATAAGCTAAAACGCCTTCATAGTCAGGGCTATACATTTGCCATCGATGATTATGACGGTACAAAAGACTATTCCTCTATTTTTGAGTATGTTAATATTATAAAGATTGATTTTAAAACCACTACACCCCAAAAAAGAGTACAGCTAGCAAAAAGCTTGCTGCCTTTGGGTAAAAAGCTGCTCGCCGAAAAAATTGAAACCAACGGTGACTTTGCCCTGAGCGCTGCCTCTGGGTATGATCTGTTTCAGGGGTATTACTTTGCCGAGCCTCTCGTGCTCTCAAAAAAATGCGCCGATTTTTCTTATACCAGCTGTGCTAAAATCCTCTGTGAAACCGCCTCGGCACACCCAAACTTCGATAGAATCGCCCATATCATCCAGATCGATGCAGCGATGACCTACCGATTGTTTAAGCAGGTCAACAGCCTGCCCTATAACCATAGAAACCAGATCAAAGATGTCAAAACCGCGCTTCTCTGCTTAGGAGTGCCGGGTATCCGTAAATGGATCGCCCTCATGCTTTTAAGCAGCAGCGGCAACAAAAACAGCAACCAAGCTATAAAGGCTGCTTTGGCAAGGGGAGAGTTTTGCGAAAAACTGGTCAATCGCTACCGTCTGCCCTTTATCCCCTCCGAGAGCTTTATAGCAGGGATGTACTCCCTCATCGACGTCATTGTAGGTGACAACCTGCATGAGATCCTCGATGAGCTGCCTTTGTCAAAAGTCATCAAAGCGGCCCTACTGGGGGAAAACAACAAATACCGCAGCCTGATTAATTTTGCCTGTGCCTATGAAGCTGGTAACTGGAGCGGTTGCCAAAGCTTTGTAAGCTCCTATCGGCTGGATGTAAACAACATCTGCGAGTGCTACCTCGACGCCCAGCTCTATGCCGATGAAATGTTTGGCCATGACTAGGGTAATGCTGCTCAAAACATCAAAGGCGCCCGATCCTAAGATCAGGCGCCTTTTTATAGATTATTTCTATGTAAGCTTAATACACACTGGCACCAAAGGGCATCAATACAAGCTTTGTAAGCTCCTATCGGCTGGATGTAAATAATATCTGCGAGTGCTACCTCGATGCCCAACTCTATGCCGATGAAATGTTTGGCCATGACTAAGGGTAGTATACTGCTCAAAACATCAAAGGCGCCCGATCCTAAGATCAGGCGCCATTTTTACGGATATATCTATGTAAGCTTAATACACACTGGCACCAAAGGGCATCAATGCAAGCTTCGCCAGCTTAAAGCACTGCATACCAAAGGGGATGCCTACGATGGTAATGCAAAACAAGCACCCCACCAAAGTAGCCTCTATTGCCAGAGGGATACCACTAAAGATCAACCACAAAATATTACACAGCAGAGATACCGCCCCACCGCCATACCGTACTTCCTTGCCAAAAGGAAAAAACGCCAGCTCTGCAAACTTAAAGCACTGCATGCCGATGGGTATACCCACGATCGTAATACACCATAGTAGGCCAACCAGTAACCAGCTAAGCCCTAGCAAAGCTCCACCAAAAATAAACCAGATGATATTGCCCAAACAGCTCATTATATCCCCCTAAATGCACTCCTACAATATTTCAATACCTTAAACAGCCCCACAAACTCTACAAATCAATGACCTCTACAGGCTTTATTGCGGGTTGGCTACTCTGCCAAAAGCATGGGAGCAGCAGCCCCCATGCTCTATAGTTAACTTATGCTTCTTCCAAAAAGTCAAGTATATCCTGTGCGTTGGTATCGGGGTTTGCCTGCTCATAGACCTTTATAATCATGCCTGCCTCATCGATAATATAGGTGCTGCGCATCACGCCCATGGCAGTCTGCCCGTTTACGGTCTTTTGCTGCCATACATCATAAACCTTGATGGCGATGTGCTCAGGATCAGAGAGCAGGACGAAGGGCAGCTGATATTGATCGGTAAACTCCTGATGAGAGGCAGTGCTATCTTGGCTGATGCCGATTACAGTGATATCCTCACGCTTAAACCCGTCATATGCATCCCGAAAGGCACAGGCTTGCCTGGTGCAACCGGGGGTGTTATCCTTGGGGTAAAAATACAGCACCACCTTTTTGCCTCTAAAATCCTTAAGGCTGATCTGGTGCCCATCCTTATCAGGCAAAGTAAACTCAGGCGCTTTGATTCCTGCTGACAGCATAGTACATCCTCCTTTTGATTTCGTATTTACCGTAAGCTCTCCTACGTATAGCAACAAGTAAATTACATGTAGTGAGGCTTACTCTCATTATACACCATATTTCTCCAAAATAAAAGATCCATAAAAGAAAGAGCGCAGCGGCACTATCGCCTATGCGCTCCCTTGCTTAGTGGATCATAACCAAAACATTTGCATCTTGATTTGAAAGCGCTACTCTACCCGACAATTACTCTCGCTAAAAATCCAACTCATCGTCCTCTAAGTCATCATCGTCCTCATCAAAGAGGCTCCCCTCATCATACCCATAATCGTCTTCATCCAGTATGTCATCGAGTAAACCAAGCTCTAGGGCACGCTCCGAAAAATGCATCTTACCGTCTCTGTTAAAGTCAAATAGCTTTCCAAATGGCATATGCAATCCTCCATTATTCATATTTTCGGCAGGCAAGCTTTGCCTACCGACGAGTACCGTCGCTTAATATGCTTTACTGCAAAACACCTTGCAGAGCATAGTATATGATGCTGTGCAGAAGAATAACCCTGCGTTTATGGACGAAGTCAGAGCAAAAATTTTTTCTTCACAACACAAATTGGTAAACAAACTTATGGCTTTGCAATCATTATATACCGCCACAGCTTATCGCGATACTCCGGTGTAGCATAATCGATGCCGATCCGCTTTGTAGCAGCGTAATCACAGATAAACCCGTCATCTTCGATCCATAGCCGCTCCGAAGTACTTAGATCTTCACCGTTATGCTCTCGTGTAATAGTAAGCGCCTTGGTCAGCTTACCGGGGCCATTATAGCCCTCTACACCCCGTATCAGTACCGCCTGAGGGTGATCCAACTCGCCGGTGACCACATTAAACAGCTCATGGATGCCATAGCAAAGATATACATAAGCCGCCCCGCCCTCGCAATATAGGATCTCGGTACGCTTTGTTCTGCCTTTATGGGCATGGCAGGCAGTGTCTTCCTGCCCATAATAGGCTTCTGTTTCGGTAATACGCAGCTTGGTTATCCCTTGGTCGGTCTTGCGGCAGAGTAGCTTGCCGATCAAAGCAGGGGCGGCGGTTACAGCCTCCTGCCTATACCAGTCTTTACCTAGGCGCATTATTTCTCTACCTCATAGGGCCAATCGATGATCCCACCGAAGTCATATACAGCAGTGTAGCCCAGCTTTACCAGCTCCTTTGCGGCGGCGGCACTGCGGCGACCACTTCGGCAATAAACTAAAATCTTGGCTGCCTTGTCGGGGAGCTGCTCCCCAGCTTTTTTGGAGATATCATAATCAGGCAGCAGCACCGCTTTGGGGATATGCCCCTCAGCATATTCTTCAGGTGTGCGCACATCTAGGATGATTACCTCCTCTTGATCCATCATTTCTTTGGCTTGCTTAGGGTCTATTTTATGATACACGGCTTTTGTAGCCTCCTTATTTTGCTCTGCCATAGTAATTTTGACCGCCTTTACCTGTACGGGGTAAGATTCAGCGATCTTAGGGGATATGGTGATAATCAGCTGATCCTGCTTTTTGATCTGCTCAAGGCTGGTGCCGGCAAATTTCGTATTGTTGCTGATGGCTACACTTGCCTTGTCAAATTCGGCACCCTCAAGCACGCTGACCAAAACCATCTGATCTTCTACCTGCTCCACTACACCTCTAAAGGTAATCTGCTTATCCTTGCAGCCGGTAGTAAGCAAGGCAACGGCCACAAGGAGCACATGCCAAATTTTCTTCATTCGTTTTCCTCCTTATTTGCTCAAATCTATAGTCAAAGACTATTCTCTATGTATTGTTTATAAAACACTTTATTGCATCGCTACAGAAATATTTCTCTTACTTTCATTATAAATGCCACTTCAGATTATGCAAGAGCCCTTAGGGATGAATTTTATACATACCACAAATCAAAAGTGCCTTATACAATTCCTGCAAAAAACCGAGGCTTTACCGCCTCGGTTTGGAGGATGACTAGCTGTTGCTATTGCTAAACTTCTGCTTAACCTGCTGGATCTTCTGCTGCTCTGCCTGCTGACTGGGGTACCAGCCCTTTTCAGACATCTTCTTGTAAATATCAGCCTGCATAGTCAGTGCATCGTTTAAGCTAGTCTTAAACGCCGACTGTACATTAGGAGTAGCAGACTCGATGGTACCGTGCATCATTAGGTCGCAAGCACCCTTTACGGTGGAAAGGATGTTTTCCATGATTACTCTATCTTCCATTTTACGATCTCCTCTAAGCGTTTAAAAGATTAAAAAACTTGCTATAGCACTCCTGATGCTTTGCTGATAGACCCTGTACGAAGTTCTTTAGCTCCTGATCCTGCAACTGGTTGGCAAGGTCGTTACAGCAACACTTCATCTGCTTCTGATGACCCAGTGCGTCTTCTACATACAATAATTCTTTTGGCGTCATTCCTTAACATCTCCTATTCTTTACTTTACGCAGTTGCCTGCGGTCATAAATATAGCATAAGGACACCTTTTACTATATTTCAATAGTATTATCCGACTTTTGCGTGGAATTATACCCTTGATTTATTTTTGGCAAATTAAAATAGCACAGCAAAAAGCCGCAGAGTTTCCCCTGCGGCCGCCAAAATTTTATGAAAAAATTATCCACCTGTGACCATCAAAATCAGCTGAGCTACGATCACACCGCCCAGGTATGTGCCCGCGATGGTAACCAATGAGGTTACGACGATTCCTACGCCTTGCTTTTTAAACTCATCTACATCCTTACCAAGTGAAATACCCGCAAAGGCGAGGATTGGTGTGCAAAGAGCAAGTAGGTTGATCTTGTTGACCTCTGCTACGAAATACCCTGCAATCGGAGAAAGGCCCGGAATACCAAACATAATCGAAAGCAGCGATATGTAAATTATATTGGGCAGCTTCAGGTTGATATGCTTCCTCGCTGCGTCGTCGATCATACAACCCAAGATAATAATGACAAGCAGCATCAGTAAACCGGGGATGATCTGCCAAGGGTAGATGGGAGTGCCTTTTTTGCTGGAGGAAATATAGTTGGCAACCGATGCAAATGCACTGCTAAATAATAGCACCTTTACTCTGGTAATCCATATTTCTTTCATGATTTGCTGCCTCCTTTTTCTACTGCTGGAGCTGGCTCTTTTTTCATCTTTTTATAAAGGAAGTTGGTCAGCGGCAGAGCCACAAACAAGGTCATATACATACCTG
Source organism: Oscillospiraceae bacterium (assembly GCA_032059445.1). Classification (GTDB taxonomy): domain Bacteria; phylum Bacillota; class Clostridia; order Oscillospirales; family Ruminococcaceae; genus DAMCAP01. Next base: position 19,513 of record DAMCAP010000026.1, read on the forward strand.
TGATGCTGCCTACAATCTGTGCTCCTGCGGTGAGTGCCTGTATTTCACTTGCCATCTCCGGGAATGCCTCTACCGTGGCTGCCAAAGCAGCACTCATCATCGAAGCCGAGCCTATACCCGCACCCATCGCCAGCGCCTGAGGGCTAAAGATGCCGATGCTACAGCAGAATGACGCCAGCAGACCCATAAAAATTGTACCAAACAAAGTTCCTGTAATATAACCGCCCATTACACCCTGACCCTCGGGGGAATCTAGCCCATAGATGTTGCCCACGATGGCAATGGCATCTTCACGGTTGGTGGAGAACCCACAGCCCACTGTCTGGCGCCCCATCTTAAAGGCAAGCACGCCTACCGGTACCGATAAGAAGATAAATAAGAACTTTTTAATGAGACCTTGCCCCAGCAACGCAGGCCCTACGCCTAAGAGCTGAGAAAGATTAGGGCCGATGGTAGAGCCCATCTTGGCAGTCAGCAGCATTACGGAAATGGTAATATAGGGTGATGCAGTGACCATCATTTCGCGGTTGATGAGCTTGGCCTTAAACAAGATAATACCGATTACCAGAGCATAGAGCATAGGGAGCAAGGTAAAACCGATCTTACCCAGCTTAAAGGCTTTTGCGCCGATCAGCTCACTGACTACAACCATAGCAAAGCAGAAGGCAAACACTTTCCAGTCCTTAAGATACTTCATAATCTTTCCCCCTCATATTTTTCAGGATCAGCTTTTACAAATATTTCCTTGCCCTCATTATATATTCGTTACGAAACAAAATCAATAGACTTACTGTCAAATTACACCTATTTTTGAATATTCTCTTAAATATATAAATGAGCCTTTACTAAATTGTTAATTATGACCCATAAGTCCTAAATAAATAAACCTATTTATCAGTGGAATCTTCTAAAAAAGAAACAGCACCGCGATACGAACACGCGGTGCTGTTTAAATGAATCTCTTAACATGTGATGTGGTATAGACCGGTAGTTTGCATGATCGATGGCATACCGCCGCTACTCAGCTGGCTGGTTAAGGCAGTCTATCAGAGCATCCAGCTGTTGCAAGGCAACCTGATCCTCTTTGCTGGGGATCTTATCGGTATGCAGTGCCCCCACCATCCCTACCAGCTCTGCATTCATCTCTCGAAGGAGGGTTTTGGCTGTTGACTGGGCTTTTTCTGGAGCCCCCTCACCGCCGCCGCAGAGGATCACAGCGCCTTTTTTCTTCTTGGGGATTTGATTGATCTTCAAAAACCTTCTGGAAGCATAAAAGGTCTGCAACCTGCTGCATACTGCCAGTAAGGTACCTGTTAACTCCGAAAAATACACAGGAGAAGCTATGATGATATTGTCGCAATCCTTGATATACTCATAAACCTGCTGCATCTCATCAGGAATCGAGCAGCCGGGCTTCTTCCAGCAGTATCGGCAGTCATTGCAGGGCTTGATGGGGGAATTGTGGGTATCGATGACCAGCACCTCTCCTTGCAGCTTCTCCCGAAGCTTCCCTATCAGAAATGCCGTATCGCCTTTTTTACGGGGGGAACCGTTAAAAATCAAAGTCTTCATCTGTCCTCCTGTGATCATCATATAATAACAAGGTAAATGGAACATAGTACCGCAGTGCAAAAGAATCTACTACTCTCTTTGCAGCCACCAAATCTAAATCGATAGCTCAAGCTTGTACAAATAGTTTACACCAAAATCCCATGAATAACAACTTCTAGAAATCTAAAAACACAGCTTCTTCGATTTCCGAAGGAGCTGTGTTTTTGATATGTATCGCTAGTGGCTAATTATCTGAGATTTCGCTGGTGCTTTAGCCTTCCTGGGCACTTAGTAGGGTCAATACGCCACATGCAGGTTTTGCAATATAGGCAGCTGCCTACATCTCGCCCTGCTTTGGCATCATTACCCCAATTATAATTAACCAGTGTACCACGCCCGATACTGACCATATCTACATTGGTCTGCTCCAATATCTCCTCGGCAAGCTTAGGGTTGTTGATCCCATTTACCGCAAACACCGGTACCGAAACCGCCTCTTTGATCTTTTGTGCAGCATAGATAATATCTTTAAAGGGATACGCCTCTGGCATAGTTGGGCTAGAAGCTTGGGCAAATCCATAAGAAATGTTGAGGAAATCGATGCCCTGCGCCTCAAGGCTGCGAGCATGCTCGATTGCATCCTCCAAGCTTGGCTCGAAGCCGCCTAGGCGGATACCGATGATAAAATCATCAGAGGTCTGCCTGCGGATCTCATCCATAATCTCCAGCGCAAAGCGCTCCCGCTGCTGGCCATATGCATCTTCGCGGCGATTTACATTTCTGTTGAGAAACTGAGAAATCAGATAGCTGTGGCAGCCGTGGAGCTCCACACCGTCATAACCCGCTTGATAGGCCCGCTTGGCTGCCGCCACAAACTGCTCCTGGATCTGGTGCAGCTCCTCAAGGCTTAGTGCTCGGCCTGTTTTGGGTTGCTCTCGCACCACACAGGTATAATCGCTTGGGCAGACTGCATCTTCTGCAATCCCTACAATGCCTGCATGATGGATCTGCACCAATATAGGCACACCATGGCTGTGCACCGCATCGACGATCTGCTTCAGCCCCTCTACCTGAGCGTCTTCCCAGATGCCAAGCTGCGTACCTGCCAACCTCCCGCTTTTTGAAATGCAGGTCGCTTCTTGGATAATCAGCCCTGCTCCGCCCTTGGCGATTGCTTCATAATGGTCAATATTGTTTTGTGTGACACGGCCCGTATCATCCGACCATGTAAATACCACCATTGGCGGTACGACAATGCGGTTTTTTACTGTGGTATTTCTGATTTTACCTTCTTCAAAAAGCCTGTGCATAAGCATCCTCCATTTCACATAATAAGCTAACCATAAGACCAGCGATAGTTTATATATATACTGTATCATAGGATTTCTACACTTGCAAGGGGACGTAGAGTATCCGCGCTCATAGTCATTGCGAGAGAAAGCCCTATATCGTGTATCTGCGATTTGGTGCTGATCTGATTTTTATAATTCTCAAATTAGTAAGATCTTTAATTACATTAAACCAGATAGAGTTTTCTTAGCTCCATTCGGTATTTCGTGTATACAAAAATAAAACAGCCTAAGTCTTACGACTTAGGCTGTTTGTTGGTTATGGAGATAGATCACATCGTTTACCTAGGATTTTGCCCAATCATTAAAGATTCATGGATAAGTGCAGTATATGCAAACTCTTAACTTCATGAGTTTTCCATAATCAATTTATAAGAAATCCTTATGTATAACATAATAAATATATATTTTACTTATTAGTAGTTTGATGATAGACTTGTTGAAGTAAAGGAGAGATGCATATGAACAAAAATAAACTATGGAAACTTTTCGCTACAACTTTTATTTTAAGTGCATTTACATTCGGTGGAGGCTTTGTTATTGTTTCGCTGTATAAGAAAAAATTCGTCGAAGAATTAAAATGGTTAGAGGAAGATGAGATGCTGGACATTACTGCTATTGCACAATCCAGCCCAGGACCTATACCTGTTAATGCAAGTGTTATTTTAGGATATCGAATCCACGGTATTTTAGGGAGTATAGTTGCCGTATTAGGTACAATTATTCCGCCTTTCGTTATTATCTCGCTTATTTCAATTTTTTATAAAGAGTTTAGAAACAATCAAGTGATTGCAATTGCCCTACAGATCATGAGAGCCGGAGTAGCTGCAGTAATTTTAGATGTAGTTGTTAATTTGGCAATTAATATTATCAAAAGAAAAAATGCTCTTTACGTTATTGTTATGGCGGTTGCTTTTATAGCCACCTTTTTCTTTAAACTAGGCGCTATGTATATTATATTTGCTTGCCTAGTAATTGGACTAATCAACGTACTCTTAGACGCTAAAAAGGAGAAAATTAATGGGACTTCTATGGACTCTATTCATTAGTTTTATACAAGTAGGTTTATTCAGTGTTGGTGGTGGTTACGCAGCAATTCCCCTTATTCAAGAACAGGTAGTTAACAATCACAAATTATTAACCATGGCAGAATTTACAGATTTGATCACAATTGCCGAAATGACCCCAGGACCAATTTCAATAAATTCAGCTACATTTGTAGGACAAAGGGTATATGGTCCCTTGGGGGCAGTAGTGTGCACCCTCGGGTGCATTCTTCCTTCGTTTATAATTTGCTTAACACTTGCTTATTTTTATTATAAATACAAGAATTTTTCGGGAGTACAGACTGTGCTAGTAGCTCTTCGACCTGCTGTTGTGGCCTTGATCGCAAGTGCTGGGATCTCAATTTTAATTCTCGCATTATTTAATACTGATTATAATAATATAGTCCTTAGGGATTTTAGATGGCTCGAGTTTGGGCTATTTTTAGGTGGATTTACTATTCTCAGAAAGTACAAACTAAATGCCGTAAAGATCATTTTAGGTACAGGTATAGTAGGTACTTTGCTGCAGTTATTGATTAATGCAATCTAAAATTTGAGAGATAATAGGATCTTCATGCCGGCTTTTATAATATATATATCGTATTGAACGAGGACAACTATAATCAGCAAAGTTTAATCTTTTTAAACTTTGCTTTTTTATTCCCTCTTTCGCAGCTAATTTTGAAATTATAGCAAAGCCATAATTGTTTTCTACTGCTTGTATGATAGTCTCTAAATTGGTTGCCTTAAAAACGACTTTGGGATAGATCTTCCTTTCATTCATGTCGATTTCAAACTGATTTCTATTATGACTGCCCTCTTCACGAGAGATCCAAGGTAAATGATCCAAATCAGACAATTTTTCTATATTGATATCAAGAGGATAATCATAGCCTATTACAGCCACCAATTCATCCATTAGTATTTCAACTTCTGTTATATTTTTTGAGTTGATTTTTCCTTCGACAAAAGCAATGTCAAGCCGATTCTCTAATATCAGCTTCTCTATTTCTTCGGTATTATGGATCACGATCTCAAAATTTATGTTTTGCATAGAGCGCTTTAACTTTTGAAGATATCTATTTAACAGATATTGTCCGATAGTTACGCTACTACCAATTCGAACTATTTTATTTTGACTAAACATAGCCTCATTCATTTCTTCAAAATCAGCAACGACTTTTCGTGCATATTTTTCTAGTTTAATGCCATCAGGAGTTAAGTAGAGATTTCGAGATAATCGATTAAATAATCTGGTTGAATAATAATTCTCTAAATCCTTAATCATCAGTGAGATATTCGGCTGGGTAGTGAAAAGCCTTTCAGCTGCAGCAGACATTGTTTTGTTATCGATAACAGCCAAAAATACTTGTAATAATTTTATATTCATTGGTTTTGGCCCCCAAGCTTCATTAAATACATATATACTATCATAACTGAGCACGCGATGTAATATACATAAATGCCTATGCTAAAGAACTTTAGGGTTGCGTTGCTCATGTAAAGACTAAGACCGTTGCTAACGTAAAAAGTACGTTAGCAACGGTCTTAGTAAAAGTTGGTTGCGGAGGCAGGACTTGAACCTACGACCTTTGGGTTATGAGCCCAACGAGCTACCAGCTGCTCCACTCCGCGATATTGTTTCCTGATCTCTCAGTGCTTATTTAGTATATCACAGCTCTAACAAAAAAGCAAGCCCTTTTTTATAAAAAATAGTATAAACTCTTTGCAAGGGTTCTGTATGGACTAGTATAGGTAATTAAAGCCTGCTTTATACAGTCTCTACCATATACTTTACTCTTAGGGGTAAATCCGCTATACTATATGCATGCTGCGGCATGATGAAGCATCCTGCCGCAAAACTATAGAAAACGAGGCGCAACATGACCAAAGATAACTTTATCAATTTAATGCCAGAGCTAAAAGACCGGCTCTATTACTTTGATACCATAGACTCCACCAACAACTACGCCAAAGAGCTAGCCCGGCAGGGTCATAAAGATAGCATCGTTATTTCCGGCAGCCAGAGTGCAGGCAGAGGTAGGCTGGGCAGAAGCTTCACCTCTCCCCAAGACTGCGGGCTCTATCTGTCGATGCTGCTGCCCTCCCCCGCCCAGTTTGAAATACCAGCTACCATCTTAATCGGCAGCTGTGTCAGCAAGGCACTGGAGGAGATCCTCTCCCGTCGGGTTGAGGTCAAGTGGGTCAACGACGTGATCTTGGATTTCTATAAAGTAGGAGGCATCCTTGCTGAGGCAGACGCTGACAGCATCATTATGGGAATCGGCATCAATGTCAACACGCCACAGGAAAGCTTTGACAGCAGCATGCCTCATGTTTCATCGCTGGCAATCCGCGAAGGGCGGAAGTTTCACATCCCAGAGGTAGCAGCAGCCATCATCAAGCAGGTTGATGCCATGACTGCACATCTTGGCGACAGCAGCTACCTACACAGCCTGTTGGAGCACTATCGCAGCCGATTGGTGACCCTAGGTAGAGAGGTCAAGGTCTGCGACAGCAAAGGAGAGCGTGTCGGCAAAGCAGTGGCACTACTACCTGACGGCTCACTAGAGGTGGATTTTGACGGAAGCACCGAAACACTCATTTTTGGAGATGTGTCGGTACGGGGCATCGATCGGTATATCTAACGATGTGTTCTACCACTCTCTGGATATAATGTGCTCGATCCCTGTGAGCTGATCGAGGGATTTTGCCCTTAGAAATTTTGGAACAAGATTCATATTAGGCAGATCACTGATAGGTAGCCAATGTAAGGTTTCTTGCGGGAGGTCTGAAGTACTGTTACTCAAAATCTTTATTTCCGCGCAACCTTTCATCAAATAAAAGAATCCCATCTCGTGAAACCGCTGCCCGCTGATCACACAAAAACGCTCGACCATAAACACCAGCCTGTCTATTTCAAGCTGATACCCCGTTTCCTCATAGACCTCCCGCAGCACGGCATCCTCCGAGCTTTCACCCACCCGAACGGCCCCGCCTACAGTGTAATAGCAATCGTGGTAGGTGCTTTTTGCCACAAGGAGCATGTTGTCTTGGATGATCAGTGCTGACGCCCTTACGCCATAGATAACCCCATCCGTGATGATTGATAAATCCTCCTCTGTCCTGCCCGCGAGCACTTCGCTTTCCTTCATAAACACCTCTTTCTGCCTGTTCACTCAGATGACAAAACACCGATACCACCTGTGATGGGCAGTATCGGTGTGTTTTGATTTATATGGGGATTAGTGCTCCTGTGGGTGCGCCTCATCAGCGTCTGCTTCCAGCTCAGCGATATCCTCTACCTGTGCAGAGAAATAATCTATCTCATCATCAAGCAGCTCATCTGCAAATTCCTCAAATTCCTGCTCACGCTTACGTGCAATGTAGATAGCGGCGGATACAGCTACACCGATCAATGCGGTAGCCAATGCTAGTATCGAAATAAAAGTCGACTTTTTCATAATATTCCTCCTATACATAAACGTACTGATTTTATCTTGTAGTACCTTATATTATATAACTATACGCGGTGAATTACAATATTTATCAGAAATTTTTAATACATTTTATAGTATATCCACTATTTTTAGTAATCATGCAACAAAAAACAAATAATTTCAAGAGAAAAGTACCCATATTATAGCAGTAAACTATGCCCTGTCATCTCGACTGGCTTAGGATACTTCATCAAATCCAAAATCGTAGGGGCAATATCTGCTAGCACTCCGCCCTCTATGAGCAGTCGGTTGCTGCCCACGGTACAAAATGGCACAATGCTCAAGGAATGAGAGGTGATGGTATTGCCCTCGCTATCGAGCATCTGATCAGCATTGCCATGGTCTGCGGTGATCAGCACCAGCCCGCCTAAGTCCAAAGCCGCTTTGCATACTCGCCCGATGCAGGTATCCACTGTTTCTACAGCTTTCACCGCCGCCTCAAAGCTACCTGTATGGCCTACCATGTCGCAGTTGGCAAAGTTTAGCACAATCAGATCATACTTCTGCTCCTCCATCGCCATGAGCAGCTTCTCAGTCACCTCATAGGCCGACATCTCGGGGCAAAGGTCGTAGGTCGCTACCTTGGGGGAAGGTACCAGGATCCTGTCCTCCCCTGCCATGGGAGCTTCGACTCCGCCGTTAAAGAAAAATGTCACATGGGCATATTTCTCGGTTTCGGCGATCCGAAGCTGCTTTAGCCCCATTTTAGAGATATATTCCCCCAGAGTGTTTTCAAGGGACTGAGGGTGATAGGCAACCGACGCAAAGGTCATCGTCACATCGTAGTTGGTCATGGTGGTCAAGCTTACCTGCGGCCTGCCCGTGCAATCAAAAGCATCAAACTCAGGATCAGCCACCGCGCGAGAGAGCTCACGCCCACGGTCAGGGCGGAAGTTTGCAAAAATCACCCGATCGCCGTTGTTCATCCCATGATAGCTTTCCCCTACCAGTGGCTCAATAAACTCATCGGTCACTTCTTTTTGATAAGAGTTTTCCACACTCTTTGCAAAGTCTGTTGAAAACTCTCCCTCGCCTTTTACAATCGCCCGATAAGCTTTCTCCACGCGCTCCCAGCGCTTGTCTCGATCCATGGCATAAAACCTACCCATCGCGGTGGCAACCGATACCTGGGGGTATTGCTGGCTGAAGCTCATGATTTCGGTAAGGAAGCCCGCTCCCGAGGTGGGCGATACGTCTCGCCCATCCATGAAGCAATGAAGCCATATTTTGCCCACCTGCTTATCCGCCGCCATCTTGATCAGTGCCTTTATATGCTCAATGTGGCTATGGACTCCACCATCAGATAGCAGCCCCATGATATGCAGAGCATTGCCTGGGGCGATACCCTCCATTGCCTCGCAGAGAGCTTGGTTTGCAAAAAAGTCTCCGTCTACGATGGCCTTGCTGATCCGTGTCAGCTCCTGATAGACAGTCCTGCCTGCGCCGATGTTGGTGTGACCTACCTCAGAGTTGCCCATCTGCCCTTCTGGCAGCCCTACCGCCATACCGCTAGCCTGCAAAAAGGTAATGGGCCATTGGGTTGAGAGTTTATCTAAATTGGGTGTATTGGCTGCCACAATCGCATTGCCATAAGAGCTGGGGTTATAACCATAGCCATCTAGGATTGCCAAAACAATTGGTCTGTTATGCAAGTCTCTACCCCCTTACACGTTAGCAGAGTCGCTTGCTGCGGCTGCTGCTACAATCGCGGCAAAATCCCCTGCCTTGAGGGACGCTGAGCCGATTAGACCGCCATCAATGTCATACTGTGCCAGCAGGTCTTTTGCGTTGGCTGCGTTCATCGAACCGCCGTATAAAATCCGCACTGTATAAGAAGTATCCATATCATAGATGCCCGTCAGCACTCCTCTGACAAAGCCGCACACCTCACCTGCCAGCTCTGGGGTAGCTGTTTTGCCAGTGCCGATGGCCCACACAGGCTCATAGGCGATAACTACATGAGCCAGCTCCTTGGTGCTCACCTCAGCCAGCGCTGCGGTCAGCTGGCGGTAGATTACCTGGGTAGTCTGTCCGTTTTCCTTTTCATCCAGCGTTTCGCCCACACAGAGGATTACTTTAAGGCCGCCGCCCAAAGCTGCACGCAGCCGCTTGTTGACGGTCTCATCGGTTTCACCGAAGTACTGCCGCCGCTCGCTATGGCCAATAATCACATATTCTGCACCGATATCAGCGAGCATCTCGGCAGAAATCTCCCCCGTAAAAGCGCCCTTTTGCTCCCAGTGGCAGTTCTGCGCACCTAGCTTGATGCTGCTACCTTTTAGTGCTTTGGCAGCGGAATCTAGCGCTGTATAAGGCGGGCACACAAGCACTTCACAGCCTGCGCCACTGCACAAAGGTCTAAGCTCCTTGATCAATGCACCGGCTTTGGCACCGGTGAGGTTCATCTTCCAATTCCCTGCGATGATGGGGGTTCGTTTTATTTTATCCATAACTGTCGCTCCCTTGCATGTAATATGCTGCCTAAATAAGCAGCGATTGAGTATCTATGACAAAAAGGCTCCCCCCGTGTGGTGAGAGCCTATATTTTAGACCTCCTCAGGAAGCAAGAACCAAATCTTGAGGAGGTCAATCATTATTTATCCAGTAGGCAATCAATACCTGGCAGTACAAGCCCCTCAAGGAACTCCAAAGAAGCACCGCCACCGGTAGAGATATGGGTCATCTGCTCCTCAAGCCCCATCGATGCTACCGCAGAAGCAGAGTCGCCTCCGCCGATGATGGTAACTGCCCCCGACTGAGCCATTGCCTCTGCAACGCAGCGCGTACCCGCAGCAAAGCTTGGCATCTCAAAAACGCCCATTGGTCCGTTCCAGATGATAGTCTTGGCAGATTTGATCTCCTCAGCAAAAAGCGCACAGCTCTTAGGGCCAATATCGAGGCCCATGAAGCCCTCGGGGATCTGATCAGCATTAACCGTCTGCTTATTGGCATCATCAGCAAAGCGGTCAGCTACTACGGTATCTACAGGCAGCAAGAGCTTCACGCCTTTTTGTGCAGCCAGTGTCAGCAATTCCTTTGCCATATCCAGCTTATCGGCTTCGCAGATCGAGGTGCCTACTGCCTTACCCTGCGCGGCAAAGAAGGTGTATGCCATACCACCACCGATCAAGATGCTATCGACTTTATCTAGCAGGTTTTTGATGACGCCAATCTTATCCGATACTTTGGCACCGCCGAGGATCGCCACAAAGGGGCGCTTTGGGTTTGCCAGCGCACCGCCCATGATCTCTAGCTCACGCTTGATCAGCAGCCCGCTGACAGCAGGTAAAAACTCCGCTACACCTGCAGTAGAGCTGTGGGCTCTGTGGGCAGTACCAAAGGCATCATTGACATAAAGCTCAGCCAACCCCGCCAGCTTCTTAGAGAATTCAGGATCATTTTTGGTCTCTTCTTTATGAAAGCGCACATTCTCCAGCAGCAATACTTCGCCGGGCTTTAGAGCAGCCGCCTTGGCAGTGGCATCTTCTCCAATCACATCAGCAGCTAGCTGTACACCCCTGCCCAGCAGCTGGCTTAATCTCTCAGCTACTGGCTTCATGCTAAACTCTGGCTCAAACCCGTTTTTGGGTCTCCCTAGATGGGAGCATAAAATCACTGCGCTACCCTGCTCTAGCAGATATTGGATGGTAGGCAGCGAAGCGGTGATCCTTGTATCGTCGGTGATTACACCATCGGCAAGGGGCACATTAAAATCGCAGCGCACCAGCGCTTTTTTACCGCTGACCGCGATATCCTCTATTGTCTTTTTATGATAGCTTGGCATAGCTTACTCCGTTCCCCCCATGATCGGGGTTCGTCAATTTTAGTATCATCGGATGATTGATACCCATATATACCTATATTGTAGTATATTTTTGCGTTTTTTTCAAGAGAATATTCCCCATAAGCCCTTACAGATATACAGGATATCAAGCCTTGGCTAGGGCTGCATATACTGTAATAGCGAAACAAACATACGATTGCATCTATAGTCCATGCAATCTTTACTTATGACTTGCGAAATACTCTCCTGTGATTAGGCACTCAAGCAAGCAGACGACTGGCTTCGGCCGAATCACCTATAATATACAGAAATCCCCTCTATAAGATATTGACACGCAAATCAATCTATGATAAAATACCTGTGTTAGCTTAAGCTAACTTAATTTTTACTTAAAAGTTTACTGCCGTTAACATTTGGAGGTTGCAACTATGAAAACACTAGATAAAGTCAAGATCGGCAACAGCGCAGTGATTTCTGCTGTGTGCTGTACAGGCGGTATTCGCCGCAGACTACTGGATATGGGGCTTACCCCCAAAACCAAGGTCCTTGTGCGCAAAGCGGCGCCAATGGGCGACCCGGTAGAGCTGTTTTTGCGTGGGTATGAGCTGACCATCCGACTCGACGACGCTAAGAATATTCTGGTGGAGGATTAGTATGATATTTGCTTTAATCGGCAACCAAAACTGCGGCAAAACGACCCTATTTAACCAGCTGACGGGCTCCAACCAGCATGTAGGCAACTTCCCAGGGGTTACTGTAGAGCAGAAGATCGGGCAGATCACCTCCTGTAAGGAATGCAGCGTGGTTGACCTGCCGGGGATCTACTCCCTCTCACCCTTTTCGGCGGAGGAGATTGTCACCCGTGACTTCTTGCTGGGGCAAAAGCCCGACTGTATTATTAATATACTAGATGCAACCAACATCGAGCGCAACCTTTATTTAAGCCTCCAGCTGATGGAGCTAAATATCCCTATGGTGCTGGCGTTAAATATGATGGATGAGCTGATCGGCAGCGGCAACTTCATCGATATACCCGCCCTCTCAAAGGAGCTGGGGGTGCCGATTGTACCGATTACCGCCAGCAAAAACCAAGGCGTGGGGGAGCTGATCCGCGTAATGACCGAAACAGCCCGAGCCAAGAAGCTGCCTAAGCGCATCGACTTCTGCTCGGGGCCTGTACATAGAGCGATCCACTCCATTGCTCACATCGTAGAGGATCATGCGCAAAATGCCGATATCCCCAAGCGATTTGCAGCAAGCAAGCTGATCGAGCGAGATCACCCTGTTACCGAGATGCTTAAGCTCTCTACCAATGAGCTGGATCTTCTCGAGCACACCATATCGGAGCTAGAGGCAGAAACCAAAACCCAAGCAGATGCCGCCCTAGTGGATATGCGATACCGCTTTATAGAAGAGGTATGCGCCAAGACAGTCACCAAAAACAACCACTCCAAGGAGCATGCGCGCTCGGTGGAGATCGATAATATCCTCACCCACAAGTATCTGGCGCTTCCCATCTTCTTTGGGCTTATGTTTTTGATCTTCTGGCTGACCTTCGGGTACTTTGGCAGCTTTTTAAGTGATCTCTTTTCGCTGCTGATCGATCAATTTACCACACTGGTCGACAGTGGGCTTGGCATGATCGGCGTCAATCCTGTAGTCCATTCTCTTGTGATTGATGGTATTTTTGCCGGAGTCGGCAGCGTGCTTTCCTTCATGCCTACCATTATCGTGCTGTTTTTCTTCCTCTCCCTGCTGGAAGACAGCGGCTACATGGCAAGAGTCGCCTTCATCATGGATAAACTACTGCGCAAGATCGGGCTCTCGGGCAAAAGCTTCGTACCAATGCTTATCGGCTTCGGCTGCTCGGTGCCAGCCATTATGTCTACCCGCACACTGGGCAGTGAGCGTGATCGTAAAATGACCATTCTACTGACACCGTTTATGTCGTGTAGTGCCAAGCTGCCCATTTATGCCGTATTTTCAGCTGCTTTCTTCCCTCAAAACCCTGCCCTGCTGATGATCATCTTATATTTCACAGGCATTTTGGTAGCAATTATCTGCGGCCTGCTGATGAAAAATACCCTCTTTACCGGTAACCCTGTACCCTTTGTCATGGAGCTGCCCCCCTACCGTATGCCCTCCCCCAAGAGTGTGTTTCTGCTGATGTGGCAGCGTGCCAAAGACTTTATGATGAAGGCCTTTACTGTAATCTTTATTGCATCCCTTGTCATCTGGGCTCTGCAAACCTTTGACTTCCGCTTTAATGTAGTAGATGATAGCAGCAAGAGTATCCTCGCCTTTATCGGGCAGAGCATCGCTCCTGTGTTTGCGCCCTTAGGCTTCGGGGACTGGCGTGCATCCACCGCTTTGATTACTGGCTTTACCGCCAAAGAAGCAGTGGTCAGCACTCTAGCTGTGTTGCTGGGTACTTCAATTACCGAGCTGCCTAATACCCTGACTACCCTTTTTACACCTTTGTCAGCATTTTCTTATCTGATCTTTACCCTGCTCTACACCCCCTGCGTAGCAGCGATCGCAGCAGTCAAGCGAGAGCTAAACAGCAGCCTCGGTGCATTGGGCGTAGTGGTCTTTCAGACTGGGGTGGCTTATATCGTCTCGTTACTTGTGTATCAACTAGGCAGCATCCTGCTGTAACATCCTAAGGAGGTAGCTTATGTTTGCAAATATCCTTGCGATTGGCGGCACCTATTTTATTTTGGCACTAATCGCCCTGCTGGCTGTGCTGGCAATCCGCAAAATACGAAAGACTAAGCAGCAAGGAGGCTGCATCGGATGTAGCGGCTGCCAAAATGGAAGCTGCCACAGGAATAACGATCAAAACAATCCGTAAAATTCTAACCAAAAAGCCACGGTTGCGTCTCGCTTCCGTGGCTTTTATTGTGATTGATTTTATACGGGGAAATAATTCTTATAGCTTTATAGAGTTTCTCTTGAATTTATATCGTTGGCAACTCATGATCTGGGCAGATGTTACAGGGCACTTGGTATCTCTGAAGAGCGGCTCCTGCCATCTAAAGGTCCGCGATCCTACTAACCCTTTCGATAAGGGTGCAAGTGGGATTGTATCCCCTCAGAATTTATTATTTCACTACATGCTCCCTAAACACCTTCGCTGTCCTATAGAGATACACTAGCTTCATAATACTCACAACTACAATACCAATCGCCGACACCAACACACCTACAAAACCGAGAAGCGGCACAATGAGCATCACGATGATGCTGCCGATTATTGCAGCCATCATTCTAATATACCATTTCCAGAGATTGCGCCAGCCTTGTGATAATATCGCATCGACATCTCTCAAGACTCCTGCATGAGCTATGTACTCGTGGTACTCGCCAACCAAACCCACAATCGACGCCGGTATCGTCAAAATCAATGCCCATGAAGCATCGCTGCCCCCTGTGACACCCAACACCACTGCACTCACTGCGGTAGCCACAAGGCAACAAATACCCGATATACGATAATTGTCATGTGCAGAAGTCAGATTTAGAAGAATGAGCCCATACGCAGCCGAGCAAAGTATATTGATAACCTGACCCGGCAAATGAAAGGCAGGAAACAGCTTCACAATACCTTCCACGGTCATAAAGCTCCCCAAAGCCCCTGGTATAACCAACCAAAACAAAATCCAAAGCCACTTGCCAAGAAAGGCAGCCTTCTGTACAACTTTCGCCTTTCTATCTACCTCTTCCACCCGGTTTTTGAGACGATGTTCCGGTATGTTCTCTCGCCTGCGTAATGTTTCACATGTTTCTTTAAAGCTACAGGTATCGCAAGTTTCATGGCCTTTTTCCTTACAACATTTTGCCAACTCACACGCGCAAGACCAGTACTTTCCCGGACCAGCTTTGCAGCCAGGGCATTCTAATTTCTCCTTGTAGGCACACCCTTCACAGCTCATCCCGCAATATGTTTCTGACATTAGTCCCCCTCCTTAATATCAATTCTATCGTGCATATCACTAACGGATTAACCGCGGAAATTAACTACCTTATGTAATAGAGAAAACAGTAATTAGGCATAGCTATGGAAAAAGCGAGGATGATAAGTCCCCGCCCTTTTGATGATTTTAAAGTGTATAGTAATCTGAAACTAGTCGAGAGTCAATGATACTTATAGAGTTATCCCTAATACATCCTCTAGCATGGCAAGATCATAATTGATAATCAGCTCCTGCGGGTAATTTACTTCCTCAAGTACTTTAAGCGCTCTATCAAAAACTCCTACATCATAGCAAATATGGCTGTCGCTGCCCATGATTACCTTTACACCATGCTTTTTACAAGCATTCAGCAGATCTATCACATTCTTTTCCCCATTTTCGCGGGTTGAAAGAGGTGATAATGAAGAATTATTAATCTCCAAGGCGGTATTGGTTTTTACGCTGTGGGCTGCCACCACATCATAATCCAAGGGATAACGGCTATCGTCAGGGTGGCCGATGATCATAATTTTAGGGTTATTCATGGCGTTGATCAGGCATCGGGTATTGTACTCTCGATCCCCCGGCTTGATGCATGGAGGGTGTAGGCTGGCGATGACATAATCAAGCTTTGCCAGTAGATCCGGCTTTACGTCGATGGTGCCCTGATCGTCTAAAATATTGGCCTCAATGCCTCTTAGTACGCGCACACCCAATATTTCTTTGTGAATTACCTTATAATTATGAAAGTAAAACTCATGGGGAGAGCCTGGCATTGCGGTAGCGTGGTCAGAGGTGCCCATCACCTGCATGCCGTTATGTTTTGCATGTGTAATGTTCTCCATTAGTGTGCTAAATGCGTGACCGCTTGCCAAAGTATGTGTATGTAAATCGATAATTGGTTTCATCGTTTCTCCTTAGTTTGCTGCCCAAAAGGTAGGACAATCTATTTGTATACTTTATTATAACATATCCTTGATGACTACACAAATTGCGTATCTACAATTCTAATATGGTATATAATTATAGTGCTTTGATCATCAACAAGCAGGGGTTTTCGGGGTTCCATACCGCTGTAAGGACTTCCAGTGGCAAAAAGCTATTCTTATAATAAAATGCACGAGTCTGCTCGTAAGGCTGATAGTTAGCAGAAGCATCTAAAGTTTTAACGGTCAAATAAACGTATCCACACGCTCTGCAATAGGCTTCCCCAGCTTCTAAAAGCAATCTGCCGATCCCCACGCGGTGATGAGTTTTAAGCACAGCCAGATTGAATATCTCGGCAGTAAATGGACTATGGTTCTTTAATGCCAAGAATCCAACCACTTCGTCGCCATCATAAGCTGCCAAAAATGGATAGTCCCTATGTAAAATTGATTTCTTCTGAATATCTTCTGGTGGGGAAAACCACTCCGGAAGTGCCATCATGATGTCTAAAGTAATCTGAGTTATCGAGTCACTGCAGGTGATTTGCTTAATCGTAGGCATCGCCTTACCTCGCCCTCAATCTAGTAGTTTCCTGTACTATAGCAGATCATACCCACTTACGCCAATAAAAAACACCCTCCGATAAGGAGGGTGTTTTGGAGCTGTTAACCAGATTCGAACTGGTGACCTCTTCCTTACCAAGGAAGTGCTCTGCCGACTGAGCCATAACAGCAGATGGCTCCCCAAGTTGGACTCGAACCAACGACCCTGCGGTTAACAGCCGCATGCTC
>DAMCAP010000027.1:0-5105 GCA_032059445.1 Oscillospiraceae bacterium
CTTAGCAAAGGCAGGATTTTCACTCTTTTGCCGACGTAATACTGACAGAGCATCTCCATCAAAATACTCCATTGCCGCCACGCCCTTGACAGCCTCTCGAATAGCAATAACTGCATCCACCGCTTTATCTTCACTGCGAAAGAAGCAGGTAGCGCCCCAAATCTGCTGAGGCAGTGGTAACAGGGAAATCTCCACTTGGCTGATTACGCCCAGAGTGCCGTCGGAGCCGATAAATAGATCCATGGCATCCATATCGTCCTCTATATAGTAACCCGATGCATTCTTGGTTTTAGGCATTTCATATGTAGGGAGTTGCAGGCGCAGGGTTTTGCCGCTCTCGGTGGTGAGGCATAGGCTCCTGCCCTCTGCAAAGCACTCCCCCCGCCTTATGACCAACAGATCCCCGTCTGCCAAGACCACCCGTAGCCCGCTGATATGCCCTCTGGTTGCTCCATAGCAAAAGCTGCGGGCACCCGATGCATTACATGCCACCATGCCGCCGATGGTAGCGGAGGCTTCGGTGGGGTCGGGAGTGAAGAACTGGGGCACATCACGCAGCAGACTGTGGTATGCCGCAATTGAGGTGTGATCCCAGCCTGTGGTATCGATCTTTTTAGACTCAATAGCCTTTTTAAGTTCGGTCAGCACCACTCCGGGGTCTAAGCTTAGGTAGTATTCTCCGTTGTCGCCCTTACGGCAGCCAGTGATGGCCTTCATACGGGTCAGGTTAAGGATCTGACCACCCTTTGGCACAGCGGCCGCTGCTAACCCTGTGCGCCCGCCCTGGATGGTGACAGGCAAATCATGCTGCCAGCAGTAGCGCAGCACTTCACGGATTTCTTCCTCCGTCTTGGGGAAGGCGATGCTATCGGCATGACCTGTTGTGCGGGATTCGTCCCGCAGATATTCTTGATACTCGTTGCTAAATTCCTTGATAAGATCGGTCATTATGCTCTCCTTTCGGTAGTAGGCAATTGAGGTGCAGTCAAGCTACCCCCATTATAGCAATAAATATCTGCATCATCCATCTGTAAACTGGGAAAAAATTTGCGTATCTTGCTATTTTGTGCTATGCTGAGATCAATCACACCTTGCCATTTATAGCTCTTAACAAAACAACCAGTACTTGTGGTTTCTTATCTACCCATAGGTACTTCATAAAAATAAAACAGAAAGGAGCAGTGCCATGCAGCAGCCATTTACCGCCGCTCTTAAGCAAGACGACAGCTGGATGATGCCCCAGCTGCACTTCCATGACTATCTCGAAGTGCTGGTCTGTATGTCTAGCTCGGGAGATTTTTTTGTTGACGGCCGCAGGTACCCCCTCACGAGAGGGACGATCTTCCTGCTCAGCCACGCCGAGCTCCATCGCAGCATCGCCGTGCAGGGCAGCTACATTCGCTATGTGCTCCACATTGACCCCCACCACATCCAAGAGGTGCTGGGCAGCGGCAGCAATTTGCTGCGGTGCTTTGGCCAGGGGCACCGCTATGCCCTGTTAGATGAAGCGCAACTACTCTCCTGCGCTGCCCTCCTTGATGTGATCTGCCGCCCTCAGCAGCGCTTTGGCGACGATATCCGCGCTAAAATTGCCTTTGCCCAGCTCATGCTCAATCTCTGTGAGCTCTTTGAGGGGGAGCTGCCTCCCCAGCCCACACCACCCAAGAGCTTTACCAAGATGCAGCCGGTGATCGACTACATCCGCCAAAATCTCACAGAGGACCTGCGCCTAGATAGCCTAGCTGCAAAATTTTATATCAATAAGCACTATCTCTGCCATCTGTTTAAAGAAGCAACGGGCTTTAGCATTGGGGAGTATATCACCCACAACCGCCTGCTCAAAGCTAAGGCGCTGCTACGCCAAGGTGAAACAGTCCAAAGATCAGGGGAGCTGGCGGGCTTTGGCAACAACGCCCACTTTATCCGTACCTTCCATCAGATGACTGGCATGACCCCAGGTGCTTATCAGAGATCGGGGGACTTCTAGCAATTATCACCAAGTCTATAGCAGTATTTTTGGTCCAAAAAAATCGTTGCAGTATGCTATACTATAAAAAGTAGTTGTATTATTTAAAAATGGGTTTCGATATTATACATACCGAAACCCACCGTTATTACTTGCTTTTTTCTATAAGTCTCGAATGCATCAAATGCTTTTGTTGCGGAGTTTATCTGCCTCATTTGTAGCAGGTAGAGCCCGCAGATAAAATCAAAGCAATGTTTTTCCTCTTCATTTGGGTACCTAATAAACTATAAACTGCCCCCTATCCATAGGAGCATAAGTTGTTGGTATACTAAGCTTTGCAGCTATTATACTACCCTTGCTATGGTGCTTCCATATTAATTTGTAAGCAAAAACTTCATACATAAAAGGAGGACACCCCATGCTAAGCTATCAGGAACTACGTAAACACGCCAAAACCACCCCTTGGGAAGAGATGGAGCCCACCGACCAGAGCAAAAAAATCCCTCAGCCTCCCTATACCACCCCTGTCCCTGAGGATGCCCTGAGGATACAACTGCCTGATCCCGAGAGCTGTAAGCGCAAGGATAACACCACCTTTTCGACCATCAAGAGCCGCCATAGCCACCGCAAATATAACGACGAGATCATGAGCATAGAGGAACTATCCTTCTTGCTGTTTTGTGCCGACGGTTACAAAGGTATGCGTACCTTCTCTACCCCCGGCACCTTCCGTACCGCTCCTTCAGCAGGCTGCCGCCACCCGATCGAAACCTTCATTGCCGTCTTAAAGGTGGAGGGTATACAGCCCGGTATCTATCGTTATCTGCCGATCACCAATGAGCTTGCCCTAGTCAGAGAAGGTGACGAAGACCTGCCTAAGACTATGATCAACATCGCTCGTAACCAGCAGTTTGCCGGCAGAGGCTCGGTAGTGTTTATCTGGGCTGCTGATATGTATCGCTGCGAATGGCGCTATACCAACCACGCACACAAGCTGGTACTCCTTGACGTAGGCCATATCTGCCAAAACCTTTACCTTGCCTGCGAAGAAATCGGCTGCGGTACCTGTGCAATCGCTGCATATAATCAAGCAGATTGCGACAGCTTCCTAGGGATCGACGGCGAAAGCTTCTTTACCGTATACATGGCACCTGTAGGCAAAATCAACGATCTTGACGAAACCAACAAACCATATCTACGATAAACTATGTATCGCAAAGCCCCGCAGTTTATTGCTGCGGGGCTTCTTTTTGCTTAGTTTCGTATACTTCTTGGTAAAATGCTCTAAACACAAGAAGAATTATTGATCTCTTCGCTAAAATTCAGTTGTAAAAACGCCTGCTTGTGTGTTAACATAGTACTATCATCAACAGGAGGCTTTTATGATCAAACTACCTACATACGATAAAAAACGGGCGGTTGTATATATAGTTACTATTATACTTTCCGTATTATATATCTGGCTTGGGAACAGATTAGCAACTAGAGGCGCTATTGAGTTTGAAGACTTCGACCCTTATGGCAGCCAAAAGGCTAAAGTCACAAAGATCATCAAACGCACCAGCTCCATGATTGAGCTAGAAGGTATGGCCCCCGAAGAAGACATCCTGATTATCTTTGAAGCAAAGGTGCTGACAGGTCGCGCCAAAGGCGAAATCGTCAAAGTGCAGCAGACCTCCTCCCCCTTTAGCCCCATGCAGCTAAAGGAGGTAGAAATAGGCGATAAGGTGCTGATCTTTGAGAATCTCGACCTTAATTCTGAGGTCGACTGGTTTGTGGGAGAGTATATAAGGACTGATAGCCTGATGCTACTAGGTGCGGTATTTATAGGCCTGTTGATTTTATTTGGTCAGAGCAAAGGCGTCAACACCATTATCTCTCTGGCATTTACCTGTCTTGCGATTTTCATGGTATTTATCCCCAGTGTCCTTTCGGGGCAGAATATCTATCTTTGGTCCATCATAACCTGTGTATATGTCATTGTTATGACCATGCTAGTCATCAATGGTGCCAATCAAAAGAGCTTTACAGCAGGCTTGGGCTGCATCAGCGGCGTATTGCTGACCGGTGTGCTGACCATTTATATGGATAAAATACTAGGGCTTACGGGCTTAGTTAATGACGAATCGGTTTACTTGATGTTTCTTAATCCCGATAATCCGGTAGACCTAAAGGCGATCATATTTGCTGCCATCATCATCGGCGCTATGGGCGCGATTATGGACGTTGCTATGTCGATTTCATCCGCTTTGATGGAAGTCAAAGAAAATACCCAGCTCCCCACTTTTGCCCTGCTGATGCGCTCAGGCTTTGCTATCGGGCGAGATATGATGGGTACTATGGCCAATACCCTGATCTTGGCCTATATCGGTAGCTCCTTATCGGTAACCCTGCTGCTGGTAGCCTACAACGACTCTTTGCTGCAGCTGATGAACAGAGAGATGATCGTGGTAGAGGTACTGCAATCACTGGTCGGCAGCTTTGGAATCTTGTTTGCCATTCCTTTTACCACTTTGATCTGCTCAACCATCTACACAAGAAAGAAGGATGTCAGCGATGAACAAAACAGCAGTGATCTACAAGTCTAACTACGGCAGCACCACCCAATACGCTGAGGCGATTGCCAAAGCACTAAACTGCGACCTGATCCCCCGCACTGCGGCAGATACGGCCGATCTAACCCAGTATGATACCATCATCTATGGAGGAGGGCTCTATGCAGGCGGCATCATCGGGGTAGATATTATCGTAAAAAGCTTTGACGCCCTAAAGGGGAAGAATCTCATTGTATTTACCGTAGGTGCCTCCGACCCTACCGACACCAGCAAATACACAGCGATCATTAACAAGGCCTTTACTCCCG
Source organism: Oscillospiraceae bacterium (assembly GCA_032059445.1). Lineage (GTDB taxonomy): Bacteria > Bacillota > Clostridia > Oscillospirales > Ruminococcaceae > DAMCAP01. The sequence goes on from DAMCAP010000027.1 coordinate 4,830, forward strand.
AGATGAAAGAAAAAATCAAGTTCTTCCACCTACGAGGCAACTTAGATCATCCTCGCTTAAACCCATTACACCGCTCTATGATGTGGATGATGAAAAAACACATTGAGAAGAAGAACCCCCAAGAGCTAAACGAAGAGGAGCAAAACATCCTAGATACTTACGGTCAAAAGGTAACCTTCGTAGACCTCAGTACAATTAGGCCCATCCTTGACTATGTAGCTACCTGTAAGGTTTAGAGATACGTAGACAAAATACAATCCATTACATTAAAAAGGC
>DAMCAP010000027.1:5115-24701 GCA_032059445.1 Oscillospiraceae bacterium
CAGATCATTGATCTGCCGCCTTTATCTTTGATAATACGTTTACAGCTGTACAATCTTTAGGAGAAGCTCTGCAAGATTCTCAAGATTCTTTACAGTCAGCTGCTCGTTGGTTGTGTGTACCTTATCCATACCAGTACCAAGTACCACTGCCTTGATGCCATTGAGATTAAATACGTTGGCATCGCTGCCGCCACCGGTAGAGGTGATGTCAACAGGGAAGCCTAGCTCTGCACACTTATCAGATACCATCTTCACCAGATCATCATCCTTGGCCACGTTGTAGCTGATATAGGAGGTGTCGATCTCACAGTTTAAGGTAGCACCGTACTTATCGCAAGCATCCTGCAAGCACTTAGCCATGTGATCTCCCTGAGCCTTGAGCTTGTCGTTGTTGCGGCTGCGGGTTTCAGCAATGATGGTAACCTTCTCACAGACGATATTGGTTGGGCTCTCAGCCTTAAAGGTACCAATATTGGCTGTGGTCTCCTCGTCAATTCGCAGCAGCTTCATGTTGCTGACTGCCTCAGCAGCCACCATGATTGCACTGATGCCGTTTTCGGGAGCGATACCAGCATGTGCAGGCTTACCGATAATCTCAGCCTGGATCTTTAGCTGGCCGGGGGCATTGACGATGATCTTGCCTACATCGCCGCTGCTATCCAGCGCCAGCGCCTTCTTAGCGCGTAGCTTGCTGTAATCAGCGTGCTTGGCACCCTTGAGCCCACTCTCTTCACATACAGTAAAGAGGCACTCGATTGGGCGGTGGTTGATGCCCTGCTCCTTGATTGTGCGCAGCACTTCAAGGATGGAAACAACGCCGGATTTGTCGTCGCCGCCGAGGATTGTGTTGCCCTTGCTTCTGATCATGCCATCTTCTATGATTGGCTCGATGCCCTTACCAGGTACTACAGTATCGATATGTGCAGAAAGCAATATAGGCTCAGCATTGCTGTCGCCCTCTACCAAGCAGTAGACGTTATTGCCAGTTGAGCCGGTCTTAGGAGCGCTATTATCCTGAAATGCGTTAAAGCCTAGAGCCTGTAGGTCAGCGGTCAATCTCTCTGCCATAGCGGCCTCAAAGCCTGTTTCGCTATCAACCTGTACATACTCCAAAAAAGTATCCAGCAGTCTTTGTTTATTGATCATCGTTTAAACCCTCCTATTATGTTATTTACCATTTATTATACAATCTTTCACGGCAAACAACAAGACCTATTACCAGAAAAGTATTAAAATGATCAATATAATCCTAGCAATTTTAAATGCGCAGAGCAGATCTGTTTCCCTACTCAATGATCCTTCTTTTTTTCTTGATGGTATGGATGATTGCCGCATAACGCAGGGTAAGATACCCTGTAAACACCCCTATACAAGAAGCAAGGAGCTTAATCGGTACCAGCATTGGCTTGAGCGCAATCTGCGATGGACTTCCCAAAATGATAAGCACAATCAGCATAAGTGTAGCATACAAGTATGCATTCCTGATGCTGCGGTAATAGCTGAGCAAATCTGCCGTATCTGTATGAAGCTCAAATGGCTTGCCATCTGATTGCTTCTCCAAGATCAGCAGCTCTTTGTTGATACTCCCCGGCGAAGTTGCCAGCATACCCGCTCCCTTTGCATAAGGGCGCCACTGTGCCTTACCAAGGGAATAGTTGAGCTTGATATTTTTGTGAAATGTGCGATAGCCCATCTCCTGCAAAAACTCCTGATACTTCTTCAGCTCTTGATAAGATTTATCAGCTACATACTCCACTTTATACTGGTACTCCGAGGCTTCGCAACGATCAAACTCATAGCCGAGCCTTGTAGCACCAGATAGACGATATCCTTTGGCAGCCATCTCATTGAGCCACCTCTCCTGCCCCTCTACCGCATCAAAAAAAACCTTATACACCTTTTTGCTCATCACAAGCCCCGCCTTTCATGATTTTTGATGCTGTGTGATACAACTCCTCCAGCCGCGACAATTCAACTTCGGCGATTTGCCTGCCCTCTTCTGTGATGAGGTATTCTTTTTTGGTTTGATTTTGCTGTGCACCATAGGGAGCGATCCAACCTTTTTTTAGCAAGGTATTGATCGCACCATAAAGCGTGCCCGCACCCAGCAAGAGTCGGCCTTTGGTCTGAGCCTCAATAAACTGCATAATGCCATAACCATGGTTGGGCTGATATACAGAGAGCAACACAAAAAAAGTTGTCTCTGTCAGCGCGCCACCTTTAATATTATCCCGCATATTACACCACCATATCTACACTAAACGATATATCATTTACTGTAGTATATCAGTAAACGTAATATGTGTCAATAGGGATTTCCCGCAAATTGCGAAATACCCACGATTTCTTTACATAAATGAAACGCAGCAAATCGAGCAATACAATCCTGTACTGCTTTTTCCAGCTTTTTGCCTTGCTTTACCCCCTCTTGGTACCAGATATTCTTTACATGCAGTATCTTTGCTTTGCGATCACACACAGCCTCTACCCGACCGATCAGGCGATCATCGTAAAGTAAAGGCAGCACATAGTAACCAAACTTCCGCTGGGTCTCTGGTGTATAGATCTCCCATTTATAGTCAAAGTCAAATAACTCCTTGATTAGGCGCCGATCCCACAGCATGCTATCAAGGGGTGCGATTAGCTCACACCGTGGCTTTAGCTTCGGCTCCAGCAAAATCTCCTCCAGCATATCCTGATCAGACCCAAGGCAATAGAGCTTGTCCTTTAGACCCTCCACGGTAATCTCTATGATCCTTCCTTCTGCCAGTAGCAGTGCGAAGACTTCTTTACGCTCTGCTGCTTTTAAGTCTTGTATGCCTAGCCAGGCATCTGATGGTTTATTCCACAGCAGGCCTACTGCACCGATGCGCCGCAGCACGCACCATTTGTGATAATCCAGTAAATTTGTATAAGGTCTGGGAGCTGCTAAAAGTGCTGTGTCAATGCAACTTTCTGCAAGGTCGTAGTACTTAATCGTACCCTTTTTATGGTGGATTACCAGATCCCCACGAAAATACAAGGTCTCTAGAGCGGCTCGAGATAGCTTGGTATCGCTCCAATACCAATGTACCCTGTCATCAAAATCAAGATCAGCCGACGAAACACAGCCTTTTGTAGCAATGATCTCTTTGATCTGCTCACACACAGCATTGACCTCACCATGGCTTCTACCGCCCACTTGATATGCCTCACGCTTACGCCAGAGATACGGCCAATCAGTGGTCTTGATAATTGCAAGGTTCTTATCAAAATAATCCAGCAGCGCCCGCTCCTCATACAGAAGCTCATAGAGCATCTGCTTGGTAAAGCCCTTAACCCTTGACTGCAACACCAGCTCGGCATTTTTACCGCAGACATCGATGGGATCATACTGGATGCAGCCTGCCTGATCTACAAAATCAAGCACACCTAGCTTGCCTACAAACCGAAAATCGTCAATCAACCCCTGCTTTAACAGCATAAATCTGCGGGCTTGCTGGTTGCTTAGATAAAAACTTTTCATGATCCCATTCCCCTTACATATATTTGAGCCCTATAAGACTATTTTACTGGATTTAAAAGACTTTTGAAAGAATACAATCCCAAAATTAACAGATACTAAAAAGGAAGCCCAATAAAAATAAGAGGTGATGCCATGCATCAAGCAAATAAACCCAATCGATTGATCCACGAAAAATCCCCCTATCTACTGCAACATGCTTATAACCCTGTTGACTGGTACCCTTGGGGAGAGGAAGCCTTTGCAAAAGCAAAATCAGAAGATAAGCCTGTGTTTCTGAGCATCGGCTACAGCACCTGCCACTGGTGCCATGTGATGGCACATGAGAGCTTTGAAGATGATGAAATTGCCCAGCTCCTCAATAAGGATTTTATCTCTATCAAAGTAGATAAGGAAGAGCGACCCGACATCGACAGCATCTATATGTCGGTATGTCAAGCATATACCGGTAGTGGCGGCTGGCCGATGAGCATCTTTATCACTCCGGACCAGAAGCCTTTTTTTGCGGGCACCTACTTCCCTAAGCGTAGTGCAGGGCGTATGGTGGGGCTGACCGATCTACTGCTGACCGTCAATGATAAATGGCACAACGACCGTGATAACCTCCTAAAGCACTCAAATGAGGTCATTGCTCTCATCAATAAAGAAACCACACTGGCGGGGGAAGTTTCACCTACCTTGTTAAAAGATGGATTCTCTGTATTTGCGCGTATCTTTGATGCACAGCACGGCGGTTTTGGCAATGCGCCAAAGTTCCCCACCCCTCATAACCTACTCTTTTTGATGGATTATTATCTGCAATACAGCGAAAAATCAGCCCTTGATATGGCGGAAAAAACCCTGATTCAACTCTATAAAGGGGGGATTTTTGACCATATCGGTTTCGGTTTTTCGCGATACTCTACAGATAAGTACTTTTTGGTGCCCCACTTTGAAAAAATGCTCTATGACAATGCCCTACTGCTGATGGCATATGCAAAGGTCTACGAAATCACCGGTAAGGAGATTTACAAAGAAATTGCTGAGAAGACTGTACAGTATGTCTTGCGAGAGCTTCGCGACCCAGCCGGTGGCTTCTACTCAGCTCAAGACGCTGACAGCGATGGTGTAGAGGGCAAGTACTATGTTTTTGATTATCAGGAGATCATTGACCAATTAGGAGAAGAAGCTGGCAAACGCTTTAGCCGCTGCTACGATATTACCCCCAAAGGTAATTTTGAAGGCAAGAGCATCCCCAATCTGCTGCACAGCACCGATTGTGACCCTGCTCTACAAGAGTATCTCCCCACACTCTATGCCTACCGCAAAACCCGTACAGCTCTGCACCTAGATGATAAAATCCTCACCTCTTGGAATGCCCTAATGATTACCGCACTGGCAATGCTCTACAAAACCATAAGGGATGAAAGCTACCTGCAAGCTGCAGTAGAGGCTGTAGATTTTATAGAAAAGACTCTAAGCCAAAACGGCAACCTTTTTGTGAGCTGCCGACACGGGCAACCCTCTCAAAAGGGATTTTTAGATGACTATGCCTTCTATGCCTGTGCACTGCTGCATCTTTATGAAGCCACTTTACAGCATCGCTACCTAGATATGGCGATGGCATACTGTAACAAAGCGATTCATGACTTCTTCGACCCTGACCAAGGTGGATTTTATCTATATGGCGCCGAAAACGAACAATTGATCATGAAGCCCAAAGAAACCTATGACGGCGCTATCCCCAGCGGTAACTCGGCGATGGCATATAATCTTGTGAAGCTAGGTTACCTGTTGGGGGATCCAAAGATCGATGAGCTGGCGCTCAAGCAGCTAAACTATCTGGCAGGGCACGCAAAAGAATACCCCACTGGGCATAGCTTGTATCTGGTGGCGCTATCACTGTACCTCAATCCTCCCACAAAAGCTGTCGTGGTGCTTGCATCACTCGATGAAATGCAGCAGCTAAGAGATAAGCTACAGTCCAATATCAGCCTTCGCCTACTGGAGCAAGCCACAGAGGAATACCCACTCCTAAACGGCAAAACAACCCTGTACCTCTGTAAGGAGCACAGCTGCCTGCCCCCAACAAATGATTTAGCTGAGATCATGCGTAAAGAGTAAAAGAACTACAGGTCATATAACCCGCTAACCAAATAAATAGAAACAATCCTAAAGGAGGACATGATGAAAAACGTCAACCCATATCAAGTAGAAATCAACACCCGAGACCGTCTTCTTCGTGCTTGGGAAAACTCCATGGAGCTTACTAGGGATTTCCAGATCTACTCTCAGGAGATCAAAGACAACGAAGAGGCAGCAAAAATGTTTGCCAAATTTGCAGAAAATGAAGGCGTCCACGCAGCGAAGTTTCGCGAGCTGTTGCTCGATTATCAGACCCATAACCCCACATAAAAGACAGACCGGTGCATGCGTGCACCGGTCTGTTTCGCTGTTGCTGCCTTACTGCTTTGCTTTTTCCCGCTCTCTGATCGTCACAAGCACAGCATCACCGGGCTGCTTGCCGATTTTTGCTCTGATATCCTTGCGCAGCCCTAAGATATGGCAAGGAGTGCCCATCTTGACCAGACTGCCGTCGTAGGGCACACCGTCAAAGCTGGCGTGGACGGCCACCCGACCCTTGCCAAATGTAGCTTTTACATCAAAGGGGATCTCCACATAAGCACCGTCAATCCCCTCCACCTTTTGGATCACTGCTGTAAAGGTATAGGTGTTGGGGTTCATTTTTGCTTTGCCTCCACTTCCTTTACCCGAAATCGGGTGATCTCCTCGATCAGATCATAAGGAATTGCTTGAGATAGCGGCAGCTGTATTGCACCCTTAGAGGTTTTATAGCCTGCCAATCGAGGAGCAAACACAGCTACAGCCTTTTCACCGGGGTAAATCCCGATGTGATGGGTCGCAGCCGCAAAGTGGATTAAATTCTCCCCTTGATAAAACGTAGGCATCCTCCAGCTGATCTTCTCCACAGCCAAGGGGGCTACTTGCTGTATCCTGCGCCTGATCTCCTCTAAGATAGGGCGCCTCTCCTCAGGTGAAAGAGCAATATACTCCTCAATCGTGGTATAGTCTAGCTTTTGCTGGGATCTTTTAAAGGGCTTCCCCTTTTGACTCAAAGCATATGCCTGCGCCATTTTATCCACCAGATCGGGGAGCTGGTCTTCATTGGTGATTTCAAAGTAATGTACAATACGCTTTGGCGAAGTCTGTAAGGTTTTAATCGGTTCCCACTCATCATGCAGGGTATCGACGGCAAAAGCTACGCGCAAACAGCTCCCCAGAGGGGTAATTTCAGCAAAAGTGCTGTTGTGCTTCCACAACAGGCCGCTGGTGGTTTTGTGCTCCTCAAAGGAGCCAAAGCGCTGCTGTGCCATAGCAAGAAGCTCATGATAAAGTCTCAGCCATTTAGCACGCACACCTGTAAAAAACTCTTTATCCATTTTGTGTCCTTTCTGGGGTTTCTAAAAATACCACTCTGCCGAGCATGAAGTCAAACTAATGATAGCCTAATCATGCTTAGGGTATGTAGTCATTTACAGAATAACCAATATACTCTTTAGACCATCATATTTTCATGATAAACACAGACGGCATCTCTTGATATTTTGGAGCGGTATAAGGCCAGATCAGTATTTTGCAGCAGCTGTGTGGCTGTAATAGGCTTTGTATAGTGGGCAATACCAATACTTGCAGTTAGCACAATCCCCGGCGGGTTGATGGCGCTTTCCTTTAGGTCGCATTGTATCTGCTTGCAGGTTTCTACGATGCTATCTTCTGATTGATTTTTAAACAAAATGCAAAATTCATCGCCCCCATAGCGGAAAGGAACCGTGCTTCCCTTACAGTACTTACGAAGGATACTGCCAAACTCAGTAAGGCACTGGTCGCCCTTGTCGTGCCCCAGGGTATCATTGAGAGCCTTAAAATTGTCAAGATCAATCATAACAAAGGCATATGAGTTTTGCGAAGTGTCACCTTCCATTCTCTCAAAGGCATGACGCAAGGCATTTCGGTTATAAATTTCTGTCAGATCATCGATCAACAGTTGCCGCTGCATATGGTAGCGCTCAAATTCCTTTTGTAGGCTGGCAGTGTTTTTTTCTCTACCGAAGTGGATCACAATCATGGATATAAAGTAAAACGAAATCAACAAGTAAAGGGATACCCAAAAATTAATCACACTATAATTGCTGTGAAAGGGGCTGAGTTTGTCAGGATCCCACACAATAAACAGCTCGGAAATAACTTTGGCAGATATCCCGAGCAGCGCAGTATAAGAAGTCAAGGCATAGTCGCTGTAGACCACAGTCAGCAAAATAGGGGCGGTAAAAATCACAAACAATGAATCAAAAATCACATGTACTGTATAAAAAACAAAGCAGACCCCTACAAACAAAAAGGAGATCAAATACACCTTGATCTTCTGCTTTAGCTTAGTGCTATTCATACCCATGATACCGACCAATACTAGCGCGGAATTCACCAAGAGGGGAAATAAAATATACTTAGCAGAGTACTGAAACATCGAAATCTCAGTAATCCCAGCAAAATATAAGCCTACTCCCAAAGTGCACTCTATGAGGAAGCCAAAAAACACCACAGCAATAAAGGTGCGGTAATGCAATGTAAGCCATTTGTCATCTATTTTTTTATATTCTTTTTGAATCTCAGAGATGATCGTATCTTCATTTATGTTAAACACGTTTCCCTCAATATGTAAAGTATTGTATACAAATTATAATACTTACATAATAGCACTATTCAATAGTAAAGTCCAGATTTGGGCATCGACAAGTGCGCCAAACTTCTTATTGATATTTTGTATATTTATACATTTTATGATGATTATGCCAAGCGCAAATGGATGCAAACAAAGACTTATGCCTAGCCCTAGGCTAAATGAACCCAACAGGCTGTGTCCTCACCAAGCAGCCATTATTTACATAGCAAAAATCACAGCACACACACGAAGTAATACCCCTAATCAGCCTTAAGTGCAAATTGACAGTGCCATTTACAGTGCCATGTTGCCTAAGATATACCTGAAGATACCACCACTACACAGACGATCGCTACCACCGCTATCCCGCCTCCTGCTCTGCCAGATGCCTGCCCTTTGGCTTAGTCATTGCCATCACTCCTTTTAGCTTACTGATGCTATTACACCATAGCAAGCTGAAGTGCCGTTGTTTTTTATCTGAATTTTGCCTGAAGTTTATATCGCTCACTAAAAAAATATGCCAACCACATTTCTGTGGCTGGCATACTCAAATTCGTTTTATTGAAGTTGTAGTTTTTAATTATTACTTGCTGTCGAGGGCACCTTGCTCTAGCATGAGCAGCTTTTGCTTGATTGCAAGCCCTCCTGCATACCCAACAAGAGCGCCCTTTGAGCCCACCACACGATGACAGGGTATCAGCAGCAGGATGGGATTTTTGTTGTTGGCCATCCCTACCGCTCGGCTGGCATTTGGGCTGCCAATTGCCATTGCAACATCTTTATAACTGCGGTTTTCACCGTAGGGGATCTGGCAAAGCGCCTGCCATACCCGCTTTTGAAATGCAGTACCCTCTAAAGCTAGTGGAAGGTCAAAGCTCTTTCGTTGTCCAGCAAAATACTCCCCCAGCTCCTTTGCAGCCAGATCGGTCAGTGGCGTTTTTTGCCTAACCATCCCCTCTGCCAGCTTGCTGCCAAACTGCACCGAGACGATAGCATCGTCTTTCGCAGCAATTGCAATCTGCCCTAAATCGGTGTCATATACCGCGCCTACAATATCTTTCATAAAATCCTCCCGCTCTTTATGCCATTTGTATTCCCCAGGGGTCATACCCATATACTTACGGAAAAAAGCAAAAAATGCTGACAAATTATCAAAGCCGCAGGTAAATGCTGCATCAATCACTGGGCTGCCTGTTTGAAGCTGCTCCTTGGCTGTGATGATCCGCCACTGGTTTAGATACTCGGTAGGTGATAACCCATATTGCTGCTTAAATATCTGCGCTAGCCGGCGCTTCGACACACCCAGCTGCCTCATCTCATCCGCCAATTGCTGCTTATCCCCATGATGCTCCTTTATAATGGAGAGTGCCCGCATCGCGACATCTGCCAATGGCTGATATTCCAGCAGCTCAGGTCGGCATCGCTTACATGGGCGAAACCCAGCAGCAAGCGCATCCTGCGGTCTTTCAAAAAATAGTACGTTCTGGCGAACTGGGGGCTTTGACTTGCAAGAAGGTCGACAAAAGATGCCTGTAGATTTTACCGCATAATAAAATAAGCCATCGGCTGCGGCATCATTGCTGATTACTGCAATCCACTTCTCCTCCTCAGTCATACTATCCCCCCTCGTCTTTCACTTACCTAATAAACTCTGTCATTGCCCCAAGCCGTCAAATAAGGACTACTGTGCATCAATGTGCTTACCAGCAGTATCACTAATATAGGATCTATCCCTGTTATTATAGCAGATTCTTTACTGCATTTCTTTCTGTATCTGCCCATGCAATTTTATTTCTACACAAAACAGCCGTATTTTCTTTGTTAGAGAAATACGGCTGTTTTTGCATCTACTCGCTAAAAGACCAGCATCCCTTGTGCGTCGTAGGTAAAGTTTGGCCCCCACGCTACTTCCCAATAATATCCGTCAGGGTCAGCAAAATACCCATGATAGCCTCCCCAAAAAACATCCTGTGGCTCTTTAATGATGGTAGCTCCCACCTTACGAGCCAGCTCGATGATCTCCTCTACTTCGTGCTTTGTCTGGCAGTTATATGCCAGGGTAATCCCTGCAAAGCCTGTGCCGATCTGTGGTGGTTGATCAGGGCAAATATCCTCTGCCAGCAGATGTAAAGGGTAAAGCTCAAACTTAGTGCCTGCGGTATTAAAGAAGATCACTCCCGGGCTGTCTGCTGTTTCATCGGTCATAAAGCCAAGACCATCTCTATAAAACCGTACCGATCTGGCCATGTCCCTTACACCTAAGCAAATAATATTGATTCTATTCATGACTTCCCTCCTTTTTATCATCAGCTCCAACCAAAGCTAGAGCTTTTCGATATACTTTTTACCCTTTTAGGTCTTTATAATCAGTGCCTCCATCAGCTCTGCAAATCGCTGCTTGGCAGGCGACATCCATTGCTTCTTGGCCGCCAGCACCTGTATCTGAAGCTCAATCCTGCAATCAGGCACCTGTAAAATGCAGACCTGCCCGCTTGATACCGCCTGTGTCAGGTTAAATGCAGGCAATAACGATACCCCCAAGCCCTGTGCTACACAATCGATCAGGATCTGCGTGTGACCGATTTCCAGCACATCTTTGATCATATAGTTCTGCATTGTAAGCCAGTCTTCAAATACCCTACGGTAGTTACAACCTCTTTCAGTCAATAAAAAAGGCTGCTGTAAGAGATCAAGGATCTCAAGATTGCTTTTTTGTGCCAATGCGCTACCTGCCGCCGCAAAAAAGCAAATCGTAACAGGATGGCGCAATAGGGTTATAAAAGCGGGGTTGAGAATGGGCACGTCTAGGGTGATGATCAGATCAAGGAGCCCTTTTTCTAATTTGTCCATCAGCTCTAAAGTTGTGCCGATTAGTACCTGCAAGTGGACCTTGGGGTAGCTCCTAAGGTAACTGGCACAAAACTCCCCATAGCTTGATGCGCTGATTGATTCCAGCATGCCCACACGTAAGACCCCTGCCGGCTCCCCTCCATGGGTAAATTGAGCGGATGCCTCTGACTCTAATGCCAGCAGGCGATAAGCATAATCTAGCATCTGCTGCCCCTCTGGCGACAAAGCAAAACGCTTGCCATGGCGGATGAAAAGTGGCACGCCAAGCTCCTGCTCTAGAGCGTCGATGTGAGCCGTGATCGTCGATTGTGCATACTGTAGCAGCTGTGCAGTCTTTGAGAAGCTGCCGGTTTGTGCCACGTGTACAAAGGTTTTAAGATTTCGCAGCTCCATCTCTCATACTCCTTATCAAAAAAACTGATAACACATCACTGTTATTTCATTTTTACACTAGTTTAAAACTATGCTATCATAGCAATAAAGACAATACAAGGGGGTAAACAAAAATGATCGATCTCAGCAAAAAATGCCGTGTAGCTGTAGTGCAAGCGGCTCCCGTTTTATTTGATAAAGACGCAACCATCACCAAAGCGGTGGAGCTGATCGGGCAAGCTGCCCAAAAGGGAGCTAATCTGATCGTATTCCCCGAGGCTTATGTGCCCTGCTACCCCAGAGGATTTTCCTACGGGTTTGTGGTGGGTAGCCGTACCATGGAGGGTCGCGAAGACTGGAAGATTTACTACGACAACTCGGTGATCGTCCCCAGTGCCGACACCGATCGAATCGCTGCCGCCGCGAAAGAAGCCGAAGCTTATGTTGCGATTGGTATTACCGAGCGAGATGCGCGAAACTGCACTTTATATTGCAGCTTCCTGTTCTTTGGCCCTGACGGCAAGCTGCTGGGCAACCACCGTAAGCTCAAGCCCACCGGCACCGAGCGCCTGATCTGGGGCGACGGTCACGAGGGTGGAATCGTCACCATTGATACCGAATATGGCACCATGGGCTCATTGATCTGCTGGGAAAACTACATGCCTCTTGCTCGTGCAGCCCTCTACCAAAAGGGTGTTTCCATCTATCTAGCGCCCACTGCCGACAACCGTGAGGAATGGCAATGTACCATGCGCCACATTGCGCTGGAGGGCAGATGCTTTGTCATCGGCTGCAACCAGTATGTGACCAAATCCATGTACCCCGATGGCTTCCATTATCAGCATGAGCTAGATGCTCAGCCCGAAGACCTCTGCCCCGGCGGAAGCTGTGTCGTAAGCCCCTTTGGTAAGTATATTGTGGAGCCGGTATGGAATAAAGAAGAGATCCTCTATGCCGAACTAAATATGGATCAGATTCCTTTAAGCCGCATGGATTTTGACCCCACAGGGCATTATGCGCGCCCCGATGTGCTAGAGCTTATCGTCCACCAAAAATAAATAAAGGCTAAGTACAGCAGCAAGAGTTACCCTCTGCTGCTGTTTTGCTTTTTGCGAGGTGTAAAGTTGTCGATTGCTGTCAAAGATATTTAGTTTACCTAAAGTTTTACAGAATTCTGCCGATGAAACTAATAAGAGGTTGTTATAAACTAAGGAGGTGATCGTGTGCATTTAAAAGAATCCTACCTATATCCTGCCCGCTCACAAGCTGTGCATGCTAAGCAGCAAGCCAAAGAAGCTGTTGCGGCCACCAAGTCGATGACTGTACCGCCTCAAAATCAGTTAAAGCAGCTACAGCAGGAGGCGAAGAAGCAGTTTGACACCCTAAAGCACCAGCTGGGCAGTGCCGATCAGCAGGCAAAAGCAAGCCATGAGGCCACCAAGGTACTGATCAAATGCCTAATCATCGCTACCCGCATCATGGCAGGTGATGAGGTGCCAAAAGAAGATCACCGATACCTTGCCAAGCATGATATGAAATTATACAGCAAGGCTATCTCAATGCGGATCACCCGCGAAAAGCCCCAAAAGCATAAGCGGATCTCCGAAGACGAGTGCAAGAAGAAGCGTAGTGATTTTCGTGCCAAGACCACCGAGAGGAAGAAGAGCTGCCTGCCGCTTAAGAGCATTGTTGGGTTACCTGGTAAACGCACCTCAGCATTGGATATCTTCATTTAATCTATAGGCTTCAATAAACGCATGCATGGGCCACAAACTCTTTAGCTATACCAAACATAAAGCGATCAGGAGCATGTTCCTGATCGCTTTGTATTTCAATATATGTTTCTAGTTCTAGTTACTCTCACAGGAAACTGCCAACCAAGCAGAGCACCACCAAAAATAGCAGATTCCACTTGGTAAATAGCTTTAAGTATGTAGCAGATCTTTCTCGATAAGCTGAACTATACAGCTTATATGAGATCACGCTGGCCATCGATGCAATCAGCGTGCCCATACCACCGATATTTACGCCGGCAAGCAAGGCTTTCGCATTATCGGTAAAGCCCGAAAGCAATACCGCAGCTGGTACGTTACTGGTAAACTGACTGGTGAATATTGCAGCAAAGAGGGTATTCTTCTCTAGGATCCAGGTTAAAAATGCATAGACAAGCCCGATGCGCCCCAAATTGCCTACAAAAATAAATATCGCTATAAAGGTAACCAATAGGCTGTAATCTACTTTGAGCAATGTATGGTAATCGATCATCCACACCACCACCAGGACAATCAGCACCGCAAGCCAATCATGCAGCAGGTCAAACACTGCCGCTACCGAGAGCAAAAATAGGAGACTGTAGCATAGTACCCTCCCCTTGCCCATTGGGTTACCTGCATCTTCTTTACTTTGGTGTAAAGGCACAGAGGGTACTAAGAAACAAGCCACCAGCAGCAAAACACCTCCTGCTGCTACAATCGGAAGCATGATCAGCAAGAACTCCTGAAGCTGCATCTTATAATACGAAAACAGATACAAGTTTTGTGGATTGCCGATAGGCGTCAGCGAAGAGCCGATATTGGCTGCTATCGTCTGCAAAACCACGATCAAGGCTCCGCGATCTTCAAAGCCGCACGCTGCTAGGATAGATAGCGTTATAGGCACTATCGCAATAAGCGCCACATCATTTGTCACAAACATCGCTAAGATATAGCATAGAAACACCAAAAACATCGTAAGCGCCCGCAGATTTTGGAGGCGCGCCGATAAAACCAGCGAGACCCGCTCCAAGACCCCCTCACGCTCCAAGCCTTTGACCGAAGTCATCAGGCAAAAAAGACATGCCAACGTCTTAAAATCTATGTAAGAGAGGTATTCCTTCGAGGGAATGACAAAGAGCATCGACAAAACCGATAAAAGGGCAGCAACGGTAAGCACAGGCTCTTTTTGAAGCCATGATTTCATTTTATCCAAAGGTTTATCCATCCATCATAAGATTCACCGCATCATTCATATGGCAAAATCCTGCGGCATCTGCCATTATAGCAGACTTAGATGCGAAATGAAATAGGGGCTTCCATTTAAATCAGATCATCATTCTGAGCTGGTTGCAAAAATTCCTGCTGTTAACATAGCCCTAACCGCACATGCCCAGCCCTTGCTATCAATGGGTAAATCTGTATAATAGAACTAAGCAGTTGATTATATCATCTAGAAGAGGTGTATATGAATTTAAAACGAAAGCTAGTAAGCGCTCTTTATATACTATTGATGTTATCACCAATATTGTGGGGGGCTTTGGCCAGACCACATGGTAGGCAGGCTACGCTTAAAATGAAGCAAGCAACTGTAACTACTCCACTCAATACAGATGTAGTTTTTTACCCCTTTGAGCTTGCCAAAGGGGTAAATACTGGCAGCTATTTCATCAACGATCAGGATTTTTCACCTGTAAATAAGCATCCGTATTTGGGGCGTGGTATTGTAGAGCTGACAGAGCTTAGTCCCCTATTTGCGCATTTTTCTGTAAGCGGCCTCTGGGAGCTACAAGAAATACTGGGCCAATACAGTGGCTATTATAACTTTGACGGTATCAAAGTACTGAGCTTCTTTAAATACAGTACAAGCCCCGCTTCAATCACAATAGCAATTATAAAGGATGGGCAAGTAAACATACTGACCGACACGCTCCCCCTCAGTACCTATTCCCCTGACGCGGTGGTCAGAGATCACAACCGTATCATCGTATCACTAAAAAATTCAACCAGTTATCTGATAAAGACAATTGACCTGACTGATTATTCGGTCAATACTTCCCACTTTTATCTCAGTGATGTTTCTTTAGATCGGTTTAATTTCATAGATATGACCTATGAAGATAACCAAATCTATCTTTTGGCGAATCAATATGAAGCGCAGCAAAATCCCCCTCAAGACAGTATGGAAACAAAATACTCAGGCGGGTACTTCGCCACCTATTCTCTCGAAACAGCGAAGCTACATCTCAATAAAGTCAGTAATCATAAGCTTGACTTCCTCGCTAGAGACTACAATCACTTGATATTTGGCTACCTTGAAAGCGAAAATCAATTATCCGTAACGAAATATTTTCTTGACACCAATCAACAGGTAACAAACGTTCTGAAGCTACCGGAAAACTGTAGCATGGTAGATGAGAGATCTGCTTTCTATAAAGAGGGATATTTATATATCCACTTAAATGGTGCCTCTCAATCAAACAAGATGCTAGGGCATTTTTTTATGTTCGACCTTAGTACTTTTAAAATTTTAAATAGTTACACGTTTGAATATAAAGGAGGGCTATCTATTCGATACTACAAGCCCGGATCAGGCTCTGCTTTTGACGAAGCATATTTCACCCCAAATTTGCCCCGCCTTACTATCGGGTAGGTCGTCGCATTTCTAATCTTTATCCCCCTATAGCTCTGCGTGAGCTTCATGATGAAGAGCCATAATATACCTACAAAAAGAACAACCCCCTATGATAAGGGGGTTGTTTGTTGTTTATTTGATTTACTATGCCAGCATTGCAACTGCACCTGGTCCCAGAGGTAGACCAAGTGTCATCCACACGACTAGTAGAACTGTCCATCCTAGCATGAAGATCATGGAGTATGGTAGCATTGTAGCGATCAATGTACCGATACCAGAGTCCTCATCGTATTGCTTAGCAAATACAACGATCATTGCAAAGTAAGACATTAAGGGAGTGATGATGTTGGTACTGGAGTCGCCAATACGATATACACACTGTGTGAGCTCAGGAGAGTAACCCAGCAGCATAAACATAGGTACGAATACAGGAGCCATGATCGACCACTTAGCAGAAGCAGAGCCGATAAACAGGTTGATAAATGCAGATACCAGTATAAATGCAACCATTAGAGCAGGGCCCTTGAGGTTGATTGCCTGTAAGAACTCTGCGCCCTTTAGCGCGATAACAGTACCAAGCTTGGTGTATGTAAAGTAGTTAATAAATTGAGCTGCTACAAAAGCAAGTGCTATATAGCCACCCATAGAAGCCATGTTTTTGCCAAGCTGTGCGCATACGTCCTTGTCAGACTTATACTTGCCAGATACAAAACCGTAAACGATACCAGGTACCATAAAGAAGATTGCTATGATAACAACGATACCGCTCATAAAAGGAGAATGATCGATTAAGCTTCCCGTCTCTGGGTTTCTAAGGAAGGAGCTTTGTGGGACCATCATAGCGATAGTAGCTACTGTCATAAATAGTAGAGTTAGGTTGGCACTCTTTAGTGCTTTGCGCTCTGCAGTTGTTACAGTAGTAAACTTATCTGCATCCTTTGCAGCGCTACCAGTGTACTTACCAAGCCTTGGCTCAACAATCTTATCAGTAATAAATGTACCGAGGAATGTCAGTAGGAAGGTGGATACCATCATAAAGTACCAGTTAGCAGTAGGCTGTACTACGTAGCTAGGGTCAATAATCTTAGCAGCCTCGGTGCTGATACCGCCAAGCATAGGGTCAAGAGTACCGAGCAGCAGGTTGGCACTAAAGCCACCAGATACGCCTGCAAAAGCAGCAGCCAAGCCAGCCATAGGATGACGACCGCAAGCTAAGAAGATCAGGGCTCCAAGTGGTACTAGCACAACATAACCAGCGTCAGAAGCGATGTTGGACATAACGCCTAGGAATACGACCATAGGAGTGATGACGTAAGCTGGAGTTACAGCAATCGCTCTCTTTAGGATGGTGGAGATATATCCACTGCCCTCAGCAACGCCGACACCAAGCATACCTACAAGTACCGTACCAAGAGGGGCGAAGCCTGTGAAGTTTTTAATCGCATTGGTAAGCATGTAGATGATACCAGATTTGTTCATCATGCTTACAACCTTGACGGTCTGTGTCTCAATTTTCAAAGTAGTTGTATTAATCAGATCACCGGTAGCGGAAACGCCTAAAGCTTCACAAAGTGCAGAAATAAAAACGATGGAGATTGCGAAGATTGCAAACAGTGAAATAGGATGTGGTAACTTGTTTCCAACACGCTCAATAGAGTTTAGAATTCGGTTGAAGAGTGAGTTGCCTTTTTCTTTTTGCTTTACATTCGCCATAAGAAATTCCCCCTGTTATTTTTTGCAGGCTGTAACCGCCTGTTTGGACTAGGTATTGTAAGCAGGCTTTACCATACACGTCAGTGCAGAAATTTATAAAAAACAGTATGCTCTCATCTGAGATTTTAAAATATCAGCTCACATATTGTTATAACAAATTTCTGGCTTCAATACAGCACCTTTGTTGTTCACGCTTACAATAATGTTTGCCAGACAAATAATTATAAGCAATACCAAATTTTATACACTGCTTATATCCATATTATAGTATATAGTTCATAATTTGTCAATAAATAGGATTCTGTTATTATTGATAATAATTAATCTACTTTAATATTGCTATGTAACAACGTCGCGATAAAGTCATATGTAAATCAGTATATATATCAGCTTTATTGCCATTTTGGTAATATTTTTAATTAAAATGGTACCTATAGTATTTGTTAGAGATATTCTCCCTAGTTAAAGGTGATAACTTGTAAAACACTATACACCCCCACTATAAAGGAAGCGACCTTGTACCTTATTGGTGCTAGATCGCTTAGTATTACTATTTAGGTTACGCCAAACTAATAGACTCAGCCGTAAAGGGGTGCAGGTGGCTTCGGAAGTGGCTAAAGCAACTGAAAATCAGCTATATATCGTAGGTCAAGGTTCTCTAGATAATCCCAACGAGGGTCTTCACCTTGGCTCAGAGCAACACATCGTACATCGACTAGCCGTCAGCCCAGAAGAAAGAGCTGAGTTATTATCAAATGCTAAGGCAGTTTTAATGCCTACTTACTATCTGGAGCCCTTTGGCGGAGTCAATGTGGAAGCCCAATTATGTGGTACTCCTGTCATCACAACTGACTGGGGTACTTTCTCCGAAACGGTGCTACACGGTGTAACAGGGTATCGATGCCGGACAATCGAGGAATTTTGCTGGGCAGTCAAAAATATATCTACAATCGACCCCAATAACTGCCGTGAGTGGGCAATCAAAAACTACTCTATGGAGCGAGTCGGTAAAATGTATGAAGAGTACTTCCAAAGAGTCGCAAGAATGTTTGATCTAGGGTGGTATGAGTCAAACAAAGAGCGCACAGAATTATCTTGGCTAGAGCGTTACTACCCCAATGTATTATAAAAAACAGCCCGGATACATCCGGGCTGTTTTTTATTTCAGATTAAGTTCTCCCATTGATTGTAACACCCTATAAGCCTTGGGTGTATCTAAGTAGCATGTCCACCAAGGATTTAACAACTTAAAAGATTGAATCCTCGGATAATCTCATCAAACTGGCACATTATCTATTTAATAACATTCGGACTACCGTAGCAATTGCTAGGGCACCAATTACCAGCATGGCGATTTTTGTAGGTTTCATAATGATCTTCCCCTCCTCAATAAATAGTCACTTCTGTTTATTCCAAAGCAAGCAATCCTTATTGCTTTTTGGGCATAATTTTGGCTAGAAGCTCTATCGTCCGTAGAAACATCATAACAACCGTCATAAATAAACCGTAGGCAGCAGTCCACTCATATTTTTTGTGGATGCCTTCTGTGACCATCCTTGTTGCAAAATCAAACTCATAGACCAAGTTGAGAACTGTAATCACAAGAGATGCCACCGTAACTAGGATTGCAACCGTACCGTCGCCTACAAAGATATTTGTAAGTGTATCGGTAAAGAATGAACTTATATACACAATTGCTGAGCCTGCTACCGAAGCTAGAAATATCGCTAAGATTACGCCCCGAAATTTACGGTTGACCTTGACAATCCCATTTGCATACAAAAACAATACTGTAAAAAACACCAGTGCAGTTATGCCAAAGGCCAGAAGGACAATTGCAGTATAAGACTTCGCATATACAACACTGACAAGTGCCAGCAAAAACCCCTGCACTACACTATAAAGCGAGCCCGCTACAGCTGAAGTAGATGGCATCCAATAGGTGATAAATGGGCATACTAGAGCTATTACCACACTGCCGATGAGCACCGGTATTGGTATGGTCTCAACTGGTACCAAAAAATAAGCAGCAACTCCTGCTAG
>DAMCAP010000027.1:24711-36362 GCA_032059445.1 Oscillospiraceae bacterium
CTGCTAGGCACAGCCCCCAATACCATAGGCACTTTAATACGATTCCTCTGTAGCTAGCTGCTGCGTCCCCGTTTGTTGCGACTTCCATTTTACTCCAAAAAGGATTTCTTGTTAGCATTATAATATCCTCCTCATATTTCTCTTTTTTATAGTCTACTAGACTAGTCTTAAGTGAACATATCAGTAGGCTTAAGATATCTTAAGGTGAAGGCCTCACCCAAAAATAGTTCAATCGGGTTTATACCCTCACAAACTACATGATCTGCAAGACTTAATGAATAACAGCTCAACACAAAGCAAGCGGGCTTGCAGCCTGCTTTACACAGACTACAAGCCCTTAAGGTGTCCTTTTTATACGACCAACCTAGCTACGACCTTAAGCAGTTGGCAGGATGATTTCAAACATTGTGCTGTAAAGAGGCTCGGGCTCCAGCAGCTGGATGCTTCCGTGATGAGCATCCACTATCTTCTTAGCAATAGAGAGGCCAAGCCCTGATCCGGAGCTGTTTCGTGATGCTTCGCCCACTACAAAGGGGGTAAAAATCGTATTACGTATCTTTTGTGGTATGCCGATGCCATTATCGGCCAGAAGGATACGAACTTGAGATCCCTCAGGCTTTAATATGAAATATAAACTAGTACCCGGCGGATTATGCTTGGTTGCATTGCCAAGGATATTGCCAAAGGCACGGCGCAGCTGTACCTGATCAATATTACAGAGGATGTGTGCTTCAGGAATCTCTACTTCTGGGATGAAACCTGAGAGCTCTAGCTCGGCATACTGCTCTGCTACATAATCCCGCAGGTAGTTACAGATATCAACCAATTCCAATTTCAATGAGTAAGCGGGGTGCTCCATTTTGCTGTATTCATAAAAGGTATTGATTAGGTCATTTAATCCCGATGCTTTTTGCTCGATGGTTTTTAAATACATCGCTCGTTCGTCTGCAGGTACAACACCATCGCAAAGTGCTTTGGCATAACCCTGCACTACAGTAATCGGCGTTTTGAGGTCGTGAGAGATATCTGCCAGCATTTTTTGGCGCTCATCCTCCAGTTGCTGACGCTGTGCCTCACTACTTTGTAAGCGCTTAGACATCGCGTTGAAGCTGTCGAAGATTTCTACAAATTCCTTTGGCCCTCGATAATTTGCCTGTCGTGCTTCGCCACTTTCAAAGCTATTTAGCTCCTGACAAAGCAGCTGAAGCGGCTTTTTTATACGGGTATTTAACCAAAAAATAAATAAAAACGTAACAGAGCCGTAAGCCAATGGAAACAACATGAGAAAGGAGCGCCAGGAGCGTCTGATTGCTGCTTCCATGGCTGAGCGCTCACTGAGAAGCAATAAGGTGTGTGCCTCGCCACTGTTGGTCTGGAAAGGATATCGTTGCAGGCTGTATGAGGGGTCAAGGCTGTCGGTTAGGAGCTTAAACTGTAAATCACTAAGCTTTGAGGATGGTAAAGCAGTAGATTGATAGATCACTCGCTTGTCCTCATCCAAAATATACTTGCGATACGATTTTTCTTCCCCGTAAAGCTCCATCACCGACACAGAGGTCTGTGTTTCTTTCTTCTCGGTTACAAACTGGTTCACGGTAATTTCGGGCACAGCAGTATAGATTGGGATACAGGCAACATCTCCCGAGGTAAGCCGCGATACAACATCCTGCTCTCGGCTTTGGTAGATAAAGCTCTGCCTTTCATCGAGCACTATGATGGCTCCCCCCTTACCCAAAAGCTGTTCAGTGGGGATTTCATTATAGCGCTGCTCATTTAGTAAGGGGCGAAAATCCTCAATCTGTGAGGGGTCAATATTGGCCATGATCCCTACCATGCGCAATATAAACACTACAAACAAAGCGATTAGTATCAATGCCAACAGCAAGGTAAAGAGGATGTAATTCCCTAGCAGCAAGGTAAATACACTGCCTCTTCTCGCTTTACTCTTCGCCTTACTTTTCACTATACCTTTCGTTTTACTTTTCAATTTTATATCCTACTCCTCTTACATTTTTAATATAACGAGGGTTCTTAGGGTCATCCTCCAGCTTTTCTCTTAGGTGGGAGATATGGACCATGATCGCATTCTCATAATTGTCGTAATACTCCCCATTGATGGCTTCGCAGAGCTGCGACTTGGTATACACCCGCCCGGGAGATTTCATCAAAAACGCAAGCAGCTTGTATTCGTTTGGAGTAATGATAATCTCCTCCCCCTGTTTATGCAAAGTCAGCTTCTCGGTATCGAGAATCAGATCCCCCAGCACAAGAAGGGACGAGTCTATTTCAGCAGACTGGGCAGGGTTAAGCATATAAAACCGCCGCAAGTTGGCGCCTACTCTCGCTACTATTTCTAGAGGATTAAAGGGCTTGGTAATATAGTCATCCGCCCCCAGATTGAGGCCCAAAATTTTATCATTGTCTTGTACTTTTGCTGTAAGAAATATTATGGGGAAGTTATAGCTTTCCCGTATCTTTTGGGTTAAGGTGAATCCGTCCATCTCCGGCATCATTACATCAAGCACCGCAAGGTCAATCTGCTCGCTAGCAACTAACTCCAGCGCCCGCTTACCATCAGATGCCGTCAACACCTGGTACCCGTTACTTTCTAGATATAGCCTTATCAAATTCAAAATATCCTTATCATCTTCGGCTACTAAAATCCTGTATGCCATTTCTACTTCACCTCATTATAATTATACCACGGAGCGTTCTTATAAACTATTTATAACAAAAGATTCTTACCTGTGTCTTTAGGCTATCTTAAGAAATCTTAAGAGAACGCAAATACTTCCTTAAGCTGCGTGGTATAGACTGAAATCATCAAAACCTAGGAAAAGGAGAAGCAAAAATGTTGATTGGCAATAAAGCATACAGCAAAGTGCGCACTTTTCGTTGAGCGACAACCATTTATAAAGATCCAATCGGCAATTTTTGCTTGGTATAGGGGAAGAAAATGAAAATATGGATTTTAACAGCCCGCTTTGGCAATGGCCATTATTCTGCGGCAAAGGCTCTTGAAGAAGAATATCAAGAACAAGGTCATCAGGTAATTGTCAGTGATATTATAGAGATACTGTACCCCAAACTATCGAAGTTAATTTATCGTGTATTTAATGATTTCATCTGCCGAAGCAACATTGTTTATAACTTTGCCAATTCCTTCGGGCGTAATCCTCACGAGGATTCGGGTGCCTCTCCATTGCTGACTGCTGCGTTTGAGCATATTAACCCTGATATGGTTATCACCACCTGGTCAGGCTGCGCGAGGAAGCTGGGCAAGGTGCCTGTACCGGTGTATGTGTGCATCACAGACATTGGCGTCCATAAAGGGTGGATATCTCCGACTGCACAGGGGTATCTGGTGGCAACCACAGATGTTGCAGAGAAGCTAAAAGCACTTGGCGTAAGCAATCACAAGATATATATTCGCGGCATCCCTGTCAAAAAGGCGTTTCGCAGGCTTCCCTACAAAATCAAACGCTACACCAAAGCAAAAAACCTCCTCATCATGGGTGGAGGGCTTGGTATTTTGCCGTGGATCGACAAGCTACTAGATGTGCTTTGCAATAACTCAGATCTACAGATTACCGTCATTGTGGGGAGAAACCATCGGCTTTATCGGCGCCTACAGCGCAAGTACCCCTCAATTACTGTAGTAGGATTTACCGACAATGTATCTTCTTATCTTACCAAAGCCGATCTGCTGATCTCTAAGCCCGGCGGTGTATCGCTCTTTGAGAGTATCTATGCTACTACGCCCTGCGTGACCGTACTTCCTACCTATCAGCATGAAATAGAAAATGCCGTATTCATCCAAAAGCATGATATCGGTGAGGTTGTATGGAATAAGCAGGAAGCAGCAGAGCAGATCATGAATCTGATACAAAACGAGGCCTTGCAGAATAGGTATCAACAAAATATCGCACGAATGAAGCGAGAAATCGAGGCTGCAAGAAATGACTATGCCAATGCCGTATAAAGCCCTGTTACTGCCATTAGCTGCTATTCCCTTATATCTGGCCTCAGGCGCATTGACAAGCTGTTATCTTAGAGCGACGAATCCCCTATATGGTAGCCTTTCGTCATCCAAAACTCTCTATCTCACATTTGACGATGGCATAGATCCCAGATATACGCCCATGCTCTTAGATCTGCTAAAGCAGCATAGCATCAAAGCAAGCTTCTTTGTGCTTGCATCATCCGCCAAGGAGCATCCAAGCATTCTTCGGCGCATCCAGGAGGACGGGCACCTCATCGGGCTCCATTCCCTCAGCCACAAAAATCAGATTTTGCAGCTACCATTTGAGCTGCGTAGAGATTTTACCAAAAGCTTGGAGATCTTTCGCGCTCTCGGCATTGACATCGCATTTTATCGACCACCATGGGGGCATGTGAGTGCCTACGGCTTATATCTATGCAACAAATACAAGCTAAATATCGTCCTTTGGACTGCAATTGTTGGAGATTGGAAGAAAAACACCACGGTAGATATCCTTTGTGACAAACTGAGCACAACAATAAATGACAGTGCGGTAATCTGCCTGCATGATGGAAGAGGACGGAATCAAGCGCCTCTAAAAACCCTAGGTGCATTGAAACGAATGATACCTAAGTGGAAAAAGGATGGATATGTATTTGAAACAGTTTCTCAACTTTTTTAAAAAGGTACTGTTGAATGGCGGAATCTTCGTCCTCATCGTAATTTGTACCTATCGGATAGTTTTTTCTCATTTACAACTCAGTACGATTGTTGACCTTCTGCTAAAGGCAAAAAAAGAATACTTGCTTTACGGGTTTATATTGCTACTGATGATGCTTTGTGCCGAAGCTTATAACATCAAGCGCAATCTACATCTGCTGCATGAAAGGGTAAGATATACCTCTTGCCTGGTCTATGCATTAGTCGGTAATTTCTTTAGCGGCATTACCCCCGCAGCAAGCGGTGGCCAGCCGATGCAGCTCTATTTCATGTATAAGGATAAAATCTCTGCTTCTAAGGGTACACTGGCTCTCTTTATGGATCTGGGTGCTTATCAGGCAGTCATTACCGGCTTAGGTATTGCAGGCTATGTTGGGTATACCGATGCCATTCATCGTGCACTCGGTAAGTTTATACCTGTGCTGTGGCTTGGTCTGACCCTCAACATTTGTCTACTTATTCTGCTGTTTTGTGCCATGTTTTCAGATAGATTTATCTACAGGCTGGTATCAATCGGAGTAAAGATCATCGGTTTCTTTTCTAAAACAAAGGCAGATAGCTTTGGTAAGCGTACAGCCGCAGCAATACAGAAGTACAGAGAAGGAGCTGCTATTTTAAAGAAAAACAAATCCCAATATATGCTTAATTCCGCCATTATGTTCTTTCGGATCATTGCTATGCATTCCGCTCCTTTTTGGGTCTATAGGGCGCTTGGCTTTTCTCAAGCTTCATTTATTGAATTGCTTGCTTTACAGTCCGTACTTTATATTTCCTGTGCAGCACTACCCTTCCCCGGTGGTGTGGGGATAGGCGAAAGAATATTTCTACTGTTTTTCAAAGAGATATTCCCTGCTGGCCTGCTGGGCTCTGCCATGGCGCTGAGCAGAGGGCTTGGCGTATACACAGTAATAGGGTTCTGTGGTATTTCCTTGATGATGGTGTGGATTATTACGACAATCAACAGACTCTATCGTAGAAAGGAGGGGGCTTCCAATTAAATATGCACTCCCGGGGCTTGACATTGCCAAGTATGCCGCAGCAGTCTGCGTAATATTTATCCATGTATTTACCGTCGCACCCATTGACAACATGGTTGTATTCTTTTTAGCGCAGGGTGCGGCAAGGCTTGCCGTACCTTTCTTCTTTTGCTGCGCTGGGTACTTTATAGCGGCAAAAGGAATTGAGGATCCTAAAGTGGTATATTCCTATCTCAAAAAACTCATCAAAAGCTACCTGCTATGGTCATTGATATATATGCCCTTGGTTGCCATTGAGATGTTTCTCAGTGGTAGCTTCCACCGACAAGGCCTTTTACAATATCTACAGATTACCCTTTTTAAGGGAAGCTTTGTGCATCTATGGTATTTCCCAGCTCTGATCCTGGCTGTGTACATGGTCCATCTTGTGATTAAAAAGCTGCCTTTGCGCTTGCTTATCGGTATTGCAAGCCTACTCTATTGTTTTGGCTTATTTGGAGATGCTTACTTCGGCCTGCAATCCCTTTTACCTAGCTGGTGTGTGCAGGGATTGAAATCTTACCAAGATATCTTCCTTACCACACGAAACGGTGTCTTTTTTGGCTTCCCCTTTGTGCTTATTGGGATTGTAGTCTCCAGATCTAGGCATCTGCTGTCCAAGAGGATTTGCTTGCTGTTCCTGTCTGTTTCACTTGCGGCCTTTTTTGTTGAAATCTATTTGCTAGAGGCTTATCATATTGCGGCTGATTACAACATGACTGTCTTCCTCGTACCAGCTACGATATTTCTGTTTTTATATTTGATACAGCTCTCTTTTACACCTGAGTTTGACTGTCGCAGCCTACGAGCCTACAGTACTCTTATATACCCCTCTCACCTGTTATTCTTTGGTTTGGTTTTAGCTGCGCCTTTCGTATTTGATCTGCCTATCCTACACAATAAGATACTCCAATTTGTACTTGTGTGGGGCTTGTCTCAGCTTTTTGCTTGGCTTAGCATAAGGAAGAAATGCTATGACCCTACTGTATCTTGATGGTACTGTTCGTTGTGGCTAAAGCGAATCCTATCTCTATATAATCAACCTAAATACAGCAAAGCACCCCCACAGGAGTTCTGTGGGGGTGCTTTTACTATCACAATGTGTTAAAAGCTATATGCTGATATATCTGTTAAACATGCTATGCTTTGTTTTTAGATTCCAGGTACTCCTCAAGGCAGATCCCTTCTTCCGTGATTTTGGCAGCTACTTCTTTACCTACATATCTATAATGCCAGGGCTCAAACCCAATGCCCGTAATCTCACTTTTGTCTGATGGGTAACGTAGAATAAACCCATACTTATAGCTATTCTTCATAAGCCACTGCTGCACATCGGTCGTTTCCTGCGATGCATCAAGGGCCTGATGGCTTGCTGCCACAATATCTACTGCCAATCCCAACTGATGCTCACTAGTCCCCGGTATGGCAACCCATCGGGCAGCCTCGGTCTTTGCCTCCTGTGTGGTGTAGCCTTGTGCCTTGTAGTTTGATACTTGCTTATCATATAACTGGGTTTGCTTTTCTTGAGTCCTGTAGCTTGAGCAGATCAATGGAGCAAGTCCCGCCGCCCTACAATCATCCATCATTTCTTGTAGTGCAGGATATATCCGCTTATCTACAGCATGTCCGTTTTTTAGTGTTGTAAGAGAAACGCTAAATTTCTCAGGCATCGAGTTCCAAGGGTTTACCAGAGTTAATGCCCAGTCTTCCTGCTTTGGTTCTGGTTGATTGACCAATAATGGAATCTCCACATGCTTATCAGGAGAAGACTCGCTGAGATCGCTTGGTGTGTCGTCACGATCTTCATTTGCACTGCTTAGTATCTGATTTGTGTCTACACTTGTATAATCAAATTTCTTTTGATACTGGTCAATAGATACTATGCTGATCGTGAGCAACAAACTCAAAGCAATCATCCAAATAAATAACTGCATCCTCAGGCGCTTTTTCTTCGCTCTGATCATCCTTCTGCTATTGTGCTCAGATTGCTTGTTTGTCTTTGTAGTAGGATCATTCATGCTTATAGTTCCTTTCACTTTTTATATCTTGTAAATCAAGGATACAAAAGCCCTGAATCAAAAAGGAATCTATTTTGCATCATAGTTGCATACACGCAAAATAAAACCCCATTGTATGCTTGATACAATGGGGGGAAGCTATTATGCTAATTTTACTGATAAATAATAATCTGATAGGTAGATATTGTATCTTATTGATCGGTCTTCGGTAGCAAATTTCATTGGATTATCACCTTGATAAGAGAGATTTGCAAGCTCTATCCCTGTATAATCCAATAAGCCTTTTGCAAGGCTCGGTACATGAATATCTCCAGGCAAGCTATTGAATGCGATTTCGTACTCATAGATCTGATTGGTTTGCTCATCTTTCAAAATTTGCAGCATGCCTTGATCAAAGGAAAATGCCAGAGAATACAGCTTGACAGATCCACCTGCCAATGACAGATCTGTGTAAACCTGCGACGCTGAGTTGGTCAGAGCAAAATTCTCTTTTTTTATATCGACCTTGGGGAATGCACCCACATTTTGCATGCGTGTAAGTTCAGTTATGGCGTCATCAATGGTGCTCTCAAGATCAAGATTTTCTATCTTCTCATTATCCGCGAGTACGATATTCCTGTCATTTCCGTATCCGCATATCATTTTAAGGCGCTGCTTTGTATTTAGCATATCTACAGGAATCTCAGGAATACCAGAAAACTCTTCTGTATATACACGATTGAGCAAGCTGCTGTCATACAGATCAAAAAACAATGCAGGAATAAACAGGGCACAGGCTAACGTTATACCCGACATCAAAAGAATTATAATCTTATTCCCTTTTGCCATCTGATGATCCTCCCTTCAGATGAATTGTTGCACAAGTCCCTACTTGCGGAGCACTCTGGAAGGTTAAAGATCCACCATGTAACTTGATGATTTCCGAACAAATTGATAAGCCCAATCCGGCACTCCCCAGAGCTCTGGCACGAGATTTATCGATCATATAAAAAGCTTCGGTGATCCTCGTAAGCTCGGTTTCGCTCATGCCGATGCCAGTATCTTGTATAGAGATGGCGTAACCCTGATCTGTTACTCTGCCGATCATCAAGATTTTGCCTTCTTTAGGGATCGCTTTTCTTGCGTTGTCCAAAAGATTGACACAGACTGTTTTGATCAAATCCGGTTCGATTTCTATAATTGCCGGCTCACACATGACCTTAAACTCAATATTGCTATTGTTAAAGATCGGTCTGTAAGCACCCTCGATCGACTTTAACAAGCGACAGATATCCACGCTTTGGAGGCTAAGATTCTGATGCTTTAGGATGATGATTTCCATGAGCTTCATTGAGAGCGATTCCAGCCGTTTTCCTTCTCCAAAGATATAATTTGCCGACTCAACGATCAACTCAGGGGGCATCTTTTTAGAACGAATCATATCAGCGTATCCGATGATGGAGGTAAGAGGTGTTTTTAACTCATGGGCGAAGTTGTTGACGAAATCTTCCTGGCGCTGGGCAGCCTCTTTGAGGTCTTCCACTGTCTGCTCTACGCGCTTTGCCATACTGTTAAAATCTTTTGCTAATAAAGCCAGCTCATCTGTGCCTTTGATATCGACACGCTGGGTAAAATCGCCTCTTTCAAAACGCCTTGTGGCAGCCGACAGCCTTGTGATGGGATGGGTTAACCACATCGACACCGCAAAGGATATGCCCCCTCCGGTAACGATCATAATAATCATGAGATAAAACGAGGTATTATACTGTAAATCTCTATTTACAAATAAATCATTAATGTTGCGATAGCTCTCTATATAAAGCTGCTCATTTCGTATTGTAATGGGCGCTGCCACATGGATATAGTACATCTCATCAAGAAGAATAATTTCGTATCCTCTGGTCTGATTAGGGAGTGTTTTGAGCATCCCTTGATCAATTTCAAGCCACTGGCTCTCATATAGGATATCAAAATTCTGATCGCTGATGCGAAAAGGCACTACGCCCTTTGAAGTCCGGATGGTTACAGAGTTGGCTGTGCCAATAATCCACCTGTCGTTGAGGGTTCCATCTTCACCGACTGACGACGCTTTATTATACCAATTGCTCTCCGCTGCATTGCTCAGGGTGTAGAGCAAGATTTCATTTTCTTCATATGCAGAAGAAACTTCCCTCTTTAGCGCGTATTTAAAACTGGAATGAATGTTATAAAAAACGCCAAAGCAAAAGAATAGCACCATGGTGAGCATCATGCTTAAAAAAATCTTCCCAAAAAAATTCATCTAATCTCAGACCTCCAGTCGGTAACCGATCTTATAAACCGGGACGATCTTATCCTCCCATCCGAGCTTTTTACGCATACGCTGCACATGTAGATCGACTGTCCTGGAGTCACCCAAATAGTCGTCGCCCCACACCTTTTCATAGATGCGGTCACGAAACAGAGCGATATTTTTATTTTGTACAAACAAGAGAAGAACTTCATACTCCTTAACGGTTAGATTAATGGTCTCCCCCTCTTTTTGTACAATACGAGAGCGGGTATTAATCGTGACATCAAATATCTGGATAAGCTCCTCATTTTTATGATACCTGCGCAAGACAGTTTCTACCCGTGCCAAAAGTTCGATGATCTCAAAGGGCTTCGTCAGATAATCCTCTGCCCCTAGCTTCAAGCCTTTCACCTTATCTTTGACATCAGATTTCGCTGTTAAAAAAATGTAATCTAACAGAATAAATGACAAACCGAGATATCCCGTGTCGACCCGAGATAAACCGCAAGAACCCTGTGATTATGCGGGCTCTCGAGGGATACAGCGTGCAATCGTTGACAAAAATATTGAGAACCACCGGAGGCCCATCACAACGACCCCGGCACAACTTAAAAATGCGGAAAACACCCACGAAGCCAGTGATTATGCGGCTTTGCGGGTGTTTTTGTGTTGTAGGGGTTATGAAAGTCATCACTGGTGGCGGGCGTGCGTTATCACGCAGCGTTACAGCCTGTAACGCACAAAGGATAATGCCCCCCACAATCAAGAAATAGCGTTAAGAATCCGCATAATGACTGGAAGGTTTAGCACAGAGTGCTTGCGTTAGTGCTCATCCAATGCGTTATCATGCGTTATTACAGAGCAGTTATCTTGACCTTAAATGGGTTTTTTCAAAGTGACATTTTCGCCAAACTCAATAAAGCGTGTCACATTGGCTATTTATGAGGCTTCTCGGGGTGTATGTAAGATCATTTTCACTGTTTTTCAATGTGACATAAAAATGCTAAATTAGTTTAGCAAAACAGCGAAAAATTAAAGCGGCTTCATTTATTCCGCCCGTACTTTTTTTGAATGTCGGCAAACTGGATGACTACGCCAAACCCTTACTTATTGCTGGTGGTTCTTGCTCTAATTCGTTCTGCTCTTTAAGGGTAAAGGTAATAAATTTTTGTGTTGCTCTCTTCCCTTCAGGATTAAGTTTCTCATAGTTATTTAAAAGAGCGACCTGCTCCAAAGTAAGGTTATTAAAGAAATCGTTGGCTACTTTTTTTTGATTTTCATTTAGATACCAGGATGTTTCTCGAGGGGGTGATAATTCTAAGCTGCTTGTGTCTTCACCTAGCACTATCCAGTCAATTGACACGCCGTAATGTTTAGCCAATAAGA
Source organism: Oscillospiraceae bacterium (assembly GCA_032059445.1). GTDB lineage: Bacteria > Bacillota > Clostridia > Oscillospirales > Ruminococcaceae > DAMCAP01. The sequence continues at coordinate 36,085 of DAMCAP010000027.1, forward strand.
TTAAAGTATCTAAAGAAGGCTTCCTTTGGTCGCTTTCATATCTACCTAAATTACTTATTTGGAGTAAATTCATTACTTGTTCTTTATTGTAGCCTGCTTTTTCTCGTATATATTTTAATCTTTCACCTAATGTATCCATATTTCCCTCCTGTCAATTTACATTAAATCATGTCATTATGGCAAGTAACCTATTGACTTCATGTCAATTGACATGTATAATAAGATTGTGCTAAACAAATTAAGCAATTTAAGTGTACAGCACTATTAGCACAAAAGCA
>DAMCAP010000028.1:0-31651 GCA_032059445.1 Oscillospiraceae bacterium
ATACTGTATATGAGCAAACCGCAATACCTTGCGTGTGCACTACTTGCCCCAGTATATGATGAAAGCGCTCTAAAGGCTACTGTTAGCTTGATTTGGGCCAAATGATGGGATTGGTAACGGTAGGCTCTATAGAAAACATTCGGAGGGAATATGAAGGACAACAAGAAAGATTACTCTGCCCCTTCTCAGGATAAAGTTAAAAACAAGCGCAAGCAGAACTACTGGTCAAGGGTAGCGGTTTCCGTCGTACTGCTGATCTCGGTAGCGCTGCTGCTGGCCTGCCTACTGATTACATTTGCCAGAGATATTTTTGGGATCAATAAGGATGACAAGCAGATCGAGGTTTCGATCTCTGCGGGCAGCTCTGCTTCCGACATTGCTCGTACTCTGAAGGAAAAAGGAGTCATTAACTATAGCTCTACTTTTTTGGCCTACTGCTCGCTAAGAGGAGATCGCAGCAACTTCCAGGCAGGGGAATATATTATGAATTCCAATATGGGCTACGATGAGATCATCATTGCTATGCGCACTGGTAATACCATCAAAAATGTAGTCAGCGTTACCTTCTATGAGGGCATGAGTATGCGAGAGATCGCTGAGAGCCTTCAGAAAAATGAAGTGTGCTCTGCCGACGACTTTATCAATACCCTGCAAAACACCGATTTCGGCTTTGAGTTTGAAGATATGCTCCCCAAAAAGGAGCTGCGCTTCCGCAGACTTGAGGGGTATCTCTTCCCCGACACTTATGAGTTTTATGTAGGGGAAGCTCCTGAATCAGTAGCGAAGAAGTTCCTGCGTAACTTCCAAAGCAAGGTTTTCCCTGAGCTGTATGAGCAGATCCAAAACTCCGGTATGACCCTCGACGAAGCGATTACCCTAGCCTCGGTGATCCAAGAGGAGGCTAGCGTAGGGCAGGAGATGTATCAGGTTTCTTCCGTCTTCCACAACAGACTAGAGCAGCCGAGTGTATACCCCAATCTCCAGTCAGACGTTACGATATTTTATGTTGAAAAGGACATCAAACCCTATCAGATGCGGGCAAATCAGGATATGTACGATGCTTACAACACCTATGTGTGCGTAGGGCTTCCTATCGGGCCTGTATGCTCCCCGGGTATAGAGGCTATTAAAGCAGCTATCAAGCCTGCTGATACCCAGTATTATTTCTTTGTAACCGATGCCAAGGGAAAGTATTACTATGCCAAGGATGCTCAGACCCATTATGCCAATGTAAGGACTGCCGCAAAGGTGGTTAAATAAACGGAATTATCCGCTTCAAAGTTGTTTTAGCTCCCTCCCCCTCATGCCGAAGGTACTCCCTTTTTTGCATCCATCAAAAAGGGAGGAAAAACGTCTAAGGGCAAGCCCTTAACCCACGGACACCGCTTGCCGCATTGCACTGCGCCGCAGGCACACTATAAGGGCAAGCCCTTGGGACGGTTGTCACCAGCAGCTTTAGCTGCGTAGTGCAATCCGCCAAGGCTTTGCCCGTGGGGGTCAGGGGCATAGCCCCGAAGCGCTTTTCCCCTATTTTTGTCGCTTTACAAAAATAGGGTGCCTGCGCGGCATGAGCGCATCGAAGAGATGAGAGAATAAATCTGTACTTGCTGTGCTGTGATAGTCAGTATATCAAACGTGATGTAAGGTAACCCCAGCGCATCTTCAGCATGATATTGGTATAATCCCAGCGAAATTTGCAAAGTTACTTTAAGATATTCTCCCCACTCATGCCATGGGGGCACTCCCTTTTTGATGGACGTCAAAAAGGGCGGAAATAACGTCTAAGGGTAGTCTAAACCCACGGACACCGCTTGCCGCATTTCACTGCGTAGGCTTGGCCTACTTGTAACAAGCGTAGCAATCGAGTGCCCTGATAGAATGTCTGTGACATAAAAAATGCCGAAGAAAGGCATGGGATAGAGGGGCGATGTTCTTTTTTGCCCCCTTTTACTCTAGGCGCAAAATGCGTGGAGATACATCTAAGCAATAATTTTACGAACCGAAAGGACTGATTACCATCATGATAAAACCCGAAATCCTCTCCCCAGCTGGAGATATGGAGCGGCTTATTGCTGCTGTAGAGTATGGCGCAGATGCCGTGTACCTTGGTGGCAAAATGTTTGGTATGCGGGCAGGAGCTGCCAACTTTGACTATGAGCAGCTCAAGGAAGCGGTGGAGTATGCCCATGCCCATGGTGTGCGTATCTATGTCACCTGCAATACTTTGCCCCGTAACGACGAAATCGAAGAGATCCCCGAGTTTATGCTGTATTGCCAGAGCATCGGAGTAGATGCCCTGATCGTAGCGGATATTGGCATCTTGATGATGGCAAGGCGTACTGTGCCCAATATGGAGATACATATTTCTACCCAAAACGGTGTGGTCAACTACCAGACAGCCAATGAGCTGCACGCCCTTGGCGCCAAGCGCGTGGTGCTGGCAAGAGAGCTGAGCCTTGAAGAAATCCGCACCATCCGCCAAAAGACCCACCCTGATCTTGAGATTGAGGCCTTTGTCCATGGTGCGATGTGCATGTCTTTTTCGGGTCGGTGTGTAATCTCCAATTACCTTACAGGCAGGGATGCCAACAGAGGCGAGTGCTCTCAGCCTTGCCGCTGGGGTTATCATCTGGTGGAGGAGAAGCGCCCGGGAGTATATATCCCCGTCTTTGAGGACGAAGCAGGCAGCCATATCCTCAATGCCAAGGACCTTTGTATGATCGAGTATATCGATCAGCTTGTGGATGCCGGGATTACCAGTCTAAAGATCGAGGGAAGAGCAAAGTCCTTTTATTATGTAGCGGTGATTACAGGGGCTTATCGCCAGGCAGTGGATCTTTATCTCAAAGACCCTGCTAACTATAAGCTGCCTCAGTGGCTCTACGATGAAACCTACAAAATCTCTCATAGAGAGTATTCCACCGGCTTTTATTTTGGCAAACCCATGGAGGGGCAGTGCTATAAGGATGGAGGCTATGTCCGTGAATGGGATGTAGTTGCCACTGTGGCAGGCAATGCCGATGGCTATCTAGAAGTGGTGGAAAAAAACAGATTCTTTGTGGGGGATAAAGTAGAGATCTTTGAGCCGATGACACAACCAGAGGAATTTACCATTACCGAGATCATCGATCCCGAGGGAAATCAAGTGGATGCAGCGGTGCACCCCCAGATGATTTTTAAGATCCCCTTCCACCGTCAGGCAAAGGTTGGGGCAATTATCCGTAAACAAAAGCAATAAAACAGCATGAGCAGGGCAGAATTAAACTGCCCTGCTTTATTTTTTGCTTTGTCAAGAGGGACTACACAGTTTTGTAAAAAATGCGCAGATCAATGGGCTTAGCAATGGATTTTAAAGAAAGCAATCAGTATTTATAGATAAATGCAGACTGATAAAAGTTAATTATACCTTGGAATTCTATTGATTTTTGGTATAGGAGTCGTTATAATAAATCTATAGTGGTGAAAAGTGGGTAAGAGTGGTTAACAAATCCTTAAAAAACAGCAAAAGGGGTGGAGAAATGTTAATTGGTGAATATAACCATAGCCTCGACGCTAAGGGGCGCACCAATTTCCCCTCCAAGCTGCGCGAAGACCTGGGCGACCACTTTATCATCACCAAGGGTCTTGACAACTGCCTTTCTGTCTACTCCTTGCAGGAGTGGGCAATCTTAGAGCAAAAGACAAGCGCCCTGCCTATGGCAAAATCCTTAGCCATCAAGCGTTTTTTGTTTGCCAGTGCCAGCGAGCTGGAGTGTGACAAGCAGGGGCGTGTCTTGATTCCTCAGAGCCTGCGCAGCTATGCAGGACTTGATCGGGATATTACCATTGTTGGTTTATCAAACCGTATTGAGATCTGGGATAAAGACCGTTGGGAAAGCAAGGTGCTGGAATTGACCAGCGAGCTCATCGCAGAAACCATGGAAGATGTAGGATTTTAAAGCTATGGAATTTAATCATGTATCAGTATTGCTTCATGAATGCATTGAAGCACTCAGCATAAACCCCGCAGGGATCTATATCGATGGCACAGCTGGTGGTGCAGGGCACTCGACCGAGATTGCTAAGCACCTAAGCACCGGTAGGCTGATCGCCATCGACAAAGACCCAGACGCAATCAAAATCGCCACCGAAAGACTCGCACCCTACCCCACAGCTCAGGTGGTGCAAAATGACTTTAAAGAAATCGCTCAAGTAGCCGCCGAGCTTGGAATTACAGGGGTCGACGGCATCTTGGTGGATCTTGGAGTGTCTTCTCATCAGCTGGATACCGCAGAGCGGGGCTTCTCCTATAACTACGATGCAAGGCTTGACATGCGTATGAGTCAGCAAGGGCTTTCGGCATACGATGTGGTCAACAACTACCCCTTTGGGCAGCTTGCACGTATTCTTGATAGTTATGGGGAGGAGAAGTTTGCCCGCAGGATTGCGCAAACTATTGTAAATGCCCGAGAGAAAGCTCCTATTGAGAGCACCTTTGAGCTGGTAGAGCTGATTAAGCAGGGGATACCTGCCGCAGCTCGTCGTGAGGGTGGGCATCCTGCCAAGCGAAGCTTTCAGGCGATCCGTATTGAGGTAAATGGGGAGCTGCAAAGCCTAGAAGATTTCTTAGATGCTGCATTTAAACTACTCAATATTGGCGGTAGGCTTGCTATCATTACCTTCCACTCCCTTGAGGATCGGATGGTCAAGCAGAAGTTTACCGAATATATTACTGGCTGCACCTGCCCGCCTAATTTCCCGGTGTGTGTATGCGGCAAAACCCCCAGAGGTAAGCTGGTAAGTCGTAAGCCGATTACCGCTACAGCGGAGGAGCTTGCTCATAACAACCGTAGCAGGACTGCAAAACTTCGTGTAATCGAAAAGCTAAAATAATAATATAGATAATTATTAAGGATTTTCAATCAAGTATTGGATTTTCTCTGCAAAGGGCTTTTGGCAATACCGTCTTTTGCAGCGGACTATACAGGCTTTTTGTCTGCCGATTCGTTTTAGGATTAAAGATGTGAAAAGTGAGGGGAAGTCATGAGCGCACAGCCAAGCAGAGCCTACGATTATGAGGGCTATGGAGAGTATTACGAGTTTGAAGAAGCTGTAGTCGCGCAGCCTTTAGAGCTGCGTGTGTACCAAAAGAAGGGCATCAGCAAAGAGCTGACCGGCCAGCTGATCTCGTCGGTTGCCATTATTGCTTCGCTCTTGGTGATGCTGATCTATAGCAACATTACCCTTACTGAGCTCAGCGACCAAATCAGTACCCAAAGAGGAGAGTACGACATCCTCAAAAGCGAGAGCCGCCGTATGATGGTGGAGCTGGAGGGCTCGGTATCTTTAAGAAACATTGAGGAATCGGCGGTAGCGACTATGGGTATGGCTCCTGTAGAGCCCTATCAGGTGGAATATGTAGATCTCGGAGGCGGCGATAAGATCGAGGTGGTTACCTCAAAGCTGGATCCGATCCTAACAAAACTCAAAGCAGTAGTCGCAACCTTTACCGACTATGTAGGATTATAAAAAAGCATGCTTATAATACCAATTCTTCTTACGGAGGGTTGGTATTGTTTAATAAGGGAGGTTGGATATGGCTGTACCGAAGTCAAAGGCACAGATGCGGGTAAGGCGAGATATGATCTATGCCTTTATCCTCGCACCGGTGGTGCTCATATTGATCTACAACCTATATGTTTTGCAGATACGAGACGGTGAGAAGTACAAAAGCCTTGCACTCAAGCAGCAGCTGAGGCCTACAAGCATCAGCGCAGGCAGAGGCGTGATCTACGACCGCAATATGAAGACCCTAGCCGCCAGTGCTACTGTCTGGAATGTAGTGCTCTCACCTGCCGAGATTAACGCAAAGCAGCTGGAGGGTTTGGCAGATTTTTTGTCGACGCTTTTGGATGTCGACCGCGAAAAGATACTCGAACGTGGGCAAAACAAAAAAAGCTATTATGAGATCATCAAGTATCGGATCGAAAAAGACACCTTTGACAAAGTTACAGAATATGTAGCCCAAAATGACGTTACAGGCGTATACTTAATCGAGGATTCCAAGCGATATTACCCCTACGGCAGTCTGGCTTCTACAGTGCTGGGCTTCACCGGTACTGAGAACAAGGGAGCCTATGGGCTGGAATCTTACTATGAAAAGGTGCTGGCAGGCACCCCTGGCAGGGTGATCAGCGCCAAAAATGCTAAGGGCGGAGAAATGTCTTTCTCTTACCAGCAGATTTATGAGCCGGTCAACGGCAACTCCTTGGTGCTGACCATCGACGAGGTGGTACAGCATTTCCTCGAGAAGCATCTGGAGATCGCTGTGGTAGAGCACAACGTCCACAACAGAGCTGCGGGCATCGTAATGAATATCAAGACCGGTGAGATCTTGGCGATGGCAACAAAGCCGGATTTTGACCCCAATCTGCCCAATGTGATCTCTGACCCTAAGCAGGCAGCAAGGCTTGAGGAGCTCAAAAGTGACCCTGAAGCCTACAACGAAGCCCTCAGGCAGGCGCAGTATGACCAGTGGCGAAATAAAGCCATCAGTGACCCCTACGAGCCCGGCTCGGTCTTTAAGGTCATCACCGCTGCCGCCGCTCTTGATTCGGGTGCGGTAAAGGCCACAGGAGATAACTTCTACTGCCCGGGCTATCATATCGTAGCAGGCAGGCGCAAAGGCTGCTGGAAGCGGGGCGGTCATGGTAGCATTGACTTTACCCATGCGGTCAAATACTCCTGTAATCCAGCCTTTATGATGGTAGGTGAGCGACTGGGTGCAGAGCGCTTTGATACATACTTTGAGAAGTTTGGGCTCAAGGAGCTCACAAAAATCGACCTTCCCGGAGAAGCAGAAGGTATACACTATACACTGGAATACTTGGCAAAGCCCTCAGGCGAGGAGCTTGCCACCAGCTCCTTCGGTCAGTCCTTTAAGGTAACCCCAATCCAGCTGATTACCGCTGTTTCGGCTGCGGTCAGCGGCGATTTGATGCAGCCCTATATCGTAAAGCAGATCCTTGACCCCGACGGCAACGTAATCAGCACCACACAGCCTCAGGTAAAGCGTCAGGTCATTTCAAAGGAAACTGCTAAAGAGCTGGCGGGCATCTTAGAGCGGGTTGTAAAAGACTCTGATGGCTCGGGGCGATATGCCTATGTGCCGGGCTACCGTATCGGCGGCAAGACTGGTACCAGTGAAAAGCTCGATAAACGGGTAAATGGTCAAGTAGTCTTTAACGTTGCCTCCTTTGTGGGCATCTCTCCATCTGACGATCCCGAAATCGCAGTGCTGGTGCTACTGGATGAGCCGATTATGCAAAATACATATGGCTCGGTTATTGCCGCACCAGTGGTCGGTGCAATTATGGCAGATACCTTAAGTTATCTTGGTATAGAGCCGATTTATACAGAAGCGGAGATGACCAAGCTGGATGTAAAGGTGCCTTATGTAACCACTAAGCTGGTACACGACGCTACTACCGCCATCACAACTGGGCAGCTTAAGTATCGGATCGTGGGCACAGGTGCTACGGTAACAGCACAGGTACCAAATGCGGGGCAGTCGATGCCACGAGATGGTACGGTGATCCTCTATACCGACGAAGAGCCGGAGCTGACTGTTACAACAGTACCCAATGTAATGGGTCTAAGCGGTCAGCAGGCCAACAGGACGATCTTAAACGCAGGCCTTAACATTAAGATAGAGGGTGTGGGCATCAACGAAGTAGGCAGCGTGGCAATCAAGCAGACTCCCCCTCCCGGCGAGGAGGTCAAAATCGGCACGGTGGTGTCGGTAGAGTTTGCAGGTAAAAGCCCAGGCAGCTAAAACAAAATGAGAATAAAATTACCTAATTTTGATACTATAATAACTACAAAGGTCAAAAAAATGGCAATTTTGACCCTTGAGGACTGTTAAAATAGTTTTGCGTAACAAAAGGAGGTAATTTTGAGACTACATCATCTTTTGGATCAAATCCAAGTTACAACGACTCTTGAGGATTATGAAATCACCGAGTTGTATACAGACAGCAGGCTGGTAGAGCCAGGTAGCCTATATATTGCAGTCAAGGGTAGAGAGCACGATGGCCATGACTATGCCCAAAATGCGCTGGATAAAGGCGCTGTGGCAGTGCTCTGTGAGCGGGATCTGGGGCTAAAGCAGCAGATCCTCTGCACAGATACTCGGGGAGCCTATGCCATACTGACCGCAGAGCTCTATGGCAACCCCCACAAGAAGCTTTGTATGATCGGCGTGACGGGCACCAACGGCAAAACCACCGTATCGACTATGATCAAGGATATGCTGGAGAGTTGTGGCTATCGAGTGGGCTTGCTTGGTACGATTGAGGCAAGGGTAGGGGATAAGAGCTTCCCTGCTAAGCACACCACCCCAGACCCCAAGACACTCTACTCCCTGCTAGACGCCATGGTCAAATATGGCTGTACCCACTGCGTAATGGAGGTAAGCTCTCACGGACTTGACCAAAGACGGGTGGAGGGGATCACCTTTGAAGTGGCGGTCTTTACCAATCTTACACAGGATCATCTTGACTATCATGGTACAATGGAAGAGTATTATCAGGCAAAGCGCAGGCTGTTTTTGCAGGCGAATCACGGTGTAATTAATCTGGATGACTCCTATGGGCAGAGGCTGCAAAAGGAATGTAGCTGCAATGTAGTGAGCTTTTCTCTTGCAAATGATGCCGCTACACTGACGGCACACAACATCCAGCAGAGCCTTACCAAAACCAACTTTGTGGCTGTAGGGGAGAATGAAATTTATCGGGCATCCATCCCTATGGCGGGGGAGTTTGGCGTATCAAACGGTCTTGCGGCAATCTGCGCTTGCAGCTGCCTTGGCATCCCAAAGCAGAAGCTCTTTGATGCTCTCTCGGTTTACAGGGGAGTCAGCGGGAGGCTCGAGGTGCTTTACAGCAAAGATTACACCATCATCCGTGATTATGCGCATACGCCCGACGGGCTTGAGAAGCTCCTCACAGCAGTGCGTGCGGTGACCGCAGGAAGAGTGATCTCGCTCTTTGGCTGTGCAGGCAATCGTGACCGCACCAAGCGGCAAAAAATGGCAAGGATCGCAAGCACTCTGGCGGATTTCGTGATCCTTACCTCTGACAATCCCCGCGGTGAAGATATGCTGGCGATCATCGAGGATGCCAAGATCGGGCTTATCAGCCAACCTGACAGTTATATTATCATCCCTGACCGCTACAAGGCGATCGAGTGGGGCATTGACAACATCCTCCCTGGCGATACACTGGTGCTGGCAGGTAAAGGACATGAGAATTACCAAGTGCTGAAGTTTGGCACCGTGCATTTTGATGAAAAAGAAATTGTAGAGAAGCTTTTAAAAGAAAAAAACATCCTGTAGTTTTATATGCTTTCGGTAGGCAGGGCGACCCTCTGCCTACCGTGGTTACATATATCAGGGTCAGCTTAAAGAAGGATTGGAGTAGCAGAATGGAAAGGTTAGGATTAAAACAAGTAGCTACTGCCTTAGGGCAGCATATGGAGGGCGACGATACGATCGACTCCATTGTTACAGACTCCAGAGAGGTATGCGGCTCTACACTGTTTGTGGCAATCGAGGGAGAGAATTTTGACGGTCACGGGTTTATCAACGATGCCTTTGACAGAGGCGCAGTGGCAGTGGTAGCTAGAATCAAAGGTGACTACAGCCGACCCGAGCGTGTGATTTATGTAGAGGATACCCGCCTTGCGCATATAGCGCTGGGTGCCCTTTACCGTAACCGTTTTGATATCCCCGTAGTGGCCATTACTGGCAGCGTAGGCAAAACCACCACCAAGGAGTTTGTGGCTGCGGTACTTTCCAGTAAGTATAATACCCATAAAAATCCCGGTAATTTTAATAATGAAATCGGTCTACCCAAGACCCTCTTTGAGCTAAACAGCAACCACGAGATTGCAGTCCTTGAAATGGGCATGAGTAGCCTTGGAGAAATCCACAACCTTAGTATGGCGGTAAAGCCTACCCTTGGATTGATCACCAACATCGGTCTGGCACACCTTGAGATGCTGGGCAGCCAAGAAAACATCCTAAAGGCAAAGCTGGAGATTTTAGATGGCATGCCAAAGGGTGCTCCGCTGATCCTTTGTGGGGATGACAACTTCCTCTCAGCTTATCAAAATCCAGACTATGAGATCATCACCTATGGCATTACCAATCCAAGCTGTGTAGTCAAGGCTAGTAATATCGTTAGTGCAAACGGCGAAACCACTATTGAAATCAACTCCCCTTGGGGAGTATACCCTGCTAAGCTGCCTACCATCGGTATGCACAATGTCCTCAATGCGTTAGCGGCATTTACGGTAGGAGTCAAGATGGGTGTAACACCTGAGGAGGCAGCGGCAGCCCTTAAAAACTACCAGCCTTCAGGCATGCGCCAGAAGCTGGTGCAGCATCAGGGGGTTACCTATGTAGAGGATTGTTACAACTGCTCGCCTGATTCCCTTAAGGCGGCGGTGCTGGCCCTCTGCGCTTACCCTACCAAGGGGCGGAGGATCATGGTACTCTCTGATATGCTGGAGCTCGGCGAGATTGCAGTGCAGTCTCATCTGGCAGGTGGGGAGTTTGTAGCAAAGCACGAGGTAGATATGCTGATGGCTACAGGGCCTTTGGCAATCAATTATATAGACGGCGCAAGCAAGCAAGGCATGGAGCGGGCCCTCTATTTTGCCGACAAGGCAGAGCTGGCTAAGGCAATCAAGAGCGCTGCCCGCCCTGGGGATATGGTATGGATCAAGGGCAGCAGAGGCATGAAGCTGGAGGAGCTGATCGAGATGCTCTACGAGGTGAAGCAGGATGTATAAAGCAAGTATGTTGATCACTGCCCTAATCGCCTTCGGCGTGACGGCAGTATCGGGGATCTGGTTGATCCCTTACTTAAGGCGGCTGAAGTATGGGCAGACCATCCTTGATATCGGCCCCAATTGGCACAAAAGCAAGCAGGGTACCCCTACGATGGGTGGATTTATGTTTATACTGGGGATCACGATAGCGGTGGTTACAGGCTTTAGTCTGGCGGTGAGCGGCGATAGCGAGCTGCTGGGCAACTACGGCAGGGTAATTTCTATACGCATGATCTCGGGCATTGTGATGGCAAGTGCCTTTTCGCTGATTGGCTTTGCCGACGATTATGTCAAGGTAAGCAAAAAGCGGAATCTTGGGCTTACAGCTCGTCAGAAGCTGGTGATGCAGTTTCTGGTGGCGGCAGTCTACCTCTGGACTCTTTATAGCGGCGGCGACCGCTCTACGGTGGTACAGTTTCCCTTCTGGGGGCAGGTGGATTTTGGATTGCTTTACTACCCCCTCTGCGCAGTGGGCATCGTATATATCGTCAATTCAGTCAACCTTACCGACGGTTTGGATGGTCTTGCTTCTTCTGTAACCTTCGTGGCATCCCTAGGGTTTATGGTAATGGCTGACCTATTAAAACTATTCCCCATCAGCCTGCTGGCGGTAGCAACAGCCGCAGCGTGCCTTGGCTTCTTAGTGTGGAACTTCTACCCTGCCAAGGTCTTTATGGGAGATACAGGCTCGATGTATTTAGGTGGGCTGATTGTTGCTCTTGCCTTTGGGATCGGCATGCCGATGATCTTGATTTTTACAGGGATTATCTATATCGTCGAGTCGATGTCGGTGGTGTTGCAGGTAATCAGCTTCAAATCAACTGGTAAGCGGATCTTTAAGATGAGCCCTATCCACCACCACTTTGAGATGAGCGGCTACAACGAAGTACAGATCGTTCTGGGCTTTTCTGCTGTAACGCTGATCGGGGTTGTTTTGGCGGTAATGAGTATATTTCGGCTTTAATAGATAGTCTTACAGGTGAGCAGTAAGGCAAATATCCGTATAAACTCTCGATATTGCGGTCAAGATAGAGGCTAGGGTGTTTTTACAAAGCAAATTGTAGGGCGCCGGCTGTAGAAGGAATCAACAATCGATATCCTTGGCAGCAAAAATATGCGAACAATAGAGTGTGCAATAATTTCAAGACTGTTTTTAGGCGGAGGTGGCATTTTGACGGAAAAAACAAAATCTACGATATTCCTCACAAGCGGGAAGATGGATCGGGCATTTTTGGCGATCGTGCTGAGTCTACTCGGCACCGGGCTGATCATGCTGTTTTCAGCAAGCCATGCCAACGCCTATTATCTGATGGGCAATAGTCTGCATTATATCTCCAAGCAGGCAATCTTTGCAGTGGCAGGCATCGGAGTTATGCTGGTAGCCTCTAAGGTAGACTATCATATCTATCGAGTGATTTCTCCGCTGGTCTATGTGGTTACGATCCTACTGCTGGTGTTGGTTTTGTTTATGCCACCACTTAATAACGCACGCCGATGGATTATCGTTGGCCCTGTTAACTTCCAGCCATCTGAGATAGCCAAGTTTAGCGTTGTCATACTGTTTGCTATGATCATTACCCAGGGCTATAATAAGATGCATACCTTCCGCTATGGGGTGCTTCCTTTTGTATTACTGCTTGCACCGGTACTAGGGTTGATGTTTTTTGAACCGCATCTATCGGGTATGGTGGTTATCTTGGGAATCGCAGCTATCATGATGTTTATTGGTGGCACACACTACGGGTGGTTTGTTACCGGCGGAGGGCTCGCGGCTGCTGCGGCTCTGGCGATTATCAACATCGAGGGATTAAGCAAATACGCGGGTACCCGTATAGCAATCTGGAAGGACCCCTTTATAGATCCCCGTGGCAAGGGCTTCCAGACAATACAGTCGCTTTATGCAATCGGCTCCGGCGGCATCTATGGCGCAGGGATCGGCGGATCACGGCAGAAATATCTCTTTTTGCCTGAGCCGCAAAATGACTTCATCTTTGCAGTCATCTGCGAAGAGCTGGGCTTTATCGGAGCCACCATCATCATGCTGCTTTTTGTGATGCTGATTGTGCGGGGCTTTACCATCTCACTCAACTGCAAAGACCGATTTGGCACTCTGGTGGGGATCGGGCTTACAGCGCAGGTGGGAGTGCAGGCTCTGCTCAATATCGCAGTTGTAACCAATACACTCCCCAATACCGGCATCAGTCTGCCGTTCTTTAGCTATGGAGGCACCTCTCTCTTGATGCTGCTGGCGCAGATGGGTGTGGTGCTGGCGATCTCACGAAACAGCACGGTAGAAAAAGAGTAAATACAGTAATATGGGCTGTTTTAAAATCAAGGTTTCGACTTAGTTACTGGCAGTGGCCTGTGCCTACTGACAATCAAAAATTCGTTGATTTCTATTTTAGACCAGCCCAGGCCGCCTGATAGGGCAGATAGGATGACTTATATGAAGATATTATTCGCTTGCGGCGGTACAGCCGGCCATATCAACCCCGCTCTCTCGGTGGCGGATGCGATCTGCAAGAAATACCCCAATGCCGAGATTATGTTTGCAGGCAACCCAAAAGGGATGGAAGCTACCTTGGTGCCCAAGGCAGGGTATCCCTTTGCACCGATCGAGGTGGCAGGGATCCAGCGCAAGCTTACACCAAAGAATATCATGCGAAATGTAAAGGCAATGGCACTGCTGGCCAAAAGTGGCCCCACTGCCTCTAAAATTATCAAGGACTTTAAGCCCGACCTTGTGTTTGGCACAGGCGGGTATGTCAGTGGCCCTGTGGTGCGCAAGGCACACCAATTGGGGATCAAGACCATCACACACGAACAAAACGCCTACCCCGGCGTAACCACCAAGCTGCTGTCGGGGAGTGTCGATAAAATATTGCTGGCGGTAGAAGGAGCAAAAAAGCACCTAAGCCCCAGTGTCCATCATAAGATCAAAGTAACGGGTAACCCAGTACGGCAGGCAATTTTCCTGGCTGATCGGGAAAATTCCCGTGTAAGGCTGGGAGTGGGTGAGCGTATCTGTGTGCTTTCCTTTGGGGGGAGCCTTGGCGCTGATAAGATTAATGAGGCAGTTGCCGACATAATCTCTTACCACTGTGCAGGCGAGAAAATCCACCACATACATGCCACCGGCAGTGCAAATTATCAGGATTTCCTCCGCTTGCTGGCTGAGCGCGAAATCAGCCCTGATCATAAGCCTTTTATCGATATCAGAGAGTACATAGACAATATGGCGGTCTGCTTAGCCGCGGCCGACGTCGTGATCTGCCGTGCGGGAGCAATTACAATCAGTGAGCTGATGGCTGCTGGACGAGCCTCGATCTTGATACCGTCGCCCAATGTGGCAGAAAACCACCAATATCACAACGCCATGGAGCTGGTCAATAATGGCGCAGCCCTCCTACTAGAGGAAAAAGATCTAACGGGGCAGAAGCTCTGGCAGATGGTTTCGGAGCTGGCAGAGGATCACGGCAGGATCGCCGAGCTCTCAAGCTGTGCCCGCAACATGGTGGTAGGGGATGCTAACCAGATGATACTGGAGGAGATCCTTTCACTTTTGGCAAAAAAATAAGCAAGTACAGTCAAATCCTCTTTCTTTTATCATGTTTTACAGAGGAAGTCCTCTTTTGCATCCTTTGGGTAACCATTGTATCTCGACGTGCATAGTATATCCTGTAAGATAGGTAGTATTACCTGAATATTCTGAAAGGGTGTATGATATGTCGAGATACATAATTGAGGGCGGTAAACGGCTTACCGGAGAGGTAGAGATACACGGGGCCAAAAACTCCGCTTTGCCCATACTGGCGGCCGCCCTGCTGACCGGTACCAGTGTGATACATAACTGCCCTGCACTTAGCGATGTAAAGGCTGCTTGCAGGATCCTTAGCAATCTAGGCTGTCAAATCGATCAGGGTGACGACTATGTCAAAATAGATGCCACGACGGCCAAATATAACCACATACCTGACGAATTGATTGCAGAGATGCGCTCCTCGATTTTGTTTCTGGGGGCAATACTGGCACGCTTTGGTCAGGCACGAATTAGCTATCCCGGTGGCTGTGAGCTAGGGCCCCGCCCCATTGATCTTCATATCGCAGGGCTTAAGCAATTAGGCGCTGTGATCAACGAAGATTTTGGATACCTTGACTGTAAGGTAGAGGGTAGGCTCAAGGGCGCAGAGATCTTTCTACCTCTGCCCAGCGTAGGCGCAACCGAAAACATCATCCTAGCAGCTTGCACAGCACAGGGTACGACCACCATTCACAATGCAGCGCAGGAGCCTGAAATTACAGATCTTATTGATTTCCTAAATAAATGCGGCGCTGATATTTCTACTACTCGTTATAACTCTGTGATTATCAACGGCGTGGAAAGTCTACATAGTTGTGAGCATCGTGTCATACCCGACCGTATAGAGGCAGCTACTTATCTGTGCTTTGCGGCGATCACAGGCGGCGACGTTACGCTGCGGGGCACCAATCCGCAACACTTGATCTCTGTACTGCCGTTTTTTAAAGAAATGGGCTGCAACCTCGAAATCGGCAAAGACACCATACATATCAAAGCCCCCAAGCGGCTTAAGAATCTCTCGCAGGTTAAGACAATGCCTTATCCCGGCTTCCCCACAGATGCCCAGTCCCCTCTGATGGCTGTTGCGACGGTGGCTGATGGCACCAGTATTTTTGTAGAAAACATCTTCCAATCTCGTTACAAGCAGGTAGGAGAGCTGGCAAAGATGGGCGCAATAATCCGCACCGAGGGTCGTATGGCTGTAGTCGAGGGTGCGGAAGTACTGCAGGGTGCAGTGGTCAATGCCACCGATCTTAGAAGCGGTGCTTCGCTGGTAGCCGCAGCGCTGGCTGCTAAGGGCAAAACAATTGTAGAAAATATCAAACATATTGACAGAGGTTATTACCACCTTGATAAAAATCTGAGCAAACTGGGAGCGAATATAGTAAGGGAGAATTAAATTGGCCAGTAAGACAAAAGCGAAGACTACAGCCGGGGCAAAAGCTGCCGTAGCCGATAAGCGTCGCCGTAGGCGAAAGGGCAAAAATACGCTGTATTATTTTATGGCCTTGTTCGTATGCTTGGCGGCGGGCTTGATCCTGTCTTTTACGGTGTTTTTCCGACTGGACGATATTGCAGTAACGGGCAATACTCTTTATTCCAACGAGGAATTGCTCGCTTCCAGTGGCATCCGCGTAGGCGACAACATGTTTCGTGTAGTTGGTAAAGAGGTAAATGCACGACTTACCGCTGCTTATCCCTTTATCGAGCAAATCCGTATTCGCCGTAAGCTGCCCACCGCTCTGACCATAGAGGTTACGATGGCGCAGCCTGCGGCGGTGCTGCCCACCGAGGGAGAGGCACTGCTGGTCAATGAAAAAGGGCGGGTGCTGGCGCTGACCAGCCCTCAGGAATATCCGGATTTCAGCCGGATAGAGGGCTACACCGCCCCCCAGCTAAAAGTAATGGACATCCTTGATGATACGGCTCAAAAACAGCTTGCCCAGATCTTAAAGATCACCGATACCCTAAAAAAAGCAGAGATCGAGGGCATCAAGCTCATTAGCTTAGCCGACCCAAACAACCTAAGGCTACTTTATGACGACCGACTGATTATTAATCTGGGTAGTCAGCAGGAGATGCAGTATAAGCTTGATTTTGTAAAGCATGCCATTGATAAGTCGGTAGATGAAAGCTTTGTGGGCTCTTTAGATGTAAGCACCCCGCCTTTTGCAAGATTGCGGGCGATCAACATTTATACTGAGGAGTTTTGGTGCTTTTCGCGGGGGTATTTGGAGGAGATTCTTCCATACATTACACCGCCGACCGCACCCGAAACAGAAGAAATTTTGGAGGGGGAGGAAGGACAAGCGGCATCTTCACAGCCGCTGGCAGAGCAGTCTGCAAGTCAGGCAGGGCAGTAAGGTCCCTTCTTTTCCCTAAAGTGCAACTATACAGAATGAAACAAATTTATACCACAATGGCTTGATTATTTAGGACAAGCATGATAAAATTTAAGATGTGATACTATAATGATAGCATTAGCTTTGGGGCTTCACCCTTTGGGAGGAAGATCAGAAGATGATCCCAATCACAGGGATGCCCACCAAAGCTCCGGTATAACGGCGGGGAAATTTTGCCCGACGGAAGTCTTTGTAAAAAAGCATTCTACAATTTACATATCCAAACGATAAGGGGAGAACGATATGCAGATGAATTTCAACATGGATGAAGAATTCGATCGTGAGGTTAGTATAAAGGTCATCGGCGTGGGCGGCGGCGGTGGAAACGCAGTCAACAGGATGGTTTTGTCTGGGATGAAGGGCGTGGAGTTTCTATCAATGAACACCGACGCACAGGCCCTGCGTAACTCCCGTGCAACCCATAAGCTCAATATCGGCGTAAAGCTTACCAGAGGCTACGGTGCAGGCGGGCAACCCGACAAGGGGCAACGTGCCGCTGAAGAAAACCGTGATGAAATAGCTGCTGCACTTAAGGGCACCGATATGGTGTTTATCACTGCTGGCATGGGCGGAGGCACCGGCACAGGAGCTGCTCCTGTAGTGGCGGAGATTGCTCAAGAGATGGGCATCCTCACCATTGGTATCGTGACTAAGCCATTTGAGCATGAGGGCAACCGTAGGATGGAGCAGGCAGTGCGCGGTATTGCAGTGCTTCACGAGCATGTAGATGCCCTGCTGGTGATCCCCAACGAGCGCCTGCATCAGATCTCTCACGAGCGCATTACTCTCAAAAATGCTTTTGTGGCTGCTGATGAGATTTTACGCCAGGGCGTGCAGAGCTTATCGGATCTGATTACTATTACAGGAGAAGTCAACCTTGACTTTGCAGATATTTGTGCAATCCTAAAGGAGGCTGGTTATGCCCATATGGGTGTTGGTCGTGCTTCTGGCAAGGACAAGGCTAAATGTGCTGCCGAGATGGCAATCTCCTCTCCACTGCTCGAAACCTCTATCAATGGGGCGAAGGGCGTCATCGTCAATATTACCTCTGATCAGGACGTAGGCCTTGACGAAGTAACCGTTGCTTCTAAGATGGTGCAGGATGCTGCGCATCCCGATGCCAACATCATGTGGGGCGTGGTATATGACGATAACCTAAAGGATGAAATGATCGTCACCGTGGTAGCGACAGGCTTTGAGAGCGATCTGAATTTTAGCGTACCTGCCTATGACTTTGTATCTCCCGCCAAGGAGACCCCTAAGCCTGATCTTAAGGGCAATGTCAGAGCCAATGTACAGCCAAATAACTATCAGCCTGCCGCGGCTCCCCGACCTGCTGGTCAAGCTCCTGCGGCGGTCAAGGATGCAGAGCCAAATCAAGAGGAGGCTAAGACTCAGCCTCAGCAAAACCATCAGAGCGCTGCAGACGACGAGGATTGGATGAAGATACTGGATATCTTTAACCGAAAGAAGTAACCACCTGCTGCTTTCCCCCCTTACATACAATCGGATGACTTCCCCTTGAAGTCATCCTTTTTTGCAAAGCAAGGTGTGCGCTTATAGCGTACACCTGTCTAAGATAAGCGTCGCCGATATTTTGTAAGCTAAGATACGGATTAAATATCTTCTCGAGGTATAAACCACAGTTATAGCTTAAGGGCGTTTATCAGATTATTTTGTCGATTGAGGCTTGACAAGTGATTTTCGCTTTTTTACAGGTTTACCTCCTAAGCATCTTAGATACACGGTTGACCCCAAAGTCACTTTCATGCTAGTTAGTAGCTTCTATAGTAATCTGTTGTGGGAGTACTTTGTTTGATTGTTTCATTATGCTTTGCATCGAAAAAAAGCTGTATGAGTATGATTGCAGGGAATCTTGGTCATACTTCTAAGGATATTTTATTATTTAGGAGGATGGATATGAAAGCAACAATTGACAGGCAAGGATGTATCGGATGTGGGCTGTGTGCCACCACCTGCCCCCAAGTATTTGAGATGGATGATGAAGGCTTGGCAAAGGTCATCGCAGACCCAATCCCTGAGGATGTGTTTGCCGTGGCTCAGGAAGCCAGAGATGGCTGCCCTGTTTCGGTAATCTCCATCGGTTAGTGATTAACCTAAGACTGTACTACATGTGAATCATACAAAGTTAGCCGCCTTATGAAGATAGGGCGGCTTTTTGGCGCTTGAAGTTTTACCACATTGCGATAACGCCCAAATGCTAAAGGAGAACTGTCATTTGTAAACTCCTACGTGCTTTAAGTCATTCTGCCGCCACTAAGGTGACTTTGTAAGCCTGCGGGGGGAGTGGGGTTATTATCTTACTTTGTGAAGCAGGTATATCATACAAAATAAAGCACGCCGTATAGGATCTCTATACGGCGTGCTTGTTATTGGGTTTTAAAGTCTTGGTAATTGCTTTGTGCTATATACGCCTACAAATCTCAATGGGAGATAAGTGGGCGTACAGTTTTATAAAAGCGTTTCTTTCTGCTATTTCTATAACTATCGAAGTACTGTACGGGTGTTTATCACAAGAAGCGATTAGAGTACCCAGCGCAGGAACCGAGCAACCTCAAAATAATCGGAAGTATCAAAGGCGATGGTGGTATCGTCGACTAAGCGTACACCAGGGAAGTAGCTGTTTTTGGTAGCGTCAGTATGCAGCTTATAGCAGACCTCTACCGCAAAACTCTGTGGCAGGGTGATTTTTGCAGCAGCAAGATCCTGCTTGAGGGATCTCTCTACATCTTCTCGGATCTTGTCACAAGCAAGCTGGGGCTGGATTGAGATTGTCGCTGCACCATGACCTTCTTTTACGGCGGTGGTAACGAGAGCAGGGTGTAAGTCACGGTAATCGTCACAAAGCTGCTGATCGCCCGATAGATAGACAGTAGGCACACCCTCGTAGGCAGCAACAAAGCTGTTTACCATAAATTCGCTGGCGATGCGTCCGTTAATCCTTACCTGATAGGGGCGGCCGCTGGTGGTATGGGAGAGAGGGTTGCCGTTGCGGGAGGCTGCGTTGTGGTAGCCTACAAACAAGCAGGCATCGAAGCTACTGTCGAGCCCCTCTACCATGCCATATGGGTGCCCCGACCAGTTGCGGATGATCTTGACACACTGGGGTAGTCGCTTAAGATCGATATTGTTGGCTGGGCCATGGGCGTCCTTGATTACGATTTCGGTAGCACCCGCATGGATTGCGCCTTCGCAAGCTGCGACTACTTCGCTGGTCATCTGCTCGCAGTGATATGCATAGGTAGGTGAAGTGTTTCTGCAATCGTCGTGGGTGGTGGTGGTGGCGATCCCCTCGATATCAGCGCTGATAAAAACCTTCATAATAGTCCTCCATATTTCAACTGTTTTGTTTCGCAATTCTATCATACCGAAAAAATCAGGGTTTTTCAAGGGTACTTGACATTTTAAAAATGAACAGAGATTTTGTAAATCGACACTATGCAGAATAGCGGAATAAAAAAAGGAAATACTGATACAGAAGCATAAACAAAGAATAGTCTTTATCGCACAATTTATATAAAAAGCCCTCTAGGGCAGGAAAGTGAGAATTTTTATGCCACATTTACAGTGTAGTGTAGGTCGATGCGAAAATAATAGTGAGGGACTGTGTTGCAGACCGGATATTCATGTAGGCGGGCAAAATGCCCAGAGCAGCTCCGGCACAAGTTGCCGCTCCTATGCACAGCGCACCGATGGTTTTAACAATAGCAGCGTCACCCAGTGTGTTAGCCCCAATATGAGCCTCGACATTAGCTGTAGCGCCAGAAATTGTGTATTTAATGCCAATAGATTGTGCAGTGCTGACATGGTATCTATCGGTCTCGGCGGTAGTCGAGAAACCGAGTGCTCTTCCTTCAAACAAGATCGATAATTGGGGCTTCCTCCTAGCCCCAATTGATAAAGCACCCTGCTTGTAATCAAGCGGGGTTTACTTTTGCCTAAGCTCTGGTATATACTGTAGTAGATTGGATGATTTCTGAGTGTAACGAAATTTGGAGGGATACTATGCAGGAAATTCAGATTTGTCGCGAGTGCGGCGCAATGCATGAGCAAGGCAGCTGTGAGGAGATCTTTCATTGGATCTTGGCTGTGGAATACGATAGCCCCCGCTTACTTGCAGAGCATTTTAAAACGGTAGCTTGCTATACGATCCAGCACCCTGCTGCTTATACCCCCGAGGCGATACAAGGGCTGATCGAGGCTTTACGAGAGCATCTGGAGGAGGGGCTAAGGGTTACAGAGATACGTAATCGCCACAGCAGGCAGTATGAGGGCAGTAGGCGTGTGTATAAGGATCAAAGCGACATCAAAATCGAGCTGTGCCACTGGCCTATGACGATCCAAGATGTATGGCAAGAAGATGATGGTGATGCCATCGCCCAAAAGGTAGTCCTATGGGCGCAGAGCATCGTGGATCATTGCCGCAGCAAATAAACCAAACTAAAATTACGATACAATGTAGTTAATATACCGTTTGTAATATAAACTGATCATATTACAAAAACTCCTCGCATATCTCCTATCAATTATTTAGAAATGTATATAATTAGAATATAATACAAGTTGTAGTTATGATAAATGCAAAAACGCCGCCTCAAATAGAGGCGGCGTTAATTATTTCTCATCAGGAGATGGCACTGTACCGCTGTAGATGCACCCGCACTTGCTGCAGGTCATAAGCCCATTAACTAGGATATGAGGCGTTTTACGTTTGCAGTCGGCACAGAGGAGCCGTTTATCAGCAGGGCTTTTGGCATTTGCACCTTGGCCGGTAAGAGGGAACTGCATAAGCCCCAGCAGGGAAAGGATCGAGCAGACCGCTGTGACCAAGCCTGTCACCAAGCTAATGTTGACATCTACCTCCAGCAAAAGCAACACAGCAATGATCTGAGAGAGTATGCCAAGCAATACAGAGGGATTTTTTAGTCCTTGCAGGATGGTTTTTAATCGTTTCATATGATCACTCACTTCTGCAACGGCTCCGATAGAGCCATTTAATATTATGCCAAGCTGAGGTGATGTGTTCACACCAAATAAGCTTGTCAGCAAATATCAAATCAAGTGAGGAAAGAAAATAATGAAAAAAGCTGCTACAAAATATATGGCGGCAGGGGGAATGATAACCCTGCCGCTTAGTTTAATTTTTTTGCTGTTGGAAGCCTGCTGCGGGTAGCTGTGCCGGCTGATTACCCCCGCCAAGTAACATAGGCATCAGTGCCTGCACCATAGGATTGCTCAGTAGTGCCGACACCTGCTGCACGGTGTTGAGAGCAGTGGTAATCTGAGAGAACATTGGCAGGGGATTCATAGCAACAGGCTGCTGTGTGTAAGAGTACCTCGGCGACGGTAGTCTGGGATTGCGCCGCGGCTGATTGATTTGACGTACCATATCTGTGCCTCCATTGCGAATCGACTCATTTGATTACTCCCGCCCGAGAGAGCCATAGGGCAGGAGCCTATCCCTTTTGGGAGGTAGGTTGCAGGAACCTTCCACCATTCTATTGTATGCTGGCAAGGAAGTCTTTGCTCTGGCAGGGCATATTTATGGTGCGTTTGTAGAGTAGTATAGTCCTATGTTGGTGGGGAGCTGTTTGCCCAGCTTCTATTGGTTTGCTTGTAGTAGGGTGGTTGAGACTATTTTCTAAGTCGAGTTAATCTCTTTTATGGGGTAGGAAGAATAGGCAATAGCAAGATTGGACATCATAAAGCCGATCACGCAGCAACATATTGCAACGGCTATTTTAACGCGCATCACTTTTAACCTGAGCTAAGTTTAATCATACTTAGAAATCACTATGCTTTTAAGCTTTTCCTGCGGTGTGTATGCATTGAAGATCTGCTACAGGGAGCATGCTTGCTCTACCTTGTATATCACGCTGGTTGTAGTCAAAGGCAGTGAGGACATAGCACCCATCGGGGTTTTGCAGATCTTGTGGGATAAAGTCGATGAAATATTCCCGACAAAGCTCGGCAGGAGGCAGACTGCAGATACGGCGGATTTCGTCATAAATTTCACTGCGTTGATGGAGGGGTTGGGCAAAATCCGGTAGCTTTTTAGGCCTTGAAGCGGTATACAGATCAATGCGGCAAGCCCATGCTAGCTGGTTTGGGTCACAGCCAAGGTCGAGCCCTACGGAGTAGAGCGTATCGTAGTACCAAAGCCCCCCGTGGTTGACCGATATAGGCTCAGGGAGCAAGCGCTGCCCTAAAGATGCATAGAGGCCAAAGGGGGAGGGGGACTTTTGCAGCAGCAGCTCCAGCATGGCAGTATACCTGCCGCTGTTGTAATAGAGCTCCACTGCTGCCTCTGTCTGCTTTAGGCAAAGAAGCTCTTTGTGACTCAGCCATGGGGTACTTAGCACCTCATAGGGTGGGGCAGGGTTATAAAGGATGCCGTATTGCTGTGCTTGATCCCCCAATGGTGAGCCCAGAAGCACCTTGAGGAAGCCTAACTGGATCATAGTAGGGCGCAGGGAAAAGAGGTAATCAAAAGACTGCTGAAACTCGCTGTATCCTTCGTAGGGTAGCCCTGCGATTAAATCAAGGTGCAGGTGGATGTTACGGGTAGCAGCAAGGGTCTGGATTACCTGTGTCATTTTGGCAGGGTGAAAGCTGCGTTGGATGGCTGCCAAGGTTGGCGGGTGGGTGGATTGCAGACCAATTTCAAGCTGGACCAAGCTAGGCCGCAGAGATTGTAGTAGGGCGATCAGCTCTTGGCTTAAAGCCTCCGCATTGACCTCGAAGTGAAAGCCTGTATAGCTATTGTCATGCTGGGCGATGAAGCGTAGGATTTCTAGTGCACGCTTGGGGTCACAGTTGAAGCTGCGATCGATGAATTTTACCTGCATTACCCTGCGGGAAAGGAGATCCTTAAGATCTTCTAGCACTAGTGGCAGGCTCCGATAGCGCAGCACCTTATCGGTAGCCGAGAGGCAGTAGCTGCATCGGTAGGGACAACCTCTGCTGGATTCATAATAGATGATCCGGTTATCCAGCTCCTCCTGCTGCTGATAGGGCAAGGGTAGCAGGTCAAGGTCAAAGTAGGGCGGCAGCGGTGTGGTCACAAGCTCGCCCCCTTGGAGGTAGCATAAGCCCGGTACAGTAGAGAGGGAATCGCCTCTGGTTAGCGCGGCAATGAGGGCAGGCGTGCTTGGCTCACCCTCTCCCATGATTACGGCACTACATAGCCCCTCTGATAAGAGAGAAGGAGCATTGTTATATGCTTCGGGGCCTCCAAAAAAAATAAAGCTCTCGGGCAGCAGCCTCTGCAAAATAGCACTTACCTGACGGATAAAGGTAATATTCCAGATGTAGCAGGAGAACCCAATTACGTCGGGGCTTTGCAGGTAGATCTGGGAGGCTGCGGCTTCGGGGCTGTGATTGATGGTATACTCTGCAAGCTGGGCATCGACACCCTGTAGCTTTAGGGCAGCAGCAATCTGCCGTATGGCAAGGTTGGTGTGGGAGTATTTGGCGTTGATGCCAACCAATAGGATTTTCATTCGTATCACCTCAGCGATGGTTAGTTTTAGGTTTATAAGGGTGGCTACTTTATAGAAACGATATGACTCAGTAGCAACTGCTAATGGTATTTTGAAGTATTATAGCACAGCTTGTGGGTTTTTTATAGCATAAGCAGAGGGAAGCTACTTAATTATAGAGGTAAAATAGGATAATTCAAAAGCCCCAGATATTCCCTAAGTTGTGACAAATTATGTCGAATTGTTGAATTTACTAAAACGATGTAGTATAATAATCGCAAAGCAGTCAATTGCTGAGGGGCCCTCATGCATTTTGAGGAATTCCTGTGGAAATCTCACGCCATGTACATTTCAAGAGATTTGCTTTACGCTGGGTCTACATACATAGTTGATATGCTGCTTCAATAGGCAATCAACATGATGGGTTATTGCCTATTTATATCGCAGTAGGCACCGCAGGTATATGAGGCATAACAGTGAGATGCTTTTACCCTATTTCTACATCTATTATCAATGGGGTGTCTGCTTGGAAGATGCCCAGATCATCATCAGCGCAGCAGTTGGGGGGCAGGTGTCTGCTTTTTTGGCAGCTGTGCATAAATTTTGTAGGAAATCGATACCTATATCTTAAGGAAGCAGATAGTTAAAGGATTTGAAATATGGATTATCGAAAGCGTTCTAGTAGAAACAACGGCTTTGTAGGGGTGGCGGTAGCCATCGTATTGATCGGGGTAGCAGTCTGCGGTTATGTGTTTTTGCAGCAGCCCCAGCTTAATCACGCCTATGCCCCTGATTCCGTAATGGTAGAGGGGCAGGATGAATACGCCGCTCCTGGGCGGATAGGTGGCGACGCATGGAGTGGCCAGGTCAATGACCCCTATGAGTTTTCTTATCGGATCAACAGCTCTCCCAGCCTAAGCAGCGAGGAAAATCTCGGCAATATTATGCTGGAGAATTCTCAGTCCAATAGCTATCATATGGCAGTAGAGATTTTGGTAGAGGGTGAAACGCTGGTCTACCGCAGTGGCATCATTCCGCCGGGTTATCACATAGCTGCCGATAAGCTAGATACCAAGCTTCCTGATGGAGTCTATGAGGGCAAGGTGGTGATTTCGGTGATTGAGCCGGAGTCACTGGCAGTGATCGATGCCTTTGAGGAGGCCATCACCCTTGCTATAGGGGCTAAGCAATAAAGAAAGAGCTGTCCACGGGGCGTGTTTGAAACTCATACTTTGACTTCGGTATGTGGCAGCACCTGCTGCCTATTGGTTTAAGCACACCCGCCCACAACGTTTTGAGGAGGAGTATATGCCGGCTTTTTTAACACATATGGTTTTTGGCGAGGATGTCTGTGCCATGCTGCCTAAGGAGCTACGGGGCATTGTATTGTATCATAGAGCAGCCTTTGACTGGGGGCTTGTAGGCCCAGACTTGCTCTATTTTAGCAAGGTCTTGCAAGGTAACAGCCCTCTGCCGCAGATCGGCAGCAGATTGCACAAGGATCGCCCTGAGCGGATCTTTGCTCTGATGAGCGAATACATTTTGATGCAAAAGAATAAGCCAGACTACCCGGTGCTGGTGAGTTATTTATGCGGGTTTGTTTGTCATTATCGCCTTGACAGCACCGCTCACCCTTATATACATGCATATGCCCGCCGCCATGAGGGGATCAGCTTTGATCGTACGCGCGGCGGTGCCCATCACAGAGTCGAAGCTGATATTGATACCAAGGTTTATCGGCTACGCAGGGGGGCTGACCCCACTATGGTGCAGCTTGGCTCTCGCTATACACTTGATAAGCCTGCTGCTACCTCCATAGCCATGCTCTATCATTGGCTGATTGATCGGCTTTATGATCAAAAGACCGATTATGCTTTGATTGTGCGGTGTTTCCGAGAAACACTGGTGATCGAGCGTCTATTGCTTGATCCAACCGGCTTTGCGATGAAATGGCTTGCGTCCCTCGTTGACCAAATGGGTCGTAAGGTACCCTTTAGTGCCCATGTGGTGGCAAAAGAGGTATACTACGACGTGCTTAACCGCGATAATATGCCGCTAACTGGCTGCACGGACAAAAGTCAGAGCTTTACCGATCTTTATGAGCTGGCAGCTGAGCTGTCGGTGAGTGATCTACAGGTAATGCTGGATTGCTTCGTCAAGGGTGAGGGATATTACCCTGCTTATACAAGAATTTTTGACTGCGAGCAATGGGATTAACGTAAAAAAGTGACCTTTTAGGGCATGATAATAAGAAAATCCTGCCTGATAATACAAAAAGATCATCAGAATACCCTGCTACGATGGCAGCAAGGGTGCAAGAATGGAGCTTGACCGACATGAATCAGATGCGAGACACCAGAAACCTTACAATGCTCACCGACTTCTACGAAATCACTATGGCAAATGGTTACCTGCTGGAGGGCATTGGAGATACCGAAGTAGTGTTTGATATGTTTTTTAGGAAGATACCCGACAAAGGGGGCTTTGCAATCTTTGCAGGTCTTGCTCAGCTGATCGAGTATTTAGAGAATCTCTCCTTTACGGAGGAGGACATCGACTATCTGCGCTCTAAGGAGATGTTTGACGAGCGGTTTTTGGAGTATCTGCGCAGCTTTAAGTTTTGCTGCGACATCTGGTCGGTCAAAGAAGGCACCCCTGTATTCCCTGGGGAGCCGATCATTATTGTAAAAGGCCCTGCCATACAGGCGCAGCTGATTGAAACCATGCTGCTGCTCACCGTCAACTACCCGACACTGGTTGCCACCAAGGCAAACAGAATGGTGCGGGTAGCGGAGGGGCGCGCCATCTTTGAATTTGGCTCACGGCGCGCTCAGAGCTATGACGCCGCTATGATCGGTGCTAGAGCTTCTTATATCGGCGGATGCGCTGCGACTGCCTGCGTGATTGCTGATCAGTATTTCAACATCCCAGCAGTGGGTACTATGGCACATAGCTGGGTGCAGATCTTTGACAGCGAGTATGAGGCCTTTGCCTCTTACGCCCGCACCTACCCCGATAACTGTACTTTATTGGTAGACACCTACGATGTGCTGCGCAGTGGCTTGCCCAACGCTATCAAGGTATTTGACGAGGTGCTGGCACCTCTGGGTGTGCGCCCTAAGGGAATCCGCATCGATAGCGGCGATATAGCCTACCTCTCAAAGCGAGCGAGAAGGATGCTGGATGAAGCGGGCTACAGCGATGTAAAGATTATTGCCTCCAATTCGCTGGATGAGTATATCATCCGTGAGCTGATCATGCAGGGGGCTAAGGTCGATATGTTTGGCGTGGGCGAAAATCTCATCACCAGCCGCTCCGAGCCAGTCTTTGGTGGCGTATATAAGCTGGTGGCGGTGGATAAGGATGGCAAGCTCACACCACGAATCAAGCTGAGCGAAAGCCCAGAGAAGGTAACTACTCCTGGCTTTAAGATGCTCTATCGTCTATATAATCGCACAAGTGGCAAGGCAGAGGCTGATTATATCACTATGGCGGATGAAACGGTGGATGACACCAAGCCTCTGACCATCTTTGACCCCAATGACATCTGGAAGCGTAAAACTCTGCGGAATTTCAGAGCCGAGCCCCTCTTGCATCGTATCTATGAGCGGGGCGTATGCTGCTATACTTCTCCCAGCCTTGCAGAAATTCGTAGTTATTGCATGGAGCAGATTGACTGCCTATGGGATGAGCTTAAGCGCTTTGAGTTCCCCCATCGCTATTATGTGGATTACTCCGAAAAGCTCTGGACGACCAAGACCGTCATGCTCTCGGAGGAGGGGCGCAAAAAGCAGTAACCCTGAAGTTAATACAATACAAGAGGCACAGTTATTTCGACAGATGTGCCTTTTTTGGCTATTTTTGAGAGTAGAAGCCGCTACATCCCAGAAAAAATAGCGATTTGGTTTTATGAGTTTGATAAAGTGGGTTGATCATGTGTGACAAATAACCGGATACCATCACCCCAATAATTGGGATAGATTGATTAGGTGAATTACTAGAGCTACACGCTTCAAATCCAAATGTCTTTCTTATTTTCGTTTCTTGCTTTGTTATAAAGTCAGTCAGGTTAGATCAGTGGGGCGATTTGATGGAGGATGGGAGCTTCCGCGGGTTATTAATGGGTGAGGGTATACCAGACAAAGAAACATGGTCTTAGATCGTCCAATAAGCAAACAGTATTGCTTATATATTAAGAAAAATCATCGGACCTAATATTTTTTAGGCAAAACGCAGGAAAATACATGATATTCAAAGAAAATTCAAAAATCTATTGCAACGATATAATCTCTATGCTATAATCACAGCGATTGATATTAAGAAAGTACTCCTTTCGAACTGAAATCACTATGCTTAATCCATCTGACCTAACTGTGCACATAGCACAGCCACAAGTGGCCATACGGACAGCCAGGTCAAATGCCGACTTAGCGATAGTAATATCGTGTTGTGATGGGCTCTTTGCCCAGAAGTTCTTGCAGCAGCGTCTGCAAAAATGTGTTCATGAGTAGTTGTGCTTGTGAATGGTCAACATGAGCAGTAAAAGTAATTGTTACTGTATAGGCTCGAAAGAAACGATCTTAATAACAAGGGGGCAGTCTGCCCTTGTTAATTTGATACGCCAAAATTGATCATTCCCTGCAACCGTTTCATGCTTTTGATGAGATGGTTGTTTTATTTTGCCTGTAATCAGGTAAAATCCCCCTGTGACGGGGCAGTTTGATCACATCATTTTAACAGAAGGGGAGAACTATGTTGAAAACTATGTTTACCAAACTTACCGCTTCGCTGCTGGCAGCAGCAATTGTTTTGAGCGGATGCGCTCAAAGCCCTAAGGCAAAGACTGTAACCACTGCCGATGCAAACGCAAAGTACATCGAAAAAATTGACCTAAACTACTCCTACAATCTCGCCAAAAAGCTAGAGGAATTTAAAAGCAACGAAAAGCTGGGCTACCGCACTGCTGGCTCTAAGGCTGAGGTGGCAACTGGCGAAATGCTCTTTGAAGAGATGAAGTCTTTGGGGCTAACTCAGGTTGCCAAGGATGAATTTACCCTTGATACATGGGAGTTTGAAAAAGCGGAGCTGAGCTTTAAGGGAACGGACGGCACTGCGCATACAGCCATCATGGGTGGCTACCAGACCAACTTTGACACTGCAGGACCAAAGGAATACCAGGTGGTCTACGGTGGAAGAGGCACAGCAGCAGATTTAGCAGAGCTTGACGTAACCGGTAAGCTTGTGCTGGTCGATATCAACCAGTCTGAGGAGTGGTGGATCACCTACCCTGCTTATCAGGCAAAGGTAAAGGGTGCAGCAGGCGTAATCGCTATGCAGGTTGCCGGCTTTAGTGAAGTAAGCCCCGATGCCCTCAATGCAAATGATATCTGTGGCCCTGCTGATGCACCTGCGTTTTCCATCAGCCAGACCGATGCAGGCAAGCTAAAAGAAGCGCTAAAAGCTTCAAACAATCTGCTGAGCGTCACTCTAGATGCAAAGTCTACCGTGGGCTTTGACGGTAAGGCTTATAATATCTCCGGCAGAATCGAGGGAGAGGATAAGGAATCATACATCCTACTTTCTGCCCACTATGATTCGTATTTTGCTGGCTTCCAGGATGATAACGCTGCTATTGCTCTCATGCTAGGCATCGCAAAGGGTCTGATCGATAGCGGCTATAAGCCTCAGAAGACCATTATCTTTAACGCTCTGGCAGCAGAGGAGTGGGGCGTAAGCAACACCCGCTATGACTGGTCAACCGGTGCTTATAACCAGATCTTCCGTGTACACCCTGAGTGGCAAGGTAAGGCAGTTGCCGACATCAACTTCGAGCTGCCCGCCTATCAGCACAGAGAGGCAGATGAGATCCGCTCTGTATATGAGCTCAAGAACTTCCTCACAGAGTTTGGCACAACCGTATCCGCTCCGGAGGGAGTCTACCCCGAGGGACTCAAGATCATCACCCCACTTCGCACATGGTCGGATGACTTTAGCTTCTCGCTGGCTGGCGTACCCGCACTGCGAAACGACTTCCAGGATTCGGAGTTTAGTAAAACTCACTACCACACCCAATTTGACAATAGCGACACCTACAACGAGGCTGCTTTTAAATACCATCACATCCTCTACGGTATGATGGCCATTTACTACGACCGCACCTGTGTCGTACCACTGGATTTCACCACCAATCTTGAAGCAATGACCACCAGCATCGATGGCGCAGCCTTTGAGGCCGCAGGGCAGAGCACCACTGCTTTGACCGAGGGCATCACTGCCGCTACAGCTGCTGCTACAGAGCTCAACAAAATGGTTGCAGATATCAATACCCGCTATCGACAGGCTATCGACAAGGGCGATACCAAGACTGCTCAGAAGATTTATGCTGAGAGCCGCCCTCTTAACGACAAGCTACTCAAGGCCTTCCGCCACGGGCAGGACAGCTTTAACCGCCTGACTTGGGAGGATGTGCAGAAGTACCCTCATGAGCTGGTGACCAACAACCTAAATAATCTTGAAGCCGCACTTGCTGCCCTCAAAGAGGGAGACGGAGCGCTGGCAGTAGACGAGTACCTCTGGCAGGTAGATAACAATTGGTATGCCTACGACTTTGACCGTGAGGTATATAATTACTTCACCGATTACGTATTAAACCAGCCTGCTGACCGCTTGATGTGGGGTGCAGGGCGCATCGTAGGTCATGTAGACCTCTACGATACCGTCCAGAGCTTGCTGGCAAGCTACGATGTAAGCGACGCTGATTACAGCACCGAAATTGCAGCACTGGAGAAGGCAATCGCCTCACAGCAGGCTCTGCTTGAAGAGTTGCTTACCAAAGAAACAGCAGACCTTAAGACCTTGACTGACATGCTGGCGAAATAGCTGCGGGTCAATTAGCGGGTTTGTGTGTGATAACATGATACCCTACCGACGTGCGGCGAAACAGCTGCGGGTGGGGTAGAGCAAGACAGACTTTAAACCTACCGGCATGCGGCGAAATAGCTGCGGGTGGGAAATCGCATCTAATGCCGTAGGCTTTGTAATGCGCCGCAGGCACCCTATCAGGACAATAGCTTGCAACGGTTGTCGCTTGGGGCTTGCTCCAAGCGCAATCCGGCAAGATTTGTCCGAGGGTTAAGGGCATAGCCCTTAGACGTTTTTTCCTCCATTTTTGTCGTCTAACAAAAATGGAGTGCCTGCACGGCATGAGTGCAGATGTAAAGTGTTTGCAGTGCTTACCCAAGGAGCACAGGCATTCGAATCCCACCGACATGCGGCGAAATAGCTGCGGGTGGGGT
>DAMCAP010000029.1:0-30890 GCA_032059445.1 Oscillospiraceae bacterium
TGCTTTTGTGCTAATAGTGCTGTACACTTAAATTGCTTAATTTGTTTAGCACAATTTAATTATACTCATAAAAAATGAGTAAGTCAATAGTTTTGTTCATTTATTATGAGTATTTAGTCATTAAAAGTGAGGTGCATTATGACAGCAACTTCTAGAATGTTTGAAGAATTATCTCGCCAAGGGAAGACTTCTGCGGGATTATGCCGCCACCTTGATATAAAAAGCAGTGTTTTAGCAAATTGGAAAGCTTCTGATACTATACCACCGGCAAAATACCTAGTCAGTATTTGTGAGTATCTAAATGTATCTGTAGATTGGCTTTTAACAGGTCAAGTTAAAGAGGAATGTTCTCGAAAAGAATCGAGCTGGGAGTTAAGTGAAAATCAAAAAAGAGTAGCTAACGATTTCTTTAATAACCTTACTTTGGAGCAGGTCGCTCTTTTAAATAACTATGAGAAACTTAATCCTGAAGGGAAGAGAGCAACACAAAAATTTATTACCTTTACCCTTAAAGAGCAGAACGAATTAGAGCAAGAACCACCAGCAATAAGTAAGGGTTTGGCGTAGTCATCCAGTTTGCCGACATTCAAAAAAAGTACGGGCGGAATAAATAAAACCGCTTTAATTTTTCGCTGTTTTGCTAAACTAATTTAGCATTTTAATGAAGAATTAAGAAACAGCCTATTTTATACTTCAAATCCCTATAGAACCTACATATTCAGCTATTTCTTCACGCTTTTTTTGAGTTTAGTATTTTGAAGAATTATAACTGTGTCGTTTCTGCAATATTCTGATACTGTGTGTAACGCTTATTAACGGATTTGATGAGCGCTAACGCAAGCACTCTGTGCTAAACCTTCCAGTGATTATGCGGGTTCTTAGCACTATTTCTTGATTGTGGGAGGCATTATCCTTAGCCCGTTACAGGCTGTAACGCTGCGTGATAACGCACGCCCGGCACCAGTGATGACTTTCATAACCCCTACAACACAAAAACACCCGCAAAGCCGCATAATCACTGGCTTCGTGGGTGTTTTCCGCATTTTTAAGTTGTGCCGGGGTCGTTGTGATGGGCCTCCGGTGGTTCTCAATATTTTTGTCAACGATTGCACGCTGTATCCCTCGAGAGCCCGCATAATCACAGGGTTCTTGCGGTTTTTCTCGGGTCATCACGGGATATCTCGGTTTGTCATTTATTCTGTTAGATTACAGCAATTTACGATGCTTACATTTTGCATAGCCTATCTTGTGTCGGGTGCTTTGATTGCCCTTGGGCAGTTCGGATACTCCGTGCACAATTGGGTGTACTCGCTACAGCAATTTGCGATGAATATTCCCTTTGCGGTCTATATTTTATCACCTGCTATTGCTTCATTTATTGTCTTAAAGAGAAATAACAAAATAACAGGTTTAAAGGAATGGCTATATACTGTTTTTTATTTTAAAAACAGTATTTATCTCTATCTATTTGTTATTGCAGGGCTTGCACTGTATTTTTTGATCCACATTGCAGTAACAGGCCGCACAGAAATGGTGCTGCCACTTTATACGTTCTTTCTTTCCTTGCCTGGTTGCCTGATTATCGGTGGCTTGGAGGAGGCTGGCTGGATGTACATATTGCAGCCTGAGCTTGACAAAAAATACGGCTTTGTTTTATCCTCTATTCTTGCTGGTTTCATTTGGGCTTTATGGCATATCCCTCTGTTCTTCATCCCGGGGACAAATCACGGCGAGGGGCTCATTAACTTCTGGATGTTTAACGTTCAACTTTTTGCGTTTCGGTTTTTTAACGGGGCGATCTATAGAATCTCAGGAAAAGGCCGCGTATTTATGTGTGTATTATTCCACACCATGTTTAATGCGGCATCCCCCATCTTTGGCACCATGACTATGACTTGGGCGGGGACAATTGCCGCAAATGCTGTGATTGTGCTTATATCACTTACTACCGTGTTTCTATACGACCAAAGGAAAAGGCGAACCGTATAAACATAGTGAAATTATCTACCAGATTTATATCCACCATTCTCCCGGCATAGCATTTGGTGTGGTGGAACCAAGACTAATATACGCGGTATACAATAAGGACGAGTATCGAATAATACTCGTCCTTATTAGCATTTACTTAATTTAATACCCGATAGCTCCGAAACAAGTTACAAGTGATCAACTAATTAGGGCGAGTTTCGTCGCTTATCGTTTGATCTGGTAACGAAGCTTGGATTCTTCTAGGTGGTAGAGCATTTGCTTCTCTGCAGACGCAGTATCGCGGCATTTAATCGCCTCGTAGATCCGTGTATGCTCCTCATAAATATGATTGAGATGATCTAGGCTGACCAGACCAGTCTTGCTAATATACCGTACCAGCTTACGACTGGTTAATAAAAGATTATAAATAATAGGGTTTTGTGAGCACTCTGCGATTGCCAGATGGAAATCAAGATCTAGATCTAAGAAGCTCTGAAGATTTTTGTTGTTATACGCTTCACTCATCTGATCAAAAGCCTGTGACAGCTTGTCAAGATCGGCCTCAGTCGCCATTGTGGCGGCCTGCTTGGCCGACTCTACCTCCAATACGTTACGTACATCGATGATGTAGTTTACGTTGTGCTCCCCCATAAAAAAAGACCAAGAAAGCGGTAGCGTAAAAAAGCTGGAGCTTTCTCTACATATAAAGGTGCCCTGCCCGGGGCGGATATCGATAAGCCCAAGTACGCTTAGTACCTTTAATGCTTCTCGGATGGAGGTCCTGCCTACGTTAAACATCCCAGAAAGCGTACGGTCTGAGGGTAATTTGTCACCGGGGCGCAGCTCGCCAGATAGGATGCTGTCGGTCAAATATTCGCTGATGATGTGTACAAGCTCCTCGACGTAGCTGGTGCGGGTAGCAAGAGATTGGATCCCCATAGAGCTCTTGGAGCCCTTCATACGATTGTTTTTTACAAAGAGGTCGATATTTTTGGCAAAGTCATCTGGGTCCATTTTAAAAATAGACGCATCAAAAGACAATTGTTGTGCGACACGCTGTGCGATTTGATCTAGATTTTTACCGCCATATCGCTCAAGATTAGAGAGCTTTGGGACGCTAATCATGGCTTTACCATCGGTATCTAATAGGTACTGATTAATAAAATCCCCTTGAGGTAGTTTTAGACTGCGACGGAGGCATAATAGGTTTTCTCTAATATGTTCATTATCTTTATCTTCTATCGAAGGTTTAATTAAGGATCTTGTTGAATTCATAATAGTCAAACTCACCTCCACACATTTAATTAAGCTCTATTATATACAATCTTGCTCACTGGCGCAAGGTTTTCCTCGTGACAAAGTGGGTTTAAGAGTGGTAATCATTCTTAAAAGCTGCACTTCGATATATTTTCATATTTCTTGACATAGATTGCACATAATTCGTTAATATGAAAAACGTTGTTAAATTATTATTGCATTTAACTAAAAAATTGATAAACTTTCGACAATTTTACTACTTGAAAAAAGCTATGCGATTCCAGTATAATTATTATAAAAGTGGTCGACCACACGAACGGATTTATTGATGAGAGAAATGAGGAGTTTATTATGACAGCGACAGCTATGAGTAAAAAGAAGCTTTCTTTGACGTCATGGATTTTGATTGGTACAGTCGGAGGTATTGTATTTGGTTCCTTGATTGGTCCCTGGGCAGCGAATCTTAAGTTTATCGGCGACATTTTTATCCGTTTAATCCAGATGTCTGTTGTACTGCTGGTTATGACCTCTGTAGCGGCAGCTATTGGTGGTGTTGACAATGCAGGTGCAGGCAAAATCGGCTTCCATACATTTAAGTGGATTATCTTCTTTACTTTGATTTCGGCATCCATCGGTGTTATACTCGGCTATACAATCAAGCCCGGTGTGGGGATTACGCTTGTAGATGCGTCTCAGGTCACAGGGCCAGTGCAGGCAGCTTCCATCCAAGAAACTCTGCTGGGCTTCGTACCAACCAATATTATTGCATCGATGGCATCGGGCGCTATGGTGCCATGTATTTTATTCTCGATCTTCTTTGGTCTGGCTATGGGTACATATACCAAGACCTCTGGCAATACCAATATCGTTGATTTCATCAAGGGCTTTAATGCAATCATTATGAACATTATTAAAATGGTCATGAATCTTGCCCCAATCGGTATCTTTTGTCTGCTGGCAAACGTTTCTGGTGCGATCGGATTTAAAGTAGTCATCCCAATGCTTAAGTTCCTGGGAGCTCTGCTGATCGGTGATATCATCCAGTTCCTGATCTTTATCCCTATGACAGGCGCTCTCACAGGTGTGAGCCCTCTTAAAATGCCCAAGAAGTTTGCCAAAATGTCTATGATGGCCTTGACTACCACTTCTTCCGCGATCTGCTTGCCTACCAAGATGGAGGATTCCGTTACTAAGTTTGGTGTAAGCCGCCGTATCGCAGATTTTACAGGCCCAATCACTATGGCTATGAACAGCTGTGGTGCAGTACAGTGTTATGTATTGGCAATCCTCTTTATGAGCCAGTCTTCCGGGCTTACTCTTACCTTCCCACAGCTAGGAATGGCAGTGCTGCTTGCTTGCCTCATGTGTATGGGTACTATCGTTGTTCCTGGTGGTATGGTCGTTACCTATACCTTCTTTGCTACTTCTCTTGGTCTACCTATGGAGAGCATAGCAATCCTCATTGGTATTGACTGGTTCTCTGGTATGTTCCGCACCATCATGAACGTAGACGTGGACGTTATGGTAGCGATGCTGGTGGCAAATAAGGTCGGCGAGCTTGATAAGGATGTCTTTAATGAGGTGAAAACCGTAGAGTACGTATAAATTCTCTTTTAACTGCTAAGGGGAATCGGGAGATTCCCCTTAGTGCATTATAACAACAGAGAGGAAACCTATATGAATATTGAAATGATCACCGAGCGCATCTCCAAAGATCTGGAGAACCTCCAAGCATTTACCTCCACCCCCGGCAATGGATGCACCCGCCTTCCTTTTACCAAAGAAGCACGCAGCGCAGCTGACTACCTGATTAAGATCATGACCCAGGCCGGTCTGGAGGTCCATGAAGACGTGGTCGGCAACATTATCGGCGTACTCTATGGTCAAGACCGTGAAGCACCTGCAGTGGTGATGGGCTCTCATTACGATACGGTACTAAATGGCGGAAGCTTTGATGGCATCGCAGGCGTAGTATCTGCTATCGAGATTGCACGCCAGCTTAAGGCCTGCAACGTACAGCTCAAGAGAAACTTTGTAGTAGTGGCGTTTTGTGATGAAGAAGGCTTGCGTTTTGGCACTGGATATTTCGGCTCTAAAGCAGTGCTCGGTCAGCTCACTATGTCTGATCTCACCGATTTTAAAGATCGTGATGGTGTTTCTGTATATGATGCCATGAAGCAGTATAATCTGGTACCCGAAAAGCTCTTAGAGGCAAAGTGGGATATCAGTAAAGTGAAGTCTTTTATTGAGCTTCATATTGAGCAAGGCCCTGTTTTGGACGCTCGCAAGGTAGAGATTGGGTTGGTACAGTGTATCGTAGGCATCCAGCGTTATATGATTACCGTCCATGGTCGCGCGGATCATGCCGGCACTACACCGATGGATATGCGTATAGATGCAGTTGAAGTTGCCACCAAAGTGATCAGCAAAATCCCTGATATGGCTCGGGAAAAAGGGGAGGGCAATGTAGCTACTACCGGATACATAAAGGTACTGCCCGGCGGCATGAATGTCGTTGCTGGCTCGGTGGAGTTTAGCGTGGATATCCGTTCCAAAAAGATAGAAAATATCGATGATATCGTTACCCAGATCAAGGCAGAGCTAGAGGCACAGTGCGCAGCCCATGGTGCTAGCTATGATATAGCGACTAAGCTGGTGATTACCCCTGTACATCTCTGTGAGCCAATGCTAGACGTCTTGGAAAAAAGCTGTCAAGAGCGTCAGTATTCGTATCAGCGCATCATCAGCGGTGCTGGTCACGATGCCCTTGCCATTGGGCAGCTGCTGGATACAGTGATGGTATTTGTCCCAAGTAAAGATGGCAGAAGCCACTGCCCAGTGGAGTGGACAGACTATGCGGACTTTGCCAAAGCGATTACTGTGATCTATGATTTGGTACTAAATCAGCAATAAACCTATAAGGAAGGATTACTATATGATCAGAAGAGCATCTGAAATGCAGACGGTTTTGGAGCACGAGCTAAAAGGAGGCCGTGATACCACCCGTGTGATTAATATACTAGAGAGGGAAGAGCTGCATGGTACAGGCCGCCTGTTTGGAGTCAGCATCATCCCACCGGGCGGGTCTATCGGCAAGCACACCCATAGCGGGGATTTTGAAACCTATTATATTTTGCGTGGCAAAGCCTTGGTCAATGACAATGGCAATATTGCCGAGCTAAACCCAGGAGATATGGTGCAATGTAAAGATGGAGACTACCACTCCATCGAGAATATCAGCGATGTCGACCTAGAATACATTGCAGTGATACTATACTCAGAAACTCAAAAATAACAAATTACCAACAATCAAGAAAGAAGGTATTTATATGGGTTATCCAAAAGATATTTTATCAACAAGAGGAATCGTTAAGCACGGCTGCTTTGCAGTAGTCCCACCAACTGGCTTGGTAAACAATGTAGTGCCCGGCATCGAAGGCTGCCGTGTGAGCATTGTGGCATCGCCAAAGATGGGTGCTAGCTTTGTGCAGTATATCATCGAGGCTGATCCTAAGGGCGGCACAAGCAAGGTTTTTGGCAATGAGCCAACGATCGAAACCTTTTTGTATATTGTAGAGGGTGAAGGAACCTTTACCGTAGATGGCAAAGAGTATAAGGCTTGCGATGGTGCCTATATCTATTCTCCCCCAGGTGTTGGCCTAGAGTTTAAAAACACTTCTGATAAGAAGATGAAGGCTCTACTCTACAAACAAGTCTATATCCCACTAGAAGGCAAGGCGCCTTATGTATACTATAATAATGTTAATGATATCGCGTTTCGTGAATATGATAACATGGCCAATGTATGGATCAAGGATCTGCTCCCTACCGACGTTAACTTTGATATGAACATGCACGTGCTCTCCTTTGGCCCCGGTGGATGCCACCCCTTCATCGAAAATCACGTGCAGGAGCATGGCGCTTATATCTTAGAGGGTCAAGGCTGCTATTATCTAGACGATCAATGGATGCTGATTAAAGCAGAAGACTATGTGTGGTTTGGCCCCTATGTGGCACAGGCAGCATATGGTGTAGGTCAAACCAATTTTACCTATGTCTATTCTAAGGACTGCAACCGTGACGTCGTGCTCTAATACGCAAGGTTAATTCGGCGCGTTTTTTGAAACGCACTATATGCTTGAGTTTTTCCTCCTAAAATATCAACCCCTATGTATCAGCATACATAGGGGTTGATTGTATTTAGCTCGTGTAATGCCTTGCTTCAAAAATTGCTTAGAAATCCGATGTGCCAAACTTCCCGTTATGGTAGTCTTCGTTTGCCTGCCGTAACTCTTCTCTTGTGTTCATAACAAAAGGGCCGCCCGCCGCAATAGGCTCGTTAATTGGCTCGCCACTTAGGACGAAAATCTTCGCAGTCGCGCTCAGGGACTTGATGCGGACATCCCCATCCTCATTATGAAAGAGGATGAAATCCTTAGCACGATAGGTTTCGTCATTGACACTAACATCGCCATCCAGCACTAGGATCCCCATATTAAAGTAGCCCGGCTCATTTAATGTCACTTCTCCATGATTGATTAGATCTATCACATAAATATTCATGGGGGTGAAGGTTTTGGCTGGACCTTTGACTCCATTAAAAGCGCCTGCTACCACTGTCACAGTACCATGATCCTCTGCTAGTACCGCTTTGCCCATATCTTCTTTTGTGATTGCTTGGTATCTTGGCTCGGTCATTTTATCTTTCTTAGGTAGGTTTACCCACAGCTGGATCACATGGAAAATCCCGCCTGATTGGTTAAATGTTTTTTCATGATATTCTTTATGCATGATGCCTGATCCGGCAGTCATCCATTGTACATCTCCGGGGTAGATGATCCCGTGATTTCCTTTGTTATCGTGGTGCTCTACCGCCCCTTCAAAAGCAAAGGTAACTGTCTCAAAGCCTCTGTGGGGATGCGGGCCTACACCTCTTGGAGTGCTACTGGGTGCAAACTCTACCGGTGCATTATAATCCATTAAGACAAAGGGAGTAAATCTTTCAAGCAAATTCTTGCCCGAAGGGAAATAATTGCTGACTTTAAACCCATTGCCTACCCAGTGGGTATCAGGGCCTCTGAAGCTTTGCTCGATGCGCCTCATTTTTGACATGATATCACTCCTATTCGGTTATACTTCTGTATTACAGGCATTTTGGATCCTCTGTAATAGCGTGGTTAAAGTGTGCTTTTCGTCATCAGATAACACACTAAAGCACCCTCTCAGATCGTTAAGATGGAGAGGGAAGAGCTCTTCTATTTTTTCCCTTCCTTTAGGGGTTATGGATATGAGAGATGATCTTTGATCTTCGGGGTTGGTATGCCTTTGCACCAGATGATCTTTTTCGAGATTATTGACCACGACGGTGACATTCCCTCCCGTAGATAAAATGCTCCGGATGATTTGATTGATGCTCAAAGACCCTTTATGATACAGCGCCTCCAGCACACCAAACTGTGTAATGGTTAAGCCTCCTTTTTTAAATATATCTGAGGATCTCCTGTGTACGGCCTTTGTGGCTCTACTCATGGTGATTATAACTTTTAGATTTAGGTCATTCTCTTGACCATAAGATATTTTATTATTCTTCATACTCCAATAATATAACTAATTAGTAATAATGTCAATCCCTACAGATGTGGAATGTTATTGCAATATCCGATCAGCATTTTATCTAAAGAGATAGAGTGCTTTAGTAGATAAATAAGCAGACCCAGACGACTAAAGTCATCTGGGTCTGCTTTTACGGGGTCTAGCATCCAATCAAAGATCAATCTGGCTTAATATGCCTCGGCAAAAAGCTTGCTTGCTCCTGATTGATTGCCCGATAAGTAGAAGTGTGTGGTCTGCTCAAACGTAAAGTACTTATCAGCCGGTGGGAATAAGCCGCCTGACTCTTTATTAAGGCGAAGGGTTTCACCACCAACGACGCGGTCGACATCGGGGATAGTATAGTGTTTTTCTATTGAGCCACCGCTTATGATCGCATCTGCTTCCGGTACGTCATCCACAAGGAGGATTCCTTCTGTACCATCTACTCCTCCAAACTCAAAGGTAATGGCAGAAGCCTTGATGTTGTGCTTCTCGGCACACTGTATCGTAAGCATTCCATCTACAGCTGCGTTACCGCCGCCCTCCCAAGCCATAATCAAACCATTTGCATCGAGATATTGTGCGATTTTTACGGCGAAGTGCGCGCATCTCGTTTTATGCCAGTTGGTGGGGTTGTGACTTCGGCAGAAGATCACACCTCTAAAGTTGATCGTCTTACCGTGCTCTTGATACAATTCCAGCAAGATGGGATGGTTGACATGTAGGTATGTAGGGACCTTAAAAGCAGGCCATACATAGTTTCCACTTACCACACAGCCATCTAGCATTTCGTTGGGATGAAGCAGCGTAGGGACTAGATTATCAATGCTTTGTCCATAGAGATAAGTGTTGGAATACGGACCTTGATTTTGACACTGCCATACCAAAACTACATTGGGGAGCTCTGGATTTATTGTATCAATGGAGTATTCTACACACTCATCAGCTTCTTGATCGACTGTAAGAGAGGCTAGATAAGTAGAGATTTTGATGCCGATCATACGGATCTCATTATCGTACTCAATGGAGGACTTGTCGGGATGAAGTGTGTAGAGGATCACGAGGTTAATGGTTTGCGAAAAAGGAGTAAACCCAGCAATTGGCCCTGTCATATCCATGATGGCATCCCGCGGATACAATAGGCCGCTGCTAGCGCTGGATTCATCCCATGGTAAGGCTGCGCTCTCCATGACTGCAAATCCTGACAGCAGATTGGTTTTGCCCTCTCCGGTCATGGTAGGGTCACCGAAGTACCCTGGGTATTGCATGCCCTCACCCTCTACCTTGATCATGGGCTGGATGGTATCTAAGAGATGGATGATTCTGGTGTTTTCTCCCGGCTTTACGATCTCAAAATCCACATCCGCCACAGCTTTAAGCAAGGATGATACCTGCGCCTTAAGGTCTGATTTTGAAATCGAGAGGATGCCATCACGAAGCATGGTAGAATCGGAGAAATTCGCATCCTTAACGGTATAGTATTGACGTACTAAGCGCTTATTCATCTTAGCATCCCTCCTTTTCTTCATCCACGGTATAGATCACAGGCTTCTGGATATCTTGTGTAAGCGCCTCTAAGCATTTATCCAAGATCCTACGTCTATAGGCTTTTTCTCTGTCGAGAGGGAGGCTGGGGTTGCCGCTTGGAGAGGTGAAATCTCCCCCAAAAACTATGCGGTTTGCACCTACATTTAAAGCAATTGAAGTGAAGGCGGTAATCAAAGCGTTGGGTATACCTTCTCTGTCAAGCTCTTTTGCGACCGTTGCACAGCAACGTGTACAGGTGCCTCATGTAGAGGTTAAGATGGCAGCTGATACCCCTGCATTCTTTAGCTCCTTGGCAATTCTCCTGCCTATGTCCTTGCTATTTTCTACGTTGGTGCCAACCCCACAGGTAGTAAAGAAATAGGGGTAGGTAGCTTTTATTGCCCCCTCCTTCTCCAGCTCTCGCATCTGATCAAGAGGGATCAGCCTATGAGGGTCGTTGCTGGCGTCAGTGGTATCATAGCCACCGTGTATAGATTCGTAAACTCCTTTATTTAGGGAATCCATGCCCGTCATATCGTATCTGCCATAGGTAATAGAAAAAGCTTGCTTAAGCTTATCGGGATTTTTTACAGGGACTAATCCGCCGGTAGTAAATAGTGCGACTGTTGCATTTTTGATACTTTCTACCTTTGGTGCGGGAGCAACCTGCTCAAAGCTCCGCAGTGGCACTTCTGTAGTAAACGGACGGTTACCCAGCTTATCAAGGAGGATGTCTACCACACGTCTGGCCCCTGTTTTTTCATGATACTCGTTGTAGCGATGCCCGGTAGGGAGGTACCCTTCTTTTTTTGCTGCTCCGATTTCCTGCCCGCGGGCCAGTTTTAAAGCGAAATTTGCTAAAGCTGGCAGCGAGTTTCGCATACCGCTTGCTGTTTCTGTCGTACTGATGATGTAATTGTCTTTTACATACATCGCAACAGCGGGATTTTCATGCCACATCGCTGTGACGCTAGGGATGTTTAGTTCTTTTTTAACATAATCACAGATTTTTGCACAGGCTACACCGTATCTACCTGCATTAAATGCTGGGCCAGCTACAAAAACATCTGCCTTTGCCTCGGTGATTTCGCTTTTTAGCTGCGCAAGGATCGATGCAAACTTTTCATCGGTATTTACAAAATTATCGCCGCAGGCTAGTACCTTGACTACTTCCATCTCGCCATTCCACAAGTTTTCTAACCCTACAGCAGGGCCAACTTTATTATGGAAGACTGTTAATCCTACGTCGGCCATTGATTCGCCGCCCATACCGGCGTAAAACTGATTTACGTAGCAAACCGCCCTGAGTTTATTCATTTGATTTCCCCCTAGATTACTTTACTTTCTTTTTATTCGTTACATACCTTATGGCAAATATGGCTAAGCCTATCAGATACCATAATCCTGCCATTAAGAATGAAAATGATCCTCCATCTCCAAAGTAGAGTAGGCCAAGTGTAACGAATATTACAACCAGCGTAATGGCCGGAAAAGCATTTCCGCCCGGTACTCTAAACTCC
This sequence comes from Oscillospiraceae bacterium, assembly GCA_032059445.1. Taxonomy (GTDB): domain Bacteria; phylum Bacillota; class Clostridia; order Oscillospirales; family Ruminococcaceae; genus DAMCAP01. The sequence continues at coordinate 11,865 of DAMCAP010000029.1, forward strand.
CCGACAACTTTGATCTCACCATTTCTTTGCTTCTTGCGCAAAGTCATGAGTGTGATTGCAATGATGGCGACGGTTATAGCGGAGCATATAGAGCCGGTGTTGATGATCATCCAGATAAGATCTGGCTTCAAAGTTAAGACGGCAGATGCAATCGCCGTTACGGTTAGTGCTGCAACAGGCGTATTTCTGGTCTTATGTAATTTAGAAAGTGCTTGTGGGAGATATCCCGACTGGGCTGTAGCCATGATTGTACGGCTGGCATCAAGAACCATGATGCTCATATTGGTGGTCAAAGCCAGCAATGCTCCAAGCGGCACTAAGGATATAATCCAGCCCATCTTACCCCCAACAGCGGAGCTAAGGGCGTATGCAAGGGGATAGTACTGTCTGCCTGGATCATCCATGAAATCCTGTACAGGTGCCATCATAAAGGTGGAGAGTAGGATTAAAGCATACACAGTGACTACGATAGCGACTGCTACACCTATAATATAAGGGATGTTCTTCTTAGGGTTTTGAATTTCACCGGCAAAGGATGCAACCGCGATGATAGAGCCATAAGCCAGCATGGCAATTGGGATGCCTGCAATTACGCCTGCGCCACCCATCGTACCACCGATAAAAGGAGTTAAATTGCTAGTGCTGCCGTTGGTTAAGCCTAGGATAATATAAACACCCAAAACAAACATCAAGCAGATTGTTAGAGTGTTATGGATTTTACCCATTGCATTGATGCTCTTGGCATTGAGCCACCAAGTAAAAGCGATCCATACAAGAGGGATCAACATTTGGATTGCAGGCGAGTTTTTGACAGCTGGGATGAATTCCTGTAGGTATGTGCTGACGCATATGGCGGAAAAAGCTGTGCCAAAAATCGTAACATTCAGCCATGACCATGATGCCAACCAGCCAGCTAAATCATGCTGGAATTGAGTTTTGCCCAATACCTCATGCGGGTATATATAGATACCGCCAGATTTCGGGAAGGTAGTAGCCAGCTCTGCGATATTTAGTGAGTATAGCAACAAGACAGCAGCAGCAATAATCCAAGTGAGGATGGCGCCTGCTCCGGCCATCCCATAGGTTACACCAGATAGTGTGAAAATTGAGCTGCCTACCATTCCTCCTATTGCCATCATAATACAAGCTTTAGGAAGTAATCCTGATGCAGTTGTTTTATTGTTTGACATATATATTCCTCCTATCACAATGATGTTTCAGAGGAAGATATCTGGTTATTTTGGGGCTTGTTTAAATAAAGAGGCGATGATTTTCGAAAGCGCAAGTTGCATGCAGGGCAAAGCCAAGGCAAACCAGCAGATGCACCTGCTTACAAAAAACAAGCTGCCGATTTAAACAGCCCCTAGATCGCTCCGGCTTCTTCTAAGAATTTACGCCCATAGGGCGGGGCTGCCACTAAAATGATCTTGGCCGGAGTGGAATCCGTGTAGATAACATGCTCTCTATCAGAAGGGAAGATGACTGAATCACCCTCATGCAAAACGTATTTTTCTTCTTCGATGAGCACAATAACCTCACCCTCGATAACCGAAATAAATTCCTCACCCTTAGGGTGTTTGTGTATATGCCGTTCTGTAGGAGCGTTGGGTGGAAGTGTAATAAAGCTGACTTGCATATGAGCTGCATCATCAGAAGTAATGACTTGGAAGTTGACACCATCCTCAGTGATGATATCGTTGCGATCTTGCTTTCGTACAAACATGGTCTGTTGATAGTTATTCTCCAAAAAATGAATCATATCAATATCAAAATAAGATGCCAAGCGTTGAAGATTGTTGATAGAGATAGAGTGCTTATCATTTTCTAATCCCGAAATATACGAATAACCCATTCCGGTTTCTTCAGAAAGCTGTTGGATGGATATGCCTCTGATCTTTCTAAGTCTTCTGATCTTTTGTCCTATGCTCAAATTGTTCTTCTCTGATGATGATCCCATAATCGTACCCCTTTATAATATAAATGATCGTTGTGACTTGTAGTTTTTGGCTGTATCTGATCGTGAGCCTTGAATGCACAAAATACAGCGCCCAGATGCCTGCCTTAAGAGTGCTTGATTGATGGTATAAACTATATCATAAATCATATCAGCTTAAATTAGATGATTTAATAGAGATTATTGCGTTATGGATCTGATATAGCCTAGATAAGAATAAAAGGCAGGAGATCTAGCAAAACTATTCATAAAAACTACCAGTTTTCACGATGTTATGTATACTATATTCTAAGCTAGAGGAGTACTTCCGTCAACTGTATCAATAAAGATTGTTTTAGAAATCATATATTTCTGGATTCCCGCTACTCCTATGCCACTTTGCTTCCAACCAGTGCCCGGTGATTCAATCATTCCCTTGCTAAAATATGAGTTTACATAGATCTGCCCACCGTGGATCTTATCTGCTACGCGAAGGCCACGCTTGATATCCTTGGTAAACACACCTCCGGCCAGACCAAACTTGGTAGAATTTGCGATTTGTATGGCTTCTTCCTCGGTATCAAAGGGTGTGACACAAAGCACAGGGCCAAAAATCTCTTGCTGGAATATTGTCATGTCTTTGCTTACATCAGCAAATACCGTAACGGGGACGAAGTTTCCTTTTGCGAGCGTTGGATCGGTATAAGGCTCTCCACCGCAAATCAACCTAGCGCCCTCTTCTTTGCCCTTATTGATATAATCCCATACAGTAGCGGCGTGGTTTTTGTGTATCAGGGTGCTGAGGTTTACGGAGAAGTCAAATCCATCTCCTGGAGTCAAGCGCTGGCATTCCTCTCGCAGCTTCTGTAGGAAGGGCTCGTAGATATTTCTATGTAGGATTAGCCTTGTACCCGACACACATACCTGCCCGGCATTGAGTGTAAACGCAAATTTTGCCCACTTAACTACTTCGTCGATATCTACATCATCAAAAACGATGTTGGGGCTTTTGCCGCCGAGCTCAAGGGCGATTTCCTTTACGGTATCTCGTGAAGCTTCGATGATATGCTTGCCTGTTTCGGTACCGCCGGTCATAGATACCATATCTACGTCTTCGCTTTTGACCAGTACATCGCCTACTACCGAGCCAGAGCCGGTAATGACGTTTACCACGCCTTTAGGGAATCCCGCCTCCTCAAATATCTCTGCAATCATCAGCATGCTGAGAGATGCCCAAGAGGAGGGCTTGATTACGACGGTATTACCAGCTGCAAGTATCGCGCTTACCTTTTGGCAACCCATCATAAAGGGTCCGTTCCATGGTAATATTTCGCCTACTACGCCGTGTGGGTGCCACTGTACGATGTTGAGAGTCCCGTAATCGCAGGGCACAACCTTTCCTTCGATGCAGCGCGCCTTACCAGCGAAATACTCAAACGCATCCACACACATCTGTGCTTCGTAGTATAGTGCACTAGCGTAGAGCTTACCGCATTCCAGAGTTTCGATGCAAGCAAACTCTTCCTTTCGCCTGTTTAGGATCTCGCCTGCCTTAAGTAGAAGCTTACTTCTTTCTTTGGCAGACATCTTGCCCCACGGACCCTCATCAAAGGCTCGTCTGGCCGCCATAATCGCTTTTTGAGCATCTGCCTCTCCGCCTTTATAGACCTTGGCAAATGGCTCGTTGTTAACGGGGTTTATTACGTCAAAGGTCTCTCCCGACTCTGATGCCACATACTCGCCATCGATATAAAGCTTATAGGGCTCCTTTTTTACGTAATCATAAGGATTCATTTCTATTCCCCTTTCGTATTTGCGCACAGGATAATTATATCATTAATAATATAATTTACATCTGCGCTGCGTTTAATGTAAATATACATCAAGCCAGTAACATAGTCAATGAAGTTCTGTTTTTTCTGCTATAATGATATAAACGTGTAGAATATTCTGTATAATATATCTACGCTTATATTTTGGCGCAAAAAAATGAAGGCTTGTTTTTGGAAGCTCTAATTATACTAGCGATAGTATATATCATATATAATACAAGTATCTTTTGCGGGATTGAACGATAGTACATTGATAGAGCTAAGTGCGGCTACAATACTGCTATAAAAGCAAGGCTTCGCAGCGAGGCTTTTGTATTCTTACGGCTTACCCACCAAGGGATGATTGCCATAATAGGCTTGATACAAAATCTCCCGTGCTTCCGTATGGGTCGGGACTCTGGGTGATAGCTTCGTAGCAACTGCCCCCATAGCCAGCTGGGTGAAATCGTCAAGCTTATCCATATACGCTTTTTCATCGACGCCTAATTCTTTAAAGCTGTGGGGGATGCCGACCTCGCGATTATACTCCCATAAATAATCCACCAAGGCTTGGCAAAGCTCAGCACCTCCACTCCCTTTAAGCCCAAGGCGCCTGGCTAATTTTTCGTAGGATGGGTGAGGGCTAGTAAACGCTGTCGTGTAAGGCAGCATTAGTCCACAGATCATCCCATGTGGCAAGCCAAAGAAAGGCCCTGGCTGATCAAGCCCATGAGCCAGCCCAGCACAGGAGTTGGTTATTACCATACCTGCAAGGCTGGCAGCTACATGGCACGCTTCTCTAGCCTGTGCTTTATGTGGCCAACCATCACTGCATAGCACAGAGTCCTTTAAATTTTCTATAAGATCTAAAGCCGCTCCAAGAGCAATCGACACCACCATCACAGATGATGTAACGCACACTGCTGCTTCCATTGCGTGGGTGAGGGCATCCATCCCTGTATGCGCAGCAATGACGGAGGGCAGGCTGTCGGTAAAATCAGCGTCTAATATAGCATAAGCAGGTATGATGGTGTTGGAGAGCATGAGATGCTTAGATTTGGTAGCTTCGTCGATAAACACAGCGGCTGAGGTGGTCTCGGAGCCTGTGCCGCTGGTGGTTGGGATAGCCACCAAAATCGCTTTTTCTCCCAGCTCGGGTAGCGAATAAGGTTTGAGGGTGTCTTCTATTTTTAGGTTAGGATGCTCGTAAAACAGGTGCATGGCTTTGGCCGTATCCATCACTGAGCCTCCGCCAATGGCGATAATTTCGTCAGGCTCGAAGCTGGCTAGCTCCTTGGTCGCCCGCATGATATCTCCAAAGTAGGGCTCGTTTCTGATGTCGGCTACAAAAAGGCATTCACCGCCCCCTTGCTCTACAAAAGACCGTATCTTTTCCCTGATCTCTTCATTTATTACTCTGCCATCAAAAACAACCGCCGCGCGCCTTTTGCCCAGCTGCTTTAAAAAAGATAGGCTACCTCGCCCAACTACAAATTTAGCAGAATAGAATGCTGAATAATCGCTCTTCAACTGAATCACTCCCACAGTTTATTTTTATCTCAATCTTTATACCGTGCCGCAAAAATCAGGAATCCAACCGCATACCAAAGCAGGGTCAGTAGATACGAAAAAGCACCTCCATCACCAAAATACAAGAGTACGAGGGTAATTGCTACCGCCAGTATGGTAACTACCGGAAACACTATGCCAAACGGGACTCTAAATCCACCCTCATACTTTAGCCCATCTTTATTTCGCCGCAACTGGATCAGTGTAAACGCGATAATCGCAACGGTAAAGGCACAGCATATAGAGCCGGTATTGATGATGATCCATATCCAATCTGGCTTGAGGGTGATTAGCGCAGCGATCGCCGAAACAAACACCAATGCTCGCTTAGGAGTTTGTGTTGCGGGGTCGATCTTTGTAAAATATGATGGCAGCAAGCCAGACTGTGACACAGCCATGATCGTCCTGCTGGAGTCCATAATAAGTACCAGCATGGTGGTGGTTATTGCCAATATTGCTCCAAAGGGGATGGTGCTGACGACCCAAGAAAACTCACCATTTAACCCGTTGATTAGAGAGTAGGCCAAGGGATAATACTGGCGGCTCGGATCATCAATAAAATGCTGCACAGGGGTCATGCCAAAGGTGACAAATAGGATCAAGGAATAAACCAAAACGGTAATCAGGACCGATATACCCATGATTTTGGGTATGGTCCTTTTGGGATTATCAATCTCGCCTGCAATGGAAGCAATGGCAATGATCGATCCATAAGCCAGCATTGCTATGGGGATACCGGCAAAAACACCGGAAGCACCCATGGTGCCACCTACAAATGGGGTTAGATTTTTAAGATCTACATGGGGAAGACCAGTAAAAACATAGATCCCGCATATAAGGATCAACATCATCGTTAAAACCCCATTTGCCTTGCCTAGTATCGTAGTACCAAATAGATTTAGAAGTAAGCAGATGCCTATCCATATCACGGGGATCAGCAGCTGTAAGGCCTTGTACTGCTTAATCACAGGGAAAAACTCCTGAAGATAGGTGGTAATGCATATCGCAGAAAAAGATGTACCAAGGACGGAAACATTTAGCCAAGACCAGGCTGCTATCCATCCCGAAAAGTCCCTTTGCTTCTGGGTGTTGCCCAAAACTCTGCTGGGATAGATAAAGATACCCCCGGAGACCGGGAAAATGGTTGCTAACTCTGCGATATTTAGCGCATACAAAAGCAAGACTGCGCCGGCTAAAGTCCAGCTTAATAATGCGCTCGGGCCTGCCATCGCATACGTTACTCCCGATAAGGTGAAAATAGAGCTGCCCATCATCCCGCCGATTGCAATCATGATACAGGCTGACATCGTCAGTTTATTTGACTTCTGCTTTAAGCCATTCCTATTGCTCATAATACCTCCCCCTTCTAGATGCCACTATAGGCTTCGCCATGATATAAGTCCCTCCTTTTAAAAGTCTCCGAAAGTATAATAAGTTTGCGGATAAACTCCCCCTCCTAATTTATATGCATCGGCAAAGATATTATTAATAATATCTATTACTAAATCCAAACCGCAGCTCCACATTTATCGAATACATATGTTGGTTTCTGTGATTATTCATGATTTCACATAGTTATTGCAAGATATTTGGCGTAATCAAAGCGTAATTCAAGGGCAAATGATTAATATAATCAGTGCCATTATCAAAGGCTATGAGATGATTTAGGGGCCTATAATTTAAAATGAATATATCATATATAATATATGTTGTAAATAACCGTAAAAATTTTCATTTATATTGCAGTAGGCACACATAATGGCGCTATAGATTTCTCCAATAAATCCATTCAGTACATCAAATAAACCTATTTATAAACTAAACGAAGCGCTTTGTTCACTATACATTGAGCGTATCACATCTCTAGTGGATATGAGGCGACTTACAACGAGAGCCTACAATAAAATTGCATGAGGCTCTTCTTTTTTGCTTTTTATGCTATAATCAATCTAAGAATTATGGACGAACCTGCCCGTGGTAGCGATCTGTAGCAGCCCGACCTTTACATCGGGTGTGCAGTTAATGTAAAGCAATTTAGTAGCAAAACCTCTACAATATATTAAGGAGGTATAACGATGGATAGCTTCAAAGCCTTTGAGCGTGTGGTGGATTATCTGGAGGGTATCATAGCTGGCGCAGACGAAGTGGATTATAGCATCATCTCTACAATGGCAGGCTGCCCAGCTCCCTTGTTTCAGCGGATTTTTATCTATATTACTGGGGTCAATATAGCGGAGTATGTAAGGCGGCGCCGATTGACCTTGGCAGGCAATGATCTAAAGCATAGCAGCGATAAAATCATCGATATTGCCCTCAAATACGGATTTAATTCCCATGCAGCCTTTACGCGGGCATTTCAGGAGCAACACAAGGCTTCGCCCTCTGATATCCGCAAAAAGGGGGCAAAGTTAAGTGAGTTTCCTCGCATCTCCTTTACCAACATGAGAATCGTAGGAGGAAAGCGAATTATGGCAGAGCTTAAAAAGATCGAGTATGTGGAATGCAAAGCTCGAAAGGTCGTAGGGATGAGAAAAGATACTTCCTTCCAGAAGGCTGGAGAGGAGTGCTGGGGTGCAGCATTTCGAGAGGGAGTATTTGATAAAATCGCCCAGATTGATCACTGGGTGTGTAGGGATCTTGATGGATATATCGGGCTTGGGCATATGAGTAAGTTTGTAGGGAAGGATCACTTCCAATACATCATAGGCAAGCTTGTAGAAGTCGACGCCCCAGTGCCAAGCGAGCTTTATGCAGAAGAGATACCCGCCGGCACGGTGGCAAAGATCTGGATTGAAGCCGACCGCCTCGATGAGATTATCGATTGTGCGTATTTGATCTGTACTGAGGCCATCGAAAAAACTGGTTACAAAATCGACTATCAAAATTTCTATTGGTGTGACATCTATACCTATGACAGATACTGTACACCTTTAGAAAAGGGGCAAAAGATCATTTTAGATTATATATTGCCTGTCATAAAAGATCCTCAAGGCTAGAATCAAGCATCATGTATAAGCCATCCAAAGAGCCTTTCAAAAGGCAAAATGGATGGCTTAAAGAATATTTCTTTAAAACGATTGATCCCTTATTAGAATGTCAATCCTAACAACTACGCAGTATGGAGAGCTAAGGCTCTCCTTTTATATTTTGTGATTATAGATCGGTAATTTGCTGATATCTCTTTTATCTGGTCATGATTTCTGCTATAATAAATAATGTTGCACTACGTTACCTGATTGTGGCAGGTGCTGCCTAGTCAAGTGAAATGACGGGCGATATTGATGCTTAAGATGGTTCGCTTAAAGCTACACAGTGCTTTACTTCGGGCTGAGTTTGTAGAGTACCTCTGCTTTGGTGCTCAGCTGCTATAGATTAGATTGTGTGAATTAGAATATGAGAATGTTGCGAAATTGACCCTTGGCCGATGAAGCAAGGGTTTTACTATACAGTGGGAGGAAGTTATGAAAAGGCTCGGATTGTTTTTGACTGCTATGTTGCTGACTTTGACTATATTTACTCCTGGGGTACAGGCTGCTTCTTACAAGCCGCCCTTTGAGGTAAATGCCCAGAGTGCCTATATGGTGAATCTGGATAGTGATATGATCATCTACGAAAAAAACAAGGACGAAAAAATCCATCCCGGTGGTCTAGCCCAGATTATGACGGTAATCCTTGCTCTGGAATCTGGCATAGACCTCGATAATACCGAGATTACCATGAAAAATTACATCCAAGATGATATGTATATCAAAAACAAAGAGCTCAAAGGGATTGCCTTAGCAGGGCTGCTGCGAGGGGAGAGCATTTCCCTTAAAAACCTCCTCTATGCAATCATGCTGCCGGGTGCCAATGAAGCGGCGATGATGGTAGCGGATTATGTAGGAGACGGCTCGGTCAACTACTTCGTGGAGCAGATGAATCGGCGGGCGAAGGAGCTGGGTGCCAACAACACCAACTTTATGAGCCCTCACGGCTTGCCCGACGATTCTTACACCACCGCCTATGACATCTACCTGATTACACGGCATGCCATGACTCTACCGGGCTTTAGTGATATGACCACCATTACCACTTACAATGGTGGCCCTACCAATAAGCACGAATCTCTCAATTGGCACACAGCCAATAAAATGATGATCAAGGGGCATTCGGCATATTACTCTCCCATTAAGGGGATCAAATCTGCTTATAGCAGTACGACTGGCAGCAGCATTGTTTCGATGGCACAGCGAGGCGGTTACAGCTACCTGATGGTGGTGATGGGATGCCCGACCACGGCTTCTGATGGTGAGCCCCTTGAGCAAAATCAAGCCTTTGCCAATACCCAAAAGCTCTATGGTTGGGCCTTTGAAACCTTTAAGATCAAAACCCTTCTGGAAAAAGGCAAAAACTTCGGTGAAATCAAGCTTCGATTAGCATGGAATAGAGACTTTATCCGCTTGATGGCGGAGGATAGCTTTACTGCGCTAATCCCCGATGAAATCGAGGCCTCCAGCATCACCTACAAAACCTACCTGCCTGACTATGTCAAAGCGCCTATCAAAAAGGGCGACCCTGTGGGCTATGTAGACTTGCTGCTTGCCGGTGAAAAAATGGGCTCTGTGCGGCTGGTATCCTCTGATGAGGTGACGGCGGGAAGACTCCTGCAAACCATTGACGGCTTTGAGACTATGACCCGCACCTTTTTATTTAAGTTTTTTGTGGTACTGATAATCGTGCTGATCCTCATGTATATTGGGATCACGATCTATCACAACAAGGGGCGCAGGCGCTACAGCTCACGGCATTAATCAGCCTACGAGGCTCGCTATCTCTAGAGGTGACCTTTTACCGACTGTGAACGAAAAGCTCCGGTATTGATCGGAGCTTTTTTATCGAGATTTATACATAAGGAGCTGTTGTAATGACCCCATCAATGATTGCAGTTTTTGTGGCTGCTTGTCTGACCGGTGCTGTGATTCAGTGTGTGACGGGCTTCGGCTTTGGCATCTTCGTCATGACCATCTTCCCGTTTTTTATGCCCAGCTATGTGGCGGGCGTCACTGTGTCGCAGTTGCTCTCCTTTACCATGACGCTTTATCTTGCCTACACCTTGCGTAAAGAAGCCAGCTTTAAGCTGATTGTGGTGCCGCTGATGGGCTATGCAGTTTCTAATGCAGTCTGTGTGGCTTTGTCACTCTCTCAAAGTGATACGGTACTCAAGAAGATGCTGGGTGTATTTTTGTTTCTACTCTCAATATACTTTGTGTTTTTTTCGGACAAGGTCAAGATCAAGCCTACCAAGACCAATGGTGTCATCACAGGGCTCCTAAGTGGTGCACTCAGTGGGATGTTTGGCGCCGGAGGGCCTCCCATTGTAATCTATCTATTGTCGGTAACCGACTCCCCTCGTCAATACCTTGCCAACATCCAGTGTTTCTTTGCATTGTCGTCGATGTATAACTTAAGCATGCGGGTGCTCAACGGCATGATCAACGAGACGGTGCTTGGTTATTGGGTGATTGGTATCCCAGTGGTGTATCTGGGGATCTTTATCGGTAAAAAGGTCTCTCGAAATATCGACGCTATGACCCTAAAGCGGCTGGTTTATGCTTTTATGGCGGTCAGCGGGCTGATCATGTTTTTTACTGCATAATTACATATAAATGGTCAACAGCTATTTAGAATTTCCTCTAAATAACTGTTGACTTTTTGTTTGTGGCTTGCTAAAATCTATTTAGATGATATTCTAAATTATATGAGCAGGAGGTGGCGGCAATGAGCTTCCCCGAGACGTTTAAAGCTTTGTCAGACCCTAGCAGGCGAGAGATCCTCGAGCTGCTTAGGGGTAAAAAGATGGCGGCGGGAGAGATCGCAGAAAAATTTGACATGACGGCAGCTACAATCTCCTACCACCTGTCGCAGCTCAAAAAAGCAGACCTGATATTTGAGACAAAATATAAGAACTTTATTTATTATGAGATTAACGTATCGGTATTTGAGGAAATTATGCTGTGGTTAGCTCAGTTTGGAGGTAAGAGCCATGAAACAAAATAAGACGACAATTGCATCCACGATTATTTGCTTGCTGCCCATACTACTGGCACTGGCAGTCTATGACAAGCTGCCCGAGCTGGTGGCGATCCACTTTAATTTTGCCGGTGAGGCAGATTCCTACGCTCCCAAGGCAATGGCTGTCTTTGGCTTGCCTTTGATGATGGCGGTAATCAACCTAATCACCAACATTGCGCTGGATCACGACCCCAAAAGGGCCAACGCTTCTAAGATGCTAGCATTGGTTGGCAGATGGACGATCCCAGTGATGACCTTTGTGCTGATGGGTATTACCATCTTTAAGTCGCTGGGCGCAGAGATTGCTATTAATAAAGTGATTCCTTTCCTTGTAGGTATCCTGTTTTTTGCGATTGGCAACTACCTACCTAAATGCAGGCAGAACTACACCGTGGGCATCAAGACTCCCTGGACCCTCTCCAGTGAAGAAAATTGGAATAGGACCCACCATGTATCGGGCTATCTGTGGATGGTGATGGGTGCTATACTCGCGGTGTCGGGTTTCTTCTCCTTTAATTCGGCGATCTTTATTGGTATAATCCTATCCTTGGCAGTAGTGCCGATCGGGTACTCCTTCTGGCTTTATAAAAAGGGAATATAATAAATACAATTGCAAAAAGGCAGGGCGTGAGCCCTGCCTTTTCTTTTTAGATGTTTTTTACATATCGTTGCTCGAATTTTTGTTAGCCACCGTACGGTGTCTAAATGGTAGGATAGCATTGAGAGTCGTGTATACTGGTGATTAAACAAATGGATAGGGGGGCTTGATGACATGGAAAGCAGGGTATGTGGAAATTGCATGCACTTCAGACAGCACTATATCAGGTATGCAAGAGGGAACTATTTTGCATTAAAATATGGGCATTGCGTAAAGCCACGCTTAAAAAAGAGATACAGAGAGGAGAAAGCTTGCACCTACTGGCAGGAAAAGCAGGCGGCACCTTATCCTTAAAGCAAAAGGCAAGGATTTCTCCTTGCCTTTTTTGTTATATAAAACTTTATTCTACCGTTACGGATTTTGCTAGATTACGGGGCTTATCGACGTCGCAGCCTCTGAGGATGGCTGCATGGGCGGCGATCAGCTGCAGCACAACCACTGCCAACAGGGGAGCGCAGGTAGGGTCGCAACTGGGCAGGCGTAGGATGTGATCATAGGCATCGGGGTCAATATTAAGCCCCTCTTGGGTGATGACCAGCACATCGGCGCCTCTTGCCTTGACCTCCTTAATGTTGCTGATGGTCTTGGGTAGCAGATCGGGTTGGGTAGCAAGAGCGATGACAGGAGTGCCCTCTATAATCAAGCTGATGGTGCCGTGCTTAAGCTCGCCTGCTGCGTAGGCATCACTGTGGATATAGGAGATTTCCTTGAGCTTCAAAGAGCCCTCCATCGCCAGATAATAATCTAAGCCTCTGCCGATATAAAATAGGCTCTCGGTATTTTTGAGGGTGCCAGCATAGTCCTTAAGCTGGGGTGCCATCGCCAAAACGCTGGGGATCAGCTCGATGATCTGCTTGAGCTTGGCGGTAGCTTCTTGCTGCTCGGCGAGAGTCATGCCCTTGTCGGCGGCTGCCAAGATGCTGATTAGGTGCATCAAAGCTACCTGTACCGAGTATGCCTTTGTACTAGCCACGGCGATTTCGGGGCCAGCATAGGTGTACAGGCAGTAGTCGGCCTCGCGCGCAATGGAGGAGCCAACCACATTGACCACGGCAATGACGGGCACACCGTGCTGCTTGTAGAGACGCAGGGCTGCGAGGCTGTCGGCAGTTTCTCCTGACTGAGAGATGACGATCGCAGCTTCGTGATCGCCGATGATGGGATTGCGGTAACGAAGCTCTGAGGCGATGTCAATTTCTACAGGGATGCGGGCGACTCTTTCGATAAGAGTTTTACCGATCTGCCCAGCGTAGAGGGCAGTGCCGCAAGCGGTGATGTTGATCTTTTTAATATCCTTAAAGAAGCCTTTTGGCAGCTCCTCGCCAAAGTTTGGCACGCCGTTTTTGATCCTTGGGGAGATGGTATTTAAGATTGCCTTTGGCTGCTCGTCAATTTCTTTGAGCATGAAGTAGTCATAGCCATCCTTACGGGCGGCATCCACTGACCAATTAGCAGTTTTGAGCTCTCGATGAATAGGTGTCAGATCCTTATTGTATAGCTCTAGAGCACCGCCCGAAATCCGCACCAGCTCGCCCTCCTCCAAGAGGTGGTACCGATTGGTGTAGTCGAGGATCGCTGGTAGGTCAGAGGCAAGATAGCTGCCCTGATCATCGGCAGCGGCAATTAGGGGGCTGCCGTGGCGCACGCCATATACAGTACCCGGCTCACCGTCAAAGAGGACTGCAAAAGCATAGGAGCCTTCCAGCAGCTTTAGGGCTTGGTGGATGGCGGTAAGCGAGCTGTTGGTATAGAGGCTATCGATAAGGGCGGCTGCGATCTCCGAGTCGGTCTGAGAAGCAAAGGTATAGCCCTTTGCGCTGAGCATCGCTTTTAGCTCCAGATAGTTTTCGATGATGCCATTATGCACCAAAGTTACCCTGCCGCTTCGGTGAGGGTGGGCGTTGGTCTGGGTAGGCCTGCCATGGGTTGCCCAGCGGGTATGCCCGATGCCGCATACCGACTCCTGAGGCTCCTCTGCCGCCTTTGCAATCAGCTTGGCTAGGCGCCCTTCTTCGCGGATCACCTCAATACCGTTTTGCTTCCATAGAGCGATGCCCGCCGAGTCGTAGCCTCTGTATTCTAGATTAGAGAGAGCGGTCAATAATATATCACACGCGGGGTTATTCCCCGAGTATCCAATAATACCACACATAGTATATACTCCTTTACGGATGTTTTATGAAGTGCTGTCCCAAGGATTTTGGGAGACAGCAACTATGGCTTAAAGGAATGCCCCCCTTAAGCTGTATCGATATGCCCGATCAAGGCGGGCTTATTAAACGATCCTGCAATGCTTAGATGCCGTAAAAAGCGGCACAGATATATCTCGATATTTTATGTTTGAATAAGACATTACCGATGCTATACCCAATTGCAGAATAGGTTTACAGGCAGGCTGTATTTGCCGGCAGCCCGCCATATTGTTAAGTATAGGATCACCTTATAAATGGCCTTTGTTCCTCGATTGCTCGGGTATTTGTGCCATTATATCGTTGTAAGGGCAACGGGAGGGCATCCGCCGAACCTTCGATACTCCCTCCACCTCGTCAACCGCCTCATACAGGCGGTACTGGCGCTTGATTGTGCTGTAAACTTTCGCTCCCACCTCCCAAATCAAGTCTATCCTTTTAATCCTACCCCCTTTATCAGAAATTGGCTATGCCTAAAAATATTATCGCATATTTTTGCTGGTTTTTAAAGTGCAAATACATTTAAAGGCAAAATTTTTAGGGCTTACAGCTTACCATATGATCACCGCTCTCAAAATGTGCATACACGGATGCTCTACTTAAAATAAAAAGCCGATGCTTAAATGCATCGGCTTTGTTTGATTTCGTGATTACTTTTTAGAGGGATAGAGCTTGCTATAGATCCCTGAGGTCTGCATCGCTTTGCGAAATACTGGCGCAAGGCTGACCGATACTACTACAGCCACGATGGCATTAAAGGTTGAGACGATGCCCTTTTGCAGAGAAGCAGCAAACACAGTCTCCCATGGGTTGCGCAGCAGGAAGTAGTCGGTGATCACGCTCTTGCTGATGTAGAGGATTACATAGGTAATGGCGCCTACAGCAGCCGCTGGGATCATCTTGCCCAAGGTTGCAGGGGTATTATCCTTGGTGGTGGAGAGCTTGCCACAGAGGTAGCCCATGATAAATTTAAACACCAATGTCCAGGGAGCAGAGGAGATAAATGCTGGGTCTACCAGATCAAAAAACATCGAGCCGATACCAGCTGCAAGCCCGCCCCGCAGCCCGCCTAGAGTAAGACCCGCCAGCAGGCAAAAAACGTTGCCGAAGTGGATCATGGTTTTACCAAGTGCGGTAGGGATAGGGATACGTAGGTTGGTGGCTACAAAGACCATAGCAGCCATCATACCGATGACGGCAATGTTATAAATGAGATATTTGTTTTTTTCGTGTTGCATGATACTCTACCTTTCTTAAGCATAAATCGTTATGTTATACATTTAGAAACTCTACTGTGCGGGTATCGGGGTCAATCAGCTTAGAGAGCACAGGCTCTAGGAGCACGCCGTAGCGGGTATCTGTACCTGCTTCATGGGTAACCTTGACAGCTAGTGCAGAAAACGCAGTCGCTGCTGCCATCGCATCTTGCAGGTTACTCCCCTTGACCAGCTCTCCTGTAATGATGGAAGCAAAAAGATCTCCCGTACCGGGGAATGCGGCTGGCACTCTGTCGACAGCGGCAAAATGCATCATCCCAGTGATGCTGTCATAGCCTGCGTTGACCAGTTTATCGCTGCTCTCTATCTTCAGCCCTGTGATTATAACACACTTAGGCCCTAATTTCGATAGTTTTATCAAGATTTCCTTAAGAAATCTAACCTCTAAGGCTTGCTCGGTATAGGGGATTCCCAAGAGCAGGCAGGCTTCGGTGAAGTTTGGAGTGATGACCTCTGCTTTTGCCACCAACTCCTTCATCCGCTCCTGCATGGCAGGCGTATAAGCCTTGTAAGCTTTGCCGTGATCCCCCATTACTGGGTCCACGATATGCAGTGCGTCGGGATAAGCTTCCATGTACTTCAGGCAGTGATCAACCTGATGCTCGCTGCTTAAGTAGCCGGTGTAGATACCGCCAAACTCCAGATCTAAGCTTTGGTAGTGGGCCAAGGTCGGTAGCAGATAATGGGTAAGATCCTCCTTGACTACAGGACCAAGTCCACCTGTATGGGTGGAAAATACCGCAGTGGGTATCGGGCAGCACTGCACCCCCAAGGCGGATAAGGCGGGGATAATCACGGTCAGTGAGCAGCGCCCCACACCCGATAGGTCGTGGATTGCCGCTACGGGCTTAAAATTGGTCATGGTTTCATTCACAGCTCTTTCTAATAGATTTATAATTGTAAAATTGGAAATTTTATTTTTGCCGTTTTTTTTGGAAACAAGAGACGTGCATTTTAATGCTACTACAGCAAACAATATGACTGATATCTTTTGAAAGGGGGATTTTGTGTGAATAAAAAAGCAAGTACAAGCGCTATGGCAACAATGGCTACAGTGGCAGCAGTCGGTACAGCAGCATATCTAATCGCGAAGCCTAAGAACTCCAAAAGACGCAATGCCGATCTTAAGAAATCTGCCTCAACAGCTGTCAAAAATGCAGGTGTAATCGTCGATGCCATTTCTTCGATGTTAGGATAGTAACGGCGACGCCGCACGCTATAAACGGAATTGCTCACCAGTGGGCAATTCCGTTTTTCATTGGCTAGCCCACCAAAATTTTGCCTTCGGGGATGATTTTGGTGCGGTTGCTGGGGCTACGCATCGCCAGCGATAGGGCAAAAGATACCGGCCCTACTCTGCCTAGATACATTGCAATAATCAGCATGAGCTTAGAAGGGCTGTTGGCAATACCAGTGACTCCTACCGATAACCCGACAGTGCCAAAAGCTGAAATTGACTCAAAGAAAGCATCGATACCCGTGACAGGGGTGCCACTATGCCGCATGGTGGAGATAATCATAAAGGAAGTAAGGGATACCGCCAAAAGCCCAATCATAATGATGGCAAGTGCCTTATAAACCACTTGGCGGGGTACACGGCGTTTAAAGATGATGGTTTCATCGCTGCCAGCTACCACGCAAAATACCGTCATTATAATGACCGACATGGTGGTTACCTTGATACCGCCACCGGTAGAGCCGGGTGCAGCACCGATAAACATTAATATGCAGCTGAGCACCTTGGTGGCACCACCCATAGCGGCGAAATCCACCGAGTTAAAGCCCGCAGTACGTAGGGTGACGGACTGAAACATGGCGTTAGAAAGCCTATGCTCGATGGGTAAGCCTCCAATGGTGGCGGGGTTGTCACCCTCAAACACCAGAAACATCAAAGTGCCTGCCAGGATCAAAGTTGCGGTCATCGCCAAGACCACACGGGTATGGAGGGTAAGGGTTTTGGTTTTGATAAAATCATAAAGATCGGCCCACACCACAAAGCCGAGACCGCCTACAATAATCAGCAGCATAATGGTACCGAGTACGGTAAAATTATCGGTATAGTTGATCAAGGAGCAGAAGGCTCCTTGAAAGCCCAGTACATCAAAGCCTGCATTACAAAAAGCAGATATAGCAAGAAAGAATGAAATAAAGAAGCCTTCTCCGCCGTATTGAGGCACAAAAACTGTAGACAACGCCAGTGCGCCCAGCATCTCGATGCCCAATGATACCATAACCACCATACGGGTGAGCTTGGTTACGTTGGCAAAGCCAGTGGAGTTGATTGATTCCTGTGCCAGCTGCATAGAGCGCAGACCAAGCTTTTTGCCAAGCATTAGGTTAAAAAAGGTGGTGAAGGTTACGAGCCCAAGGCCACCGATCTGTATCAGCGTTATGATGACCATTTTGCCAAAGAAAGTCCATTTGCTATAGGTATCAAAGACTACCAGCCCTGTAACGCAGGTGGCGGAGGTAGCGGTAAACAAAGCATCTAGTAAGCCTGTTGCTTGCCCATCATTGGATGAGATCGGCAACATCAAGAGGAATGTACCCACTAATATAACCATAGCAAAGCTAATCGTAATAATGCGGGCCGGTACCCATAGACTGTCCTTAAGTTGCTTCTTTGAGTTAAACATAATTTATTTTTTTACCCCTATGCTCTGCGATGATTACACAACCTCTTGGGGTTGTGCCTGTGTCGCAAAAAGCTCATTTATCCTCTCTCTTGCTTTGGTAATTAATGTACGGTCATTTTTAAAGGTTACCAGCTTATAGGCATCATCGATATAGGACCATGTGATTTCACTGATTTCTTCTACCTGCCTGACAAACTCATCCTGCTGGGTTTCACCTAGGAAGTAGACTACTTGTTTTTTGACCCCGGGCTTAGGCTGGTATTCTACCGCATGGCGGAAGTTATCTACCAAATGGATGCTCACGCCGGTTTCTTCCATGACCTCCCGTATAGCGGTTTGCTGCTCGGTTTCGTTGCCCTCCACATGCCCCTTGGGGAAGGACCAATGCCCCCCATGCCTATGCCGCAGCAGCAGGAGCATAGGTCTGCCGCGGTCGAAGCGATATACAACCGCTCCGCACGATTTCTCTTTTTTCATGGCGATCTCCGTTTTGTTATTTTGACAGCACAAGGCTGTCTAGCCCATAAAGGGGGCTCTGACCCTATACACTAATAATATAGCATTATTTGCTTTAAAATAAAAGAGAAATTATCATAAAGCAAAGGTCTTGCTTTGTTTTTTATGCATATTTGAGAGAATCCAGAGCCGGTCGCTTTGGGAGTTGACAAATTGTATAAAGGTGTGTAGAATATAGTATTGTCAATACCAATGAATTAAATGCTTCCGTAGTTAAATGGATATAACAGTCCCCTCCTAAGGGACCGTTGTGGGTTCGATTCCCGCCGGGAGTGCCAAAGCGATCAGGCTCAAAAAGATGTACCTATGCATCTTTTTGAGCCTGATTCTCTATGCTATAATGAAATTAAGATTATATGTGCTTTGAGGTGATCTAGTGAGAAGAA
>DAMCAP010000030.1:0-11799 GCA_032059445.1 Oscillospiraceae bacterium
CACGCACTACAAAGTTCGTCTTACGGCAACCCCAAGCGCTATCTTACCTGCATACCATTTCCATCTTTGGTGCTCCAAAGCTGTTTGCTTTAAGAGATTGCTCAAGCGTCGTCGCTTGCCACCCTTAGTTGCTATTTCTAGATACGTCTTCTTCCGGGGCGCTTTGTCAGCTTATTGGTGATCACGATATCATTAGGCACATCGTAGCGCCCATGCCACATACGATCCAATAAGCAGCTATGATAGGTGATCACCAGCTTCTTGCCAGGGTAGCTATCTAAGAAGCGGTCATAATAACCGCCTCCGTAACCTAGCCTGTAGCCCATCAGATCGCAGCCCATGGCAGGCACCACACAGATGCTGCCTGTGTAGTCGGTTAGGAGTTTATCGGAATTGGGTGCAGGCTCTCGCACACCAAAGGTACGCACCTCTAGTGCATTCAGATCATCAATGAGGTAAAACTCCATTTTGCGAGTACCATCGATGCATCTGGGTACTGCCACTCGCTTACCATTTGCAAAGCAATACTGGATAATCTGCTCTGTATCAACCTCTAGCTCGGTCGAAACATAGATCAGCACAGTATCTGCCTTAGCAAATTCCTCAGTAGCCAGCACACGGGTATAGATCTGCTTGTCCATTGCCTGTTTTTCGGCAGGTGCCATCGAAACCCGCTTCTGCTTAAGCTCTGCACGCAGTGCTTGTTTGTAGTCCTTTAAATTGCTTGGTTTTTTCATTAGTCCAACACCAGCCCTAAGTAAGAATTTTGCCCTTTGATCTCTGGCTTGTCACAGTACCATCTTGCCATGGCAAAGGGAGTGTACTCCTGCTGGGAGGGAAGCCTTACCGTAAGCTTAGTACAGCCTAGATGCGCCATAAGATCATGGACAAGCTCTTGGTTATCTCCCTCATACAGCATCTCTTTTACAGTATAACCTTCCTTTGCAGGGTAGCAGACAGCATAGCCCTGCTTGTCATCTTTATTGATAGCCAGCACCCTGCCGCCTAGAAGCTCCAGCTCCTTTTGGTTATAGGCAAGAGCAGCCTGATCCCAGCTTCCATAGAGCTCCAGCTTGCCTAGCAAGTGATCTCGAAGCTCCTGTATGGCAGGCAGCGTGGCGGGCACCAGCTTTGCGCCTGTCAGCTTGCTTTGATCTAAAGTATATCCTTGAAGCTCGCAATAAAACTGCTTATGGAAGCCCTGCTTGGCATAGTAGCCAAATAAGCTCTCGGTGGCAGGTACTAGCACTGCAAGCCGCTTGCCCTGAGTATAGAGGTAACCATGGGCATATTCCATCAGCTGGGTACTGTAGCCCTTGCCCCGATGCTGGGGGTGGGTCGCCACTGCATAGATATAGCAGGCAGGGTAGCTATACTTGCCCTTAAAGCGGATATCGATAGGCAGGGTAAAAAGCATGGTAACCACCTTGCCCTCTGTCACACCGATCAGGCACTCGTCCTCTTTAAATCGATGGTCAAAAAACAGGTCGATATACTGCTGCTCATCTCCAAAGCATAGCGCCCAAAGCTCCTTGAGCTCTGGCAAGTTGGCCTTACTTGCTGACATAAACTCCATATTGATCCCTCCTTAGCTGTTTCGTCGTGGTACCAAAGAGCTTGTACTTATTTTTCGACCGCTACAGCGCTGTAGCGCTCAACCATCATCACAGGATAATACGATTGCTTTGCTTTGCGCAAGCCCTCATCCCCTGTATCTTCCTCACGATTGACATAGGTAAAGCCTTCCATCTCAGCCTGCACAAATTGCTGGTTGATCATCGGGTAAGCACCCTGTATATCATAAAAAGCCTTCTCTACATGCACGCCAAAGGTATCGCTGTTGATGCGTCTGCCGATGCTAAAGGCAATAACCTGCCCACCTGCCCGCAGCAGCCCCGCCCGCAGGTCAAGTGCCTCTAGGTTTTTGAGTGCTACTCTAACTGCACAGGCTTCCTTTTTTAGCTCATCATCGTCGTTGCAGCCGTTGATTTCACACCACTTGCGGCTCATTTCGCATACCTCAGGGAGGTTTTGGTCGGTGATCTTCTCATAGCTCCAATCCGGGTTATTTTCTTTAAAGCGGTTGATATGGTTGCGCTTGCTATGCAGCTTTTTGCCTGCAAGGCTCCCCAGCTTCTCGGTCAGGTATATATAATCGTTGAAATCAGGGCTTGTATGATAGGTAAATTTATCTGGGTACTGAGTTTTAAGATACTCCACATTTTCTGGGGTGACGCTGCGGATAATAAAAGGGATCCCTCTCACCTTTGCATCCGCTTCCATTGCCTCGATCATGGGGCGGATATCGCCCTCCCCTGCGGGATAAAGATAGGTCTCACGGTCAAATTTGGCGTATACAGTGATATAGCCTGCGTACTCTGCGATCTCCATCGGGTATACCCTGCTCCATAGGTAAAGGTGAGAAAAATTATACTCCGCACCTCGGAAATCACTTTTTGCAAAGTATGCCTCCACCTGTTCTTTATCCTCTAATGTGACTTTTCTAAAGTTTAACATAAATCCTCCAAAGTGTCTTTTTAGACCGCCTACAAAACAGTGGTCTTTTTGATTGAACCTGTGTTTTGATACATGACAATCCTCGTCTGAAAGCAGTATCTGTAGCAAGCAAGGCTGGTAGCAGGGGTGCTTGTGTAGCCCATGCGTCTAGCCAGTGTGTGAGTATATACCGCAAAGACGGTGGTTTTGCGTATAGGCAGCAGGTTCTTACTATGAGGTCAATGATTGCCTGTATATGATATATCCGAGGCATATTTGCTCGGTTTTGCTTTACTTATCAGCTGTTGCTTAGCTTATTATCTCCGAATTTTCCATGGATATCAATCAAGGTGCTATTACACATGAGCATTCTCGATTTTAAATGATCATACAAGCTCCTGCTCATATACCTCTCTGACTACAGCGGCAATCTCCTCGATCTTTAGGGGTATATGGCTGCTGTCGTCACAGTGGATGATCCGCCAGCCTAGCTTGGTGGCAGCATAGAGGGCTGCTTCACGGCAGGCGAGCAAGTAGTTGAAGTTTTCTTCGTGGATGTCTTTTTTGCTGCTGTCGCCCTCATAGCGCTTATCCAGCAGTGCCCTCGATGCAATAGGGTGCATATCGAGGTAGATCACCAGATCGGGTCGGGGCAGCCCAAGCAGATCATATTCGTAGCCCGTGAGCCACTCGATATAATCATCCCAGCGCTCGCGGGGCAGCTTGACCATCTGGTGGCTGAGGTTAGAGGTGGTGTAGCGATCAGCGACCACATAGCACCCATCTCGATAACGCTCCCCCCATACCGTCTGGTAGCTGATGTATCGATCGAGGGAGTAGAAGCTGGATGCGGCATAAACGTTGACATCGCCCAGCTTGCCCACCTCACCATTTAGATACATCCGTACCAAGGTGGAGGATGGGTGAGCATAATCGGGGAAGCTGATTTTTATGGCTTCTCGCCCACTTTGCTGGATATACTCGGTCAAGATATCAGACTGCGTTGCCTTGCCGCTACCGTCAAGACCTTCGATTACAATCAGTGTGCCGTCCAAGGCTACACCTCCTTACGGTACTTCTTACGGATTTCCGGCGCTTTGCCGCAGCTCATTTTACCCTCAGGGCAGGGTCCATTTACACAGGGAGGCCCGCAATGGGCAAATAATAAAGGAGCTACCTTACTTACCTCGGCCAGCATCAGATCGGCAACCTGCCTGATCTCCCACTGTGCTCGGGTGCAGCAGCGATGCTCAAAGAAATTGTATAGGCTGCGGGTATTCATGGTTACAAGCATCTTGGTATCGCAGCCACCTGGCAATACAAAGCGGGCATCCTCAATCGCAAGCTTTTTTGCTTTTTTGGCTGCTTCGGCAGGCTCTACCCCCTCTGCAACCAGTCTCTGGGTATGGCTCTTGGTCAAAATCTCAGAGAGCTTATCGTAGCTTGCTGCTGCATCGCTCATAGCGCGGTGATAGAGCTCCAGCGCTTCTGGGTCAGCGGCGATCTCGGGTGGCGTTACATAAGCAAAATCAGCCATCGATACATAGCGTTGGCTCTGCACACTGTAAGAAGCGATGCGATGGCGGGTCATCTGTGCCAAAAAGGTGCGAGAAACCCCCTCGATGCCAAAGGTAAAGCTCACATGCTCTACGGGGCTTTCGTGACCGATTTCCATGAGCATCTCTACAAACTGCCTTGTATTTTCGGGATGAAGCCCCTCCAAAAGGCCATCGATGCTCTTTGCAGAGTAGCAGAGCTTGGCTGCGGCAGCAACGATTTTTTCGGGATCAGGTGTATGGCTGATCAATTCGACTTTACACATCTTGATGCTCCTTACAAATAAAAAATAGGGCTTGTCCCAAATAAAGTGGTAAAAACGACCCTTCTCCCTTTACCATACCTATAGGCGGTCGGCAACCCGACCGCCTATATTTGGCTGCATTAGCAACTGCATCCTTCTTGGAACAGCTTAGGTGGGAAGAACTCATCCGTTGGGAACTTAATCTTATCAAAGAGATCACATGGCTCCTCAGTGCCGCTTACGCCAGCGCAATCCTTACATGGGATGCAGAAGTCGAAAGCTGGCATCAGAAGCTGTACGCGACGAGACAGCTGGATAATGGAGAAAATACCAAGAGCGATGGTTACAATCTTACGAGGCTCACTGCAACTGCTCAGGCAACCATTGAAGTGATTGGCTACGCAAGGGGGTGGGCACACACAGCCACAGCCACGAGGTGGTACAGGGGCATCCTCAATGCGGCTTGCTAGTACCAGTGGATCTACTACCTGCACAGTTGCGCAAGGTAGGCTGCTGCTTCCGTGGTGGTTTGCACAACCTTCGCTAGAGAAGGTGCGTACACTACCCTCACTGCCAAATAGGATGACCTTTTTGGAGAAGGTAGCGAGTCCGTGAACAATTGTAGGTACAGCAGTGGGGCAATTGTAAATTGCCAATGTAACTTTGAAGAAGTAGGTAATGTCTACGGAGAAGAACCCATTGTCAAAAGGTACTGGCTCTACCTCAATAAAGGTGTCGATAATTTCAACTTTTTTTGCCTTTACGATAAGGGCGTGGTCGATCAAATCTTGGTCATCTCCAAAAAAGAAAACCTGTAATCCTTCTATACACTCTTTATCCCCACAGGAATCATATATTCTTTGGGTGTCAATGCATACTGCTTCTTTAAAGCAGTCATTTCCAGGGCAGGTGCCCGGACAGCAATTTTGTTGTGCCATATTTATCCTCCTATCAATCTATCGGTAGCTAGTAGCTGCTCAATACATTTTATGAACCAGATGATTTTTTGTTACTACTTTGGCTCATTTTGTATCCTGCTCCATGTGATTTCCAGGAGTTTTATGTAGTCTGTTGGGTAAAAGTGCCAACAATTATTTTTGACTGCCCATATTATGATATTCTGCATGCGACAACGAGCTAAGTATGCCGCAAGCAGCATTTGTCAGGCTTCGTCTGCTTGGGGTAAAAAGAGCTTTAAATGCAGCAAAAATGCTCTTTGCCCTTTGGCATCAGAAACTTCTTATCCACAGCAAGGGAGATTTCCCATCCAAGCTGATTTAATTTTCTAGGTGTTTTCGACAGTAAGCTTGGCAAAGGCCGCCATAATTTTTTTGGTGCCTACCTTATCAAAAGCGATCTCAACCATATGATCGCCTCCCATTGGGGTAATCCCCAAAATAATCCCCCCACCAAAGACCTTATGCCGTACCCGATCACCGATGTTAAAGGAGAAATCGCTTTTGAGGTCGGCCTTGGGGGCGGTGCTAAACCCACTGCTAAAGGAATTAGGCTTCTCTATAGTATGCGCCTTGGCAGCAGCATTGTGCGCGGCTGGGCGCCTACCTTGCAGATTCGTCAGCTCCTTTGGTACCTCCTCCACGAAGCGCGAGGGTCTAAAGGGCTGTGTACGCCCAAATAGCATCCGCATACCGGCAGTCATCAGATAGAGCCGCTTCTTAGCGCGGGTAATGCCTACATAAGCAAGCCTGCGCTCCTCCTCTAGGTCCTCAGGGTTTCCGATCGAGCGCATACCGGGGAAGATCCCCTCCTCAAAGGCGACGATATATACATTGTCAAATTCCAAGCCCTTGGCTGCGTGCAGCGTCATCATCACCACCGAGTCGGCATCCTGATCATAGTTGTCGAGGTCGGTGTAGAGTGATACCTCTTCCAAGAAGCCTGCCAGTGTTGGCTCCTCGGTTTCTTGCTCGTAGCGCAGCATGTTGGATTTTAGCTCTTGTAGGTTTTCCATACGGGTTTCTTCGCTGGTCTTATCTAGCTTTAAGGAAGCATAATAACCGCTGCGCACCATCAGCTCTTCAAACATCTCTGCCATTGGCATTGTATCGGTCAAGGACTGCATCTCTTGTATCAGGGACGCAAATTCCATCAGCCCCTTTGCTCGGCGCTGGATGGGTGGATAGCGGTCGGCAGTGCTGATTACCTCAAAATGGTTGATCCCCAGCATAGTAGCGATCTCATCTACCATATCGAGGGTAGCATCGCCGATGCCCCGCTTGGGCTCGTTGATAATCCTACGCAGCCTCAGTGTATCAGCGGGATTGTTGACTACACTAAGGTAAGCGATGGCATCTTTGATCTCCTTGCGATCATAGAAGCGGGTGCCGCCGATGATCCTATAGGGAATGCTTGCGTTACGAAAGGCATGCTCTACCGAGTTTGAGATCGCATTGAGGCGGTAAAGCACAGCGTTATCGCTAAATTTGCCACCACTGCGCACATGCTCTAAGATATAGTCCGCTACCGCCCTTGCTTCATCGCGCTCATCGTAGGCGGTATGCACCACGATATCCTCTCCTTGCCCGCTGGCAGTCCAGAGGTTTTTGCCCTTGCGCCCCTGATTGTGGCGGATCACCGCATTGGCAGCATCGAGGATGCGCCCTGTACTGCGGTAATTTTGCTCTAGCCGGATGACAGTACAGCCCTCATACTGCTCCTCGAAGCTGAGGATATTCTCGATGGTTGCCCCTCTAAAGCGATAGATGCTCTGATCGTCATCTCCCACTACACAAAGGTTTTTATGCCCCTGTGCCAGCAGGCTGATGAGCCTATACTGAGAGCGGTTGGTATCCTGATATTCGTCCACCGATATGTATCGAAATCTATGCTGGTATTTCTTTAGTACTTCTGGATTCTCCAAAAAGAGCCTTACAGTCAAGGTAATGATATCATCAAAGTCCAGGGCGTTAGATTCTTTTAATTTCTTTTGATACAGCCCATAAATCGATGCAATCTTCTCCAGATGCAGGTTGCCCTTGGCCCTTGCTTCTAGCATCGCAGGGCTCTCCAGCAGGTCTTTCGACTCGCTGATCTTTGCAATCACCATCTTAGGTGGGAAGGTCTTGTCGTCAAGATTGAGCTGCTTTAGGCAATCCTTCACCAGTCGCTGCTGATCGTCGCTATCATAGATGGTAAAGCCGCGATCATAGCCTAAGTAGCTGATCTCACTGCGCAAAATTCTTACGCAAGCTGAATGGAAGGTCGCTGCGGTAATGTCCCTTGCAGTTTCTTCCCCCAGCATGAGCGCCAACCGCTCTCTAAGCTCACCCGCAGCCTTGTTGGTAAAGGTAATGGCCAAAATCTGCCAGGGCTTCGGCGGGCTTACCGCCAAGAGTCTGATCAGCCGCTCCTCGTCCTTTACCTGCTCCTTAAGGCTCTGCTCCAAAAAGGTAATATCCTCTAGGGTCAGCCCCTCTGGGATCTGCGTGCTGTAAAATGCATCGCCAAACAACAGCAGGTTTGCAATGCGGTTGACCACCACAGTGGTCTTACCGCTACCCGCCCCCGCTAGGATCAGCAAAGGACCGTTTACCTTGAGCACTGCCCTTCGCTGCATATCGTTCATTCGTTCAAAGCGCTTCTCGAGGATCTGCTTACGCAGGCTGAGAAACTGCTGTGATATGTTGGTATCAATCATCCTTCATCCGCCTAACTGTAAAAAATTTATGCTAAGGCGCTCTGTGTTATAAGAGCAATGCATCAGCTGGGGTACAACCTACTCCCATCTGATTTAAGCCTGTACTTTACCTAGTGTAAAAGCTTCGCCCGTATCTGCTTTGACAGCTCCAAGCAATCGGGCACTCTACCCCTTTATTGCTCGAAAGCTGCAAAATCCGCCTGTTATCATCATAATTTATGCCTATTATAGCACAAATCCCACGCAAATAAAAGCGCATTTATCACCATATAGTGGTGGCTATATCCCACTATAGTAGGTTGATTTAACGATAAATCTATGATAAACTTTTTTAGAGCGGTAGCAAAGATTATCGTGTACCCAGCTACCCCCTTAGCTACCAGCATGGTGGCAGCAAAGCATACATTTAGACTTTTTGGGAGGGAATAATTTGCAGATTACAGAATTCTTCAGGCAAAGCTACTATGCAGCCGCAGAGCTGCTCAGTACCCTAACATGGCCACTGATCAAAGTTGCGCTGGTGGTGATCATCGGTTTGATCCTTTCCCCCTTAGCACAAAAGATCGTGCTCGGGCTTACCAAGCGTGCCAAAGCCGACGAACAGCTAGTCCCTATCATCAAGACTGGGGTACGTAGCTCGGTGTATCTGATCATTGCAGCGATCAGCATCGGCATTTTATCTACGGCACTGGGCAATTACAATGCGCTGTGGCTTACAGGCTTTGGGTTTACTGTGGTCAAGGCAATTTCGCTCTTTTTGGCAGGCATTGTGGGGATATCCTACGGTGAAAAGCTCCTCAAAAAGCTGCTGACCCTCTCAAAGATTGATGTGATACTGCATTCCTTTATCTGCTCTTCCGTGCGGATCATCGCCTATATCATACTGACGATCAGCTGCCTTGATCTGTTGGGCTTGCCCACCGCCACCTTGATCGCTTCATTATCGGCAGCAGGCTTAGCTCTCTCGCTGGCCGTCAAGGATAATCTCTCCAATCTCTTTGGTGGAATCGTGGTAATCATCACCAAGCCTTTTGTCAGCGGTGATTACATCGAGATGGATGGTCTGGGAGGAAGCGTAGCCGAGATCGGGCTCATCTACACCACCCTTTACACCGTCGACAATAAAAAGGTCTTCGTCCCCAACAACGACGCCGCTAAGGCCAAGATCATCAACTATTCCTCCGAGCCCAACCGTCGCTTAGATCTCAGCTACACCATCGGTTATCGCGACGATTTTGTCAAAGCCAAGCAAATTATCCTAAAGATAGCGCAGGCTTCTGGTCTATTGCTGTCAGACCCTGCACCAGTCATCGGTGTCATCAAGCAAGGCCCCAATGGCATGGAGCTGACTGTCCGCCTATGGGTAGAGCGTGCCGAGTATTTCAACCTGATGTTTTATATGAATGAACAGGTGAAGCTCGCCTTTGACAAAGAGGGCATCAGTATACCTCACAACCAGATGGATATTCATATCCTTGAGCAGCCTCTTGGTAAATAAGCTTGCATCATCCCTATACCACAGCAAAATCCCCAAAGCTCTTTGAGAAGTGCCTTGGGGATTTTTTATTTACTTATAAAAATGATGGGGATTTAGCTATTTTTGGTAAATTTCTGCTTTGCCTTATCGATTTTGCTCTGGTCTGCCTGCTCTACGTTGTACCAGCCACGTTTTTGCATCTCACTAAAAAGCTCAAACCCAATCTGATGCTCCTCCGCAAGGATGTTCATCAGATCAGCCTTGACGGCGGGTGAAGCCGCTTCTGTAGCAAATACATTATAGTTGCCGGTAAGATGCTTTTGGGTTGCCAGTGCATCGGTCATCATATCCTTATCGGAATAACTGTTTTTCATCTGATATGCCCCCTTAGTTTAAGTGCCCCATCAGGGTATTAAAATGATTCTGATGTTTGGCTACAATCTGCTCACAGCGGGTTTTGATCTGGGGGTCAGTGGCCTGACTGGCATACATCTGAAACTTCTTGATTACATTTTGCTCAATGGTCAGCTGATCTTCAATTGCAGAAAGCTCTTTGGTGGTTAAATTCGCCATAGTATTCCTCCCAAAACGATATGCTTATGGTCATCTACTTTGACCCTGTAGTAGTATTCCAAAAAACCAGTAAAATATCAAAGACGCAATAAAAAATCCCGATTTTGCGGTGCTCTGACACTACCTCTTATTGAAATATTTGACATTGAGTTTGCTGGCATGCTACACTTTTTTATGAGAATAGTTTGATAGGAGATTGTCATGGAAGTCTATCGGAAACTAAGCAAACATGAATGCAGCAAAATAAGAGAAATTGACGCTTCACAGTACATTCACCGAGCATGGCGTGAAATCAATGGCAAAAGGCAACTTGTTGAGATAAACTACCATGATCCTGATTTCCCAAATGGTTATACCCATCATCTTGCTGCCTTGCGAAGCACCATAGATGGCGGAGGTTTTGCATATGGAGCCTTTGATCATGATCATCTGATTGGGTTTTGCAGTGTAAATAGCGATTGGTTTGGCACAAAATCCAAATATGTTTTGCTTGACCAGCTGTTTATTTCAAAAGAGAGCCGCAGTAAGGGTATCGGCAAGCGGCTATTCTTATTGTGTGCCAACGAAGCCAAGAAACAAGGTGCCGATAAATTTTACATTTGTGCCGGTTCGGCGGAAGAAACGATAGCCTTTTGCGATCGGCTGCCAAGAGGCCAAAGAGATCAATCAAGCCTTATACCAACAGGATACACGAGATTATCAATTAGAATTTGATTTTGATAAGCTTGTAGATTAGAATAATACGTAAAAAAGACTCTGAAGCCAAGTGACTTCGGAGTCTTTTTAAATACTAATTATGATGAGCTTTTAATAATTAATGAGAATGGGTGGTAGGGTTTACAAAGCCGTCGTAGAGCTGCCCTAAGTACTTAAAGGACATGGCTGTGCCGATGGCTACACAGTTGGTTGGGTCCTCTGCGGCTGTTACCTTTAGCCCCGTTGCCTTGGCAAGCAGGACGTCGATGCCGTGAAGCAACGCTCCACCGCCCGTCAACAGCACGCCGGTGTGGTAGATATCTGCCGAAAGCTCGGGAGGTGTAACCTCTAAAATCTGTAGAATCGCTTCAATCAGGCTGTCGAGCTGCTCTGCGATTGCTTCCTTGATCTCACGACGGGTAATAATCTGGCGGCAAGGCATGCCAGACTTTAAATCTCTGCCCTTGAGCTCAAACTCCATCTCCTCTTCGGGAGAATAATATACACTGCCGGCGGTAATCTTGGCTTTTTCCGCCATTTTTTCGCCAATTAGTACACCGTACTTGTTTCTTACATAGCGTACGATTGCTTCATCTAGCTTACGCCCCGCTGTTTTGACCGATGCCTTGCATACAATACCGTTAAAAGACAGCACTGCAATATCAGTGGTGCCGCCGCCGATATCCACGATGATCCTGCCCTCAGGCTTCGAAATATCAATGCCTGCACCGATAGCAGCCGCCACTGGCTCCTCGATTAAATAGACTTTACGAGCACCTGCATCGACCGCAGCGCTGACCACTGCCTTTGACTCTACCCCTGTAATACCCGAAGGCACGCAGATAGCGACACGAGGCTTGATCATACTTCCGTTATAAACCTTTTTAATAAATGCCTTGATCATGGCGCTGGTCATCTCAAAGTCAGAGATTACCCCGTCAGACAGCGGCATCACTGCCTGTATACGGTCAGGGGTACGCCCCAGCATTGCGCTGGCTTCTTCCCCTACTGCCAATACGTCACCTGTGTATTTGTTGATCGCCACCACAGAAGGCTCCTTGAGCAGTAAGCCACGGTCAGGGTCATATATAATCACGG
>DAMCAP010000030.1:11809-18737 GCA_032059445.1 Oscillospiraceae bacterium
CCAAGATCGATGCCGATATCATTGGATGCTGATGCCATTCCTACACCTCTTTCATTTTGACTGGTTTGTCTATCGAAACTTCCGCTTCTTCTTTGTTTTAATAAGGGCTTCACTTTGTGGTCTATGCATGTCAATATGTATAAAAAGACCTTGAAGCACCTTTACCCCCTATGCACCTATGCCGTGCAGGCACCCAATTTGATGACGCCCAAAAAGGGAAAACGTAAGGGCTACCCTTATGTCACAGATACCGCTTGGTGGGTCATTGTTCTATGCTTCTATGAGCATCCCAAGCGATTATCTTTATAAATGCCACAGCGCATAAACTGCCTAGCGGCATACGATCCATCATACACAAAGCAGCAAAAGCTACTATTTATTATACTGGATTATTCCAAGAGTTTCAATCACTCAAAGTTGATTGGCAATTATTCTCTACGATACATAATATAGGCTCTTGAGTCGTTGGTATAATCCATATGCATGTGGTTGAGTAACTATGCGGGCAAGTCCCCCCGCAGCAGCGCTGTTGCAAAGCAAAGCCCATAGACCCGCTCTGCTCCCACCTTACGTAGCAAAGAGGCGCATTGCTCTAATGTAGCACCTGTAGTGACAATATCATCAACCAGCAGGATGCTGCCAGAGAGCGGTGAAGGACCATCTGCTAAAAGATAGCTGCTCTCAGCATTGATACGCCTCTCCCCCGCTGCCAGCTGGTGCTGCGGCAAGCTCGTATCGAGCCGTATCATGGGAGGTGCAATTAGCGGCAGCTTTAGATGGGTGCTCACTGCCTCTGCAAGGCTCTGGGTCTGATTAAAGCCCCTTGCCTGCATCGATGCAGCAGAAGCAGGCACATAGGTAACCGCCGCAAACTGCCCTAAATCAGCGCCACCAAGCATCTCAGCCATCTTGCTACCCATGTAGGCAAAAAGCCGAGGGCTGTTATGGGTTTTGGCGTAAACCACCATGGTTTTTGCCCCACCCTCATAGACAAAAGGAGCTCGTACTCCAGTAATCTTCTCAAAGAAATCACAGATACAACCCTCGGGGCGATGGCATCGAGGGCAGACTTCAGGATAATTGCTGAGCTTTAACCGCTCCAACTCCTGCCTACACGCCTTGCAGATGGTTTTGGGGTATTCCAGCAGCTCGTCACAGGCAGAGCAACGGTTAGGGTAAAGCATATTTAGCAGAAGCTCCCGCAGCATAAACTCTCCTCCTTACCACTGGGTCTGACTGCTTTCTGTAGCTATCAGGTTCGCGAGATTGGTGTAGCGCAGGGTCTTTTGATTGGTAGCCACCATGGCCTGTACAGTGCTGCGGTGCCCGACCAAAATCAAAGTTTTTTTGGCGCGGGTGACAGCTGTATATAAGAGGTTTCGATAATGAAGCCTCCTGTGGCTGCCCAGCACAGGGATAATCACCGCATCAAATTCATTTCCCTGACTTTTGTGGACAGTAATAGCATAGGCAAGATCGATTTCACTGAGCATGTCAAAGGTATACTGCGCCACCCGATCATCAAAGCGGATCAATACCGAGGTGGAGGGCTTGTCGATCAGCTCAATGATCCCGATATCGCCGTTAAAGATGCCCAGCCCCTCCTCACCGCCGTCCTGCGACCAGACGATGTCGTAGTTGTTGCGCACCTGCATCACCTTATCCCCTTCACGGTAGGTCTGATTAAAGCGGGTAATCTCCACCTTGGTGCTGCTGGCTGGGTTTAGCGCCTGTTGCAGGCTTTTGTTGAGCTCGATGGTGCCAGCGCCTCCCTGCCTGCTGGGAGAAAGCACCTGGATATCTTTAATGGAGGAATATCCATAAGCCCTGGGCAGCCGCTGGGCGCAAAGCTCAGTAATGGTAGCGACTGCATCGGGATTGCTTTGCCGATTCATATAAAAGAAATCCGAATCCTTAATATCGAGATCAGGCATCCTGCCAGATACAATCTGGTGGGCGTTGACGATAATTAAGCTCTCTGCTGCCTGACGAAAAATCTGTGATAGATGCACCGTAGGCACCCGCTCACTAGAGATCAAATCTTTAAGCACATTGCCCGCCCCCACCGAGGGCAGCTGGTCGGGGTCGCCTACCATGATAAGCTTAGCGCCTAATTTGACAGCCCGCAGCAATGACTCAAAGAGGCGGATATCCACCATAGACATCTCGTCCACGACTACTGCATCAAAGGGTAGGGGGTTCTTTTCATTACGCTTAAAGCGTGGGTAACCCATATCTTCCCCAAAATCCACCTCCAACAAGCGGTGGATCGTCTTTGCCTCACGCCCCGTTAGCTCTGCTAAACGTTTGGCAGCGCGTCCGGTAGGAGCAGAGAGCCCCACCTTCATCCCTCGCCGCTCAAAGAGGGTAATGATGCCGTTTAGGGTGGTGGTTTTACCGGTACCGGGGCCTCCTGTTAGGATCATGAGGCTGTGGTCTGCTGCTTCCCGCAGGGCCTTACGCTGGTCGGCAGCATATACTATGCCCAGCTGCTCCTCCAGTGCATCAATCTCCACATCGTCTACAGGGCGCTCCCCATAGCTTAGCTCCAGCATGATCCTTACTCGGCCAGCGCTGTAGGTTTCGGCAGTATATTGATGGGGCAGGTACACATAGCTTGTCCCCTCAAAGGTGTCACAGGCTAGATCTTCATTGTCACGAAGTCGCTGTAGGGCTTCTTCCACCACCGGTTTCTCCACGTTTAAGAAGCCAGCGGCAGTATCGATCAGCTTATCAAAAGGCAGGCAGGAATGCCCGTTGTTGAGGTTATGGCGTAGCACATACAGCACGCCTCCAGCTACCCTGCATCCATCCTCCTGCCCAAAGCCCAGCTGACTTGCGATCTCATCAGCTTGAGCAAACTGTACGCCGATATCGTCATCACAAAGGCAATAGGGGTTTCGCGTGATGATATCCTGAGCAAGAGCGCCCCATTTCTTCCAGATTGATACGGTGGTTACAGTGTTGATGCCATACCTCGAGAGAAATAGCATCACCGACCGCAGACCAAAGATCTTTTTGTATTCCTCAGCGATCTTCTGAGCCTTACTCTCGGTGATCCCCTTGACCTCGGTCATACGATAAGGCTCTCGCTCGATTACCTCCAGTGTACTGTCACCGAAGTGCATCACCAGCCTTTTGGCAATCACAGGCCCGACCCCTTTGAGGGCGCCACCTGCCAAATATCGCAGGATTGCCGAAGATGTAGAGGGAAGCACCCGCTCGATCAACGTAGCCTTAAACTGCTGCCCATAGGTAGGGTGTGAGGTAAAATACCCTGTGCACTTGATCTCTTCACCCTCGGTGACCTGCAACAGCTCCCCCACTACCGGGATGTAATCGGTACCGACCTCCAGCTCCATGACCGTAAAGCCGGTTTCTTCATTGTGGTATGTAATGCCCCCGATAATCCCCTCGATTACCTCGATCTGCTCTCGTTGCAGCTTAGCCACCTCCTGTGCCTTGTGTTTCCTAAATGCATCAATGCCGTGCAGTCGCCCTCTCTTGGCAAGCGCCAAAAGTAGAGAAAAAGCGGCTCGGGGATTTACCCCAGAGCCCTTGGTTGCCGTAATGCCCTACGGGCTCATTGCAAGGCTGTTGTATTGCTCAAAGCCATGGGCCTTATCTTAAGCCGCAGGCGAGCATAAAAATATTGGTATAATAAACACGTCGTGTTTATTATACCAAATCGACCTTTTATTTGCAAACGATATCATCCCCCAATACTGCCGCCAGCTGACTGGGCTCTAGCAGTAAAATATCCTCTCGCGTGTTACAAAATGCCTCGCAGATCTCACGCCCCTGATCGCCAAGGCCCAGATCTAGCAGCACCAGCCGACCGCCCTTGAGCCACCTATCCCAGAGGATTGAGGCATAGCCCCACCTGAGCTTCTGCTCCAGATCAAGGGGATTGTTTTTTAGGGGAATGATTAAGTAAGTAAAGATACCGTCCTTCGGGCGGTTGAGCAAGGGCATCACCCAGTCAAGCACCGTAATGAGCCCTATGCCCGCTAAAATCGATACCGCTACAGATAAAACGATTATGTACATAGTTTACACCCCCATATAGTCTATGAAATGAGGGGTTTTTTGGTGCGAAGCTGGACAATTATAGCATAAAGCTGTAAAATAAATACAAAATCATTTTACCACAAAGGAGAGCACCTATGTATAGTGTTCCAAATGAAAAGCGACCGATGCTCTATCGTTTTTTTCCCCATCATACTGATAATCTCATTCATTCCTGCCTACAAGGGCATGCGGGTTTTGCGGTCGTCGATTCCCTTGATTCCCCCAACTGTGTAATGCTGGTTGTGGCGGATTTTTGCTTTGTTGCAGGAGATGCTTCCTGTGATCAAGCCCCTTCCTTGCTGCAAAGCCTACCGAATTATTACGACGGTAGCACTGCCATTGCCATCCCTTGCGAAGCTGGTTGGGTCGAGCGCTTCAATCAGGTTTACGGTGAGGGCTGCTCCACCATCACTCGCTATTCCTTCCATAAGCAAGAGCAGTTTGACACCGATAAGCTCTCAACCTACGCGCATACTCTCCCCCATGGCTACAGCCTCCACCCAATTGATGCTGCTCTGTATTCACAGTGCTTAGCTGAGGGCTGGAGCTATGACCTCTGCTCCCAGTTTACTACTGCCGAGGATTATGCGCTACGCGGTCTGGGTTGCGGCATACTTCATCAAGGCAAGATCGTTGCGGGGGCTTCTTCCTACGTAGTCTTTGACGGCGGCATTGAAATAGAAATAGACACCCACAAAGATCACCGCCGCCTAGGGCTTGCTACAGCCTGCGGAGCGGCACTAATCTTGGAGTGTCTAAAGCGCAACCAAATCCCAAGCTGGGATGCAGCCAATCTATCTTCGGTCTCTCTTGCCGAGAAATTAGGCTACCGACTGAATAAGCCCTACACTGCATATCTTCTACCTATTCGGTAAAATCAGCTAGCGCAGTAAGCCAAAATAGACGAGCAAAATCCCACCCAGTATAATGCGATACCAGCCAAACACCTTGAAATCATGCTTCTTGATATACCCCATTAAAAACTGGATGACAAATATCGATACGATGAAGGCGACCAACATGCCAAGCCCCAAAGTGGCTAGCTCTGCACCGGTAAAATCAAACCCAAACTTATAGAGCTTATAAAGACTAGCGCCAAACATCGTCGGCACTGCCAAAAAGAAGGTAAACTCCGCTGCTGCTACCCTAGACACTCCTAATAGCAAGGCACCTACAATGGTTGCGCCTGAGCGGGATGTACCGGGGATCATCGCCAGCACCTGGAAAAACCCAATGGCAATTGCTGTGCCATAGCCGATCTGGGCAAGGTTTTTGATACGGGGGCGGCGATTTCTATTCCAGTTTTCGATTACGATAAAGAGCACACCGTAGAGGATCAACATCAGCGAAATAACGAAGGGCGTACCCAGATAAGCTTCTAAGTAATCATCCAACACAAAGCCCAAAGCTGATGGGATGCAAGCTACCGCTACCTTAAACCACATACCAAAAATATCTTCGCGTATACCAAAGCCGTCTTTAAAGGAAAAGGGGAACATTTTATTCCAAAAAAGTAGCACCACAGCCAAAATAGCCCCCAGCTGGATGACTACAAAAAACATTTCCTTAAAGCTTTCGCTCATGTTCATCTTGATAAATTCATCCACCAGCAGCATGTGACCGGTACTGCTGATCGGCAGCCATTCGGTGACACCCTCTACTATACCTAGCAATATGACCTTTAGAATCTCAAGCATTTCGTTTTTTCCTCCTCAGTTGTATCGGCAAGCAGCTTCTGCTCCTTACATACCGCCTTATTACATGTTTGTGCGATTACAGTTTGCCCTGCCATAGCACACACGACTATTGTGGCATACAGCGCGCTACGGCTGCTTCATACAGCCAATAAAACGGTCCATTAAATAGCAGATGCTTATAAGACCTTAACAGTATACCAGATATTGCCCCGCAGAAATAGTCGTCTTTCTGAATTCTTTATAAGAATTTTCTTACGAATTTCTTATGCCCAGAGATCCGCAGTCATCTGAAAATACCAATAGAAGCGCAAAAAAGCGCTGCTGTAATAACAGCAGCGCTCTCGAGATATGACTATCGAATGGCAGCCAGTAAAGCCTCGGTGCGATCGGTTTTTTCCCAGCTTACGCCTAGATCCTCACGACCCATATGACCATAAGCAGCAAGGTTGCGATAAATTGGCTTGCGCAGATCCAGATCCTTGATGATGGCAGCAGGTCTTAGGTCAAATACCTTGTTAACAGCAGCTGCAATTACCTCATCGGCTACGATGCCGGTGCCAAAGGTATCAACAAACACCGATACAGGATGTGCCACACCAATTGCATAAGCAAGCTGCACCTCACACTTCTTGGCAATACCTGCTGCAACAATGTTCTTTGCTACATAGCGTGCTGCATAGGCAGCGCTACGGTCAACCTTGGTTGGGTCTTTACCGGAGAAAGCACCGCCGCCATGACGAGAATAGCCGCCGTAGGTATCGACGATGATCTTGCGCCCAGTTAGGCCGCTATCACCCTGAGGGCCGCCGATTACAAATCTACCGGTAGGGTTGATATAGATCTTGGTCTGTGCGTCTAGTAGCGCAGGGTCAATCACCTCATGGATTACATGTGCGGTCAGATCTGCTCTGATCTGCTCAAGGCTTACCTCAGGAGAATGCTGAGAAGAAATAACCACAGTATCAATACGAACTGGCTTATTGTCATCATACTCCACGGTTACCTGAGTCTTGCCATCGGGACGCAGGTAGGCCAAGGTGCCATCCTTACGGACTTCGCTAAGGCGCTTTGCCAGCTTATGAGCCAGCGAAACAGGCAGGGGCATCAGCTCTGGGGTTTCATCGCAGGCAAAGCCAAACATCATCCCCTGATCCCCAGCA
>DAMCAP010000030.1:18747-21613 GCA_032059445.1 Oscillospiraceae bacterium
ATCCTCTTGCTCACCGCTCTTTAGCTCGAGCGCAGCATCTACACCCATTGCAATATCTACCGATTGCTCGTCGATCGAGGTCATTACTGCGCAGGTATCAGCATCAAAGCCATACTTTGCTCTTACATAGCCGATTTCGCTGATAACCTCACGGACAACCTTTGGGATATCTACATAGCACTTGGTCGAAATCTCACCAACAACCATCACCATGCCGGTGGTGCAGCAGGTTTCACAAGCAACTCTCGCACTTGGGTCTTGCTCAATGATCGCATCAAGCACAGCGTCAGAAATCTGATCGCAGATTTTATCGGGATGTCCTTCGGTTACGGATTCTGATGTAAACAAAAATTTGCTCATTTTTTTATCCTTTCTTACTTGTAAATTTCTACAAAAACAAAACGCTCGGCAAACCGAGCGTTTCTTAAACTTATCTGTCGGTCATACCGTAGGATTTAGCACCTTACATCATGCAGGTTGCTGGGCTTCGCAGGGCCTATTCCCTCTGCCGCTCTTGATAAGAACTATTTAATTTTAATTTTATGTCGCAATCTGTATTATTATTTTGCGTGCAAATTATAGCATCTATAGGGTTGCTTGTCAATCACTCTAAAATATTATTTACATTTTATTAATATTTAAACAAGCGTTTTAATAAATCCAGCCATTTTCTTATAAACCAAGAAGGTAAGAGCCGATATGATAATTCCCTTAAGCATGTTAAATGGAATTACACCAAAAATAATATAGCTGTTGAGGTCATGGATCAGCGGATTGACCTTACCGCAGATGGCAAATATACTCTCCATCGGCATGATGGTGCTGTAAAAAGGAATCAGCAGCAGCTTATTTGCAAGAGCGCCTGTAATGGTAATGGCAGTTACACCGCCGAGGCAAGCCAGCAGAGCGCCTTTTTTGGTGTGGTTATTTTTATAAATTAGCGCCGCCGTTACTGCAAAGGAAGAGGTGATGATAAAGTCTGCCAGCTCGCCTACACCGCCTGTAGTGGTAGACAGTGCATGCACCATGGCTTTGATCAGCGCCATGACTACCGCCGAAACAGGCCCTAATACGAAGCCGCCGATTAAGATCGGAATACTTGAGGGATCGATCTTTAAAAAGGGTGGCATAAAAGGTAGCGGCATTTCTAAAGTCATAAGGGCTGCTGCTACCGCAGCCAAAACTGCGGTAATGGTTAATCTGCGTGTTTTCTGTGAAATGTTCATTGTAATTCTCCCCATTCGTATAATTTTAGCTGTATAGAGGGTGAACAACAATAAAAAAACACCCAACAAATAGATGGTGACCGACTTTCGCCAGCCTCCGCCAAATTGCAGGTGCCTATATGTACCATGTCGCACCTGTTCCTTTCATCCGGACTATACCGTCGGTTTTGGAATCACACCAAATCTGCCTTGCGGCTCGTGGACTCGTGGCCTTTCGGCCCATTACCACCGGTGGGGACTCGCACCCCGCCCTGAAACAGCTTTTGAGTATATTATAGTCTTCCGTTTAACTTTTGTCAATATACATTTTACTCTAACATTATGCTATAATACTTGCAGATTATTATGCGACTTATCTAGAGCCAAGCCGTAATAGTAAGCAACTATGCCTCAATTACATGTCCTATAAGTAAGAAATTTGCATCGGTAATTGCAAATTATTCCCTATTCACCATAGGTAAAAGTCGTACATTTGCGTACTTATCGCCAAGAAACAAGGAGGAGTCATCATGTCAAGTAAAATCTCTGAAGCAACCAAGAAGCTGATCACTGCGATGCAGCAAAACGAAATCACCGAAGCAGCTATCTACCGAAATATCTCCACAATGGTCAAATCGCCCCAAGATAAGCAGGTGCTGCTGGATATCAGTGCCTGTGAGGAAGAGCATGCCGCAATCTGGCAGAGCTATACCGGCATCTCCCCTAAGCCTCAGAAGCTAAAGGTCCTATGGTACACTGCAATTGCACGATTTGTTGGCTATACCTTTGCCCTAAAGCTGATGGAGGGCGGCGAGCACAGCGCAGGAAATGCCTATGCAGAGCTCACCCATGAGGTGCCTGAGGCGGTGCAGATCGCTCGTGAGGAGCAGGAGCATGAAGCTGCCTTGATCGATCTGCTGGATGAGGAGCGGCTCCAATATGTGGGGGCTATGGTACTGGGGCTAAACGATGCCTTGGTGGAGCTGACGGGCACCTTGGCGGGCTTATCCTTCGCTCTGCAAAACAACCGCCTTGTAGCCTTATCAGGCTTGATTACAGGGGTCTCGGCAACCTTTTCGATGGCTTCCTCCGCCTACCTGCAAGCTAAGTCAGAGGGTGAGCAAAACGCCTTTAAATCGAGCCTATATACCGGTGTGATGTACCTCATCACCGTTGCGTTGCTGGTACTGCCGTACTTTCTACTACCACAGCATCAGTTTATCCCTGCTCTAGCGATGATGCTGGCCATTGTGGTGCTGATCATCTTTATATTTACCTATTACATCTCAGTGGCAAAAAGCCTACCCTTTAAGAAACGCTTCCTTGAGATGTTTACCATCAGCATTTCGGTGGCGGTGCTGTCATTCGTCATTGGTATCGTCGTCAAGTCGGTACTTGGTATAGAGGTATAATCAACCTAGAGGCTCCTCGCAGCACGCGAGGGGCTTTTTATTTTGCTTCAAATGTACACACTGGTGTTAAGCCAGTACCAAGCCTACACGCTGGCTATAGGCCTTGCACAGAAGAACATACAAAAAACCCCTATGGCACAAAACCATAGGGGTTTGATTGGTTAAAGAACCGTTAACTTATGCGTTAACGCCGATAACAACGCCAGAACCAACGGTACGGCCACCCTCACGGATAGCGAAGCGCAGACC
>DAMCAP010000030.1:21623-26528 GCA_032059445.1 Oscillospiraceae bacterium
CGATAGCGATAGGAGTGATCAGCTCAACATCCATCTCGATGTTATCGCCAGGCATGCACATCTCAACGCCCTCTGCCAGAGAAACTACACCAGTAACGTCAGTTGTTCTGAAGTAGAACTGAGGTCTGTAGTTGTTGAAGAAAGGAGTGTGACGGCCACCCTCAGACTGCTTCAGGACGTAAACCTGGCCTCTGAACTTGGTGTGAGGCTTGATGGAACCAGTCTTACAAAGAACCTGGCCTCTTTCGATGTCAGATCTCTGTACACCACGCAGCAGAGCACCGATGTTATCACCAGCCTCAGCGTAGTCAAGAAGCTTTCTAAACATTTCGATACCGGTAACAACAGTCTTTCTGTTTGCTTCAGCAAGACCAACGATCTCAACTTCGTCACCGATCTTAACCTGTCCTCTTTCAACTCTACCAGTAGCAACAGTACCACGGCCAGTGATGGTGAAGACGTCCTCAACAGGCATCAAGAATGGCAGATCAGCCTTTCTCTCAGGAGTTGGGATGTAGGAGTCAACAGCGTCCATCAGAGCGAGGATTGGAGCGTAAGCAGGGTTAGACAGATCGTTTGGAGCCTCCAGAGCCTTTAGAGCAGAACCCTTGATAATTGGGGTATCGTCTCCTGGGAAGTCGTAGGAAGACAGCAGCTCTCTGATCTCCATCTCAACAAGCTCCAGCAGCTCTTCGTCGTCAACCTGGTCAACCTTATTCATAAA
This sequence comes from Oscillospiraceae bacterium, assembly GCA_032059445.1. Lineage (GTDB taxonomy): Bacteria > Bacillota > Clostridia > Oscillospirales > Ruminococcaceae > DAMCAP01. The sequence continues at coordinate 22,348 of DAMCAP010000030.1, forward strand.
TACTACGATGTAAGGTACGCCAACCTGACGGGACAGCAGGATGTGCTCTCTGGTCTGAGGCATTGGGCCGTCAGCAGAAGAAACAACCAGGATAGCGCCGTCCATCTGAGCAGCACCGGTGATCATATTCTTAACGTAGTCAGCATGTCCGGGGCAGTCAACGTGAGCGTAGTGACGAGCTTCAGTCTGATACTCAACGTGAGAGGTGTTGATGGTAATACCACGCTCTCTCTCCTCAGGAGCCTTATCGATCATATCATAAGCTGTATACTCAGCCTTACCCTGCATACCCAGGGTCTTGGTAATAGCAGCTGTTAAGCTGGTCTTGCCGTGGTCAACGTGACCGATAGTACCGATGTTAATATGGGGCTTATTTCTTTCAAATTTAGCCTTTGCCATTGGTAATAACCTCCCTAAACTTTAATTTATATTTTGTAGTAGCTACAATTGTATTTTATCAATTCCAGCTTCAAAAAGCAATAGAATATAGCGATATTTTACAGTTTGCATACCCAATACAAGAGAGCAGAATTAGTCCTTCTTGGATCTCTCTGCCATGATGCCCTCAGAAATAGACTTAGGCACCTCGATATAATGAGAAGGCTCCATGGAGTACTGTCCACGTCCCTGTGACTTAGAACGAAGGTCGGTTGCGTAGCCAAACATCTCAGACAGAGGCACAACAGCTGTGATCTCCTGAGCGCCAAAGCGTGCTTCCATCCCCTGGATCTGTCCACGGCGGGAGTTTAGGTCTCCGATAACGTCGCCCATGTAATCATCAGGCACGTTAACAACAACCTTCATAATTGGCTCGAGGATGACTGGATCAGCCTTCTTCATAGCCTCCTTAAAGGCCATAGAGCCGGCGATCTTAAACGCCATTTCAGAGGAGTCGACCTCATGGTAGGATCCATCATACAGAGTAACCTTTACGTCTACTACCTGATAGCCAGCAAGCACACCAGCAGCCATAGCGCCCTGGATACCCTGGTCAACAGGCCCGATAAACTCCTTAGGAATAGAGCCGCCCACAACAGCGTTGATAAACTCGTAGCCCTTACCAGACACGTTAGGCTCAACTTTGATCTTAACGTGACCATACTGACCCTTACCGCCTGACTGACGAGCATACTTGTGATCAACATCTGCATTTCTGCGGATAGTTTCCTTGTAGGATACCTGTGGCTTACCAACATTTGCCTCTACTCTAAACTCGCGCAGCAGACGATCAACGATGATCTCCAGATGCAGCTCGCCCATTCCGGCAATGATGGTCTGACCAGTTTCCTGATCGGTGTAGGTCTTAAAGGTTGGGTCTTCTTCGGCAAGCTTAGCAAGTGCCAGACCCATCTTCTCCTGACCAGCCTTGGTCTTTGGCTCGATCGCTACACGGATAACAGGCTCTGGGAACTCCATAGACTCCAGAATAATTGGGTTCTTAGGATCGCAGAGAGTGTCACCGGTAGTGGTGTTCTTTAGGCCGACAGCAGCAGCGATATCACCAGAGTAACATACTTCGATGTCCTGACGGTGATTTGCGTGCATCTGCAGCAGACGTCCCATTCTCTCGTTGTTATTCTTAGAGGAGTTAAGGACGGTTGCACCAGCGTTTACAAAGCCGGAATAAACTCTAAAGAAGCAGATCTTACCTACATATGGGTCGGTAGCGATCTTAAATGCAAGTGCAGAGAAAGGCTCGTTGTCAGCAGTTGGTCTCTCTTCCTGCTCCTCGGTATCAGGGTTGATACCGGTGATGTGGTCGATGTCGATAGGAGAAGGCATGTAGTCAATAACAGCATCCAGCAGCTTCTGTACGCCCTTATTTCTATAGGAAGTACCACAAAGCACAGGAACCATCTTGTTTGCAATGGTTGCACCGCGAATTGCCTTCTTCATTTCCTCAACGGTAAATTCCTCACCATCAAGGTACTTCATCATCAGCTCTTCACTCTGCTCAGCAACGCACTCAAGCAGCTTCATGCGGTATTCTTCGACCTTATCAGCCATTTCAGCTGGGATCTCCTCCACACGCATGTCGGTGCCCTTATCGTCGTAGTATACATATGCCTTCATTTCTACCAGGTCGATCAGACCCTTAAAGAACTGCTCCTCGCCGATTGGCAGCTGGATTGGCACTGCATTACACTTTAGGCGATCGTGCATCATGTTTACAACGTTGTAGAAGTTGGCACCCATGATGTCCATCTTGTTGACGTAAGCCATACGAGGTACTCTGTACTTGTCAGCCTGACGCCATACTGTCTCTGACTGGGGCTCCACTCCACCCTTAGCGCAGAATACAGTAACAGAACCATCAAGGACTCTTAGAGAACGCTCAACCTCAACTGTGAAGTCCACGTGCCCAGGGGTGTCAATGATGTTGATACGGTGATCATGCCACCTACAAGTAGTGGCTGCGGAAGTGATGGTTATACCTCTCTCCTGCTCCTGCTCCATCCAGTCCATGGTAGCAGAACCTTCATGGGTCTCACCAATTTTGTGAGTCCTTCCGGTGTAGTAGAGTATACGCTCAGTAGTAGTGGTCTTACCAGCGTCTATATGAGCCATTATGCCTATGTTTCGAGTCATTTCTAATGCGACATCCCTTGGCATAGTGTCCTCCTTATTGTATATTAGATTTCCGCCCTTACCAGCAAACCCGGCAAAAGCGGTTTGCCCAAAGCAGGACATTTTTAGCAAAAAGAAATCCCCTTTGCCAAACCTGTCCTAGGCAGCGCCATAGATCAGGCACAAACCGCTGCTTTGAGTGAAATTAGAATCTGTAATGTGCAAATGCCTTGTTGGCGTCTGCCATCTTGTGGGTATCGTCTCGCTTCTTGCAAGCTCCACCCTGATTGTTGAGAGCGTCCATGATCTCTGCAGCAAGTCTTTCCTGCATAGTTCTCTCAGAGCGCTTTCTAGAGTAATCGGTCAGCCAACGCAGACCAAGAGTCTGACGTCTTTCTGGTCTAACCTCCATTGGTACCTGATAGGTAGCACCGCCTACACGGCGAGCCTTTACCTCCAGTACAGGCATGATGTTCTCCAGAGCTTCCTCAAAAGCCTCTAGGGCATCCTTACCAGTTTTTTCAGCCACGATGTCAAATGCGCCATATACGATCTTCTGGGAAACGCCCTTCTTACCATCATACATGATGCTGTTGACCAGGCGGGTCACCATCTTAGAACCGTAAAGTGGATCAGCTAAAACGTCGCGCTTTGCTATATTACCTCTTCTTGGCACTTCTCTTCCCTCCTTCATAAATTATTGATGAAATCATCGGTACTCGAAAAATCGATTTTCCCGGCGGCACCAACGCAGAGGCTTTATCTTCATTACACACTGCCCTAAAGCAGCGTAATTTATATATAAAAGCCACTACATCAAGCGGCGGTATTCTGCTTAGATAAGATTACTTCTTCTTTGCAGGAGTGGTCGATTTTGCAGCAGCACCAGCCTTTGGTCTCTTCGCACCGTACTTAGATCTGGACTGCATACGCTTTGCAACGCCCTGAGTATCCAGTGTACCACGGATAATGTGGTAACGTACGCCGGGTAGGTCCTTTACACGTCCGCCGCGGATCAACACTACAGAGTGCTCCTGCAGGTTGTGGCCGATACCGGGAATGTAAGCAGTTGCCTCGATTCCGTTAGAAAGTCTTACTCTTGCTACCTTACGAAGCGCAGAGTTAGGCTTCTTAGGAGTCTGAGTTCTGATTGCTGTGCAGACACCTCTCTTTTGTGGTGAATTCTGCTCAATAGCAACTCTCTTCTTAGAGTTCCATCCTCTCAGCAGAGCTGGAGCGGTAGATTTCTTCTCAATAACCTCTCTGCCCTTGCGAACAAGCTGATTAAAGGTTGGCATTATGGCACCTCCTTCTTAAAGTATTTAAGGGCTGACTACAAAAAAGTGGCCGAGACCGGCTCGACCACTTTCGCTAAACGTCTTCACCCAGTTAATTATTATACATCTTTAGAGCGCATTCTGTCAATACAATTTTTACAATAAAGCACGGTTTTTCATAGGCATAATCCATATACAGATAGATTTTATCCAGATTTTTCTTAATTATTCCTTTGTTTTCTGTAAAGCTCTAGAAATATTGCCATTCAGGCTGTCATTTATCGCCGTTCATGCTGTTATTTAGATGTTACGCGTCAGACTATATCTTTTCACAAC
>DAMCAP010000030.1:26538-28579 GCA_032059445.1 Oscillospiraceae bacterium
CACTTTTATAAAGCAGTTAGCCATCCACAGAATGCATATACCTATACAGTATTTAAAATAAAATGATGATTGCCCTTGGGCAACCATCATTTCGTAACATCTACAGTTAATCTTAAAGCACAGCTTGTGCTGTATCCTGCACCTGTGTCTCGCGAGCGGCCTCAATGGCTTGGTTGATATATTCAACGGTACCGGTACCTGCTGGTACCAGCTTACCGATGATTACATTCTCCTTCAGGCCCACAAGCGGATCTACCTTGCCCTTGATTGCAGCATCGGTCAATACTCTAGTGGTTTCCTGGAAGGAAGCCGCAGACATAAAGGATTCGGTTACCAGCGATGCCTTGGTAATACCCAGCAGTACTGGCAGCGCTGATGCAGGCTGGCGATTGCCGCCATCCAGCTCGTTTTGGTGCTCTACCTCGGCAACGGCACGCAGGAAGTCAGACTTCTCCATGTGTGTACCGGGGATCAAGCTGGTGTCACCCTGCTCGTTGATCTTGACCTTACGCATCATCTGGCGCACGATAACCTCGATATGCTTATCGTTGATATCAACACCCTGTGTACGGTATACGCGCTGTACTTCCTTGATGATGTAATCCTGTACAGCCAGATCGCCGCTGACAGCCAGTATCTCACTGGGCTGCGCAGAGCCTTCGGTGAGCAGCTCACCCTTCTGCACATAATCACCCTCGGCAAAACGCAGGGTTGATCCGTAGACCACCTGACGCTCAAAGGTTTCGCCAGACTGAGGATCGGTCACCACCACAAACTGATCGCCCTTGTTATCCTTAACGAAGCTTACATAGCCGCTTACATGGCTGATGATGGCAGCGTTCTTGGGGTTACGAGCCTCAAAGAGCTCCTCGATACGAGGTAGACCCTGTGTGATGTCACTTGCGGTTACGGTACCGCCGGTGTGGAAGGTTCTCATGGTCAGCTGAGTACCTGGCTCACCGATGGACTGAGCAGCAATGATACCGACTGCCTCACCGATGCCTACAGGCTTGCCGTTTGCTAGGTTAGAGCCGTAGCAACGAGCACATACACCTGTCTTGGCATTACAGTTAAGCACTGTCCTGATCTTCACCTCGGTAAAGCCGGCAGCAGCAATCTTCTTAGCTTCATCTACAGTCATCATGCGCTCTCTCGAAGCAAGAAGCTCGCCGGTAACAGGATGATGCAGATCATCGGCCACAAAACGGCCAACCAGACGCTCCTGCAGATCCTCGATGACACGTCCGGAATCCTCGATAGAAACCGCTACGATACCGTCATGGGTGCCACAATCGATCTCGCGAATAATTACATCCTGAGAAACGTCTACCAGACGTCTGGTCAGGTATCCTGAGTCTGCGGTACGCAGCGCAGTATCTGCCAGACCCTTACGAGCGCCTCGAGAGGAGTTAAAGTACTCAAGGATATTTAGACCCTCACGGTAGTTAGACTTAATTGGTATTTCAATCGCACGACCGGAGGTGTTGGCAATCAGACCACGCATACCAGCAAGCTGTCTGATCTGGTCCATCGAGCCTCTCGCTCCGGAGTCAGCCATCATATAGATCGGGTTGTCGAAGCCAAAGCCTGCCTGAAGTGCGTCCTTAACCTTTTGAGTGGTCTCATTCCACTTCTTGATGACACGCTCATAGCGGACTTCCTCAGAGATCATACCACGGTCATACTGACGCTTGATCTGATCTACTTCCTTTTCCGCTTGAGCCAGATATTCCTTCTTCTCAGGAGGGATTACCGCATCAGAAATCGCAACGGTAATAGCACCCTTGGTGGAGTACTTAAAGCCCTGGCTCTTGATCTGATCGAGGACCTCAGCAGTGGTTGCAGTACCGTGTACACGGATGCAGCGGCTGATGATGTCGGCAAGCTCCTTCTTACGGACGAGGAAAGAAACCTCAAGCTCAAATAGATTTTCAGGTTTAGATCTATCTACATAGCCCAAATCCTGGGGAATTGGTTTATTAAAGATAATACGGCCCACGGTTGTTTCAACGATCTTCGACTGTTTCTTGCCCTTAATCTC
>DAMCAP010000030.1:28589-29676 GCA_032059445.1 Oscillospiraceae bacterium
CAAGGGTTCTGCGGTACTTGATGGGTGCATGTAGCCCCACGACGCCCTCAGAATAAGCCATGATAGCTTCATCATCGTCTCTAAAGATCTTACCCGAGCCTTTTTCGCCCTCACGTAGCATGGTGAGGTAATAGGAGCCTAGTACCATATCCTGCGTAGGCACCGCAACAGGGCGTCCGTCAGAAGGCTTTAGGAGGTTACCTGCTGCCAGCATAAGGAATCTTGCCTCGGTCTGCGCCTCAGCAGATAGAGGTACGTGTACCGCCATCTGGTCGCCGTCAAAGTCGGCGTTGTAAGCGGTACATACCAGTGGGTGAAGCTTCAGCGCCTTACCCTCGACCAGCACAGGCTCAAATGCCTGAATACCAAGTCGGTGTAGGGTAGGTGCACGGTTTAGCAGTACTGGGTGATCCTTGATGACCACTTCGAGGGAATCCCATACTTCCTTTACAGAGGCTCTCTCCACCATCTTTCGCGCATTTTTGATGTTGGTGGCTACCTTCTGGTCAAAGAGGTGCTTCATAACGAAAGGCTTAAAGAGCTCCAGCGCCATCTCCTTAGGCAGACCGCACTGATACATCTTTAGCTCAGGCCCAACTACGATAACCGAACGGCCCGAGTAGTCAACACGCTTACCGAGAAGGTTCTGCCTAAAGCGTCCCTGCTTACCTTTAAGCATATCAGAGAGCGACTTCAGAGGGCGGTTGTTGGGGCCAGTAACAGGTCTACCACGTCTGCCGTTATCAATCAAAGCATCTACTGCTTCCTGCAGCATACGCTTTTCATTTCTTACAATGATGTCAGGAGCGCCCAGCTCCAAGAGCTTCTTAAGGCGGTTGTTACGGTTGATTACCCGACGATATAGATCGTTTAGGTCACTGGTAGCAAATCTACCACCGTCCAGCTGTACCATAGGGCGGATATCTGGAGGAATAACCGAAACTACATCGAGGATCATCCACTCCGGCTTGTTGCCGCTGCTTCTGAAGGCTTCAACAACTTCCAGACGCTTTAGCAGCTTTGCTCTCTTCTGACCGGTAGCGGTTTCTAGATCCTGCTTGATTTTTACGGATAGCTCGTCTAGATC
>DAMCAP010000031.1:0-28399 GCA_032059445.1 Oscillospiraceae bacterium
TTGTAAATAACTACCGCCTATCAAAATAATCACTCAAGATATAACCCAATAAGGGCGCCACCGTTAGTTCGATGGCGCCCTTGTTATAATTTCAATAAAGTAAGAACTCGGAATATGTAAGCTTAGATGAGTGCAAAGGTTTTTAGGATAAACACGCCTAGAAACACTGTAAAAGCTGCGAAGAGCGTAGTAAAAACTACCACTTCTCCAGCTAAATCTCCGTCACAGCCCATATTTTTGGCCATAATAAAGCTCGAAGTAGCAGTAGGTGCTGCAAAGTTGATAAATAGTGCACCTAGGTCACTTCCTCTAAATCCCAGCATAATAACGATAGGCATCACAACCGCAGGGACAGCAATCAGTCGTATCACTGTAGTTATCACGTTGAGCTTAAGGTTGGCTCGAGCACTCTTAAAGCTAAACTGACCGCCTAATGAGATCATGGCCAACGGAGTAGCACAAGCGGCTAAGTCAGTAACAGGCACCGATATAAGCGGAGGTAATGATACATCAAAATATGAGAACAGCAAGCCCAACACAGTGGCTAATATCAAATTATTGGTAACGATCGATTTTAATACAGTTTTAATCTCTAAGCAATGGCTGCTTCCGTTGCCCATAATCGAAAGAAGTACCACTGCGATGATGTTATAGAGCGGTACCGAGGTAGCAATCACGATCGCCATGGAGGCTGAGCCCTCTGGGCCAAAAAGATTGTTGGACAAAGACAAGCCAAAGAGCACAATATTTGTCCTGTAGATACCTTGAATAACCACTGCCGCTTGCTGAGGCTTTTTTACGACTCGAGGTACTACAATCAGCAAAACAATCAAAATAGTAAAGATCAACCCGAGATTAACTAAGATCAAACTGGGATTAAAATTGCTCTTAATATCAGACTTATACGCTGTCTTAAACAAAGAGCAAGGAATTGCTATTTGGAAAGCAAACCGATTAAAGATGGTTACAAACTTCTCATCTAAAAACTGCTTTTGCCTCATCCAATAGCCCAAACCGACCAAAACAAACAGTGGTACAACAGCATTTACTGTAAACAAAAAATTTGACATGACAAAATGGCTCCTTATGACTATAACAATTAACCATTTTATAATACCACCATATGATTACAATGTAAACACTTTTTCGACTTTTTATTTCTATATGAAATAATTTTCCTGTTTTGTTAATCACTTATTATTCTGGATTTTACAAAGCTAATAACACCGCTTTTAAGTGACGATTCTCTTCCTCGAGCTCCGCTACCCTTTCTTTCAGTTCGTTTCTCTCGTAGAGTATACATGCAAATTCAGAATTAACCAAATGGTATTGCTGGCGGAGAAACTGAAGCTGAGTAGCTTTGTCCATTTCAATACATATAGGGTTATAAAGCAGATTGCATGCAGATTCTCCGGTCGAATAGTTGTGTCTGCTCTTCGCTTTGCCAGTTGTATCTGACCTAAAAAGATCATGAATCAGCACTCTTCGCAACCGCAGTCTTCTGCGGCTGGATCTACTGCATTTACCTTTTGACCGTAAAGATAAAGCACTATTATTTTGATTTTTGATCAAAATACCCGGCTCCAATACAATACTTTCCATCAAAACTCCCTTTGCTAAATCAATATATAATCCCCACAATGCAATCCCAATTTTCTGATCATCCCACGTTCCAATAGAATTGTATTTTGACAATTGCAGATATTGTGTATACCTTCAACTTTTCTGTTGGTGGTGATCGCTACAACTAACCCTTCAGCATCAATAAATAACATATCAAAAGTAATATATCCAATGAAATTTCTAACCAACACGCATTTACAAAGCAGTCCTTGATTCTTTTTGAGCCGTTTCATGTGCAGCTCCCTAAAAAGCTCAGAAATATTCCTGACAAGATACAAAGTCAAGCAACTCCCATTCTCCAAAATCAAGCACCTGGCTGCCAAAGATACCCCTCCTAAATACATAAAATAAAATGCCCGTAACTCGCTTACCGAATTACGGGCATTTTTTGTTTGAAAAGGTGAGTACACCAATAAAATAGTATACTTAGCATCAAAACAAACCTGTCTTCATTCGGCAACTGGCTGTCATAGGTTAAAACCTTTAGACCCTGTAGCTTTGCGTCCCCTGCTTTCGTAGGGTTTGCTATTGACGTTTAGAAGCTGGATTCTATCTTTCCAAGTTGTCGACTTTGCTTATGCAAAACAGAACTTAATGACTGTAGATCGTATCATCATATTGCCAGTCTACCCTTGTCATTAGGCACTTTTGATAGGTAAAAGATGCTGGTTTTATACAAAAAAGATAAGTGCAGATTGCCTCTTACTATTTTAGAGAAATGTTACCATCCTTTGGCAACGTTCTCATCATAACAAATTTCGACATTTCTGTCAACATCTCAGACATATTATTGGGGTCAATTTGCACTTAGTTTAATGCAACTCTTCTTTAGGATAAGTTAAGCGACTACCCGATCTATATGCGAGCACCAAAAACAAGATTTCTAGCGCAGCAGTAACCAGATACATATACCAAGCAGGCTCATAACTGCCAAGGATATCGTAGATAGCACCCGACAAGGGAGTTGCAATCGATATTCCCAGAGTAGCAGCCATCGAAGTCAGAGGCAAGATTCTTGAAAAATCCTTATCGCCAAAATAAATGGCCGTCAAATAATTGACCGCTACTGTACCGGTAGAGCAAGCAAAGCCGATGGCAAATGCGTAAAGCCAAATCGCCGCTACCGAAGATCGCGCGACTAGAATAGAAGCTACTGCTATAAAAGCAGCAAAAGAGCCTGCAAGGCTACCCTTCAAAGAGCCAACCTTATCAAACAAATAGCCTAATGATAACTTACCTACGATCATAGATAACATCAGTGCCGATACAATGGTAGATGCAAAGCCATAATCATACCCGATATCACTTAAATATGAAATCGTATGCGGCTGCACACCCATTGTGGTAAATCCGCAAAAAAACACACCCAACATTAAAAACCAGAAGGCAGGAGTTTTCATTGCTTGATCTCTTGTGAGCCCTGTAGGTTGATAAGCAGAGCGAGACTCCGCTAGTGTAGTACTCTCGATATACGGAGTCAGGCCGATCTCCTCAGGTTTATCCTTGATCACAAGTATAATGACCGGAAGGAGGACCAAAATCCCCGCTATGCCAATTAGTCTGTAGCCCCATTGCCAGCCATACTGGGCAATTACCCAGCTTGCTAGGGGTACCATAGCAGCGGCAAAAAGCCCCGAACCAGCAAAGGCAATCCCTGAAGCTGTGCCTCGCTTACTGATAAACCAATTGTTTACAATTGTCCCAACGGTCATCATAGAAGCTGCATTAAACAATAGTCCATTAAAAAAAGCAAGCACATAAAACTGCCAGATATGGGTTGATAAAGAATAACCTAGAGGAATCACACCGCAACCGACAGCGCCGAGCAGCAAAATTTTCTTTAAAGATACTTTGCGGTAAAGCTCGCCAAACAGAGGCATAACCAGCATACTGGTCAAGGTAGACACCGTTTGATACATGGTAAACTCCCCTCGGGAAAACCCCAAGGCATCGCATACCGGCTTAACAAATACACCCAGGCAATTGTTATAAAAGCCTATGGCAGCACCAGTAATAACAAACCCGGCTATTACGATATACCAGCCATAAAATAATCTCTGATTGGATTTAACCATTTCTGTACCCCTTTTAATCTGGTTTTTGTTTAATTGCTCAACAAAGCGATCCAAGGTATATTGTACCTGCAACGTATCATATTGTCAATAATGTTTTGAATGTGCATACAATGGTATCTTGCATATCTTGATAGGATTGACAGGGGCAAGACCACAAGATATAATAAATCAATGACTTATCCCCGATCGGTAGTACAAGAGCTATACTCTTGTATTGACACATCTATACCCTGATCGCCCAACAGGCAACATCAGGGCATCGAAAGGAGCATCCTATGAAACAGCTTGCAATCTTTGATCTTGACGGTACCGTCATCGACTCTATGTGGGCATGGAAAAATGTCAGCGAAGAGCTTTTGGAGAAATACAACATCGTACCAGACGATGATATTAAAGCTCGCCTAAACAGAATTACCCTAAAGGGTGCTGCAGAGCTATTTATAGAGCATTATCATTTAGATAAAGATGCTGATACCCTCATACAGGAGCTGTGTGACATCGTAGCCGATAAGTATCACAATGTGGTAGGGCTTAAAGAGGATATCGTAGAGTTTCTCGACTACTTAAAACAGCAAAATATCAGAATGTGCATCGCCACAGCCTGCAACCTAGAGCTGGCAAAAGCAGCCTTGATCCGCTTAAATATCATCGATTATTTTGAGTTTATCCTGACCTGTGATGAGCTAAATACCACCAAGCACTCTCCCCTGATCTATGAAGTAGCAGCTGCCCGCTTAGGGGGCAGTGCAGAGAATGCCACGGTATACGAAGACTCACTTCACACCGTAATTACAGCCAAAAAAGCTGGCTTTGAGGTTATCGCGATCCACGATGAGTGGGAGGCAGGCAACCACGAGCTGATTGCTGAGCACTCCGATAAATTCATCCATGCCTATCGTGAGCTCATCCCCTGTGCCGGGGAGTAGTACCGCTTTCTTCGACCTGTTTAGATCCAGCCATACATGCCAAAACCTCCTTTTGCTGCCTACTGCGATTATATTGCATGGGTAAGCAAAAGGAGGTTTTTTCTTGGGGTAATTTAGTTTGGAAGAGCTCTTACCTAAGAAGATTTACGCTACTAGAAGCAAGTAAACTCTGTTGATTCTTATGCTGTCATCAATTTGAGCAGTACCTTGGCGGTAACTGTCAACTCACTGATATTGAGTCTTTCGTCGGAGGTATGTACATCATACATCCCACAGCTGATGATGGCGCAGTTATAGCCCAGATGCGACATCATGTTGCAATCTCCACCGCCGCCGATTACGGTTGGCTTTACAGGAATATTTTCTGCTGCAAAGGCCGCCGAAACCTTCTTATAGATATTGCTGTCTTGATCCAGTACGAGAGAGGGGTAGCTCTTATCGATCTCGATGCTTACACTGCCGCCAAATCGCTCTGCAGCTGCCTTGCAGGCTTCTTCGATGACTCCGACCTGCTTTACCAGCTTCTCCATCGAGCGAGAGCGCACCTCAGCGGTAAAATACACGCTGTCTGTAACAATATTGGTAGCAGCGCCGCCTTCGATACGGCCTACATTTGCTGTGGTTTCGTGATCTAGCCTGCCAAACTGCAAGCTGCAGATCGCAGATGCCGCCATATTAATTGCGTTGATGCCTTTCTCGGGCTCGATACCTGCGTGAGCCTTTTTGCCGGTAAAGGTCGCAACAATCCCATACTTGGCAGGGCCGCCTACAGCGATGATACCTGCTTCGCCCCCTGCATCTACCGATACAATATCTTTGCAAGGAAGCTTGTCATAATCAAAGTGCTTAGCACCCCACATGCCCTTTTCCTCACAGGGAGTAAAGAGCAGATAGATATCCCGATGTGGCAGCTTGTTTTCTCTTGCTGCTTCCAGTGCCTCGAGGATTGAAGCGATACCAGCCTTATCGTCAGCTCCTAGGATGGTATCTCCTGCACTAACTACATAGTCGCCCTTAATCACAGGCTCTATACCTATCCCCGGCTCTACTGTGTCAAGATGGGCGTTAAAGCAGATAGGGTCGCCCTCCAGTGTACCTTTAAAGAAAGCCAGTAGGTTACCGCTACTACCGCCAAATTTCTCATGGGCATTGTCACGATAAATTTCTGCGCCACGCTCTCTCAAGTAGGCTTCCAGATAATCGGTTACCTCTTTTTCCTTAAGCGTTGGGCTGTCCATACGGATCATCTTCATCATGTGTGAAATCATTCTGTCTGTGTTGATATACATAAGTTCCTCCAAATATTATCTTCCAAGGCAAATGCCTCGGTAAAATGGCTGTTATATCGAAATATCCCCTGCTACTCTATAAAGCTCATAATCAATGGTTTTATAGTCATTGAGAGCCGTAGCAAAATCCATGTCTGCAACTCGTCCATCTTTATATATGATCGCTCGGCCACTGGTTCCCTTGCGCAGCAGCTCTATTGCCTTGTGGCCCATCTGACTGGCGACTACCCGCTCCATAGCAGTGGGAGAGCCCCCGCGCTGCACATGCCCCAAAACTGTAGCGTTGGTTTGGATACCTGTCCTAGCTTCGATCAAGCGAGCCAGATCAATCGCACTCCCTACACCCTCTGCCATCATGATGATAAAGTTCTTTTTGCCTGTGCTAAGCGTTGCGATCATCTTTGAGATGACATCTCTCTCGATATCAAAGTCGATCTCGGGGATCAACACCGATATAGCACCGCAGGCGATGCCTGCGTGCAGGGCAATATGACCTGCATCCCTGCCCATAACCTCTACCACGGAGCAACGGTCATGGGATTGAGAGGTGTCTCTGATCCTATCGACCATCTGCACTACGGTATTGAGGGCAGTATCGAAGCCGATGGTGTAATCTGATCCAGAGATATCGTTATCGATAGTCCCCGGGATCCCCACACAGGGCAGCCCAAGCTTGCATAGCTCTAGGGCACCCTTAAAGGTACCGTCACCGCCGATGGTAATCAGTGCATCAATCCCAGCCGACTGGCAGTTGTTGATGGCCTTCATAAGGTTTTGCTCTTCTTTAAGCTCAGGGCAACGGGCAGAGTAGAGCATAGTACCACCACGTTGTATGATATTGCTGACACTTCTTAAGTTAAGCTCCTCAAATTCCTGATTTAATAATCCGCAATACCCTCTCTTTATACCTACAATATTCAGGCGATTTTTGATGCCTGCCCGCACCACTGCCCGAATCGCTGCATTCATACCGGGAGCATCACCTCCACTGGTTAACACGCCTATAGTGCTAATCGTACTGACCAAAACTACCACCTCTCACAACGATTGTATCTTCTTCCCTTGTCTTTATTCTACCATCGCTACCATTTTATCGCCGATCATCGCCTTTAGCTCGCCGATTAAAGCGGGATTCGGCTTGACCCATAGCTCTTTGGGCGCAAGAGTCAAGGTAGCGGTATCGACAAAATATACATATACAGGCGTGCTGCCCGTAAATAGCCCCAACAAAGACTTAATTTCATCAAAAACAGGACTATCTATGGTAGGGATCTTTAAATACAAGCCCACACGCTTAGTTTTGCCGTTTGCTTCGGTTTGCTCTTGGGGGGCAATAAGCTCTGCCATAGCTGCCGCACTCTCACAGATAAGCTTGGCTGGCTCATCTTCACGATAGCTTAGCCTACCAGTTACTACGACCAGTTCTCCCTCGTTTAGTACACGCCCCAGCTTATCAAGCACCTGAGGGAACACCACCATTTCCATCGACCCAGTGGCATCTTCGATCTGTATAAACGCCATGGTATCATTTTTGCGGGTGATTTTCAGCTTCTTTGCTGCAAGCACGCAGCCGATCTTGACGAGTGCATTATCCTGCAGAGCTTCTGTAGGCATATCGTAAGCGCCTATCACTTCCCCCACTGTTACGCAGCCAAGCTTCCGCAAAGGTGCGGTATAGGCTGCCAACGGGTGAGCTGAAACATAGAGCCCAAGCACTTCTTTCTCTAGCTTTAGCATATAGGCGGTATCGTAGTTTTCCACCTCAGGCAGTTGATAGCCTCCATCCAAAGTGCTGCTGCCCCCACCAAAAAGATTGAGCTGGCCGGAGAGATTTTGTCGCTCGGTTTTGTCGATGTGAGAGAGCAGTTGGGCATAGCCGCTCATTAGCTGGCGACGATTGGGGTTAAAGCAATCGAAGGCGCCTGCACTGATGAGACTCTCCATCGTACGTTTATTGAGGTCGGAGGTATATAATCTGCGAACGAAGTCCTCGAAATTCTCATAAGGCTTGTCCACCCTGCGCTCAATAACATCACGCACCAGTCCTCTGCCTACATTTTTGATCGCAAGCAGGCCAAAGCGGATCCCCTTGCCGGTGACGGTAAACTCATCATCACTCTCGTTTACATCGGGAGGCAACACCGCAATCTCTAGCCGCTCACACTCACCGATATAGCCTACAAGCTTCGAAGTATTGTCAAGAACACTGGTCAACAGTGCAGCCATATACTCCTTAGGATAATGACATTTTAAATATGCCGTCTGATAGGCGATGAGGGCGTAAGCCGCAGCATGAGATTTATTAAAAGCATAGCTAGCAAAGGCATCCATTTCATCAAAGATTTGATTAGCAATTTCCTCTGGCACTCCATTGGCAACTGCGCCCGGGCACTCTACTGTACCATCTTTACGGGTAATGCCATAGACGAAGTTCTTTCTCTCCTGATGCATCACATCGGCTTTTTTCTTTGACATGGCTCGTCGTACCAGATCTGCCCGCCCGTATGAGAAGCCAGCAAGCTCTCTGCATATCTGCATAACCTGCTCTTGATACACGATACATCCATAGGTGACCTTTAAAATCGGCTCCAACAAAGGATGCTTATAGGTAACATACTGAGGGCTGTGACGATTTTGGATATATTTTGGGATCGAATCCATGGGGCCTGGGCGGTAAAGTGAAGTTACTGCTATCAAATCCTCCAGATGAGTAGGGCGCAACTTGACAAGTACTTGCCTTATGCCCGGCGACTCAAACTGGAAGATACCATCCGTATGCCCTGAGCTAAACATCTCATAGACTTGGGGATCGTCTAGTGGAATTTTTTCCACATCAAAGCCTGGATCGTATTTGCGGATATACTTCTCGGTATCGCTAATTACAGTCAGGTTTCGAAGCCCGAGGAAGTCCATCTTAAGCAGCCCCAGCTCCTCTAAAGTACCCATCGGAAACTGCGTAACGATCGACTCATCATTTTTTTGCAAGGGTACATAGTCCGAAACAGGGTCTTTGGTTATTACGACACCTGCCGCATGGATCGAAGCATGGCGAGGCATCCCTTCCAATTTAGATGCAGTATCCACCAGGAATTTGATCTCATCGCCGCTTTCATAGAGCCTCTTAAAATCGGGTGATCGGGTAAATGCCTTTTCTATAGTGATGCCAAGCTCAGTAGGGATCTGCTTCGCCACAGAATCCACCAGCTGATACGGCAAGCCGATGGCTCTGCCTACATCTCGTATTGCAGCTCGGGCGGCCATGGTACCGAAGGTAATGATCTGCGCTACACGATCACTGGGTTTAGGAAGCGCTCAAAGATCAAGCCGTATTTGATCGGATCAATACCGGTGATACCGATGCAATATGCCGCGATGCTACCTGCACCAGAGCCTCTGCCGGGCCCTACAGGTATTCCTTGACTTTTGGCGTAATGGATAAAATCGCTGACAATCAAAAAGTAATCTACATAGCCCATGGTTTCTATGATGCCCAGCTCATATTCCAGCCTGTCGATAATCTCTTGCTTAGGTTGATCTCCATAGTGGCGATGTAGCCCATCGTAGCAGAGCTTCCTGAAATAGCTTTTATTGTCTTGCCTTTGATTGGTGGTAAAGGCCGGAAGCTTTATTTTGCCAAACTCAAACTCAACGTTGCAACGCTCAGCGATCTTTAAGGTGTTGTCCATAGCGTCCTTTAGATTTGGCAGAGCAAGCTCCATCTCCTCACGAGATTTTACATAAAACTCGTCGGTCTCAAACTCTAAGGATTGGTTATCGATGGTGCGGTTGGTTTGTATGGCTATCAAAACCCCTTGGGTTTTGCTGTCTTCTTTGGTCAGGTAGTGCGCATCGTTTGTAGCAACCAAGGGAAGGTTGAGCTCTCTTGCTAAACGAATCTGGCTGGGAATGATCTTCTTCTGATCGTCTATCCCATGATTTTGTAGCTCGATATAAAGGTTATCTCTACCAAAGATGTGCTGATAGGTCAGTGCAATTTCTTTAGCACCCTCGTAGTCGTCTTTGACCAGCAACCGCGGAATATGCCCGGCAAGGCAGGCGGTTAATGCAATCAATCCACGACTGTATTTACGCAGGGTATCAATATCAACACGAGGCTTGCTATAAAACCCCTCAGTAAAGCCTAAAGACACTAGTTTGATCAGATTTTGATAGCCTTCTTGATCCTTACAGAGCAGTACCAAGTGATGAGGTGAGCTATCGATCTTATTGACTTTGTCTTGCATCCGCCGAGGCGCTACATAGACCTCACAGCCGATGATTGGCTTTATTCCCTGCTTCTTTGCTTCTTTATAAAAGTCAACCACACCATACATAGTGCCATGATCGGTGATTGCCACAGCAGGCTGGCCAAGTTCTTTTATCCTCTGCATCAAAGGGGTGATTCTGCAAGCACCGTCTAGCAAGCTGTATTCCGTATGTAGATGCAGATGTACAAAACTCACCCTTTGCTTACCTCCTTTAGACCTCGCAGCTCCTTTGCCAAGGCTGTAATCTTGGACAATCGATGATTTACCCCCGATCGAGAAACACCCGCCAGCTCTGCCAGCTCTCTTAAAGATGCATCTGGGTTTTGTAGCCGTAGCTGTGCTACCTGATGCATGGGCTCGGTAAGGATGCCTTCTCCCCCATGCTCCAGCAGATAACTAATATCAGCAATCTGCTGCTGGGCAGCATCGATGATTTTATCAATATTGGCAGTGTCGCAATTGCTTTGGCGGTTGGTTTTGTTACGAAGGTCCTTATAAATCTTTACCTCCATCAGCTCTAGTGCTGATGTAGTTGCTCCTGCTATGGCCAGCAGATCCTCAATCGGTTCGCTTTCTTTATAGTAGATCCCCCACTGCCCTTTGCGATTGGTGGTCTTTGGGGGATAGCCAAGCACAGCTAGCAGCTCAAAAAGCAAGTCGCACAGTTCTTCATTGGGCGGGGTAAACTCCAAATGATAGCCCTTAATTGGGTCGCTAAGGCTTGCACAAGCCATAAGTACACCACTAATAAAGCTGTGTAGAGCATCTTCATCAAGTAGGTTTTGGTTTAACTCCTCGTGGGTATGCCCGAAGTACTCAAAGAGCTTGTCAATTTCTTGAGGGTCGCTTAATGTTATGCTATAGACTGTAGCGCCTCTAGGAGATCTAGACCGCTCGGGGAGGTGCTTCTGCTCCAACACAGCCCGCAACACCTGCCCATACAGCTTAGATACAGAGATGTTTTCGGTAACCATCGCCACTACGTCTGGTGTAAAATACTTAGAATATAAAAACAAGCCGTAGGCAAAGCTGCGCTTATGCTTACCATTTAGCGGTTTGCTTTGATAGATCTCTTCTTTTACTTTTTGCGCAAAGGTCACATGCTCACCTCCTATATTTCTACTATGAACTGACAAGATTTTGAACCCTAATGCTTATCGACATCACGATGAAACTCAAATACACTTGGATAATTACATGCAAGATACTCCGTAAGCGTATGGGCAAAGCTAACCGAGCGATGCTTTCCTCCGGTGCAGCCAAAGGCAACCACCAGCTGGCTTTTTCCTTCCTTGATATACATAGGTATTAAAAATTCCAGTAAGCTAAATAGCTTGTCCTTTAGCTGCCGAGCCTCTGGAAAGCTAAACACATAATTACGCACTTCAGGCGATAGGCCTGTTTTGGCCTTTAACTCAGCCACATAAAAGGGGTTAGGCAGGCAGCGCACATCCAGCACCAAGTCGGCATCTAGCGGCAGACCATACTTAAAGCCAAAGGACATAATTCTGATTCCCATGGCACCCGCGTCTCCCTCCAAAAACATCTCTTTTACCCGATCTTTCAGCTGCCCAGAGCTTATCAGGGAGGTATCGATGATATAGTCGGCCTCATTTCTTACGTCGCTAAGAATGTTTCGCTCTGTTTCCACAGCTTCTTCTAGAGATACTTGGTCATTGACCATCAGCGGGTGCCGTCGCCTTGTCTCTTTGTAACGGCGCACCAATGTTTGCTCGTCACATTCCAAAAATAAGAGCTTTGGCTCTATACCTGCGGCTCTTACTTCGTCGATTGCTTCTAAAATTTTAAATCGATTGTTATAGCTTCGCACATCGGTAACCACTGCAAAGCGCTTGCTATTATCAACATGCAGACTAAGCTCGGCAAACTTTACGAGCATCTCAGGAGGGACATTGTCAATACAAAAAAATCCAATGTCCTCCAAAGCATTGATCGCTTGGGATTTACCTGCTCCCGAAAGCCCTGTTACTACTAAAAACTTCATGATTTCCCCGTCCTGCCAGATGGCTTGCTCTTTCATACTGTGTTTTCCCTTTATTGCTGCAAACTGCCGAAACAGGTATTGCTATAACCTTATAATTCCCCAATAATTTTAGGCTCCAGCTCCAGCGTATAGCCAGTTTGCTCTTTCACCGCTTGGCTCACCTGAGCAACAAGCTCCAGTACATCTTTACAGGTAGCGCCGCCCATATTCACAATGAAGCCGCTATGCTTCGTGCTTACCATGGCACCACCTACAACTCTTCCCTTTAGGCCACATTGCTCAATCAATGCAGCTGCAAAAGCACCCTCAGGTCTCTTAAAGGTACTACCTGCACTAGGTAGCTCCAAAGGCTGCTTCGTGCGGCGCTGATGCATTAACTCTTCCATCTTGGTACTGATCTTTACGGGATCGCCTTTTGTAAGCTGAAATACTCCACCGGTAATGCAGTATCCGTTGTCATGATAGATTGTATGGCGATAGCGCATCTGCGCTTCTTCTTTGGTAAAAGCACCCTGCGCCATCTGGTCACCTAAGTGATCGATCTGAAGCGTTACATCTTTAAACTCTCCGCCATAGGCACCTGCATTCATAAATAATCCGCCGCCCACACTGCCAGGGATACCATAGCAAAACTCCAAACCAGTTAAACCATGCTCCTGTGCAAATGAAGCCAGTTTTGACATACTTACACCCGCCGAAGCATATATGGTAGTGTCATTTCTTAGCTCAAGCCTAGCAAAGCGCTGCCCTAAACAGATGACTGCACCTCTGATGCCTTTGTCTGTAACCAGCATATTTGAGCCTTTTCCCATCATCATATAAGGGATTTGTTGCCTTTGGCATGCCTCCAGCACTGAGATCAGCTGCTTGATACTCTCGGGCTCAAGCAAAATATCTGCCGCTCCACCAATCCGAAAGGTGGTTAACTGCGACATCGGCGCTTCAAGGGCATAATAGCAACCCGAAGCCTCGATTTCCTTTAGAAACTCCATAGAAAGTTTATTCATGCATACCCCTATCCCGCCATTCATACGGCAAATAGCACTGACGCTACTGCCGCAAAATTAGCAGAGTTTATAATATAGTATCTACTTCTCTGGACTTGCTATCCCAATGAGGGTTTGGTATTACTACCTCGATTGGCGGTAATAGATCATCGGGCATCCCAAGGCCCTTCATCAGCTCTCTGGTAGGGTGGTAACCCATCTTCTTAAGGCGGTGGTTCATCACTGCTACTTCGATAATAACAGCAAGGTTACGACCAGGCTTTACTGGGATCGTTAGCGCAGGCACTCTAATGCCGAGTATCTCCATAACCTCACTCTCAGCTCCCAGACGATCATAGACCTTATCTTCTTTCCACAGCTCAAGCTGGATAATCATATCTATTTTTTCAACCGTTTTGACAGCTCCCATGCCAAAAATTCTTTGCGCATTAATTATACCTATTCCCCGCAGCTCCATAAAATGCCTGATGTTATCGGGCGAAGATCCAATCAAAGCTCGGGCAGATACACGTTTTATCTCTACAGCATCATCGGAAATGATTCGGTGCCCTCGTGCAATCAGTTCTACGGCTGTTTCACTTTTACCAATACCGCTCTCTCCCAAGATCAACACACCATCACCATATATCTCAAGCAACACCCCATGGCGCGTAATGCGAGGGGCAAGCTCCACGCACAAAAATGCAATTAGTGCAGCGATAAACTCCGAGGTGTTTTCTTTACTAAGCAAAACCGGCACAGCATACTTACGAGCTGCGCATATGATCACCTCATTGGCCGGAGCACCTCTTGCTATGATGATGGCAGGCGGCTTCATAGCACATAGCTGCTCCATTCGCTCATGCTGCAAGGCAAGCTCCAGATTAGAGAGATAGGTCATTTCGCTTTTGCCCAGCACCTGGGTACGATCACGCTCAAAGACGGTGAAAAAACCAGCAAGTTGTAAACCAGGGCGGTTGACATCAGTACAGGTTACATAGAGATTATCGGTATCCCCGGGGGTATAGGCAACCTCAAGGTTAAACTCTTTAATCAGCCTAGATATACCTACCTTAAATTTTGTACTCATTGCTCGCTCCGATCCGCCTTAAGGGCATAAGTAGTAGTTCTTTATATCATAATTATACTACAAACTTAAATTCATAACAACCATTAGCTTTGCGAGAGGATTCTATTTAGTTTGTAGGAAATATCCAGTAAATTTAATTGTTAACAGTTGCTCAATCTACAGATTAATGATATAATTATGATCAGTGATTTTCGTAGTGATGCATAACCAATGGCAAAAGTAACAATGCAAATCTCCAAAATATATCCTACCAAATCATCAAAGAAACCTGTAAGCATGGCTGAATACTTCACCAAATTTCAGTCAGCTTTGTGCTGCTTATGTTTATACGAAAATTTACAATATCGATCAATAGATCATCAACTTTTGGCATATAAAATGCCCATGGAGGAAACAGCATGCGTGTCGCCATTTTTACCGAAACTTATCTTCCCTATATCAATGGAGTGGTCACTCACGTTAAGATACTTAAAGAAGGTCTCGAAAACAAAGGGCATCAGGTGCTGATCGTAACAGCCGACGTAAACGCCAGTCATCATTATATCCAAGACGGTATCCTTCGATGCCCTGCAAAAGAATTTAAAAGCTTGTATGGATATGGCGTGGCCTTCCCTATCAGCAATACACGTCAAAATTTGATTGCTCAGTTTGCACCTGATATCATCCACATACACAACGAATTTGGCGTAGGGCTTACAGGCGTACGCGTTGCCAAGCGGCTTAATGTGCCCCTTGTTTATACTTTGCATACTCTATATGATGATTATATCTATTACATTTCGCCCAAGCACCTGACAGGAGCTACAAAGCGAATCAGCCATAAATACATGGGCTTCTTGGGCAAGCGTGCAGATGTACTAACTGGCCCCTCCAAGAAATGTGCCGACTATTTTGCTGCCATCGGCATCGATAAGCCAGTATACGTCATACCAAACTCTGTTGAAACAGAAATGTTTAATCCTAGCACCATTAGCTCTGTACAAAAGGCTGAGATAAGAGAGCAGTATAACATCCCTGCCGACGCATTTTTATGCTGCTTTATCGGCCGCTTAGGGAAAGAAAAAGCAATCGACGTGTTACTGGAAATGTGGAAAAATACCATCACCGCAGCAGACAACATGCACCTGATGATCGTGGGCGACGGCCCATACAAAACGGAGTTTATGGAGCTTGCCAATCAGCTCGGCATCGGTCATCAAGTCACATTTACAGGCGCCATCCCACACGAGCAGCTCCCTCCTTACTTTGCTACCTGTGATGTATACCTCACTGCTTCCCTCTCTGAAATGTACTCCATCTCCATGCTAGAGGCTATGGCATCGGGCCTACCCGTAGTGCAGAAGCTAGATCCCGACAACATCGATCAGATCAAAAGCGGAGTCAACGGCTTCACCTATCAGGATGAAAAAGAAATGGCAACCATTTTGCGAAATATCAAGGCTTTAGATAGCGATAAGCGTGCTGCACTGACTGCTTCTGTAATAGATTCAGTCAAGGAGCGCAACAGTGATGGTATCGCAGCCTATATGCTTGATCTCTATACCAAAGCAATAGAGGAACGAGCTGCGTTACAGGTCAAGTAAGTAGCTTATCACGAAAAATCTATAGCAATATAATAAATGCACGCAATGCCTCTACTAAGAGCTTGCGTGCATTTTGTGCTTATAAGGTAACCAGATCCTTGATTTTATCATACACACTTTGTGTAATGCCTTGAACCTGTAATAGCTGCTCGATGCTGGTATAAGACCCTATCCTTGTACGATAATCTACGATTGCCTTCGCTCGCACCTCACCGATAGAAGGTAAAGACTGTAGCTGCCACGCATCTGCGGTATTAATATTGATGAGGGCTGGTGCTTCACTAACAGAGAGTCGATCAATATAGGCCAGTAGCTCCTCTTTATGGGCGTCACTTAACGGGTAGCCACTATCCCATAAGGCTACCATCGCTACAACAGTGATCATACATATACAGATACTACACACCCAAAACAGCTTTACTGATCTTTCGTCCTTCATCATAACTAAATCAATTTTATGTACTCCGCCACAGCTGCCTGCTCTACAGAGCAAACAATCTGCTGGCAGATTGCCTTTATATCCTCTGGTGCATTCGCGGGGCAAGCAGAATTAAGGGCTGCTTTGAGCATTTCTTGATCGTTATAATAATCTCCGATCACATAGATATCTTTGAGCTCTACATCCAATACCTCTGCCAGCTTAAGAAGTGCTGTACCCTTCGAAACTTCACGAGGTAATATCTCTACGTATGTAGTGCTGGAAGAAACTATTGCAGCTTCTTCACCAAGATGCTCTTCAAGATACGCTACCAAGGCATCATGCTCCTGTGGCTTTACATGAAAGATTACCTTGATCCAATCATCGGGGATTGCATCAAGAGAGGAGGATTCCTGTGTAAATGGGTCGGTAATCGCACCCACCTCATAGCTTTGGTGCAAAGCTGATACTACAATCCGAAAGCTCTGAAGGCCCTTTAACACTTGCTTGATGCGGGGAATGAGCTCTAAAGGCAGCTTGTTGACAAAAAGGGGCTGCTCATGCTCAAAATCATAGATTACAGCACCATTAAAGAGGATGCAAGGTGCGTTGGCACCCACCTGCTTGGCGATCCACCTGCCAGAGCGGATAGATCTGCCTGTCGCCAAGGCAAATCGCCCACCTTCTTGACAAAATGCCTGAATTGCATCGAGGTTGCCCTGAGGGATGATCTCATCATGCCCCATCAGGGTACCGTCTACATCGCTGAGCAGATATTTGCCCTCATTTTTCTTTTTTATAGTATTCATATACACTTCCCTTATTTATGACATTCGATCCAGCTTTTCTAAAAAATCCGTGAAATACTGAGGCAGGTCGGATTCAAACCGCATTTCTGCCTCGGTAATCGGATGAATAAAGCCAAGCGTTTTGGCATGTAAGCACTGCCCCCCCAATGCACTCATCACTTTGGCAGGGCCGTAAACAGGGTCACCAGCTACTGGGTGCCCGATATATGCCATATGCACTCTGATCTGATGGGTGCGTCCTGTTTCCAACCGCAGGCTTAGGTAGGTAAAGCCTTTATAGCGGGCAATTACTTCATAATTGGTAGCCGCCTCGCGGGAGTTTTTGGTAGTGACGCACATTTTTTTGCGATCAATGGGGTGCCGACCAATAGGGGCTTCGATCCGACCCTCCTCTTGCTTTACATTGCCATAAACTACCGCATGGTACTGCCGCTCCATGGTATGGGCTTGCAGTTGCTCTGAGAGCCCGATATGCGTTTTATCATCCTTTGCTACGACCAGCAGCCCCGAAGTATCTTTATCGATCCGATGGACAATCCCCGGGCGTATTACCCCGTTGATCCCCGACAAAGCGCCGTCGCAATGATGTAAAATACCATTGACCAGCGTACCGTCAGAATTGCCGGGAGCAGGGTGCACTACCATGCCCTTAGGCTTGTTGACCACGATCAGGTGAGCGTCTTCATAGATGATATCAAGCGGCATTTCCTGCGGCAGTGCATCATATTCTACAGCCTCGGGCAGTATAACCACCACTTCGTCGCCGCTACGCATCTTGTAGTTTTTGGCGACAGGCTTTTCGTTGACCGTAACCATGCGCTTTTCGATCAGGTTTTGGGCAGCAGATCGGCTTAGCTCTTCACAGGTATTGCTGACAAACTGATCTAGCCTCTGCCCTACATCCTCCTCATCTGCTCTTAAGAGGATTTTTTCTTCTTTTTGCATCTACTTACCTCTTAGAAACGGATGATCTCTTTGTCTTTGCCATCTAGAAATAGCACATAGACAATTACCAAAATTGCCCCACCGACTACACAGCAATCCGCAATATTAAACATAGGATAGCTGATCAGGTCGTTGACATCCAGATAATCCACGACATAGCCTAGGCGGATACGGTCGATCAAGTTGCCGATACCTCCGGCAGCGATCATCGTAAAAGCGATATTAGGCAATTTGCCAATTACTCTACCAGTAATTAAGAAATAAACGATCCCACAAAGGATCAGTGCTGTCAAACCGATCAGTACCCAGCGCATCCCCTGCATCATGCCAAAAGCTGCGCCATAGTTCTCTACATAGGTCAGCTTTAAGAGCCCCGGTATCAGTACGATCGACGCACTCCCCTGGAGTGCCTTAATCGCCCACAGCTTTACGGCCTGATCAGCAGCCACCAGCGTAGCAATTATAGCAAGCGTATAAATGGCAGTCATATATGACCTCCCCAGAAATGATTATTTAGCTTCACCAAAACAACGGTTCAAAACAAAAAAGTCTACGCAGGTGCCGGGGACGAACCCCGACACCCTATAGACAAGCAGAAGTTAAATAGAATTACGAATTTAGGCTATCGACAATCGCAGCACAGCGAGAGCATAGGGTAGGATGCTTTTCGATGGTGCCAACAGTATCAGAGTAGACCCAGCAGCGCTCACACTTGCCACCGCTTGCCTTCTCAAAGGCGATTGAGAGACCCTCTATACCGCCAGCCTTATCACCGGAGCCATCAGCCTGCTTTACCTCAACCTTAGAAACGATAAAGATGGTTGCAAGCTGTGATTCATTTTCCTGCAGAAACTTTAGCAACTCCCCATCAGCATACAAAGTAATCTTTGCCTCTAGAGATTTACCAATCTTCTTGGCAGTTCTGGCTGTCTCTAGTACCTTGTTTACTTCATCACGGATCGCATGTATCTGATCCCACTTAGCGGCAAATGCCTGATCCAAGAGACTGTGATCAATCGCAGGCAGCTGGTTAAACATTACGGATTCACTATCGAGCTGATTAGACTTTGGCATATAAGCCCAGATTTCTTCTGCGGTAAAAGGTAGGAGAGGAGCCAAAATCAAAGTCAGATCACGCAGGATGCGGTAGATGGTTGTCTGCGCTGCGCGTCTTGCTACACTATCAGGAGCTTCTACATATAGACGATCCTTGATGATATCAAGATAGAAGTTAGACATATCTACGGTACAGAAGTTGTGCATCGCATGGTAAAGCACATAGAAATCAAAGCTGTTATATGCTTCGTGTGCCTTTGCTACCAGTTCGTTGCTCTGCATCAGAGCCCAACGATCCAGCTCTTCTAGCTGATCATCTGCCACCATATTGGTGTTGGGGTCAAAGCCTTCAAGGTTACCCAAGATGTAACGGGCGGTGTTTCTGATCTTGCGGTAAACCTCAGAGAGCTGCTTTAAAATATCACGAGAGAGCCTGATATCGGTGTGGTAGTCTGAGGAAGCAACCCAAAGTCTGAGCATATCTGCGCCATACTCCTCCACGATCTCAGAGGCAAGTATACCGTTACCCAGCGACTTAGACATCTTCTTGCCCTCACCATCTACAACCCAACCGTGGGTGCAGACTGCCTTATAGGGCGCCTTACCCCTACAAGCGACAGAAGTCAGCAGCGAAGACTGGAACCAGCCTCTATATTGGTCTGCACCCTCCAGATAAAGGTCGCAGGGCCAATCAAGCTCTTCTCTCTGCTCAAGGACAGCAGCATGTGTAACACCGGAGTCAAACCAAACGTCCATAATATCCATCTCTTTGGTAAACTCAGTACCACCGCAAGCAGGGCAGGTAGTTCCCTCAGGGAGGATTTCCTTAGCACTCTTGATATACCATGCATCAGAGCCTTCAGCCTTAAACAACTCCGATACAGCTTTGATGGTGCTGTCATCGATGTGGTATCTGCCACAGCTCTTGCAATAAAACATAGGGATCGGCACACCCCACAGACGCTGACGAGAGATACACCAGTCGCTGCGGTCAGTGATCATGCCTGCCATACGGTCTTCGCCCCAGCCGGGGATCCACTTAACAGAGCGGACGGCATTGATCGCTTCATCTCTAAATTTCTCTACAGAGCAGAACCACTGCTCAGTTGCTCTAAAGAGCACTGGCTTCTTACAACGCCAGCAGTGAGGATATTGGTGCACCAGCTTATCGACAGCCAGCAGATTGTCATGCTCCTTGAGATAATCAGAGATGACCTTGCCTGATTCATCAGTGGTCAACCCTGCAAATCGACCTGCCAGCTCGGTAAGCTTGCCATGATTGTCGACTGGCACAACTACAGGCAGCTGAGGATAGTGCTTGGTACATACCTCAAAGTCCTCAACACCGTGGCCGGGCGCGGTATGTACGCAGCCGGTACCGCTGTCGAGCGTAACATGATCACCTAAGATGATCAATGACTCACGATCGATAAAGGGATGCTGACAGGTAGCAAGCTCCAGATCAGAGCCCTTGCACTGACCGACAATCTCATACTCACCGATGCCAGCCTTTGACATAACGTCCTTCACAAGCTCGGTCGCCATCACCATGTATTCTCCATTTGCCTTAACCAAAGCATAGTCAAAATCTCCGCCTAGGCAGATTGCTACGTTTGCAGGCAAAGTCCAGGTAGTGGTTGTCCAGATCACTACGGAGGTCTTTGACAGATCAGCTCCCATATTGGTCAGGACACCCTTATCATCCTTGAGGAAGAACTTAACATAAATCGAATAACAAGTATCGTCTGCATACTCGATCTCGGC
The DNA here is from genome assembly GCA_032059445.1 of Oscillospiraceae bacterium. Classification (GTDB taxonomy): domain Bacteria; phylum Bacillota; class Clostridia; order Oscillospirales; family Ruminococcaceae; genus DAMCAP01. The sequence continues at coordinate 20,838 of DAMCAP010000031.1, forward strand.
TTCTGCCAGAGCAGTTACGCAGCTTGGGCACCAGTATACAGGCTTTAAGCCTTTATAGATAAAGCCTTTTTTTGCCATTTCGCCAAAGACTTCAATCTGCTTGGCTTCAAAAGCAGGCTTTAAGGTCAGATATGGATCGTCAAAATCACCCAGTACACCTAGACGCTTAAAGGAATTTGCCTGAACTCCCATAAAATGCAGGGCATACTCCTTACAGATATTGCGCAGCTCGATGGGGTCGATGTTGGTCTTATCCTTGATTTTTTCCATCGCACGAAGCTCAATAGGCAGACCGTGGGTATCCCAACCCGGCACATAGGCAGACTTATACCCCATCATATTATGCGAGCGCACTACGATATCCTTAAGCACCTTATTGAGCGCTGTGCCCAGATGGATATCAGCGTTGGCATAGGGAGGGCCATCATGCAGGATGTAGTTTGGTTTCCCCTGGTTCTTTTCGATAATTTTATAATATAACCTGGTTGCATCCCAGTTTTTGACTGCATCAGGCTCTTTTTGCGGCAGAGAAGCCCGCATAGAGAAATCGGTCTTGGGCAGGTTAAGAGTGTTATTATAGTCCTGTGCCATTTTGTACTCCTTTTATATGATTATTCACCAAATATTTTAGCCACGAAATTTATCTTTATCAGCGCCCTTGCCAAACTGCATGTTGGAATTGTTGGGCTTACTGTCATAGCTTTCGGTTTCCATTGCCACGCGTTTTTTAAGTGCATCCAGCGAGAATGCTTCATCAATATCCACTTCGTCGTCCTCGGCTTCGCTCAGCTCATGGGTCAGACGCTGACCAAAGGACCATGCCTGGGTATTACCAGATACTGTGGTTGGCTCTTCTTCAGGTGCAGGCTCCTGCTTCGCAGCAGGTACTTCTTGCTCCTGTACCGGCTCTTCCTCCTCGGCAGCATTTAGGCTTGGTGCTTGCGCCGAAGCTAGCAGATTGCTATCTTTAATTTCACCAGGCATACCACTGACTATCGCAAGATGCTGCTTGTACATCTCAAATAGATTATTTTTAAAGGTTTCAACTTCCTTCTGCAGGTTGTCAAAAGCCTTTTTCTCTCGATCCAACTGCCGCTTGGCATTATCAATCATCATTTCGGCCTTTTGGTTGGCATCGCGCATAATGCCGGCTGCCTTACCCTTAGACTCACGAATTACACTATCACCTAGCTTTTGTGCACCCAAAAGTGCGGTACGCAGGCTCTCTTCATCGTTACGGTACTCACTGATCTTATCGGCCAGCACCTCCAGCTTCTTATTTAAAGCTGCGTTCTCTGCGATCATATCTTCCATGGATTTGGCTACCAGCTCCAAATATCTATCTACATCCTCCATACGGTAGCCAAAGCCAAAGGCTCTGTTGAATTTCTTTTCACGAAGCTCATTTGGCGTCATCAGTAGTCCCTCCTAAGCGTACTTCTTGCAATAGATTCGAATTCTTCCTTTTTTGTTTCGTTCACCGATCTCGTCGATGATATATTTGCCATAGCCTCTGATCGAAATAACATCCCCCAAGCTCACCTGCTTTGCGCCATCGGTGATTACGCGGGAGTTATTCATCACCTTGGAAGAGGCGATCAGTTTATCAGAGGCATCGCGGCTTAGATTGAGCAGATGACTAACGACACAGTCGAGCCTAAGTGAGCTCACTGTACCTGTTACCTCCTCAAAGCTTGCCTCATACTTCCAATCAGCAGGCTTGCCCTCGGTGCAGCTTACGCTGGTACGACCTGCCTGAGTCAGCTCACTCAAAATCAGCGGCGCCGCAGGGCTAAGAGCATAGATAAGCCCCGAGCCCTCACTAATTAGTATATCGCCTATCAGCTCTCGTTTAATCATCAAACCCATCAAAGCGCCCAAAAAATCCCTGTGACTTAGCTTCTGATCCTTTGGGAAGCGTAGCCCCAGCACTTTGATGGGAAACATCTCGTCATTTAGAGGTACAAAGCCGTCGCTGATTCCCAGTACCTTACGGTCACTTTCGGCTTCCCCGCCAAAAAACACCGCATCACAATCATCTACCGTGTGGACGGCGTACAAAGCTACAGCCTGCTGGCGCTGATCCAGAAAGGCTGTAAACCTTGGGCTTCCTTTGCTTTTGGCCTGGCGAGCAAGATCGATAATACGGTTAAACAGTATCTGCTCCTGTTCGTCAAGACTGATGGGGTGGTTTTGCCTAGTCATTAGAGGTACATTCCGCTATTCTCGAGCTCATCTATTAGATCGCCCTTAAAATCGATGTTGTAAGGAGTGATCAAAAAAGTGCTGTTGGCAACTCGCTCGACTCTGCCACCATTGGCATAGGCTACACCGCTCAAAAAGTCAAAGAGCCTACGAGCAACTTCCTTATTGGTCGACTCAAGATTTAATACAACAGTCTTTTTATCATTTAAATGATCGGCAATTGCGCTGGCATCCTCATGGCGCTCAGGCTTGACCAAAATCACCTGAAGCTGAGACGGATCGGTCATATTGTTGCCCGGAATCTTTAGCGGCTCACGTCTTGCAGTGCCAGTTCCTGTAATAGATGGGTCTACTTCACCGAGTGGCTCACGGTTAGAGCTTCGACCAATAGGCTTGGCGGCAAACTCCATCTCCATATCCATCTCCTCTTCCTCTTCATCGGGCATTGCAACCATGTTCTTAAACTTATCAAACATACCCATAAGAAAGCTCCATTCTGCCGCCCTGCCATCGGCATTTATAATTTTGTTTATATGTACTTTTACCCGCAGGCTGTGTGGATAAAAGCGATTAAGCACAGACTCGACAGTATCGACGACGCTATCTTCTGGCACCAAATAGTGCACTGCCCAATCTTACGACGGTAGAGCCGTGCTTGACAGCCAGCAAAAAGTCACCAGACATCCCCATTGACAAGGTTTGCATATTAACATTATCTATTTTTTTCGCTCCAATGTCAATAAACAGAGCTTGCATTTTGTGAAAAATATCTTCTTTTTTTGTGAAATCATCAGTGTTTTCCCCGATTGTCATCAAGCCAGTGATATTAAGCCCCGGGAGCTGTGAAACCTGATGGATCAGCTCCTCCACCTGCTCCGGCAATACCCCTGTCTTAGCCGATTCCCTTGATATGTTGACTTCAATCAAGCATTCCATCGTCAGCTCCAGCTCGGTGGCGCAACGGCTGATCTGACTTGCCAGCCGCAAAGAATCCACCGATTGGATCCGCTTTACAAAGGGTACAATTTTACGCACCTTATTTGTCTGCAAGTGCCCGATAAACTCCAAAGCACTCCTGTCAAATGCATACGCATCTTTTTTGGATAGCAGCTCTTGTACACGATTCTCTCCAACGAGCGGTATACCCAGCTGATAGGCATGGTTTACGATCTCAGCAGGTACTGTCTTTGAAACTGCCATCATCTGCACCTCCGAGGGATCCCTCCCCCATTTAGTACACTGCTCCTGCAACCCATGGCTGATCAGCTTAACTCGCTCCTCAAGACTGGTACTGCTTAATAACCTTGCCGTCATAGATGTCTGTTCCACTTATAATCACCTCGTCAAACAATTTTATTGGATTATTCAACTGAGAATTATCATTGCATAGCGCATAGGTATCGGTTTGATGGAAGATCTCAATTCGCTTAAACACGATTAAATTCCCCTCTATGACAAATACGCCTGCTTCGTTGTTGTCGTTATAGCGGATCGAATCAGCATGTATGCGGATGCCGCTATAGGTATTAAAGCGTATATCAACCGCTGAGTAGCGCAAGTTAATCAAAGCGGGGGTAACATAGTTACAGCGGATCAGCACAATTGCATTGGAAGTGTTGGAGTCGGTTAAAATATCGCTGACAATGCCGTCTATATCCAAAGCGCTCTCTACATCAAAACCCAAGCCCACTCTTTGGCCTACATAAAACTTCTCCAGTTGTTTTGGCTCTACCTCTGTAGCTAGATACCAATTGTGGCTGGTGACGATCTTACCCACATTGTTGCTGTTGTGAGCGGCAAGATCCCCCCGCAGCAGGTCTTGATACTGCTGCACAGAAATATTAAGCCTGTTCGATGCCCGAAGCTGACTTTCGTAGCCATCTACATGGCTGGTAAAATAGCCTCCCGAGCTTGAAACAATGGATTTTACCGGAGGGGACAAACTATTTTCTAGATAGCTTTTTTGTGCCTGTAGGTAACCAATCCGCTCTCCGAAGTTGTTTTCCCGACCGATTGCCACCTGCTTTTTATTGATCAACTCAGTGAGTGTAGCTGTCAATTGTGGGATATTTTGCGCATTTTGATCAGCTGAGCTTTCACTGATACGAGAGATCGTCTCTTGCAGCTGTGTGTTTAGATAATCGGTGCTCAAAAACCCCATCTTTAAGGCTGCCGCACTGCTAAGCCCCTCTATCTCCTGGGTGTAGCTTTTGATTTGATCAATCGCGCGGATATCCTCTGCAGAAGCATATTCTACTGCAACCTCCTGCTCTGCCTCCACCATTGAAGCATCCTCCAACAGGTAGTAGGTGTTGAGGGTGGTTGTATCACCCAGCACAGACTCATCACGCAGTAGCAGTGCTCTACTGCGTAAGCTGTCCGACTCTAAATGACTGTAGGCAATCATTGTCTTGTAAGGGGAGTAGATATACCGAAACCCGGTAAAACCCACATAGCTGAGTAACACCAGCACTACAATTGAAGTCAAAATCCTATCAAAGCTTTTGCTCACAGGCATCCTCCATTTCTGTCAGACCAAGACGAACAATCTCAGAAGCTCGCGCTAAAATCTCATCATAATTGCTGCAAAGATCAGAATAGATCCAATGGGTACGCTTGTCTCGCTTAAACCAAGTAAGCTGCCGCTTAGCATAGCGGCGCGTGTTACGCTTGAGCTCTTCGATACAATTCTCAAGGCTACTCTCTTCTTTGAGATAGGGTATCAGCTCCTTGTAGCCAATGGCGTTGGAAGCGGTCAGGCCGTAACCCATATCGAGGATCTTCTTGGTTTCCTCAAGTAACCCGCTTTGCAGCATTAGATCTACTCGCAGATCAATTCGCTGATAGAGCTTCTCTCGATCATCAAAGCTCAGACCAATAATAATCGGATGAAAGATCGAAGGTTGAAGCTTGGATGCTCTGAGATGCTGCGTTTTGGGCTTGCCTGTGGTGTGAAACAGCTCTATGGCTCTTACAACCCTTACGATATTGTTGGGGTGGATGTTTGCCGCTTCCTCAGGGTCAACCTCTGCAAGCTTGCGATGCAGGGCTTCTACACCCTCTCGCTTTGCATATTGATAAAGCTCTTCACGCAGCTGTGTATCACCTTGATCTTCATTAAAAGTGATGCCATCAATCAGCGATGATACATAAAGCCCAGTCCCCCCAGCCAGTATCGGAAGCTTGCCTCTGCTATAAATATCCTGCGCCGCCCTAGATGCATCTTGTACAAAGGTGGCTACATTATAGGCCTCACTGGGGTCTAAGATATCAATCAAATGATGGGGGATGCCCTGCATTTCATCCTTGTGTACCTTTGCAGTGGCAATATCCATATATTTATAAATCTGCATTGAGTCGGCCGAAATGATCTCTGCATCAAAACGTTTCGCCAAATCTACCGACAGCTTTGTTTTCCCCGAGGCAGTTGGCCCGACAATCACAATAATCGGAATTTTCTTCTCCATTGTTCCCCCAATATCGCTAATTCTTAAGCTTATCTTAGTCAAGCACTAGCCCAAGCGCCCAAACATCCGCTGGATATCTCGCTCACTTAGCTCGACGGTAGTCGGCCGCCCATGAGGGCAGTAGCGAGCGCCACCCGGTGCCAAAGCGATTGCGGCTAGCTTATGTAGCTCTGCCGGGGAGGATTTATCTCCTGCCATCACGGCACAGCGGCACGCCATCGAAAAAAGCAGCTCATCTAAACGGCTTGGCGTCATATCATTGTTATGATTTCGGATCTTTTGGGCAATATCAGCAAGCAGCTCTTTAATAGGTATTGTAGCCAGCGCCAATGCGACCTCTCTGATGATCAGGCTATTACCTCCGAAGTCATCCGCCACGATTCCCAGCTCCGAGAGGGTATGCAGATGATCCAATAGCAGCAGATACTCCTGTGCATCTAGTGTGACTACATGATTAAGCAGTGAAAGCTGACGCTGAGAGGTATTGACCTCATCCTTAATGCGGCTATAGAGATAACGCTCGTGAGCAGCATGCTTATCGATGAGCACCATCGCGTTGTTGGTCTGACAAACGATATAGGTGTGGAAGAGCTCACCGATCACCTCAAAAGAGGGTGTGATTTCTTCTACTACCGCAACTACCTCTGTCGGTACTGGTAGGTGTTTCTCCGTCTTTTGCAGCTCCACTCCTACACTGATTGATTGGTTAGCTACAGCATTAAATGATGACAGCTTGTCCGACGGAAGGTCAACTTCATCCATCACGCTAGGGGTGTATAGCACACTAGTTTGTGAAGCCTGCTTGATCGATGACTTATGTATGGAATCCTCGATATGTATCCCACTATTCTCATTCGTAGTGGTGGGCTTGTACCCTGTTGAAGTATATCGCTGGCTATACTCCTTGATTTGAGATGCAGTCACAGGTGTGGAGCGCAGCTCTGTGGTGTGAGGATTCATCACTGGTCTTACCGCCTCTGCCTTTACAGATAAGCTCTGCTGCCTGTCGCTGTAGTCTTGATCCTCTAGCGAAAACCAATTAAGTTTCGGTTTACTTTGACCGAATGCAACTTTTTCTAGCTCATCTAGCGCAAGCTTGCAAGCTGAGTATACTCCATCATATACGGCTTTTTCGTCGGAAAAACGCACTTCGATCTTTGCTGGGTGTACATTCACATCCACCTCATGATAAGGCAGGGCGACCTTGAGCACACAAAGAGGGAATCTGCCTCCCATCAAGCGGGTTTTATAGGCTTCTTCCAGTGCCAGCGTACAGGTCTTGGAGCGTATGTAGCGATTATTGATAAAGAAATGTTGGATCGAGCGGGTGGGCTTAGAGTAGCCAGGCTTGCTGATATAGCCCTCCACCACGATGCTGCCGATGCGGTGACTGACTGCAATCATGGAAGCAGCTACCTCGCTGCCACAGACAACCCGAATGGCAGAAAGCAAATTGTTATCTCCCGGAGTGCTCAGCTTGGTATCACCATCTCTGATGAAGCGAAAGGAGATCTGAGGGTTGGCAAGTGCAAGTCGATCCATCAGAGCGGCAATGGTATTGCCCTCCACCGTATCGCTTTTTAGAAACTTCATGCGGGCGGGGGTGTTATAAAACAAATTGCGCACCACGATAGTAGTGCCTACAGGGCAGCCCGCATCGCTTCGCTCAATCTCTTCCATGCCCTCGATCACATAGCGGGTACCGCTGAGCTCTTCTTCTACACGGGTAAGCACCTCTACCCTGCTCATCGCTGCGACAGAAGGCAATGCTTCTCCACGAAAGCCCATGGTGCCGATAGTTTCCAGATCTTCTTTGGTGTAGACCTTGCTGGTAGCATGCCTTACAAATGCGGTGGGTACATCTTCTCGGGGGATGCCCCCGCCGTCGTC
>DAMCAP010000032.1:0-8651 GCA_032059445.1 Oscillospiraceae bacterium
TTGCTAGTATACCATGTACCACCACCCACTGTCAATCCCCTTTTTCGACTTTTTTAAGGGTTTTATTAGATTATTTTGATCTTGTATTTCTGCAGTAGATTTGCTATACTAACATAGTGATCTTGCCCACTTTTGTATAGGCTATTCACTTTATATGTATTTATTTGCGCCTGTAGCTCAGCAGGATAGAGTGTCAGACTTCGACAACTCTGATGAACATTTTAATTAAAGTCCGCAAACGCCTTGGCTACTGGGTTTATCGACGGAGAAAAGAAATTCCAAAAGTTAAATGACTACTATTTGACCACCAAAATTTAATAGGTTGACTACTACTGTTAAAGGTAGTTTTCATATATGTGCCTGTAGCTCAGCTGGATAGAGTATCAGACTCCGACTCTGAGGGTCGTGCGTTCGAATCGCATCAGGCATACCAAAGCCCCTGTTTTCAGTCGAAAACAGGGGCTTTTCACTTATGATTTGGTATTGTATAATAAAGTTATTCACAATATTAAGGCAAACAATCTTCTCGCAGACGCTAAATTTAAAAAGGAGAAAGTGATTATGGACAACACAGCAAGTTTCTTTAATGAAGAAGCCCTTACCAAAGCAGTTGAATCACACAGTAGCGAAGCAGAGGAAACTATTCAAAGCGAAGATAAATTTGAACGGTTGATTCAGCGCCTTGAGAAAATCCTAAAAACAATTCCTGCCATCGGAAAATATGCAAGTGATTTAGCTTGTATGGTATCATTGGTAAGGAGTTACATCAAAAAGGAATACACCGACATTCCTATAAGTGCGGTAGTTCTAATTGTTGCATCAATAATATATATTGTATCCTCGATTGATTTAATCCCCGACTTTTTTCCCGCATTGGGGTGGCTTGATGATGTAGCGGTATTTCTATGGGCACTCAAAACATTGCATACCGAGCTTGAGGATTATAAAAAGTGGAGGGTTGATAACAGCAAGCAGATATTTGAAGAAATATAACGTTTACACCTCGCAGAATTTACACGCCCTCTAATGAGGTGAAGCAAGATCTCATTACGGATTTTGTAAGGAGGATATGTAAATTGAAAGAGCGTGGTGCATTTGGTCTTATGGTCGATTTCTTGTTGATTATATGCACCGGTGGTTTATGGTTTATTTGGATACTTATTAGATTTTTAAGGAACCGTTGACGCAAAGGAAAAAAACAGGGACCCCACCGCTATGGTGAGGCTCCTGTTTTCTATTAGACCACCGATTTTTACGCAACTCCTCAACCGCTTTCTTCTATTCTTATCGAATATGCATAGCTGTATATGTCCAGCGTTGTGCTTACCTGTGCGTGACCCAGCAGGTCGGACACGGAAGTTGCATTATTTTATCATATAAAACTTTTCGATAATTATTTACAAGCTTTTTTCACGGCTTCAATACTAAGGTCCATTTAGCTAAAACCACGGTTACTTAATTTCTTTCTTTTCTCTGCACTTAAACCAAAAGATTAATGATACGATAGTTGTTACAATAACTATCATATTATTTCTGTTGGCAGATGTGGTGATTTCTTTGTTAGCTGATGTAATTGCTATATGTTCGGACTTCTGTGCTACTGAGCCGTGTGTTATACCAGCAGAAGCATCATTGATATAATCCCCCCCACCTGTTTGTGGATTTATTGGATTTTTTGTAATAGATGTATCAGCTTCGATTTTTTTATAAATTTGCTCCAGCATGGCAAGTGACCAAGAAATACGATTTGCTTCGTTGATCTGTGCCTTTCCGGCAGGAATAGTGATTGTATTGCCCCCATTCCAATTAATAACCAATGTTACGTAATTTTTGCCTAATGCATCCATTACAGAATAAGACAGTCGGTCATAATTATTGGCATCTATGCTAATAACATCCGAGTGTTTGGCAGAATTGATTTTATCCTCTACTTCTTTCCAGAATTCATATTGGTAATCTGTTGAATCAGAGCTTTCGCCTAAATCAATCCCTCCAATGTATTTCCAATTGGCGGTTATCGTTACAGCGTTTGCAGGCATGGTGAAGGTTGTGGTTGTACTGCTTGCATCTGCAAATGCTATACCGTCAGAAGAAGTCCAACCGTTAAAGCTATAGCCACTTTTTGTTCCTGCGTTGATGTTAACGACTGCTCCCTCGGCATAGCTTCCATCACCGCTAGCACCCGCTGCGTCATTATTTATTGTGACATTGTAAGTCACGTTCATCATAGAATAGGTGGAGAATTTCTTAGTTGTAATTGTTACATAAGCACGATCAACGCTTAGTTTAATTTTTTCGCCATCATTATTTGCTGTTGCAGTAAGCTCTTGTGCTATTCCTTCATGCACGCGGAAAACTCTAAGGCCTGCACCACGCAACTCAGCAGGTACTTCGATTACAATATCGACCAAATCATTGAGCTCTATGAGTTTTACAGGGTCCTTAGCAGTACCACTTTCAGTAATAGTTTTAAATACACTCAAATCAAGAAACAGATATTTTGCTGTTGGTGTACTCGCAAGTTCTTTAATTTTTTCTGCTTCACCCTTTGTTTCTATTTCATCCTTTTTTTCTGCAGTGAGCTTGATCTCTACTTTGCCACCAGCGGCGACGGTATCTAAATCTTCTTGCGTAATGCCTTTATTGGTGTCTGTGTTATTCGCTAAAGCACCGTCAAATAAATCGTTTAAATCAGTTACTACATCGGGGGTCTCATCATTAAATATTTCCACAATGGTGTTTTGCGCACCATTCACATTGGGAATAGTCACATTTTTGGTAACAGCAGACGAATCCACAGTAACAAAAACAGTGATCACTTTATTTTCACTTGTAACCTCTAAAGTATAGACTCCAGGCGCTACATCAGAGAATTTGTATTTGCCATCTGCGGCGGTAACAGCACTGGCAATCTGCTTATTCCCCTTTAATAGTTTTACACTTGCTCCATCCACAAAATTGTTGTTTTGTGTTATTTCACCGCTAATCATACCGCCTTTTTCTTCGAAGCTAATGGAGCCGTCTTCAATCATAACGTAGGAGTTCATAGCCTCATCACCGACATCGGCAATGACAAACTTAATTGTGACTATATCGCCAATGTTAACGGATTTCTTAGCATTGAATTTTTTAGTAAAGCCACTACATTCTCCCTTGTTAATAGAAAGAGAGTCCGTAACCGTAAAATAATCATACGCTGTCCCGGCAGCACCGATATCGGTACTTGTACCGTTATTGAGCTGAGTCCCGCTTTTCCCTGCACGTAGATTGGTGATGGTGATATGCTTCCCATTATCTAACAAGGCTATATTTTCAAACTCTCCATCATTCACTTTAACAAAAAGGCCAAAAATATCATTATACTTTGGGTCTTCGTCAAACTCAGATGACGCAAATACATAGTTAAAGTTCAACAGCGAGCCTGTAGCCTGCATTGTAAACATCAAAGCAGCCGTATCGCCACCGTAATCCTTCGCTTCTGATGTAATTAATGCGTCTAAATCGGGATCAGTAAAATCGCTAGATATTTTACCTGAGGTATCTAGTGTTACACAAGAAGTGATTCCAATCTGCGAATTCGCATTGTCAATTCGGTATACAGTTCCTTCAGATTTTATATCCGTAACGGTAACCTCATTGCCAATTAAAGATTGTACCAATTCAGTAGCATTTTTTGTGTAATCCTCAGTTAATGCATCAGCGGCACTCCCCATCAATGAAATGCCAGCAAGATCTGCTTCTATCTTTCCTTGCTGCCGCCCGCCATTGTCAGAGTCTTCATGGGCGGGATTTCCCTCACTTGGTGTTTCTTGTGGTGTACCGCTGTTTGGAGCCTGTGTTATAATTGGGGGGTTTCCGCTTGCTATATCCTCAGCAAATGCCATTGCTGGCATTACACTAAAAAACATGGCAGCAGACAAAACCATGGCAAGCAGACGGATTGACGCTGTGTTTTTCTTATTCATCTGTTTTTTCCTCCTCGTTTTTGGCTTTCGTTACACAATTCTTTTTCATAAGTGGTAGATTGGCAATACCACTTTATAAAACTATTATAAAAAACAAAGGACTACAAAAGGACTATTTCAAATACAAAAAAGACCCGAAATCGAGTCTTTTTTTGGAAATTTATTTATTTATGTAATTATATCTTGTGATATAAATATGCCAAGGTAATTTCTCCCCAGCTGTATTGTGCCATGTATTCGCCCATAAAGGCATTAACGCTAGTAACATCCCCTCTTAGAAATTCATAATAATCGCAGTAAAGCATTTGGATGTCAAGAGCTGTGCTATTATAGCCTTTTATCAAAACATTCTCGCAACCTACAGCTTTTAGCGTACTGCGCAGATGTGTGATAGTTTGCTGCACTCTGTTTTTGATATAGCTTGAATAGGTCTCTTCCTCCCAAAGTACAGAAGCTATAGCAGGGGTACTAATTGCCGCACCACGCCGGTCAATCAATAGTGCAAATAGTTCCTTAGCTTTTCTGCTCTTAAAATTGATTGAGGCTCCATCTACAAATGCTTCAAAGTTTCCAAAGCATTGTATGTGCAGCTTTTTGTTTGGAATTCTTTTTACAGGGTAGCGAAGATTATCTAATTCACGACGTATTTTTTGTGCTGTAACCTGTTTTATCACATAGCCACTGGGGTATAGCTGCATCGCCTGCATTGCATATTCTGAATAGCCTGTAACAAACACAATATTGGTATGCGGACTAAGCTCTTTGACCCGCACAGCAAGCTCAAGCCCAGTCATTCCGGGCATTTCAATATCTAAAAATGCAACATCAGGGTAGAGTTTGCATTCAAGTATTTTCTTTAACGCTACCGATGCAAGTGAAAACCCCCGCACATCAGCATCGGGCTCTGCTTCCCTAATAGACCTTACTAAAGTTTCTAGCAATAGAGGCTCGTCATCTAATGCTATAATATTCACAGTAGTACCTCCTTCGGAAGTATAATTTTAGCAGTAGTACCCTCGTTCATCTTGCTTTCTATTTTCAGGGTACCGCCGGACATACGCCATAACCTTTGACGTACATTTTCGATGCCAATATGGGTTCTGCTGCCCTCCATTGGTGTATTTATATCAAATCCAACACCATCATCCATTACGGTGACTTCATAGTGTGCTTCTTGCTCGATTGCCGAGATAACGATGGATCCTCCTTCTTCCCTTTTGCCCACGCCATAACGAATAGCATTTTCTACCATAGGTTGGAGTGTCAAGGTAGGAATACGAAAATCACTGGTCTCTATGCAAAATGAAACTTTTAATCTATCAGCAAAACGTAGCTTTTCAAGCTCTAGGTAATGCTTTGTGTGGGCAAGCTCTATTCCAAAATCCACCGGCTTATCAGCTTTTAACGAATCGAGATTTCCTCGTAAGAAATCCGAAAATTCAACCGTTGCAGCTTCAGCCAGGGTGGGATTGCTATGGCAAAGCTCTCGTATCACGCCCAACGAATTATATAGAAAGTGGGGCTGAATCTGGCTGAGCATCACAGAAATACGACTTTGCAGAAGTTCATTTTCAACCCGCTGTGCCTGCTCTAACTTGTAAATGATGTTCTTTGCATCTCGTACGGTAAAAATGGCTTGTACTATTAGAAAGAGTATAAATCCGATTTGCGTGTATGTACCTGAGTAGTAGTGCCCCATAGCATATTTCACTTGGTCTATCATACAAAATATTACAAGTGGTGTTATAGAATACAATGTCTGCTTTGCAGTCGTATTTTTTTGAAAGGCTTCTACACTCAAAGCAAACGGCACAATAGCGCAGGTGATATAAATGAGGATTACACCAAGTGCTGTAAAATCATAGTAATCTAAACCCTCAAAAAACTGATTAATTGTTGCTGTGCCATAAAAAGCTACCGTCACCCAATGTAAGGCTGACAAGAGATATTTCATTTTGCCTATAGCAACTGATTTAACGAAGCTGGTAATTGACACAATTTGCAAGAACTGAAATACTTGAGATATTGTTGAGATACTTTGCGGTGCATCCACCAAAAAAGACATATAATTCGGTTGGACAACCATCCACATTCCAACCGAAATCGAGAATACCGCAAGAGAGAGTATTTTTTCTTTATCAATTTGGCGGATCACAATTGCTGAAAATAAGAGTAGTAGCCCAAGGGGGATTGCAAGAAATCCAAATATAATAAAATAAGAATGGGTTGCAAGGATTTGTCGTGCCAAATCATTTTCATAGCCGATATACATACCGTTTAGCAATTGGGAGAAGGTTTGGGGGTTACCGTTTCGATAGACATTAGAAGCGGTGAGCTCCACTTCATCTTGTGTAGAAACACTCTGCAACGCAATTGCTTTCCACCCATTGCCGGGTGTCCGGGAGTAATTGGTCTGCTCTTTATCTGTGGAATACACCACTTTGCCATTGATGCTAAGCTGCACATTTACATTCCCTATGCGTAAGAGTAGCTGCATATTAGATGGGATATCATTAGAGAAATGCCCTCGAATGGTAACTGTGTTATACTCTGATACTCCAAAATAGGTGTCTTGAGTAAATGGCATATATGCGCTGCCATTTAAACTATATTCACCCAAAAGATAGATGGCTTTTAAATGCTTGGTAGAATCCGTATCTGTATTACTATGAAAGCTCTTAAAAATTGAAGCAAGCGTAAATATGATAAGCACTATATATATAAAATTTTTATACGTTTTCTTCATAGTAATCCTCACTATACTGATTTTATATGTGCTTATTAAGTTGTCTTGCTTTTATAAATCAACCAAGCTTTGCCGATTGGCAAAATTTAACTCACTTCTTATAGTAGTAAACAAGAAAGCTCTGCCTACTTTGCAGAGCTTAAACGTTTGCTATTTCTGCCAATGTCAACAAGTTTTCTCAATGTTGTGCATTATTTTACCATACCAGCAGCGATAAAGCAATATTTTATGATGGATCACACCAATACGATTAAGCTGTAATTACTATGTGAACAGTACAATTCTAATGGATTCACTACTACTCATGACCACCTTAGACCACTATTTGACTACTATATATCCCCAAACCAGAAAACAGCCCTCAACCCCTCATGGCAAAAGGGATTGAAGGCTATTATACGATGTGTTACAATTACTGTAAAACCAAGAAGTGGCTTAAACACAGGCTTTTTCACTTTTCGCCATAGGCCTGCGATTCTGAAGGTCGTGGGTTTAAATCGCATCAGCCGTACCATCTAAGGGACAGCTATTTAAGGAGGGCATAGCATGAAGCTTCTAAACGATTCTATTGTTATCCGAGATTTCACACGAAAGGATGCCGAAGCCCTGCATCAAATAATCCACCAGCAAGAGGTTCTTCGCTTTATGAGAGATTGGGCAGAAAACAACCCCACGCCTGAGAGTCTTTATTCATTCATCGATCGGATGCAGCAGAAGAAAGACTCCACCGACGTCTACGAAAACAAGCGCTATGCCGTGGCCCTATCCGAAACAGACCAGCTCATCGGCATGGTGGGTATGGGATTAGAAGATACCCTGGGGGAAGTTGAGGTGGCCTATTTCATGGACCAAGCGTACCAGCGCAAAGGCTACACCCACAAGGCAGTAGAAGCACTGGTTGAGTGGTGCTTTGCTGTGTCGGATATCCCCTACTTGATTTTGACCATCGACTGCGCCAATACCGCCTCCTGCAAGCTGGCAGAAAAATGCGGCTTCTCCCTTTTTGAAAAGCGCACCCCCATCGACCACAAGCAGCCTAATATGATCAGCGACAGCTACTACTATTACCGCCGTTATCGAGGGTAAAGACTGTGATCTTTTGTGGCAAAGGATTGTCTATAGTCCCATCCCCGCTGGACAATCATAGTAGTTGCTTTATACAGCCGAAAACTAAGGCCCTTATTCACAGAGCATCCCCTCTTCTCGGGCTAATTTGATCAGCTTCAGCGCTAAGGGTAAGTAAGTAGCCACGAAAAGCCCCATTGCTCCAAAAACCACAGGCTTTTTGATCTGCTTAGGCAGCGCAGCACCCATCATAATCCCTGCGCAGTAGAGGCAGAGCTTGAGCATCACTAGCTCCCGCACTCGGCACTGATCAATAAAGCACTCCGCAAGCCTTGTCCATTTTAACATAAAAACACCCTTCCTTTTTTACTTTTTAACTCGTCTATACCTTATATATAATATATATCATTGTACACCGTTTCTCAACTAGATTTTTCACAAAGCAAAAGAGCAGCAAGCGCTGCTCTTTTTTGCAGGGTTTGGTTATTTGATATTCTCTACAATACTTACTACCATCTCCTTATGTACCGGCTTTGAGAAGTATAGGCTGTAGGTAAAGGCGCCGTCATTCCAGGTGGCTACACTTATCCGATCGTTGTCACCTCTCATGCGCACCTGCATTCCGGCTACTTCTTGGGTCACATCGGTGGTATACTTATGGTTATCTCCGCTGATATCTTCGGTACCCTGAGCCATACGATACATGATCGTAGCGCCCTTTTTGCTAAAGCGTATCTGAGCTACCACTTTATTAATAGTCGCCACTCCGTCTGCTTTATATCCCTTTGGCAGGAGGGTGGGAGCTTTTAGCTCAAAGGGCAGCACCTGACGAAGCTCGTCAATATTTTTTTGTTGCTCTATGGGATTGTTTACAA
>DAMCAP010000032.1:8661-23194 GCA_032059445.1 Oscillospiraceae bacterium
TACAACCACAGCCTTGGTCTGCGGCTCAATAAACTGCATCACGGGGTAGGCTGCCATTACGCATACCAGGCAGCAAGCCGCTGCGACTAAGGCTTGTTTTTTGCTTAGCCTGATTCCTCTTAATCTCAGCGCCCCCAGCTTTGATTTAAGGTTTCCCCAAGCTCTTGTGACAGCCCATTGTTTTTTTGGAGCATCGGCGTCACTTCGTTTTTTCACTGAAATGCTTCTAATCATCTTCAAAGCCAAACCCTCCTTCAATTCTGCTCTTATGCACTGTATCCACTTTGAAGCCCCTTAGCCGCATACCCTCCGTGTACCATTTGCCAGGCAGATATACAGCCTACGGGCGGTCGCAGCAGATCTATTTGTCTTCCTTCTATATGTATACAAACTTTTACCTGGTTATGTATAGGACTCCCTAAAAATTTACTTAAAAAGAATAGAAACCGCCTAGCCTGACGAAAGGTACAAGCATTCCCGAGCTTTCGCAGGCTTGTTCACTCAATTTATGCAATCCCTCGACGCTACATCAAATTGTGATAAGGTCAAACCCCTTCCTCGAGCTTCAAAATCAATGCAGCACAGCCTGAAGCAGTTTTGAATATACTATAACAGTCTTGTACGTTACAAGTATCTACAAGACCCCATACCCATCGGCATACCGAGCCGGGGTACAGTACGCTCTGTAACAGAGCACCGCCCCCTTGAGGAGATCATCAGACTGAGTTTCCCCGGCAGGTCGATGGGATTTGGGCAAAGGTTCTTTAGGAAGGTGTAAGCATGATTAAATTTCAAGATATACTGGAGCGGCTAAAGCATCCGTCGGTGGTGCTGAGCATTGCGTCTCAGGTAGTCACTATACTGCTGCTATTAAATATCAGCGTAGATCAGACTGCCGTTACCGGAATCGTCACCGCAGCTTGTTCCATTTTGGTGTTTATGGGTATCATGTCAAACCCCACCACCAAAAACAAATGGTATGGTGATGACACCCTATATTGCGAAAACTGCCAAAAAAACACTCCCCACATCCCCGTGGCAGGCAATATGACCTGCGCCTACTGTGGTACAGTCTACACAGAGCCTACCACAGAAGAAGAAATCCCTAAACAATAAACCCTTGCAGAAAGAGTGATGCGCATTGAGTAAAAAAGTGTTTCTGGGAATCGGTCATGGGGGCAAAGATCCCGGAGCGGTGGCCTACGGCCTGCAGGAAAAAGACATCAACCTGTCGATCGGTCTTGCCTGCGAGGCAGAGCTAAAGCGTCATGGAGTAACCGTGATGATCTCCCGCAGCACCGATGTATATGAAGCCCTGTTAGATAAAATCAACCGCTGCAACCTCTTTGCCCCCGATCTTGCCATGGATATCCACAACAATGCGGGAGGCGGAGATGGCGCCGAGATCTTTTACCAATCAACCAGCAGCACCGCCAAGCTGCTTTCCTTCAATATAGAAAGAGAAGTCATCGCAATCGGTCAAAATAGCAGGGGGATCAAGACACGCCTAAACAGCACCGGTCAAGACTATTTTGGCTTTGTCCGGCAGGTCAAGGCTCCCTCTATTTTGATTGAATGTGCTTTTTTAGATAGTATGGACCGTATCATCGTTGATGAGCTCCATGAGCAAAAGGCGATGGGAAAAGCGATTGCCAAAGGTGTGCTTTCCACTCTGGGCATCGCATGGAAGCCAGAAACCCCTGTGGAGCCCGCCCCCCCTGTTGAACCCGAAACTCCTCCCTCTGGCACCCTATACAGAGTGCAGGTGGGAGCCTTTGCCTCTCTTGAAAGCGCCAAGCGTCTGGCCGACGATCTTAAGAGCAAGGGCTACCCCGCATTTATTATATAGCGGTATTACCGCCACCCTGCCGAGACGCTTCGGCAGGGTTTTATTTTGCTATCAAGTTGATTTATATATCTGTCATTGCAAAATTTCCGAGAGTTTGCATAAATTTTACATTTTATAATATACTGATATATAGTCTGCCTTTATTTACAGCTCTAGTTGTTAAATTTACCAGAATTCAACCTACTAAAAACCATATTTTCATACTACAAACAAGCGCAGATGTATATTTTTGTAGAATTGTGGATTTGACGAAAGTAACAACCTAGTGTTATAATGAGGTTGTTACTTAACAAAAAAAGGAGGACAATCCAATGAAAAAGTCTATCACCATACTGCTTGCTCTGGCACTTACGCTGTCTGTAGCTGCAGGCTGCGGGAAGAAAAACGAAACGGTAGAAATCAAGGCTACCGACAATGGCTGGGATAGCCAGATGCTCCACAATGCCATCGCAAAGCTGGTCGTCGAAAATGCCTATGACGGCTACACCTTTTCTACCTCCACCGCCAGCTCCACAATGAACTGGCAGGCAATGATCGCAGGTGATATCGATATCGATATCGAAAGCTGGACTGACAACGTGGCAACTTACCCCGATGACCTCGCCAACAAACGGGTTGTCGATCTAGGCGTACTGGTGCCTGACAGCAAGCAAGGATTATATGTACCCCGCTATGTGATTGAGGGCGACCCCGCAAGAGGTATTGAGCCTATGGCACCCGATCTTAAAACCGTGGCTGACCTCAAGAAATATCCCAATATCTTCCCCGATGATGAAGATAAATCCAAGGGCCGCATCTACGGAGCGATCCCCGGCTGGATGGCCGACGAGGTGCTGCACAATAAGTATATCTACTACAAGCTAGACGAAAACTTCAATTACGCCCGCCTGGGTAGTGAGGCAACCCTTTTTGCATCCCTTAACGCTGCCTACAACTTAGGTGAAGCCTGGGTAGGTTACTGCTATGAGCCGACTTGGATCTCGGGTAAGCTCTCCTTAGTACTACTAGAAGATGCTCCATATAACAAGGATGAGTTCTTACAGGGCAAGTGTGCCTTCCCAAGTCAGGAGCTTAAGATCGTAAGCAGCAGTAAGTTTGCCGAAAAAGCTCCCGATCTTGTTGAATTCTTTGGCAAATACAAAACCGGCAGCGAAGTAGTAGGCGCTGGGCTTGTCCACATTATGGAAACTGGAGCCTCCCATGAGGATGCCGCGAAATGGCTGCTCAAGCAGTACCCTGAGCTTCTTGATCAGTGGCTACCTAAGGAGCGTGCCGAAAGAGTTCGCAAGGTACTATAACCTTCTGCGAAAGGAGCGACTTTTTTGAAAGATTTCTTTTTTACCTTCCCAAAGGTATTTCAATTTGATCTCGGCTCAAGCATTGACGAAAGCGTCAGAGCATTTAGCCGTAACAACCGCGGCATACTTGGCGCCATCAAAGATGGGGCCATCGCCGCCATCGGCGGGATTAACACCCTGCTGCTTTATATCCCATGGTGGCTGTTGATTTTAATCGTAGCGGTACTGGGTTGGCGTGTAACCGGCAAAAAACGCACAGGGCTTATCTTTGGCGCAATGCTGTTTTTTGTAGGCAGCTGCGGCCTATGGAACCATATGCTCGAAACCCTCAGTATTGTAATTGCTTCGGTTATTCTTTCACTTATGATCGGATTCCCTCTGGGTATCCTAATCGCTATGAACAAACGGGCGGAGAGCATTATCCGCCCGATCCTTGACTTAATGCAGACGATGCCCGCATTTGTATATCTTGTGCCGGCGATCATTCTCTTTAGCACAGGTAAAACCCCCGCCTTGATGGCGACCACGATTTATGCCATTGTACCGATGATCCGCATGACCAGCCACGGCATCACCCATGTAGATCAAGAAGTCGTAGAGGCGGCACGTGCCTTTGGCTCTACCACCTCACAGGCGTTGGTCAAGGTACAGATCCCTCAGGCACTCCCCACCATCATGACTGGCGTCAACCAGACTATTATGATGGCAATGTCGATGGTAGTTACCTGCGCCCTGATCGGCGCAAACGGACTGGGTATGGAAATCTTGCTGGCTACCAACCGCACCGAGGTGGGTAAGGCATTGCTGCCCGGTATCTCCATCGTCGTTGTGGCCATCATCCTTGATCGGCTCACACAGGGTCTCATCCGTCAAAAGGAGGTGGCCTAATGATGCAGCCAGCTACACAGCCAATTATTAAGGTGGAGGGGCTCAGCAAGCTTTACGGCCTCAACCGAAACGATGCTACCAAGATGATGAAAAACGGCAGCAACAAAGATGAGGTCTACCGCAAGACAGGTGTCACCGTAGCCTTGTGGGATACCAACCTGAGCATCAAGCGTGGAGAGATATTTGTAATCATTGGGCTTTCGGGCTCTGGTAAATCCACTCTTGCCCGTTGCTTTAACCTCCTCAATAAGCCTACCAGCGGCAATATCTACTTTGACGGCAAGGATATCGCTAAATTTGGCAAAGAAGAGTTGCTGGAGTACCGCCGTAATAAAATCTCGATGGTATTTCAAAACTTCGGGCTCATGTCTCACCGCAACGTCCTCGATAACGTTGCCTATGGCCTTGAGGTCAAACACATGGCAAAAGAAGAGCGAGAAGCCAAAGCCATGCAGATGATCTCGATGGTAGGCTTGGAGGGCGTAGAGCATAAGCCCATTACCAGCCTCTCAGGCGGTATGAAGCAGCGTGTAGGCATCGCTCGGGCACTGGCAAATAACCCCGATATCCTCTTGATGGACGAGCCATTTTCCGCCCTCGACCCGCTGGTGCGGCGAGATATGCAGTTCGAGCTGCTATCAATTCAGCGCAAGCTGCAAAAGACAGTTATCTTTATTACCCACGATATCAATGAGGCCTTTAAACTTGGTGATACCGTAGCGATCATGCGCGACGGCAAAATCATCCAGATCGATACTCCCGAAAATATGTCGGCCAACCCAGCCGATGACTATGTCCGTAACTTCATCGGCAGTGCAGACAAAACCAAGGTGCTGAGCATCAAGCATGTGATGATGACCCCTACCTGCGTAGTGCGAGTCAGTGATGCACCTAGCCATGCAATCCGAGAGATGAAAACCAACAGCGTTTCTACTGCTTATGTAGTCGACGATACCATGCGGTTTATCGGTGTGGTTCCCATCGATGGAGCAATCTCAGCCAAAAACAACAAGCAGCATCTTTCTGAGGTGATCATCAAGGAGGCTCAAACCGCCCACCTTGATACTCTAATCAGCGATGTACTCAGCCCTATGATTGCTGCCCCCTACCCCATTGCAGTGGTGGATGGCGACGGCAAGCTGGTGGGCATCCTCACCAAATCAGCAGTGCTTTCCTCCCTACAATAATCTAATACCGTATTCCTATAAAAAGCATAATACCCCTCCCACGTGGGAGGGGTATCTTGTTTTCCCGCTAAAATTCTCTTTACAACGGGTAGTCTGATATTCCTTTACCCTATTTCAGGGGCATATTAAATTACCCAAAGCCCTCCTTGCTCTAGCTGTATTCTATTGCGTTTGTGTGCTGCGTGTTGGTCAATATACCGCCCGCTACCGACCTCTTCCTCAAAGAAAATTCCTACTGTCTAACAAGCTTAGTTTTATTTAAAAATTCCCCCCGTACTAGAGTAACATTATTTTACCTCTTGACATATACATGATATATAAGTATATTAGTAATTACTTAATTAATGATTGATGGAGGTATCACCATGGCCAAAAAAACAGCGATCGTATCCCCCGAGTGTGTAGCCTGCGGCTGCTGCGAAAAGGTATGCCCATTTGAGGCGATCAAAGTCTATAAAGGATTATATGCAAAAGTAGACCCCAATCTATGCGTGGGCTGCGGACGCTGTGCCAAAGCCTGCCCCGCATCTGTAATCAATATCGTACCAAAGGAGGCTGTGTAAGATGAAAAAACAAAAACACTGGAGCGACTACCTATGGGTCGCCTCTGTACTTTACCTACTGCTTGGCATGGTCCATATCCTGTTTGCTTACTTAGGGCTGATCTGCTTCGCCCTACCCCTCGCCATCGCTGCTATAAAGGGCAACAAAGCCTATTGCAATACCTATTGCGGCAGAGGGCAGCTTTTTGGTATACTAGGAGAGCGCCTGAAGCTTTCCAGAAATAAGCCCATCCCCCCTTGGATGCACTCAAAGTGGTTTCGCTACGGCTTTTTAACCTTTTTTATGACTATGTTTGGCTTGATGCTCTTTTCTACCTACAAAGTCTTTGCAGGAGCCAAGAGCCTATCCCAAGCCCTTACCCTGCTGTGGGTCTTTAATGTGCCCTGGGGTTTTGCTGATGTCAGCGGTGTGCCTGCCGCAGCAGCACAGTTTGCCTATGGATTTTACAGCGTTATGCTGACTTCTACGATACTCGGTCTCATCACTATGCTGCTTTATAAGCCTCGCTCCTGGTGCGTCTACTGCCCCATGGGTACTATGACCCAAGGCATCTGCCGCCTAAAGCACGGCAATGCCCCTGAGGGATGCACCGTAAGCTCTTCAAAATAATATAGGAGGTATACCTATGGAAGAAAAAGCAAAAGAAATCGCAGAGCTACTGAAGGTACTTGCCAACAAAAACCGTCTGCTGATTTTGTGCGCGCTGGCCGAAGGCCCCTTAAGTGTGGGCGAGATCCTAAAACATACCGGAGATATTTCACAATCTGCCCTCTCCCAGCATCTTACTTTGCTTAGATCATACGGTATACTGGATTGTGAAAAAAAGGGGCAAAATATCCTGTATTTTATTCACGATCATAAGGTGGAAAAAATCCTCGAAGTGCTCAAGCAATACTACTGTAACTAAACAAAAACCCCATCAATAGCGATGGGGTTTTGTTGCAAGTATAACTATAATCTATTTGCAGTTTTTGTATTATGATGGTATAATTATTGGGCAAGAAATACAGTTAGTAATTTTTTTATTTGTTTTTGCATGATATGTTTCATTGTGATATCTTTGATTAGAGGTGGAGAATGAAGAGTAAAAGCACTCGATCAACCAAGCTGTTGATAGTAACTCTGGCAGTGTTTATTTCGCTGATTATATTGCTGAGTTTTCTTTCGATTCAATTAGCTAAAAGCAATCTATCCAGCGAAAGAAGCAGCTACCTAGAGGAACTAGGCAGCAAAAATAGCGAGCTACTCAATGCTGAATTGACCTACGATCTGCGGTTGGTACAAGCGACCAGCACTGCCATCGCCCAACAAGATCGCTTGGATATACCGAGTATCTCCGGCACACTCAAAGAGCTTTCTACAATCAACAACTTTGATGAGGTAGGCATTATCCTCCCCGACAATACCATCTATACCGCCACCCACGACACCAACACCATCAAAACCAACTACCCCTTTAAAGATCTCCCTACCAACGCCTTTATATCTGATATGTTTTGGGATACCGAGTACGGAGAAGCCATTTTAATCAGCTACCCAATTATCCAAAACAGCGTTACCACAGGAGTATTATTTGCAATTAAGACAGCAACTGATCTGACAACAGATCTTCATATAGAAGACTCCGGTAGCAAAGCAAACTGTTACGTAATTAAGAAAAACGGTGCTCCAATTCTTCGCTCCGACACTACTGGTAATCTCGGGAACTTTGATAACCTCTTTCATGCAATTACAAAATTAGAAAAAGACCCCCAAGCAAGCCAAATATTGCAGAGCAATCTATCAAAGGATCAAAACGGTAGCCTAATTATCAACAAAAAAGTCAAGCCCAAATACCTAAGCTACAATAAAGTGGGGATCAACGACTGGTATATCGTCACCATCATCCCCGAAGAAATCCTTTCTTCCAACCCGTTGATCCAACGGCTTACTTATTCACTTCTCCTGATCATCGGTATATCGTTGATCTTTAGCTACATCATCGTCGCCACCTCAATCAGCTATAACAAGCAGCTAGAGCTGATTGCCTATACCGACGACGTGACCGGCTATGGTAATTTTAATAACTTTAAGCAGTGCTGTAACAAGCTCATAAAAAATAACCCTTATCTCAATTATGCTGTAGTAGCATTTGATATTAATCAGTTTAAGGTAATCAATGATATTTACGGGCACGACATCGGCAACACGGTGCTTAAGCACATCGCCAAGGTCCTCTCTACCCTAGTTTCAGAAAAAGAATGTTTCGGTCGTATCGGTGCTGATAACTTCAGCCTGCTTCTTACCTATAACGAAGACACCGATGTGATCTACCGCCTACAGGCTATCAGCACCCAGGTCTCAGGCTTTATCGACGGTTACATCATTGGGCTCTCTTATGGCATCTGCCGTATCACCGAGCCCAACCCCGAAGTGAGCGTGCTATGCGACCGAGCATCGATTGCCAAATCCTCCATCAAAAATTCTATTGGCGTCAACTATGCTTTCTTTAATAAAAGCCGTAGAAACGAATTGATCCGAGAAAAGGAAATCGAAAACCTCATGGAAAGCGCCCTTGCCAACAGAGAGTTTATCTGCTACCTGCAACCTCAGTTCCGACTAGATAACGATGAAATCTTTGGAGCAGAAGCACTCGTCCGCTGGAATAAGCCTGGGAAAGGTATTATCAGTCCCGGTGAGTTCATCCCTGTATTTGAGAAAAATGGCTTCATCAAAAAGTTAGATTACTATATGTTTGAGCAGGTTTGCATCCTGCTTAATAAATGGAAGCGCACCAACCCCAGCTTCTTTCCTTTGATTATCTCGGTCAACCTCTCTCGACTGCACCTAAGCACCCCCACCCTCTGCCAAGATCTTTTGGCTATAACCAAAAAGTATATGGTTGAGCCTTCCAATATCGAAATCGAGCTTACTGAGTCTGCGGTTTATGAAGATGCCGCCCGTATGATCCAAGCGATGCGCAGTCTTAAATCTCACGGCTTCATCCTAGCCATCGACGATTTTGGCAGCGGCTACTCTTCACTTAACACCCTTAAAGATATCCCCGCAGATGTGCTTAAGCTTGACAAGGGCTTCTTAGAGCAATCGGTCAACAACAAGCGTGGTAGCCATATCATCACCAGTCTGATCGACATGGCCAAATCTATGGGGATTATGACCATCGCCGAAGGAGTGGAAAACTCCCACCACGTAAGGTTCCTGCGGCAGGCAGGCTGCGATGTGGCACAGGGGTATTACTATTCCAAACCCCTTCCCCCTGAGATCTTTGAGGAGCAGCTAGCTTCCCTTTCTCTAGGGAAGACAAGCCTCACTACCACTGGCAAGTTATTTTAGACTACATACCCATCAGCATTTTTCCAACAAAAAAGGGAACAGCATCTCCTAGCTTTTGAGATACTGTTCCCTTTATTCATAGTATAATAAGTCCTGATTACAGCTTTAGGGTCAGTATCTGCGGCTCTGCCTCTTGCTCTTGGTTGCACTTCAGCAAAAACCGTAGAAACTTGGTCATGCACAGCACATAGCTGCCTGTAAAAATACTCGAAGCTGCAATTGCGATATAATCCTTTACTCTTTTGGGCACTGATATACCCAGCAACACACCCATAGCCAGCAGGCAGATCTTCAACACTCCCATATCCAGCACAGTCATCTGCTTGATATACCTTTGTGCACACTCGATCAATTTCTTCATATTGCCCTCCTTACCCAGAGGTCGCTCCTCTGATACAGCTAGTATATGAGAGCAAAATTCCTAAAATGATACCAATTCCAAGCCCCTTAGTGTGGGTGCGAGTGGCCTAGCCCGCAGTCTCCTGCTTTACCGGGGTAGAGTAATGCTCTGGCATTGCCCCACAGCAGCTCGAAGCCTGCATAAAATAAGAAGCACATCGCTACTACCGATGCGATTAAATTTAGACTGCTGATGCCGATAGCAGCACCTATTAAGCCTACCAGTACAGCGATGGAGCAATACATGTCCATCTTGGTGTGGTAGCCCTCTGCAATCAAGCTGTGAGAGCCGGTCTGCCGCCCCAATTTGATCTTGTATGCAGCGAGCAGGTAGTTGATCACAACTCCTACAAAGGCTCCCGCTGCCGCAAAAGGCGCATGGACGACCTCCACTCCCTCACCATGCAGCGCATGCTCTACCAGCTCGAAGCCCATGATAAATATAAAGATCGCTACAAAAATCGCTAGCAGATGCTCGATTTTGGCCACTGCCCCCTGCAACCACTGCTTACCAAGCCTTGTGACGAAGAGACCGATCAGTACTACCCCCGATACAAATACATCGGTAACCGAGTGCAGAGCATTTGCCTTTAGCCCAATACTGCCCGACATATCAGCCAGATACAACCTTAGAGCAATCAATACCAGATTTGCAGCGATGGTTATTACAAGTGCTTTTTCTTTTTTATCCATTATACATCTCCTTCCTTTTATTAATTATAAATCTTAACGCTACTTTATAACAGCATTATTGCCATAAATTCACATAAAATTCACTTTTCAAGAACTTCATTTACTTTTGTCCTATTTTTTTGTATAGTAGAGTGGATGCACTAGATAATAATCTACATACCCACACCAAAGGAGGCAGCCATGGGTTTTTCACAGCAGATTACAGAGCAAATCCATCGTGGGTTTCTAAGCAGAGCCTGCGAAATCCCCTATATACAAGATACCATCTTTCCTCAGCTTTCTCAAGTAGACTCCACCGAACGTACGATTTTAGAGTTTTACTATATGGGCATGCCGCTGGCTGATATCGCTGGGGTGGATTTTAACACCCTTTTAAGCTATGCTGCCTTTGCTGCTGCTGAGTTTCAAGAGCTTCAAGCAATGCCACAGGAGATCTTTTTAAACTACGTTGCCCAGTACCGCATCAATACGGAAGATATCACCTTTATCCGCCCGCAGCTACAGCAAGCGATATCTCCCTTGATTGTGGGGCTCTCCGGAGAAGATGCAATCCTGCGGGTCAATCAGTGGTGCGCCTGCCATATGACCTATCGTCTGACCGATGTGCGGACTGCCTCCCCTGCTACCTCCTTGCGCTCCGGCTATGGCCGCTGCGGTGAGGAGTCAAGCCTGCTGGTAGAGGCACTGCGCAGTGTGGGCATCCCTGCTCGTCAGGTATACACCCCCAAGTGGGCACACTGCGACGATAACCATGCTTGGGTTGAGGCTTGGTGCGAGGGGCGCTGGCACTTCCTTGGTGCCTGTGAGCCGGAGCCTGTGCTCGACAAAGGCTGGTTTAACGCCGCCGCCTCCCGCGCCATGCTGGTACATACCAAGGTATTGGGCAGTATCACTGAGGAAGAGGTTATCTCCCAAGAGGGTAACTTAACCCTCTTAAACCAAACCCGCCGCTACGCCCCCTGTAAGGAGATCTGTGTTACCGTAAAGTATAATTCACAGCCTGTGGCAGGTGCCAAAGTCTACCTACAGCTGGTCAACATGGCAGAGGCCGCTGATATTGCAGTGCTGACCACTGCAGAAGATGGCAGTGCCAAAATTACTCTGGGCTTAGGCAGTCTGCTGATCCGTGCCCTACACACCGATGGCTGGGCGGAGCTGCTGATTGATACCTCCACTGAGGATCACGCTCTACTCCAACTTCTTCCACACAGCCAGCTGGATCTAGGCACCAAGCAGTTGACCATGCATGCCCCCTCTTTGAGCGACCAAAACACGATTACTCTAAGCCCGCAGCAAAAGGAAGCTCTTAAAGCTACCCTCGACCACTGCGACAGCCAAAGAAATGCCTACACGGCAGGCTTTTATAACAGCAGCTTAGCAGAGCCATTCCCGCCTCATATCAAAGAGCTGCTACGAGAGTCCAAAGGCAACTTTGATGAATTATATAAGTTTTTACTGGCGCCTGTTACAGCCTCAGAAGAAGCACTGAAATATCGGCTTCTTTCTTCCCTCACTCCAAAGGACTATCGAGATGCGCCCTGCGATGTCCTGCTTTCACACCTAAAGGCAGCAGCACCTTATCAGAGCAAATACCCCGACGAAGTGTTTGTACCCTATCTGCTCTGCCCAAGGATCGGTCACGAGCCTTTGACAGCCTATCGAGAAGGACTGCTGGCTTATCTCTGCCCCTGTGAGATGACGGGGTATATCCGTAATCCTCAGGCACTGTGGCAGCGCACCTTAGAGATGATCAAGCTAGTTTCACATGACGATAATCTAGTCCCCGCTACTCCGCTTAGCGTCGCTTATAGTGGCATTGGCACGGCCCGATCTGCTGCTGTGTTGATGGTAGCATGGTGCAGGTCTTTGGGCATCCCTGCCCGCCTCGACCCCATTACCGGAGCACCGCAATACTATAGCGACGAAGGCTTTATCGATCTCGTAACAACAACAGCCCGACCTGATGGGCAGCTTCATTTGCAAAAAGATGGCGCAAACTGGAAGTACCTGGAGAATTGGAGCCTATCTACCCTCAAAGACGGTCGATACCATACCCTATCTCTGGCTGACCAGCAATGGAGCGGTGCAGATCTTTCCGTATCACTTTACAGCGGCAGCTACAGACTGATCACCACCAATCGCCTGCCCAACGGTAACCAGCATCTTCACTTCCACGACTTTACCTTAGAGGCAGGCAAGCCCCTCTGTATAAAATTGCAACTGCCTACTGCCAATATCCGCGATATGCTCAGTGCTATCCCTCTATCAAGCTTCAGTGTAACATCGCTGGAGGGGCAAAGTGCGCATATCGCTGATCTGCTCTCAAATAAAGCAGTGGTAATTTGGTTGGATACAGGCAGAGAGCCCAGTGAGCATATCCTCAATGAGCTGATCCTGAGCAGTGAAGAGTTAAATTCTATTGGTTGCCCCATCTGCCTGCTACTTAGCGACTCCAAGGATGCCACCTATCCACTCCTGCAAGACCTTAAAAAACGCTTGATTCACTGCAATATCCTCACCGCCGATTTTACCGAAACTGCTCAGCTTGCACGGCGGATGTTTACCGATCCCGATAAGCTCCCCTTAACCATCGTACTGGATCAAGGGCTCACAGGCGTCTATGCCTCGGCTGGCTACAATGTAGGCGAAGGCGCTTTGATTATAAAAATTCTTCAATCACTAAAATAACAGTAAAGGAAGATTTATCTATGAAGAAAATTACTTTAGAGGTCTGCTGCGGCTCGGTAGACGACGTTGTCGAGGCAAAGCTGGGCGGAGCCGACCGCATTGAGCTGAATTCCAACATGTTTCACGGCGGTCTTACCCCTTCCATCGGTAGCCTGATTACCGCAAAGAAGCTTACAGGCATGGAGATGATGTGCATGGTACGCCCCAGAGAGGGCGGCTTTGACTACACCGAGGCAGAGTTCCTCACCATGTTAGAGGATGCCCGCCGCCTGCTGGAAGCTGGTGCTGACGGTATTGTTTTTGGCTTCCTTAAAGAGGACGGTACCCTCAATATCGAGCGTTGTAAGGCAATGATGGAGATCATCGGCGATAAGCAATCGGTCTTCCACCGCGCTATCGACGTTGTCCCCAACTGGAGAAGCGCCATCGATCAGCTCTGCGACCTTGGCGTCACCCGTATCCTCACCAGTGGTCAAAACCCCTCCGTTTATTATGGCCGCAGCACCGTGCGTGATATGATCAGCTATGCCCATGGTAGGATTGAGATCCTCCCAGGCGCTGGTATCAACGAAGTCAACGCCCAGCAGGTAATTGATGAAACTGGTTGTGATCAGATCCATATTGCGATCCACAAGCAGTGCACCGACAGCAGCACACGCTGCAACCCCAGCATCTACTATGGCGGTATGCTCTTCCCACCCGAAGATAAATACGCGATGATCGACCGTGAAGGCGTGGCAGCAATCGCCAAGCTGCGCTAATGCTTACCAATCACATGAGATTCTATTAAAATAGTACAAAAGGTGGTACCTGTAGATATTTACAGGCACCACCTTATTTCGTATACTAATCTTAATACAGTTATATAGAAGGAGATTGATACTATGGGTGAGCATTTCAAAGCGCTATCCGCAGTCTTTCCAATCATTTTGAGGACTTTTGATACCAGTCAACAAGTCTTGCTACACAAAAGAGCCAACACTGGCTATATGGATGGCCTATGGGACTTTGCAGGAAGTGGGCATGTAGATGCAGACGAAACAGCAATGCAAGCTCTCATCAGAGAATGTAAAGAAGAAATCGGTATTACAGTAGCTCCAAAAAACCTCAGATTTGCTCATTTAGCACACAGAGTTGGCCAAAATGGTGCCCGTACCTACTATGATATCTATTTTATCGTTGATCTGTTTAGCGGTCAGCCTTCTATCAAAGAAGCAGATAAATGTGCTGACCTACAGTGGTTTGATATAAACAGCCTGCCAGAGGATATGATCGAGCTACGAAAAGAGGCTTTAGCTCTTTGCTTAAATTCAGTATTGTATAGTGAGGTCGTTTATAACTAAGGATTCAAGCTAGGTATTGCTTATAGATATTTGCTATTACATGCAATTGACTAATAACAAAAAAACACCCGCCACATAAGTGACGGGTGTTTTTGCTGGGTGTCAGCACCGATCTATCTTCCCAGGCAGCTTCCCGCCAAGTATTGTCGACCCAGATGAGCTTAACGACCGTGTTCGGAATGGGAACGGGTGGAACCTCATCGGCATTAGCACTGACTAGAGTAAGTATTTAACTACACACTCAAAATCGAACAATAAACTTCCTTGAGAAAGAGACTTAAATCGAACACA
>DAMCAP010000033.1:0-7622 GCA_032059445.1 Oscillospiraceae bacterium
GATGGAAGCACCTGTATCATCATTCTGCAGCAAGAATACTTCTGAGAACTTCCTACCTTTTGCCTCATGGTCAGACCATCCTGTAATAACTTGTGCAATCGTGTTGAGACTGGTTATCATCCCGCAACTATCTGTGGTTACGACGCCATCTCCAATTGACTGCAAAGTGGTACGTAATACTTCCTTCTCTTCAAATAGCTGATCACGATAGGTTTCGCGATCGGTTACATCAAATATAATTGAGTAAAGCTGTGCATTCTCTTTGCTTGAAATCGGGCAAGAGTACACGTCAACCAAACGGACATCACCATTTTTAAGCCTATGGGGGAAGATAAAATAGCTTTGCTGCTTATAATAGGCCTTCATCGACATTTCAATGACTGTATCGGCAGGAAGCATGTTGATATCCTGAATATAGAGATGTTGCAACTCCTCCTTGGTATAGCCATAGAAACTACATGCAGCAGGATTGGCATCTATAATCTTACCGGTATCAGGCTCGATGATCAGCATGATAGCTGTATGATGCGTAAACATTGATTGCAGGCGCATAGCTAGTACTTCATTTTCATTCTGTACTACTTTGAGCTCGGTAATATCTTTGCTAGATGACAAGAGGTAAGTAAGCCCATCCCTGCCCAATATTGGCGTAATCTCTGTATGCCATATCCGTTTACCAGGCGCAAAATCATAATTCTGCTCATACACGACTGCCAATCCGGTGCTGATACACCGCTGGTAATACTGAATCAGCTTTTGGCCAATTTCTTCACCAACCAGCTCCACAGGAGTCGTGTTTTTGATATTGGAAAACCCTGTCAGCCGCTTATGTATTGCATTGTTGATCAGAAAACGAAACTCTCCGTCTCGATACCCGATCAGCAGCATTGCATCATGGGTTCTGTTAAAGAGTGTATCTAAGCCTTCGATAACCGACTCGTGATCATTGATGGGATTTGGCCGTAACGCTTCATCAGTGGCATCACGCACCATCAACGCAAAGTGCACCGCACTGGAAGGTACTACAGTGACCTTATAATACCTGCCAAAGCGCTCCATCCATTGGATTGTCTCCTGGGTTTTGCCAGATCGCACTACACTAGCATAATAAGATTGCCAATCAAAGCGATCGTCATTTCTGCTGATACGATATACTTCAGATGCATATTTGCCAAGGATATCTTCCCTACGTAGACCCATCATAGTTTCAAAGGTTGAATTGATATCCAAAAATTCATAATCTATCAATTGATTGTGTTCATCTAGAATAAAACGAAAATAGCCAAACCCTACCTGCAAAGCATCGGGGAAGTTTCGATTTTCACGTATATCCATATGTACTCTCCTCTCTGGTACCGAGCGGTATCAGGTTTGACTATTTGTTGCCCAGATGAGCAAAGAATCCGGTGCTTGTTAGAAGATTTATCAGATATATTACTAGCTTATAATTAAAGTTCCATTTCAAATACTTTATTCGTCAAATTTCGCATTTTTGGCAATAGGTGTTTCAGAATTGCAAAGAGATTTATGGTCCCCTCTCTAACAAAACTATTCGCCGTGCATTCAACCTATACCAATCCTTCTTAGAATGAATATACTACAAATTATACTATTTTTCAATATCACACAGTCAAAAAATTGGTATAAAATTATATTATACGATCTATATCAAATAGAGATTTGTCTTTCTGCTACTACGTTTCTTCATAGCACCTGTTAAATCTTCCGCAGAAGTATTAACCAATGCTTGTGGTACATAAAAGAAAGGAATACATCCATCATAGAATAGACAGCAAAATCCTCCCTAGCGTTCGCATAGGGAGGATTTAATTTTGTAAACACGATAGATTTAACAAGCCCTAATGATTTCGATGCCCTTCTACGATTAAGTGCTTTTTAAATCAATTCTGTAATAAATCAAAACATTGGGTTTCGCCCTTAAACCAAGTCTGCCTCGATGGGAATAAAGGAAAACCCACTTACATCAAATAGTCCCTTGGCGGTTAGTTTTATTTCAGGGATAACCGGCAATGACATAAAACAAAGCGTCATCAACGGCTCCACATCTCTATTTATTCCCAGCTCTTCATGAGCAGCCTTATGGATCTGGGTCAGCTTTTGATCTACCCATACGCCACTCTGGTCACTCATCAAGCCTGCAATGGGTAGTGGCAAGCTCTCCAATACCTGCTGATCCTTTACCAGCACCACGCCTCCCGCTTGCTTTACCAGCTCTTCTACTGCAAAAGTCATATCCTGATCATTTACCCCGACCACCACGATGTTATGAGAATCATGGGATATAGAGATCGCTACAGCACCCTGCTTGATCCCATAATCTTTGAGCAGCGCCACAGCCACATCACCTGTACCATGATAACGCTCTACCACAGCAATTTTGACTATATCCTGTCTGGGGTCATGCACAAACTCCTGGAGCTCATTACGCTTAATCGGTACAATCTCCTTTGCGGTAACAACTCCGCCTGGTAAAATCCTTATCACATGTGCTTGCTCTGTTTTGATGGGGAGGCGCAGTTTTTCCTTTGAAAAATCCTTAATGGCAAAGCGACCTTTGGTTGCTGTAATGTCGTGCTTAGTGATAGGAAGTAGGTACTCTCCATCGGCTGCGGTTAGCTTACCCTCTATCAGCACTTTTTGCACTTTAAAATCTTGTAGGCTATCAAATAATACGATGTCTGCCCGTAGCCCTGGTGCAATAGCTCCTCGATCTTTTAGACCATAGCACTCAGCGGCATTTAAGCTTACCATCTGGATAGCAACCACAGGGTCGATCCCCTCTTCGATGCATATACGCAGGTGATTGTCGAGATGCCCTTCGCTGATGATAGTCCTTGGCTGGTAATCATCCGTACATATCAGGCAGCGCCTACTGTTTAGTGGGGTAACACCCTTTAGCAGCTTACGCAGATCATGGCAGGCTGAGCCTTGCCGCAGCAACACATACATGCCACGCTTTAGGCGATCAAGCATCCCTTCAGCGGTGGAGCATTCATGATCAGTCGATATCCTTGCAGCCGCATAGGCATTTAGAGCATTACCTGTAAGGCCAGGGCAGTGCCCATCGATGCATACACCTTGTGAGTGGGCTGCTATCAGCTTATCGATCACTCCATCTGCTCCACTGACTACTCCGGGGAAGTCCATAAACTCCCCAAGCCCTAAGAAACTGCCGCTTGCAAGTGGCTCTTTCATTGCACTTGCATCAATAACTGCACCAGAATTCTCAAAAGGAGTGGCTGGTACGCAGGAGGGCAGCATCCACTGTACATCCAAGGCTGCCCCCTTTGCAGCTTCAATCATATAATTGAGCCCCGTCAACCCGCACACATTGGCAATCTCATGGGCATCTGCAATAATGGTGGTGGTGCCAAGAGGCACAATTAGGCGACTAAGCTCCTCCGGGCTTAAGTAAGAAGACTCTATATGGATATGACTATCTATAAATCCAGGCGCAGCATAAGCGCCTTGTGCATCGATGACATTTGCGCCATCATACTGCCCTACACCCGCAATTACTCCATCGCAGATGGCAATATCGCCCTCTTCTATACAGCCACTGTATACATTGATCACTTTACAATTCTTAACAACAGTATCTGCTGGTACCTTACCTGCGGATACGTCTATCAGTCTTTTCAGTTTTGCTTTCTCCACTGCTCCCATCTCCTTGCTTGTTATCCTTATCCTAAGGTGCTCCTATGTTGATTTATACAGCCCTTGCACCATCATCCTCTGATTTCAGGTTCTAAATATTTTTACTATTATAGGTCTTCGTAGATCAAAAGTCAACACAGATTGTTTGATAGGCTAGAGAAATGCTTAGATATAGCAAAAAGATAGCAGAATACTCTGCTATCTTTCTTAAATGCTGCTAAGGTTATATCTCTAGGGAGTGATTTACTTACCCTCTTCCAGCTCTCGGATATGAGCTGCAAGTGCCAATGCTGCTTTCTTAAAGCAATCCATAGGAGGATGGGTAATGCCTGCGCCAATCATGCCGATACCAGCTTCCTTATGGGCGATTGCTGTGTTGATAACCGGCAGCATACCCGACTCCAGTACCTTTCTTAGGTCGATACCAGTGGGGATACCTCTGAAGTTTAGCACAGGGATGGTCACATTTGGGTTTTCTCCAGTGGTGATCTCATACATCTGCTTGGTGGTGTTGATCGCCTCATCTACTGTACCACCTACCAGCGATACAATAGCAGGAGCGGATGACATCGCAAACCCACCAATTCCATAGGTTTCGGTAATGGCAGAGTCACCGATATCAAGGCCGGAATCCTCGGGTTTAAATCCAGCAAACAATGGGCCGATAACCTTCTGAGAAGGGCCGGTAAACCAAGCGTTGCCCTCGATGCCGCTTACACGGATACCAAACTCCACACCGTTTCTGGCCATAGTGGTCAGAATGGTGCTGTACTCTATACCATGAGCGGCATCCATTGCATTTTTGGCAAGTGACATCCAGGTAGGGCCAGAGAAGTAGTCAGAAGAAGCAACAAAATTAAATACATCCACCTTATCCTTTAGCGAGAAGCTGGTCTGCACCAGATATGGAGTCAAAGCCTGAATCAAGAGAGTTGTACCGGCTACATTTCGGTTGTGACACTCGTCGCCCATATGAAGGGCTTGAGAGAGCATGAGTCTAAGGTCAATTTCCCCAGCGATCTCCATAGCTTCCTTAAGCATGGGACCCAACACATCACGCATCCAGATCAATCTGTCGATAACGCTCTGATCGTTTGCACCCATTCGCAGTATTTTAGAAAGCTGCTCACTCAGATTTGTGTAGGAGATATTGCCATAGGTCTTATTCTCAACAATATGCACATACATGGAAGCAGAGGTTACGCCCGCCATAGAGCCAACTGTGCTGTGCTCATGACAAGGAGAGAACTCAATCTCGCCAGAAGCAGCGACTTTTTCTGCTTCGGCAATATCCTTGGCAAGCCCCTCAAATACAATTGCACCAGTCACAGCACCCTTCATAGCGCCGCACATATTTTCCCACTTGATTGGAGGACCAGCGTGGATAATCATATTTTTCTTCATACCCGGGATTACATTGATCGCTTTATCATAGCCAATCAACACTGGTCTAGATTGCAGGATTCTCTCGACAACTTCCTTGTTGGCAGCCTCAATTTTGGCCTTGATATGATCGGTATCCAGATAATCCAGTGCCTTCAATACCTCCTCATCGCCGTCGGCTGGAGGTACAAACTTCACCTGATTGACCTTTACACTTTGCTTGGTGAGATCATCACGAAACATCTCTAGTCCAATATTGACAACCTCTATATCTTTTTTAAAAAGCTCGTTGATATTTAACATGTTAGGCTTCCTCCTTTTCCACAAATCCTCTGGAAAGCAGCCCTGTATTTTCGCTGCTGCTTGATATCGTTACATCTTCGGCCATGAGCTTAGCAACCTGCTGGTCAAATCCTTGGGGGTCAAGCTCAGTGCCGAGCACAAATGCAAGGATTTCGAGATGTCTGCCTGCCTTTGCAGCAATCGCCTTGGCTTCTCTGATGGCGGGTAATGTAACCTCCACGGGATCCTCGTGAGAGCCGTATCCCAGAATAATATCAAGTGCAATCACACCGACTTCGGGATCCTTAGCTTCTTCTACAATACGCTGTAAGCGCAGGCTAGGGTCGATCATTGGGTGAGGACGCCCCTGTGTAAACTGATCATCGCCAAAGTCGATAAAAGTATGCTCTCGGCTGGCACTGGTATGATCTAGCTTATGGGTAGGGTCTTTAGAGATGTTGCTATAGACATTGCTATACCTCTCCTTGACCAGTGAAGATACCTCCTCACAGATCGTACCACCGCAGAAAAGACCTCTGATATACTTCTGCTCTGGCTTTAGCTTCGCCTTGATCTCTTCAATCAAAGGTAGATTGAGGGAGTGCTTATTGATGCTCTCCTCAGGGACACCTGACAGAATGACTGCCTGTAGGGCTGCCTGCTTGGTGGTCTTAGCATATCGAGCGCCGGAGGCTTCGATTTCTTGCTGATTGCCACCGATAAAGCAGATGATTATCGGCTTATGGGTATTCTTTACCTCAGCATAGATCTTGGCTGCTACTTCCTTCGCCGGTGGCTTAGAGATCAAAACTATAATCTCGGTCGCACTGTCGTTTGCCAGTGCGCGCATACCATCGATCATCATAATACCGCCTACATCTGCCGAGAGGTCTCTACCACCGGTACCGATCAGCTGGGATACACCGCCACCAAAATCATGGATTCTTACACTGACTTCCTGAGCACCAGTACCTGATGCGGCAACGATACCGATTTTGCCTCGTCTTACGCCATTGGCAAAGCACAATCCCTTACCGTTAATGATTGCAGTACCGCAGTCTGGCCCCATCATCAGTAGGCCTCTCTCATGAGCTTCCTGCTTTAGGCTGATCTCATCTTCCAAGGTTACGTTATCGCTAAACATCATGACATGCAGCCCTTGTCTTAGCGCTTTGCGCGCTACTCTTGCTGCATATGCACCGGGTACAGAAACTACAGCAACATTGGCATCTTTATTGTCCTGTGCTGCTGCCTCTACACCTGAATACACGACATCAACTGCGCCTTTATTATCAGATTTTCGAGTCATTGCTTCCTCGACCTTTAATACAAGCTCATCGAGCTCGTATCCGGCTTCCGCTTCGATTACGATCATGAGATCGCCCTTGCCTGCCTCTTCTATCTGCTCGGTATAAAGACCGACATTTTTGAGCACGTCCTTATTCATGCTGGTGCCCATTGCTATATTCACTTGCTTGACTCCGTCAATATTGTTGGCCTTTGTGGAAAGCGCCATCAAAGAAACCGAATCAAAATAGGTATTTTTCTTAATAATTGTCCTAATTGACATTTCTATTCTCCTTTTCAAGTAGTATTTCGCATCCTGTCATGATTCCGCTCAAAAGATCCCAACCCGAGGTATGCCCGATGGCAAGAACCTCTGCGAGAATGTCATCGATCTCCGCGGAGACACTCATCCCTTGCGCGACTTTGACAAGGGTACTTCGATATTGCCCTCTAGATGCCCGTAGTAAGCCCTGATAGCTTACATCCGTCGTTTGATCCCCTGCATCTGCGATGATTTCACCAAGAAGCTGATCAAAATCGCCCATCGGCGATCCCTCTAAGCCCAGTACCAGAAACATCCCCATCAAGATATCATCCCCTGATGGTGTCAGCCCTTGACCAAGCCCTAAAAGCCTTCGACCTGCTTGTATGATCTGCGATGATGTATGCTGTAAGCAAGCCTCTTTAAGGGCAGCCGTCCGCTCTGCAAGCATCTGCGAAGCCATTTTGTCAAAGCTGTGATGTAATGGGGGGTGATTGCTGGTGAGTAGCTGCCGTAAAGTTTCGAGATTCTTTTGAAACAGAAGTGAACCTGCCAAAAAACACCCTCGACTCAACTCATAAACCCTAGCCTTGCTAAGATCAATGATGTGACTCCCTAGTGTAATCTTCGATGCAGATGCCTCTACCTTCTCACCAGCCACTATGCCCCACTGATCGAAATCTAGGGTATCAATCAAAATGGACATTGGAGCTTCATCAATGGCTTTGGT
>DAMCAP010000033.1:7632-10430 GCA_032059445.1 Oscillospiraceae bacterium
GTCAGCAAGGAAATCATACATCCATCTTGATCGATTAGGTTTATGGCTTTATGAAACACGGAGTGTACCTCAGCACTTCTAAGCCCCTGTTGTAAGATCCTATTTGCTTCGCCATGCAATGAAACTCCTGCCCACATATGCATCTCCCTACGGCTATATTACTTAGCCAATGCTTTTTTCACTGCTTCCAACTCCTCTAAGTATGTCTTGATTGGCTTCACTTTTACAAGCTCTTCTAGTAGCTCGAGTGCGGTCTCGTACTGACCCAGCAGCACATAAGACTTTGCTTTGTGAAACACATACAAAGGATTATGAGGGTCTGCCTGTATTGCCTTAACCATTGCTTCTATGGCTTCTTCATGCCTTCCCAAAGAACGTAGGCTGTTTGCCTTGTGGAACTGATAGTCATACCGATTGGGGTCATTTTGAAGCAAGCGATCCATTGCATCCACAGCTTCTTGATGACGACCAAGCTCTCTGAGATAGTTGGATTTATGATAGAGATAGAAGAAGTAATCGGGATCAGCTGCGATCGCCTTCTCATACTCCGCTAGGGCTTCCTCTACCCGTTTCATGGTTCTCAGTACGTTTGCAGTGTAGAATAAAAACTCAGGACTTCCGCCTTGTATTTCTGCTCCCTTCCGGTAAGCTGCCAAGGCATCTTCATAGCGCTCTAGTAAAGTGTAGCAGTACCCTAGAAGGTAGCAGGCCTCAAGGGTGTCCCCTTCGCCCAGTTGATTTAGTGCTTCCTCATACTGCTCTTGCTCGATCAGCTTTGCAGCAGGATGAGCATTGGTGCCTAGCTTGCCTTCCAGCAGCTCCAGCACCTGCTGCTCATTGCGTAAAGCAGCCCAATCCATAGCGGTTTTCCCTTCGTTGTCCTTTAGCACGGGGTTGGCTCCATGTAGCAGCAGCTTTCGTATGATTTCTCTATACAAATAGCCACCGTTGCCAAGAATAACAGCCTCCTGTAATGCACTCCAACCAAGATCATTTACATGATTGACGGGCACGCCTGCCTTTAACGCAACTTCCACAGTTTTTAAGTAGCCTTTTTCACTGCTTGGAAGCAATACGGTGCCTCCAAATCTGTTTGTAGAAGCGATCTCTGAGCCAAAGCCAAGAGCTAACTGCAAGATTTTATGAAATCCATTGGCGCCTGCACAAAGCCAAGGGCTAAGCATGGTATTATCTCGGATGTTGGGGTTTGCCCCCCGCTCAAGCAGCAGCTTAGCCAGCTCA
The DNA here is from genome assembly GCA_032059445.1 of Oscillospiraceae bacterium. Lineage (GTDB taxonomy): Bacteria > Bacillota > Clostridia > Oscillospirales > Ruminococcaceae > DAMCAP01. Next base: position 8,875 of record DAMCAP010000033.1, read on the forward strand.
TAATTGTTCTTCTGTACTGCCGCCATCAGAGGGGTACGACCGTCTTTATCCTGCTGGTCGATGTGCTCCCCACTGTCAAGCAGAGAGATTACCAGTGCGGCATCTTCGCTCTCGACAGCCTTTAGTAGCTTTAATTCCATTTGTGGTTCTCCTTTTTACAGTAAACTATGCGGTTTGATCTGGTGCTTTAGGGCCGTTGGTTACAGTGCCCTTCTTATCCATAAGATATTTATAAGCAAATACCGCCGCAATGAGCAGATACCCTACAGTAATACCGGGCTGTAGCCCCCAGCCGACTGATGTGGAGTGGATGACACCGGTATAGGTCAGTACTGCGCCAGTCATAGCAGTGATAATCGCGTTGGTGGATTCACTCTTGATTGCAAATACTACAAGACAGCCCCAAATGATACTGCTGATCGGTGCTCCGCTTCCGAGAGCAACCAGACCTTGGTGATAAACTCCAGCTTTTTGGAATGCCGCAAGCCCTACAGTAGCAGCGTTGGTACCAGCTGCACTCAGCGTATTGTTAAGTAGAGTCAGGGCCCAGTTGGCGATCCATGGGAAGAGTGATACAAACACAGCAGGGATTTCCACAGCAGGTGTTTCAGTAGCAGCCTGCTTAGCCACAACGATACCTACATAGAAGAGGATTGGGAATACTGCACTTAGAGGTATAATACCAAGGAAGAGCCCGCCCAAGCCAAAGAGGGTAATGATCAGCACCGAAAAGCCTGTAACCAAGGTATAGCCTATACCGGCTCCGATAGACTTCCAACCCGGATGACCAATGTATACAGTAGTTGGGAATGGGTTGCCAAAGAAGCTTCCCGAGATCGAAGAGATACCGTTTGCCAGCATGATGTTTCTAACATTAAACTCATCGCCAGCAGCAGCTGCTGACTCGATATTTTCGAGAGTAAAGATAAAGTTGGTAACTCCAAGAGGAATCGCAGAGATCAAAAATACCATAGCAGGTGGGATGCCCTCAAACAGGTCAGCAAGCTGTAGTATTGGGAAAGAGAACCCGATGCTGGCAAGACCAGCCGTTATGCCTGCTGCGTTCATCTGACCAAAGGCCCAAGCCAAGATCGTACCCAATGCAAGGATCAAGAATCCAGTAGGCACTTTCGGGAATATGGGCTTCTTGCCAAACCAGTTGATAAAGATGACTGCGATAATTAATAGTGATACGTATGGTGCCTCAAAGGACTGCAAAATTGGGTTCATAGCCAGTAGCAAAAGACCCAAACCAGCAAGTGCCGACAGCAGTACGGTTCTTGGTATGATTCTCCTTAACCAGTCGCCGATAAATGCACCTGAGAGCTCAACCAACGACTCCAAGAAGCACCAGCCCAATGCAACTCGCCAAGCGTAATAGATATCGCCTGAGGATTTTGCGATTGGCATGATTACCATAAATACGACGATAAAGATCGAGGGAGCACTTGGTCCAGAGGGAAGTGCAGTAACGTCGGTTCTTCCGGTCTTTTTGATTAGGTTTTTACCTGCATACCAATAAAAGAAGCCTGCCAAAAAGATTGCCAATCCAAAAC
>DAMCAP010000033.1:10440-18787 GCA_032059445.1 Oscillospiraceae bacterium
AAACGAACTCCGCGGGGAACCCTACAGTATAGATTAATAGTCCTGCCATTGTAAAGAAATTTGTGAGATTGTTTGCGAGGAGCCCAAAGTAGGCACCCCAGTCACCTTTTTTCCAACCTAATAGTTCTGACATTATCTAGCCTCCTTTTTTTAAGAAACTTCCTTCCCTGCGGGTCTTTCGCTTAAAAACGGCAAGTTTCTTTTTGTAATTCCATTATAGTTTTTACAATTCGTTTTCACATTGTACACTTGATACCAAAAAACATCTATTTTCATTTCAAATAGTACAAATAGACAGTTTTATGCTATAATAACAAAAGTATCAATTTGTTTGAATAAGGAGGCTTTATGTTAACAGTACGGAAATTTCTTGAGCTGCAAGAGTTTCATGATTTAAAGGTTGTTGCTGGAAGTAATGGCCTAGATAATGTGATCATCAGTGTCAACATTATGGATAACCCTGACGCCTTGGATTGGTTTTCCCCCGGAGAGCTCCTGCTAACTTCAGGGTATTTCTTTAAAGATAGCCGAGAGATACAAGATCAGGTGGTCAAACGACTCAGCAGCATCAATTGCCCTGCTCTATGTATCAAGCCAAAGCGATATCTGGGCACCATTCCGCAAAATATCATCTTACTGGCAGATAAACTCAATCTTCCGGTGATTGAGCTTCCTTACGGTATGTCATTTTCTAAAATTTCTGACACAATTCGAGGGGAACTGTCAGGCAATTACGATATTGTAAATAAAAAATCACTAGACATACATCGTGCTTTCTTCAAAATCTCTTTACAGGGCGGCGGACTATCAAAAATCTCACAGGCGTTGTCTGACATGACTTCAAATCCAGTGCTCTTGATGGACAAGTACTTTAACGTAATCAATTGGTGGGATACCGAAGCAAACCCCTACCCTCTTAAGGACTACCTCTCTCGAGATGTCAATGATACGATCCTAAATGCCAAATATGTTAGCAGTCTTCCTCCCGACTTCGAACTACTGCAAAAACCGCTGGAGAGGCAGCTCGAGATCAACGAAACTACCATCGACACAGTCATAACACCGGTTTTTATCCAAAACATCCATTATGGCTTTATTTTGGTATGGAAAACAGTCAAAAATCTCTCCGATCTCGATTATATCGCACTGGAGCATGGAGCTATGTCCTTTGCTCTCGAGCGTATCCGTAACAACGATATTGAGCGCGCCAAAAACAGGGTCCGTAGAGACTTCTTTGACGAGCTCCTAATGGGCAAAATTACTGACGTAGAGAATCTAAAATATCTATGTGAAATTCACGGAGTCAACATCAACCTCTCCTATGCTCCCATCGTATTTTCCTTAGAGTTTCATGGTCATGAAAGCTCCGATCTGATCGATAAAAAGCGATACGAAGATAGCAAGACGCTAGAAGTGCTGAAATTTATCGATAACTTTGGCAACAATAAGCCTTATGCGATCCACAGCCTGAGTATCCATGGTCAGATTATTTTAATCGCAGGCTTTCGTAAAGAAGCCCTAATCGCAGGCAGCCAAGCTACAATCAACCTATGCACAGAAATCGTTGAAGAAGCCGAGAGCACGTTGGAGGGCATCACCATCTATGCAGGCATCGGCGGTACATCCATGAAGCTGATGGATCTGCACCACTATTACAACCAAGCTCAAGAAGCACTGAGGCTGATTAAGCGCAGACCCAATCAAAAGAGAATCTGTCATTTTGATAATTTTGTGGTACACCACTTCCTCGAAGAGAATATTAGCAACATCGAGCTGCGTAAGTTCTTTGAAAGTCATCTAGGCACACTCTATCAGTATGACAAAGAGCACGGTATGGATCTACTCCAAACTTTAGAGACTTGGATCGAAAACCAGTTTAACATTGCACAGACAGCCCGTTCTCTCTACACCCACAGAAACACTGTCCTTTATCGCATGGATAAAATCTCTAGTATTTTAAACTCCGACTTAAAGGACGCAGAGGAGCTGCTAAAATATCAGCTGGCCTTAAAAATCTACAGGCTCCTTGAGCTATAAAAGTAAGCGCTGGATCCTTTGATCCAGCGCTTTAATTATTCTGCAAGGATTCTAGTACCAGTCTTCCCCTGTACTGCATCTTTTAAGAGATCAATAGAGGTAATCAGTGCCGTCTTATTGCTGCTACTTACAAACTCCATTGCTGCATCCATCTTGGGCCCCATGCTACCAGCGGGGAACTGGCCTTCGGCGGCATAAGCCCGCGCTTGCGTCAAGCTCATCTCTGCTAGAAATTTCTGCGTCGGCTTACCGAAATTGATGGCTACCTGAGGCACCCCCGTTAAGAGGATAAACAAATCAGCTCCGATCTCTCGTGCCAATAGTGAAGAGGCATAATCCTTATCGATCACCGCTTCTACTCCTTGATAGCCTTCATAAGTCTTAATGACCGGTATACCGCCTCCACCTACTGCAATTACGACGAAGCCTTGGTGAGATAGGGTCTTAATTGCAGCCTTTTCTAAAATATCCAGCGGCTTTGGAGAAGCAACTACTCGCCTATATCCCCTGCCGCTGTCTTCCTTCATGCTATAGCCCTTCTCAGCCTCGATCGTTTTCTTTTCGTCTAAGCAATAAAATGGCCCTATCGGCTTGGTAGGGTGTAAGAAGCCCGGGTCATCCTTATCTACCACTACCTGTGTAATTACAGATACGATTTTTTTATCAAGCTTTCGTTCTACCATGCGGTTTTCCAAGGTTTTTTGGATCACATAGCCCAATAACCCCTGTGTTTCAGCTCCACATGCATCCAGTGGGTACGCCGGTACTGTAGCTTTAGCAGCTTCCTGACGAAGCAATGCATTACCGACCTGAGGGCCGTTTCCATGAGTTAGTACCACGTTATACCCTTCTTCTAGTAAATCTATAATCGAGTCACAGCTTTTTTTAACATTTTCAAACTGCTCCTCTAAAGTTCCTCTCTGACCTTCTTGTATAATGGCATTACCGCCTATAGCTACGACAGCAGTTTTCATATATATCCAACCTTTCATACAGCTTACCGATTCTATCGATATATCATACAGTATCATATAAGCGCTCTAGGTAGGATGGTTAAATAGTACGAAAAAACAACGGATCTACTATATAAAGTATCCGAACTCTAATAATTATGATCTACAGCTATAAATTTCAATTACATGGGAAACAGTCATTATAAGCTATTGATTGGCACTTCTTCTCAAGCGCAATCCAGTATTTTAATGTAAGTATAAGGAGAATTTTTAATAAAAATGGATTTTCTAGCATGTAATAGTATGCTATAATAACAATACGAAATACTGCTTCAATGAGTTGGCCCACATAACGATCGGAGGACCTATGAAAAAACGAATTCTCTCTCTCATACTGATGTCTGCTATTGCAATATTAATGCTGACATCCTGCAATGTACTGCAAAAAAGCAAAGCACCTCTCGATCCCCAAAATCCCATCACGATTACTGTGTGGAACTATTATAACGGCTCAGTAAAAGACAAATTTGATGGTTTAGTGGCGCAATTTAATGAAACAGTCGGCACCGAGCATGGAATTGTAGTAGAAGCGCAAAGCTACGGCGATGTCAATGAGCTTGCAAACGCAGTCTTTGAATCAGCAGGCAAAGAAATCGGTTCTCTGCCAATGCCCGATATATTTGCAGCCTACCCTGATAATGCCTTTCGCATCGACCAGATTGCCAAGCTAGTACCCCTTACTGATTATTTTACCCCAGAAGAGTTAAGCTCGATCAAGGAAGAGTTTCTCAGCGAAGGTATCTTTGGTGAGGAGCAGGCGCTTAAAATCCTGCCAATCGCCAAATCAACCGAGAATTTATTTATCAATAAAACCTATTGGGATGCATTTGCCGCAGAAACTGGCGCAAGCTTAAACAGCCTCGAAACATGGGAAGGCATAGTCGAAACAGCTAAGCGTTATTATGAACACACCGGGAGAGCCTTCTTTAATATTGATGCCAATGCAAATTACACCCTTGTTTCTGCCATGCAGCTAGGGCAAGAGCTCTATCTTTACGATGGCGATACTGCCAAGCTTCATTTTGATGAGGCTATTGCGGATCGTATCTGGCAGAATTACTACGTGCCGTATCTTTACGGGTATTTTGCTAAGTCTGGCCGATTTAGCTCTGATGATGCCAAAACCGGTAATGTGGTCGCATATACCGGCTCTACTGCCGGGGCTTCTTATTTCCCAACCGAGGTAGCCAAAGCTGATAGATCTATCCCTGTAGAGGTGATCACCCTCCCCTACCCATATTTTGAAGGTGCGAAGCCCTATGCCATCCAACAGGGAGCCGGCATGTGCATTGTCAAAAGCGATACTGCTCACGAATATGCAGCATCTATTTTTTTAAAATGGTTTATCAGCCTGCCGCAAAACATCGAGTTTGCTGTGTCAACGGCATATCTCCCCGTTAAAACCGAAGCCCTTGACACCCAGGCGATCCTACAGGAGATGAATCGAGCCAATATCTCAAATGCCGCAGTCAAAGAATCCATCATCACCACCATTAAAATGCTCCAGACCCATACCCTATACGGTAATAAACCATTTCACGGTAGCTATAATATACGAGTAATCTTAGAGAGCAATTTATTTAACCGGGTTAAGAATGATCTTGAGATCCTAAACAAACGAGTAGCCAAAGGCGAAAGCCGTGAGGATGTACTACTAGAGCTCTGCTCCAAAGAGCAATTTTCAAACTGGTATCACGAGTTAAACAAAGAAATCCAAACTGCTTTACAGTAGCGTGCAGGGGCGCAGTTATGAAACGATTTAATTGGGATAATAAATCCATCGTATTTCGGCTTACATTCATGACCGTTATTATCGTCATTGGGCAGGCTGCCCTCTTATCGTTGTTTTTGATACTGGGCGGTGTGCTGAGCCAAGCTGAGCAAAACGCCTACCAGTCATTTTCGGATAAAGTAAACACGCGCAAAAGCTACTTGCAAAATGAGATAAAATACAACTGGACAAATCTAAGCTCCCATACACAGCAGATTTCTGACCTTTATAGCGACGATAAGGACCCCGACCAGTTTTTAGAGGATATTAGCACCTCTTTGATATCCATGTTACGATCCACGCAAGCTACCGGAGCATTTGTGATTCTTAATGACTCTTCAAGCGAAAAGCCTGCATTATACATCAGAGACTATGACCCAAATCTCAACGATTATGGCAAGAGTGACCTTTATTTGGTGTATGGCCCCTCAAATCTTGCCAATGACCATCAGATTCCTCTGGATCAGACGTGGAAATATCGCATCGACCTCGATACCATACCTTCCGCATTTTATGAGAAGCCTTTTAGTAAAGCATCCCTCTCGACAGATGCAAGCCTTTTGGGTTATTGGAGCCTCCCCTTTAAACTGGCTCCTGAAGATATCTCTATTATTACCTATTCAATACCGCTATTAGACAAGCACAATCAAGTCATCGGTGTTATCGGTGTTGAGATTTCGGAGCAGCACCTATCAAAATTCTTACCTGCTACCGATCTGCAAAATAAAGATGCGTATGGTTATATGCTGGGCTTCCGCCCGCCAAATGATGATAAAGTCAAGGCAATTGTACTGACAAAATCTATCCAAAAAAGATTTGTGGAGAAAAATGATTATCTTGACTACTCCATCATTGATCCACAAAATTCTATATATCTTCTAAAAAACGAACACACTAAGCTGTATCTTGCCGTTGAAGACTTAGGGCTGTATAGTATCAATACGCCTTTTCAAGACAACCGTTGGTATCTCATCGGGATTATGAATGAAAATGTTTTGCTCAGCTATGTATTGCGGATTAAGAGCATCCTCCTTGTTTCTTTTATAGCATCTGTTTTAATTGGTGTAGTTGTTGGTTATCTCAGTAGTTATGTGCTTACCAAGCCCATTACCGAGATTGCCCAGAAGGTAAAAGAAACAAACTATGACAATGCAATTGAGCTCCAACATACCGGGCTGTCAGAAGTAGACAAAATGCTAGATATCATACAGTCGACCAGCAACATGCTGCTGGAGGCCTCTGGCAACATGTCAAGGATCATCGAGATGGTCGGCTTGCCCTTAGGTGTATTTGAATACAGAGATCAGAGTGATGAGGTCTTTATCACCGATCAAATACCAAGATTATTATCTTTAAATGATCCTGAAGCCTCTAATATCATCAAAAACAAACCCATGTTTAAAGCTCTGATCCAAAATCTGCTCAGTAAGCCGGAAGACGGTGAAGAAGATATTTATATCGTTGATCAAGCACCTCCAAAATGGCTCAAGATTAAGCAAACCTATAACGACAGCTCGACCATCGGCGTAATTATCGATATGACCGATGAAATGGTAGAAAAACGAAAAATCCTCATAGATAGAGATCTCGACTCCCTAACAGGCATCTATAACAGAAAGGCCATGCAAACCCAGATGGAGGAAGCACTAGAAAAACGTGATCAGAAACTAAATACCGCCATGATTATGTTTGACTTAGACAATCTTAAGGCTATTAATGATGCCTATGGTCACAAATGGGGAGATATCTATATCAAGCAAGCCGTCAGGTATCTGTCGGAAATTTGTCAGGAGCATCAGATCTTAGGCAGAAGATCGGGTGACGAATTTACCATTTTGCTCTACAACTGCTCCACGAAAGATGACGTAAGGAAATGCCTGGACAAGTTTTATCGAGATCTATCTTACAATCAGATCACATATCCAGATGGGAAGAAGAAGCCTGTATCAATTTCTGCCGGTCTAATATGGATTGACAGCTCTGCCAGCACCTTTGATGAATACCTGCAACAAGCAGATGAACTTCTTTATGAAGCTAAGCGGTATAAAAAAGGTTGTTACTTCGAAGCCACTGCAAAAGAGCTAGTAAGTCATACAAAACTTTTACACACGAAAAAGCACCGAGGATAGCTCTCGGTGCTTTTAATTTGCCTAGATATTGTTAAGTAAACTAGAGGTTACTAGAAAGATGCAAGATACAACCTTAAGAGTACAGGATTAAGCTAAGTGTTTAGATTATCATTTGGCTGTACACTTAGCCTATACATTATTTCTTAGAGCAGCCAACAGGTACCATCCGGCATGTCATAAAGGATGCCAGAAAAATGCTCAATAATCTCACCTGTATATACACTTCTTAGGTATATTTCTTCATGGTAGTCGAGATTCTCATACCACCTAGAGAAAAACAGCTTATCGCCCTCTCTACACACCAAGCTTTCTTTATCATCTACGACAAATGACGCACGCTCAGGCCAAATCAACTGGAATTCTCCATTTGCACCATGTCGATATAAAGTTAGGGGTGAAGTGCATAGATGCATATTATAACAGTCCGACACACATGATAGCGGCAGCTTTACTATGCACGTCAGCGAGTGGTCATCATCCTTAAAACGAAAAATAACTATTTCTTTTGTATCAAAATCTACTGCTAAGATCGCAATCCCATCATGAGTCCACACAGGGCGCTGGATGTATACATTTTTCTTCTGCTCAAATGGCATATGCACTTTACCGTCAGGGTAATGGATTAGATACAGTATTGTACCTTCAAACTCTTGCCCATTGGCAAGCATTTCTTCCGCTTCGTATATATCCCCTGTCCATCTAGCAGAAAAATACCAGTCATTTGTACCACGCACTTTATCTAAGGGCATACTGGCTAGACCTTCAATTTTTTTAATCTTCATTCTCAATCTCCAAAATACTGCAAGGCTACACAAAGTTAGTACCAAGCTTAAATCAGCATTGCACGCAGATCAAAAGGCATCAAGATTTTAGTCTGATGCCTTTTGTACTGTTAATCTTATTTCTTCTTAGCAGAGATTATCAACATCATTGGTCTGCGCAGCTCATCTTTCATTCCCGTTACGGTCTGTAGCATGTGTGTTGATGGTTGTGGTTCCACTACACCGGTAATCTCAAAACCACCTACAATCAGGCCATTTAGATAAGTTGTTAGCGTTTTATGGTATTTGATTACGCTTTCACCTAGGAAGCTAGCATCTCGTTTCTCTTCAAAAAAGTAGTTATCGACAGGGAAATGCAGCTTGTTTCCATCCTCATCGTAGTACCAATCCTGATTGCCATAAGCGGTAAAAATCGGATGCTCCACAGAAAAAACGAAATCACCGCCAACCACAAGACAAGCAGATACCTTCTCCACTATCTTCTCAAAGGATGCAATATAGTGAAAAGCAAGGGAACTTATGACTATATCAAAAGAATTCGGCTCAAAATCAATCTCCTCTATAGGCATGTGGATGTAGTTGATCTTGCTATCTGTCTTTTCTTTTGCTACATTG
>DAMCAP010000033.1:18797-21740 GCA_032059445.1 Oscillospiraceae bacterium
CATATTTTCTGAAATATCCACCCCAGTGACAGCGATCGCACCGTGCTCTATAGCATACTGACAATGCCAGCCAAAACCACAACCTAAGTCTAATACCCTTTTATTTTGAAACACTGGCAACATAGATTCAATGGTCTTCCATTCCCCTGCACCCACCAGCCCTTTTGTAGACCGATCCATCCTACTATATTTTTCAAAAAATTTCTCGTCATCGTATTTATTTTGTTTCATTTTATTTCTCCCATACAAATTAGTTTTCACATGTGTTTGTATGGGCATCTGCAATCTTTTGTCCGATAATCACTTTTGTCACATCCCTCTGCTACTGTTTGCATCCATGCGTGCAGATTTTTATTGCCTGCCCTACTTACTATCTGATTGTGATTCTTTTGCAAATACACCCACATCCTCAATTACTTGACGCAGTTCTATTTGCCCTTCACCATGCCCTTGTGGGTCAGGCATCTTCTTTGCCCACTCGATGGCTTCTTCTCTGGACTTTACATTAATAAGAATGAACCCAGCAACCAGATCATTTGATCCGTCAAATGGCCCCTCCGTAATTACCGGCTCTTCACCCGGGTGGGGATATGAAACACGAATCCCATTTGAGCTTGGATAAAGCCCCTTAGCCATAACCCGTACCCCTGCCTTAACTAACTCCTCGTTATACTTGCCCATGGCTGCATTGAGCTCTTGGCTCGGGAGAAGTCCACGCTCCGATCTCTTTGAGGCTTTGACGAGTAGAATAAACAGCATACAACTTTCTCCTTTTTTTCGTATTTCTTAGTATCTCAGCATGACCCCATGATCAAGATATAATTTAGAGGGCTTAGAGACAAACGGTGCATAACGGCTATCATCTTGTCTTTAGTCTGGATACAGCGCTTTTGATCTGCTGATACCTGGGTTGTTAAAGTTCGCCCACGTAAAATTGCTGTCAATGCATCTAACCATTCTATATGATACTGGCCTAAAACCGCATTTGGGCCAAAATGTAGAAGAGGTAAGATTGGTGATTCTCCAATCTATTATAATGTTCTTATATCCCTTTTCTTTTATAAATCTTATACCTTCATTCATCAGTTTTTTGCCAACACCACTTCTCATTTGGGAAGGATAAATCCCCGCAATACTTAACTCTACCCCATCGTCAGGTACCATTAAGCCCGAAGAGATATGCTCATATACCTGAAATCCTAACTCCTGCCCATCTTGCTCCGCAATAAAAATCATTGAGTCATCATCCTCAACTATCCTTTTGTACCCATCCTTTATCTGCTTTACAACTTCGGGTAAGACAGGCTCAAATACAGGTGCTAGATTTTGATGAGAATAGATGATGCTCGACATTCTCCCCATTGCTTCACTGTCCATTTTATTGGCAAGTCTAACATCTGCATCAGATACATTTTCAAAAGGCTTATAGTCTTCAATGTTCATGATCCCATGTACTTGCTGGATAAAAAAGCTCAATTGCAGGAAGGCCTCATAGTATACTTGATTTCCAAGAGGTATCAAAATGTAGTGGTTAAAGCAACCTTGCTCAAGCCACAGAATGGAAACCTCTGCATAGAGATTTCTTATCAGCTCTAAAGACTGATCCTTCCTTATTGCAACTCCCTCATAAGGCACCCAGATATGCCTGCCTCTATCTGTATCAATTTGTATCTTTCCTATGATATAACCTACCAATTCATCATTAACAAATGCACCCATCCCAATGACTTTACTAGTAAGGAGCAATTTATTAAGTAAATCCGAGATATGTTTTGTATTGAGGCAGCTGTTTTTTAGAAGTGAAAATGCCTTACTCTCAAGATTTTGCCTATAGATCAACAGATCAACCATTGCAGGTACATCATCAATCTCAATCGGCCTGAAATCCTGTGTTTTCATTTCTATTCCTCCATGTTGAGTTTACATTATTTCTCATACTTCAGCCAAACTTCTAAGAATTAACTCTTCTTGTACTTACATAGAAATTTCATCTGCATTAATGGCTTGATGGTTATTCTCAACATAATACTGCGGTACGATGACAAGAACGCACCTGTTTACTAAGAATAAAAATGATAACTACTATTTAGAGAATTTGCGTTTGGCAATTATGAAGCTACCTGTCAAAGTTGCTGCTATAAAAGCAATGGCCGTCCATAACTTATAATTGTTGCCTAGATTTTGTTTATTTGGAGCTGTATTAGCACTGTTTGCAATTCTTAGTTGTTTTACAGACTTTTCAATTGTACCTTGTTTTTCTGTATCTTGAGATGTATTTGCTTCTTCTCCGCCTGTCTGGGGGTTGATGTGTTCTGCCTTCGCGGTGGCAGCCGTCTCCTTTACGATTACCGCACCTTTGATTGCAGTTGTGCTTACAACATAGTCAGAGCAGTGAGTAATAACAAATTGCAGCCAGCCGTTTTCATCGGCTTCAACTTTAGATTGGATGAGCTCCAGTCTTTCTTTAACAGGATTATAGTAGTAGACATAGACTGGCTTCCTTGCGTATTTCTCTAGCTGGACGCGGATGATGGTTTCGCCTGGAAGATCACCCTCGTAGTTGAAGTGGAGATTGGTTGTGTCTGCCTCACCTGTTAATCTATCGATTGCATCTTCATTCGGCGAATCGGTGCTGATTCTTGTATCAAACCAGATAACACCTGGCATATCGTTTTCAATGTTCTTGCCATCAAATATCCAGCTGTACCAGTCACCGTTAAGAGTGAGTGATTTCTCTTTGTTCTTCATCAAATCATACAAGAAAGCGGTTGCAATCTTGTAATCTTTAATGATACTGACAATGGCCTCTCCATTGGACTCTGCAAGCTTGTCATTGATTTGGGAAGATGTTGTCAGGTTAGGCTCGACATACTGTCTAAATTCTGATTCCGATGAACCATCGCTCGGCTTGTCGGAACCTCCCTGTTGCACCAAGGCTTTGAT
>DAMCAP010000034.1:0-272 GCA_032059445.1 Oscillospiraceae bacterium
GAGCACTTCCTTGGTAAGGAAGAGGTCACCAGTTCGAATCTGGTTAACAGCTCCATTGGGAGAAAGCGAGAAGCGTTATGCTTCTCGCTTTTGTTTTATCCAAAAATTTTAAATCAATGAAGAGATCTCGGGTAAAAAAATGGGTCTATATAATTTAGTATAAAATGCACCATACTATCTTAAAGAAAGGATGATGTATTTTGCGCTTACGATTAATAAATGTACGATTTCTGATAGGAGTTTGCCTTTTACTCTTAACTGCTTGTCAAATT
>DAMCAP010000034.1:583-2208 GCA_032059445.1 Oscillospiraceae bacterium
AGATGCAAGTCCACAGGAAGCAGTTAACCCAGATTGCGAAAAACCATCGCGATTCAGTTTATGTCAATATGGATCCATCACAACAGGTGGTGTATTTGACCTTTGATGATGGGCCTGATCCTGTCAATACCTTAGCCGTTATGAAGACGCTTGTAGAGCAAGATGTGGGCGCCACGTTTTTTTTGACCGGGGAGAATATTCAAAAAACCCCATCTCTCGTCAAGGAGCTATATGACAACGGCTTTACTACAGGACTACATGGTTACGATCACCGTTCTCTTGATTCTTTATCGGGGGCAGAGATTGCAGATCAACTAAATCGCACCAATGAGCTTATTGTAGAAATAACCGGTCAAGGCTCCAAGATTATGCGGCCACCTTTTGGTGCTCTTACAGAGGATACGATAGCCGCAATCAAGGAGCAGAAGTATCAGATTTATCTTTGGTCACTTGATACACTGGATTGGGCGCAAAGTGATAAAGCTGAAATCCTCCGTAATATCAAAGAGAATTTGCGCCCTGGGGATATTATCTTGATGCACGCTACCTATGATCAATCCCTTACAAGCGAAATCTTACCGGAAGTCATCTCGTATATTAAGAATCAAGGCTACGAGCTAGCAGCTTTGCCACAATAGCTTCCAAATATCATGATTATCGTAAGGCGATGCTTAAAAAAGCGTCGCCTTATTTTTATGCATCAAGGTGTAGTTGCTAGTATTATTGTAGAGAGTGCACATCTGATGATGTTAAAGTGATCTGCGAATGTGCCTAAATGCGAAATACCTACCGCTAGATCCTAAATGACTAAAGTTGCTTCAGCTCAGCAGCTATGCTACGACTTATAATATGTATTGTGATTTATCACAATATCGACATTTTTCTACTTGACTATAAGGTATATTTGAACCTACTTGTCTTGTGCAATTTGTTAAATTTACGAAATGGTATTGCACAATTGGTAAAATCATTATATAATTATACCAAACATCAACCTTGTTTAGGTGGATGTGATTATATGTGATTGTGCAGACCGCACAATGAAAGGGGTTGCTGACCATGAGACAATATCTCGCAGGTAAGATAAGAAACGTAGCACTGGCAGGCCACGGCGGGAGCGGCAAGACATCACTGGCAGAAGCTTTGATTTTTAAAGCCGGTGGGTCTGATCGTTTAGGCAGAGTGGAGAACGGCAATACAATTTGTGACTATGATCCGGAGGAAGTAAAGCGCGGCATATCCGTTTCCTCCACAGTAGCTCCTTTTTCTTGGGGCTCCACAAAGATCAATTTAATTGATACCCCTGGATTATTTGATTTTGCTACAGGGTTTTATGAGGGTGTACGAGCTGCCGAAAGCGTGCTCATCACTGTATCTGGCAAGTCAGGTGTGACTGTCGGAGCCGAAAAAGCCTATAAGCTTGCAAAGGCCAATAATAAGGCCACTATGTTTTTTGTAGGAAAATTAGATGCTGAGAATGCAGATTTTTATAAAGTGCTGGAAGACCTTAAAACCAACTTTGGGCCAAGCGTGTGTCCTTTGGTGGTGCCTGTGGTGGAAAACCAACAGGTGGTCTGTTACATCAATTTGGTAGAAAACAAAGCCTATAAATACTTAACCAAAGG
>DAMCAP010000034.1:2218-12303 GCA_032059445.1 Oscillospiraceae bacterium
AAGGCGAACCGCAAGAAATCGCCATGCCAAACCTTGGCCATAGGCTCGAAGGTCTGACCAATGCAATTTCTGAGGCAGTCGCAGAAACCGATGAGGAGCTGTTTGAAAAATACTTCTCCGGTGAAGCTTTTACCCGTGATGAGCTTCTATCGGGCATCCATAAGGGTGTAAAGAGCGGTACAATTGCCCCTGTGCTTTGCGGCTCTGCTACCTCTCTTGAGGGCGTAGATATGCTGCTGGATGCTATTGTCGACCATCTACCCTCTGCTTGGGAATCAGCAGGAGAGCAGGCTACCGACGCAAATGGCGAGCAGGTGGCCATTGACTGTACCGATGAAGCGCCACTTGCGGCTTACGTATTTAAGACGGTTGCTGACCCCTTTGTAGGTAAGCTCTCTTATGTAAAGGTTGTATCGGGTAAACTCTCTAATGAGCAGGCACCCATCAACGCCCGTACAGGCAACCCTGAGAGATTGGGTAAGATCATCTATACAATCGGCAAAAAACAAGAGGACACCTCCTTTATCACTGCGGGTGATATCGGTGCAGTCACCAAGCTGGCTGAGACTGTTACAGGAGATACTCTTTGTGATCCAAAACGTGTGGTCACTCTAGAAAAAACCATCTT
The DNA here is from genome assembly GCA_032059445.1 of Oscillospiraceae bacterium. GTDB lineage: Bacteria > Bacillota > Clostridia > Oscillospirales > Ruminococcaceae > DAMCAP01. Next base: position 2,847 of record DAMCAP010000034.1, read on the forward strand.
CCCTGAGCCCACTCTGACTATGGCGATTGTTGCCAAAAATAAGGGCGATGAAGGTAAGATTGCGCAAGCACTAATCAGGCTGATTGAGGAAGATCCTTGTGTTGCTTTTGTACAAGATCCCGAAACCCGCCAGTTCCTGCTCTCTGGCTTAGGTGAGCAGCACTTGGATGTAATCACCAGCCGCCTTAAGAATAAGTTTGGTACCGACGTCGATTTAGTCAAGCCGCGTGTTGCCTATAGAGAGACGATCCGCAAGACTGTAAAGGTACAGGGTCGACATAAGAAGCAATCGGGCGGTCACGGACAATTTGGAGATGTGTGGATCGAGTTTGAGCCATGTGACAGCGAAGGCCTTCTCTTTGAGGAGAAAGTTTTTGGCGGCTCGGTACCCAAAAACTACTTCCCTGCTGTAGAAAAGGGCTTGCAGGAAAGCTTACGTAAGGGTGTGTTGGCAGGATACCCGATGGTAGGGATCAAGGCCGTTTTGCTGGATGGCTCTTACCACCCGGTAGACTCCTCTGAAATGGCGTTTAAGATGGCTGCAAGCATAGCTTATAAGACTGGTATCCCACAAGCATCTCCTGCCTTGCTGGAGCCTATAGGCACACTACAGGTGTCGGCCCCCGATACCTACACAGGTGACATCATCGGCGATTTAAATAAGCGCCGTGGCAGGATACTTGGCATGAATCCATCCCACGAAGGACAGGTGATCGAAGCAGAGGTGCCTATGAGTGAAATGTATGATTTCACTACCACCCTGCGCTCCATGACACAGGGCAGAGGCAGCTTTAGCCTGAAGTTTGCTCGCTATGAGCTCCTGCCAAACATGCTAGAGGCACAGGTCATCGCCGACGCAAAGGCTTTTATGGAAGAAGACTAATCCAATATAAGCAAAGCAAATCAGAGCAAAAGAGCGGTACAGAGAAGTACCGCTCTTTTTTGTATAAATAAAAGGGGGATTACATATAGATTAGAGAGGTGATTTTATGAGTTATAGGGTAATCAGCATCCCCCGAAACCGTCAGGGGAGAGGGCTGTTGCTCTCCATTGCATTGATCATGGTGATCATGGTGGGGAGAGTTACTTCGATGGCTTTGCCCCAGACTATGACGGTATCATCTCTGATGGGGCAGGATTATCGAAGTGAGGAGGCACGTAAGCAGTTTATCGTGGGGCTGGGCTGGGAGGTAGAGCCAACTCCTGTATCCGTCAAAGAGGTGACGATACCGCAGGAATTTAATGATGTGTATCTCAGTTACAACAGCCTGCAAAAAAAACAGGGCTATAATCTTGAGAAATATAAAGGTAAAAAGGTAATGGGAATCTCGTATAAAGTGCTAAACTACCCCGATAAACAGGCGGAGGTCAGGCTGAATTTATTAATCTACAAAGGAAAAATTATCGGAGGTGATGTACATAGCTTGCAGCTTGATGGTTTTATACAAGGGCTAAAACAAACATAAAGCAGCACTTACTTGTGATACTCGACCAATTGTGCTATAATGATCGCTAAAGTGTTTTATACATATTGATCCTATCTTTGTGATACTTTGCCAAGTCATAGCCTAGCAAATTGATCAAAAATCTGATTTATATTTATTTTATTGGCACTATATATGGCCGTTTTAAAATGATGCTGCTGAATAATCTTGCTGCGTATGGATATTACCAATGGCAGCAGCAAAAAATAAGGTTAGCGATGGTTTTGGCGCATCTGATGCGATTTGTTTCGTATAAGGCGCAGGAGGAGAAGCAATATGACGGAAAGACTCGACAAAATTGTGGCCAACATGCCCGGGATATCAAGAACCGATGCAAAAAAACTGATATCCTCGGGCAAGGTCACGGTGGATGGCAAAACCGCAAAGGATGCTAAGCTTCATTATGACCCTGCGCTTTGCTCTATAGAGGTAATGGGCAAGCCTGTCGTTTACAAAAAGCACTTGTATATCCTGCAAAATAAACCGCTCGGGGTTGTATCATCCACTGATGATCCAGACTCCCAAACAGTATTGGATATCCTGCCAGAGCATCTTGTGCGTAAGGGGCTTTTTCCTGCGGGGAGGTTGGACAAGTATAGCCAAGGAATGATGATCATAACCGATGATGGTGGATTTGCCCATAAGATGCTATCGCCGAAAAGCCATCTTCCCAAAACCTATTACGTAGAGCTTGATCAGGATATTATTAACCAAGAGCTCGCTGAGCTTTTTGGAAAGGGCGTATATCTGGGAGGCGGAGAATATTCTTCTCCTGCACAGCTTGAGATACTCACGCCCAGATCAGCCAATGTAACGATCTATGAAGGAATCTATCATCAGGTCCGCAGAATGTTTGATCAAAATGGTGGCAAGGTGGTCAAGCTGGTGCGGATCAAAATCGGCAAACTACCTCTAGATCCTTCTCTGCCTGAGGGAGAAAGCAGGGAGCTGACAGAGGATGAAATTAAAATACTACTGCATTGTGATGAAAATGTAAACAATGATTGATTTTTTATTAACAAAAATCGCATTGTTTTAATCCAAAACTTGTATATAATGGAATAACTAACGGAGAATACACGTTTTTTCGATAAATTTTAATGAGAAATAACAAAAAATCTTGTATTTTATGTTGCAAACTTAACGGTTTTTATGTAAAATATAGTTATTATGAAAAAGTGGCTGATCTTATATCTTATGGTGTAAAATCGAAGGAGGATAAATATGTCGAACAGACTATTTCAGGGCATTATCCATCAACTGCGGGATTCAATGGATCGTGTAATCGGCATTATCGATGATACCGGCCGTGTAATCGCTTGCAGCGATCCGGGTCAAAACGATGAAAACAGAGAATATCTGCTCGCACATTTAAATGAGGGCAGAGAGTTTTTCACCAATGATGGATATACCTATAAAGTATGTTCTAACGGTACCAAGGGCGAATATGCAGTCTTTGCACAAGGTACGGATGAGCTAGCCGCTAGATATTGCAGCATCTTGCTGGTGACTGTAGGCGGCATCAAGCAGTATTACGATGAGAAATACGACCGTACCAACTTCATCAAAAATGTCATCCTTGACAATATCCTCCCCGGTGATGTATATATCAAGGCAAGAGAGCTCCACTTTAATTCTGATGTGACCAGAGTGGTGTTTTTGATTCGTTTGGTGTCTGCGGCAAATGTATCTACCTTTGATATCGTTTCTAACATGTTCCCCGATAAGCAGAGAGATTTTGTGTTTAGTATTTCGGAGAGCGATCTTGTGCTGGTCAAGGAGATCAAGAGCGGCATTGAGTCAAAAGACCTTGAAAAGCTGGCTCGCTCGATCGTCGATACCATTGGCGGAGAATCCTTTACCAAGGTGGTTGTGGGTATCGGCACAAGTGTCAGCGGTGTAAAGGAGCTTGCAAAGTCCTTTAAGGAAGCGCAGGTAGCTCTGGAGGTAGGTAAGGTATTTGATACCGAAAAAACCATCGTACGCCATGACAATCTGGGTATTGCCCGACTGATTTATCAGCTTCCTACTACCTTGTGCGAAATGTTTTTGCGTGAGGTATTTAAGAGAGGCTCTATCGACAGCTTAGACCGTGAGACGTTGTTTACGATCCAGAAGTTCTTTGAGAATAATCTAAACGTATCTGAGACCTCCCGAAAGCTCTTTGTACACCGTAATACCTTGGTGTATCGCCTAGAGAAGATCAAGAAACTTACAGGGCTTGATCTGCGGGAGTTTGATCATGCGATTATCTTTAAAGTAGCCTTGATGGTTAAGCGTTACCTCACCTCTAATCCTGTAAAATATTAAGTTCGAATGATTTGGTGAGGATGAGAGTCCTCACCAAAAAAATTGTGGTTTTAGGAAAAAAATACATATTACTGTCAGTTTAAACTAGTCTTTGTTTTTTCTTCTGTAAATTACAATTGCAAAATCACGGCTATTATAATAGAATTAAACACTCGTACACAATATATTATAAACTTTGTTTTAATATTAGTTTATTATTACTACTGTACCGGCTGTAATAATAATCTGATTTATTATTTATGCTTGGATGTAGGAGGTTGCCTGTGATACTTTTAGAGAATGTCACGAAGAAATATAACGGGGTTGTGGCATTGGAAGACGTTAATCTGTCGATTGGCAAAGGTGAATTTGTCTTTGTAGTAGGAGCCTCTGGTGCCGGTAAAAGCACGCTGATCAAGATGCTGTTTCGAGAGGAAGTACCATCCTCCGGCAGAGTTTCAGTATGCGGCAACGAGCTATCTAAGCTGAGCAACAGACAGATTGCTATGTTTCGCAGAAACGTTGGGGTGGTCTTTCAAGACTTTAGATTGATTCCCACCATGACTGTATATGATAATGTGGCGTTTGCCCTTAGAGTCACCAATGCATCTACAAAATACATTAAGCGCCGAGTCCCTTATGTACTTAACCTGGTAGGGCTGCTGAGCAAGGCTAAGAAATACCCTGATCAGCTATCGGGCGGTGAGCAGCAGCGCACTGCTCTGGCAAGAGCTTTGGCCAATAATCCTGAGCTGATTATCGCGGACGAGCCTACTGGTAACGTTGACCCCCAGATGTCTTATGAGATTGTTTCACTTTTAAACCTGATAAACGAATGCGGCACAACCATCGTGATGGTGACCCATCAGCATGATTTGGTGGAGGCCTTTAACCGACGCACCATTGCGCTGGAAGACGGCAGAGTCGTGGTGGATGGCAGGGTAGGAGGTCGACGTGCGAGGAAGTAGCTTTGGGTACCTCTTAAAAGAAGGTGCCAGAAATATTACGATGAATGCTATGATGTCGCTGGCGTCCATCGGTGTGTTGGTTTCTTGCCTGCTGCTGATCGGCAGCTCGGTGATGTTTAGCCTCAATGTCAAGAGCATTGTGGGCTATGTAGAGTCGCAAAACGAAGTGGTAGCCTTTGTACTAGATGGTTTAGACGAAGAGGCTATGGGCAGATTGGATGATGAGATCCGAGGCATCGGCAATATTTCGCAGATTGAGTTTATCGATAAAGACAAAGCTCTCAGCGATTGGATGAGCTCAATGGGGGATAATGGCCAGCTGCTAGAGATGTTTCGTTATGACAACCCACTGCCTAACTCCTACAAAATGACGGTGGCTGATATGTCGCTGCTTCGCGAAACCACAGAAGAAATCAAAAATATAATCGGTATTGATCATGTCAATGCTCCTTATGAGGTGGCAGACAATATTACAGGGCTAAAATCCGCAGTGGATATGGTGAGCCTTGTCATTATTGGAATCTTAGGTGCCGTATCCCTAGTAGTTGTGACCAATACCATCAAAATCACTGTGTTTAACCGCCGTAAAGAGATTAGCATCATGAAGTATGTAGGTGCCACCGATGGATTTATCCGTCTGCCATTCTTGGTTGAGGGTATTTTGCTGGGTATCATCTCGGCGACCCTAGCCTTTGGGATGCTGTGGGGCGGCTATGAGCTGCTAATCAGATACATTATCACAAGTGAGCTTCAGTGGAAGTATATTATTGGCGACAACTTAGTAGACTTCCAGGCTTATGCTCCTCATCTTTACCTAGGGTTCCTGGGGGCTGGTGTGTTTATCGGCTCAGCAGGCAGTATGACCTTTATCGGTAAGTACATCAAGGTATAAGTATTGGTTACCAAACATCGCCCGATAGCGGTGATGTTGCTTTACGAGTAACTATGACAGCAGGAGGCGCTATGTTAAAAAAATTCACCTTGATACTGCTGATCGTCATCGCAGCAGTATGCATCCCAGTAGTTAGCACAGCCAGCAGTTATAAAGATCAGATCGACAGCTTAAGCAATAAATTTGACGCCCTCGAAAAACAACAGGCTGCGATCAATGCCGAGATCAATAAAGCGAAAACCGAAAAAGAAAAAATGCTGGCGCAAAAGAAGCAGCTGGATACCCAGATTTCTAACACGCGCAAGCAGATCAGCCTGCTTACCGAAAAAATCAAGCTTCTGGAGAAGAGCCTTGAAGCAAAGATTAATGAAGTAGCGAATAAAAGCGAAGAAATTGAAGTAAACTTAGGTGAGTTTAAGGATCGGCTGCGGGCTATGTATATGCAGCCAAAGGATTCTTCCCTGACCTTATTGCTGGGCTCTGATAACTTTACCGAGTTTTTGACTTCGGTGGAGTATGCCTCTCGCATGGCGACTCGTGACAAAGAGCTTCTCGATGATATGAAGACTGAGCTCAGTAGCTTGCAGGAAGATCAGGCAGAGATTGAGTCCAATAAAAAAGAAATTGAAGAGAGCAAAGCCATCGTTGCCACAAAAGAAGCAGAGCTCGGTGTGCAGGTAAAGTCAGTCGAGTCGGAGATTCAGGATATTTCTCAGCTTGAAGCAGAGTTTAAGGCGAACAAAAGCAAGATTGAGAAGGAAATGCAGCAGGTGCAGTCAGAGATCGATAAGATCTATGCCAATGCCGGTGCATCTAATCCTGACTACGCCGGCGGTTCTATGGCATGGCCTGTGCCGAAGCATACCTATGTATCCTCCAACTACGGCTGGAGATTTAACAATACCGACTTCCACACAGGCTTTGACATAGCGGGTACTGGCTCAGACGGCAGGGGCATTTATGGCAAACCAATTGTATCTGCCAATGCCGGCAAGGTCATCTTTACCCAGACCTCATATGTACCTGGTCGCGGTTACGGCATCTACGTGATTGTCGACCACGGTGGTGGCATTTCAACGCTCTATGGGCACACGAGTAAGCTTGCTGTCAGAGTAGGCGACTATGTGCAAAAAGGACAGACTATCGCCTACGTAGGCTCTACCGGCTGGTCCACAGGGCCACACCTCCATTTTGAGGTGCGTAAGGACGGTAAGTATGTCAACCCTTGGGGATATATTTCAAGACCGTAATTTGGATTGAAGGAGTGACTATGAACAAGAAGATCTCTATGGGTGCCGCTGTCACCTTAGCCATTATGTTTTCTACAGCGACGTTTATTATTACAATGATCTGCTCGGTGAGAGCGTTTGACAATAAAGTTTTTAACATCAAAGAGCGAGAAACCATGTATGCAAAGCTTGCTGAGGTCGATCGGATCGTGCGGCAGAATTATTTTAACACCATCGATGAAGCAAACCTTGGGGATATGCTTATCGGTGGATATGTAAAAGGGATTTCTGACCGTTACGGCATGTACCTGACAGCAGAGCAGTACACCTCGATTACCCAGGACTTTGACGGCATGATGGTCGATATCGGCCTTACCTGTGTGCAGGATGCTGGCGGATACATCAAGATCCAAGAAGTCTATCCTGAGTCCCCTGCTGCGGCTGCCGAGCTGGAAAAAGGCGACCTGATCGTAAAGGTGGATGAGCTTTCGGTTACTCCTGAGAATTACACAGCTGCGGTAGAAGCACTAAAGGGAGATCCCGGCACGAAAGTTACTTTAAAGGTACGTAGAGGTGGCACCGAAAAGAAATACGAGATCACCCGCCGTAAGGTAGAGGTACCTACAGCCGATTATAAGATTATTGAAAATGTAGGCTACCTGCGTATCAAGGAGTTTAACGACAACACACCAGCACAGTTTAATAGATGTATTGATGCGCTCCTCGAGGCAAAGGTAAGCGGCATAGTGTTTGATGTGAGAAATAACCCCGGCGGTACAATCAACTCCGTCAGCCAGATCCTAGATCGCCTGCTCCCTGAGGGAGATATCGTCTCGGCCACCTACCGTGATGGTAGGACTGAGGTGCTAGCAGTCAGCGATGCGAATGCGATTGATCTGCCGATGGCAGTACTGATCAACGATAAGAGCGCCAGCGCAGCTGAGCTGTTTGCCCAGGCCCTAAAGGATTACGAAAAGGCAAAAACTGTAGGCGTAACCAGCTTCGGCAAGGGCTCTATGCAGACCATCTACAAGCTGAGCGACGGATCAGCTCTCGATATCACCGTTGCACTCTATAACCCACCAAAGTCGTCAAACTTTGAAGGTGTAGGCGTGAAGCCTGATTACGAGGTGAAGCTCACTCCCGATCAGGAAAAGAACTTCTCCGATCTTGATGTAAGCTCTGATCCCCAGCTTAAAAAAGCTATGGAGCTGATGGGCGCCACCATAAAGAATCAGATGCCAAGCGTAGAGCCACCGCGCAATTTCGGTACTTCTTCTAGCACACCTCCTCAGTCTGAAATTGCACAAACCATAGATTAAGCATAAGTAGGAGGCGGCAGGCAGCAATAAATCGCAAATTTTCGTGGAATAAAACCTGCTTTGCCGCATACTCTATACTACTAAATGGACTTCCTTTTGATAAATCAGTAGGTAGAGAAACATTGTTTGGGCTTTATCACTAATAAACCCTCTATAAAATTTGGATAGAACACAAACTTTGTATAATACCTTGACATAGTAAGAGGGAGTGAATATAATTATCCTATTATGCTAAACAAGCAAGGAGGCGTAAGCTATGGCGACTGCAATAACCATGACCGAAGAAGGCTACAAAGCGCTTAAAAAAGAGCTGGATGAGCTGAAAACCGTCAAACGTGAGGAAATATCTGAAAAGATCCGTGTAGCCAGAGGCTATGGTGACCTTTCTGAAAATAGTGAGTATGACGAGGCGAAAAATGATCAGGCTTTAGTGGAAGCACGAATTGCCCTTGTGGAAGAGCAGCTAAAGAACGCAGTAATCCTAGATACCAAATCCATCTCTACTGAGAAGGTATCAATCGGTACAAAAGTCGTGTTGCTGGATATGGAATTTGGCGACGAGATGGAGTATCGTATTGTAACCGCGATCGAGTCGAAGAGCTCTATGGATGCAATCACCGCTGAGTCCCCCGTAGGCGAAGCAATCATGGGGAAGCGAGTAGGCGATGAAGTCATCGTAAAGGCGCCGATCGGCGATATTACTTATCAGATTAAAAAGATCAGCATTTAGTTATAAACTTTGGTTTTTTGCATTAAAATGCGAGCTAGATGCTCGCATTTTTCATTGTGGTAGGACCGCCTAAAAAATAAAAAGGACGTGTAGGAATGAGCAACCATCAGATTGATAATAACGAGCCCTTAGAGCAGGATCTTTCGGAGCTGGCGAGGATACGCCGTGAGAAGCTAAATGAACTAAAGCAAGCGGGCAAAAATCCTTATGAAATTACTACCTTTACCCGTACAGCCTATGCCAATCAAATCCACGAGAACTTCGAGGAGCTGGAGGGCAAAGAGGTATCCCTCGCTGGTAGAATTATGACCTGGCGTGATATGGGTAAGGCTTCTTTTGTAGATTTAAGCGATGCCAAGGGCAGAGTACAGCTTTACCTCAAGATTGATATTGTGGGTGAAGAGACTTATAAGGAGTTTGGCAAGTGGGATCTTGGCGATATTATTGGTGTAACCGGTAAGGTGTTTCGTACTCGTAGGGGCGAAATATCGGTACAGGTTGAGCAGATCAAGCTGCTCTCTAAGTCGCTGCTGCCTCTGCCTG
>DAMCAP010000034.1:12333-18907 GCA_032059445.1 Oscillospiraceae bacterium
TCGTTACCGCCAGCGTTATGTTGATCTGATCACCAGCCCCGAGGTGCGAGATACCTTCCTAAAGCGCTCGAAGATCATCAAGGAGATCAGAAACTTCTTAGATGAAAGAGGCTATCTGGAGGTAGAAACCCCTGTGCTGCATTCTATTGCAGGTGGAGCTGCTGCCCGCCCCTTTATCACCCACCACAACACCCTTGACATCGATATGTACCTGCGCATCGCGCTCGAGCTGCACCTAAAGCGGCTGATCGTGGGCGGTTTTGATAAGGTCTATGAGATCGGCAGAGTATTTAGAAACGAGGGCATGTCTGTAAGACATAATCCCGAGTTTACTATGCTGGAGCTTTATGAGGCATATATCGACTACCACGGTATTATGGACTTGGTGGAGGATATGTTCCGCACAGTAGCCCATAAGGTGCTGGGTACCGGTAAGGTCACCTATAATGGGGTAGAGCTTGATCTAGAGAAGCCATTTATCCGCATCACCATGAATGACGCTGTCAAGCAGTATTCGGGTGTAGACTTTAAGAATGTAAAAACTCTGGAGGAAGCAAAGAAGCTTGCTAAGGAGCATCATATTGCAGTAGAGCCTCACCACACTGTGGGCAACATTCTAGAGTCTTTCTTTGAGCACTATGCAGAGCAGAATATGGTACAGCCTACCTTTGTCACTGAGTACCCTGTAGAAATCTCTCCTTTTGCAAAGCGTAAGCCAGATGATCACGAGTATACCGAGCGTTTTGAGCTCTTTATCATGGGTAGAGAGTATGCCAATGCTTTCTCTGAGCTGAACGATCCTATTGATCAGCGTGAGCGCTTCGAGCACCAGATGGAGCTGAAGTCTAAGGGAGATGAAGAAGCAGGCGACATCGATGAGGACTTCCTCACTGCTATGGAATACGGTATGCCACCAACAGGAGGCCTTGGCGTAGGTGTTGACCGCCTGGTCATGCTGTTGACCGATAGCTATTCTATCCGCGATGTGCTTTTCTTCCCAACCATGAAGCCAATTAAGGACTAATTACAACTGCAAGCCCGCCTGATTCACAGAATAGTGAACCAGGTGGGCTTTTTAAAATTGTTTTGTTTCATTGAGGTATGAGCTATTGCAGTGATCGACAAAACAAGTTATAATAAAATAAAAATTATTCTTATATCCCTCCATTTTGGTTTGAAGCTGCATGGTGGGTATATTTGATTGTATAGTAGATACATGCAAAGGAGGAAACGGAATGCCAACCGCTTTACCCGAACAATATCTTTTTTCGCCCTGTGAAGTGACAACAATGGAAAACGACCTACTACTGGTGGGCGGAGTTGTGGATATCGGTGAGGATTATGTGCAGTTAGGCCCTACCAGAGAGGATAATCTGCCCTTGCTGCGGTATAATACCACTGTCAAATTTGCGGTACGCAGTGTGCAGGCGGGCATAATGATCTTGGTTGGCACCGTCTATACCTCTACCGATCAGGTGCTCAAGCTGGTGGATGTAGTCAGCCTACAAGAATTTGAGCGGAGATCCTTTTATCGGGTACCTATCGATGATCTACATGGCAAGCTGCTTCCTTTAAAGGAAGATGATCAAATTTTGGCAGGTCAGGGCTCTATGCCAGTAGATGTTATCAATATCTCCTTAAGCGGTGTACTATTGGATGCAAAGGACGATGTGCTGTCAGCCAAGATCGGGGATCGATTTCTGATGGAGCTAAGCCTGCCAAAGGGCAACCAACTGCTTAAGATCAGGGTGTGCCGTGTGCAGCGCAGCAGTCATAAAAGTAAGAGCTATGGCTGTGAGTTTTATGATGCAAGCCAGAAACAGGCGGATATTATCTGTGGGTATATTTTTGAAAAAGAGCGGGAAATCATCCGCAGGAAGAAAAATCAGGCGATGTAAGCTACAAACACCCAAGCAATCCTCTGGACAAAGCTGTAAAAATGTTGTATAATAAACAATACTGGTAGCTTTATGCTGCGCCTTTGAGTAACAAACCCCCAGAGTACATGTTGCATAGCATGTATGTTGGTTGACTTTAATGGCCTATGAAATAAAGCCAAAGCTGACTATTATCTGCCTTTAAGTTGTTCCGGTGAGTTCGACAAGGTTTCATCTAGTAGATAGCTCTACGAATGCATCTGCCTGTCGAGTGACAGGCAGTTTTTATTTTGGAGGAATAGAATGTCTAACGTGGAAAGTAGAACGATACTTGATGCAAAAGCGGTGGAGCGTGCACTGGTGAGGATCTCCTTTGAGATCATCGAGCGCAACAAAGGCACCGAAAACCTGTGTATTATCGGCATTATGGGCGGTGGTGTAGAAATGGCCAATATCATTGCCGGGCGCATTTCTGCCATAGAGGGTAAAGAGGTGCCAGTAGGCTACCTTGACACCACCCCTTTTCGAGATGATTTAAATTATCGAGGCGGTGTGATGGATCACAGCGAAATTGACTTCTCCCTGGCGGATAAGCGGGTAGTGCTGGTGGATGATGTGCTCTACACAGGCAGGACAGTGAGAGCGGCCATTGACGGCATCATCGAAAAAGGCAGACCAACAAGCATCCAATTGGCAGTGCTGGTAGACCGAGGTCATCGAGAGCTGCCAATCAGAGCAGATTTCGTAGGCAAAAACCTCCCTACCTCCACCGAGGAGCGGGTGATCGTTACCATTGCCCAAGAGGGGTCGGACGTAGTATTAATCCGAGATCATTAGAATGGAGAGTAAGCAATGTCATTTGACAGCTTAATTCAAAAAATCATCGAAACCCAAAATCCTTCTGTAGTTGGACTAGATCCAAAGCTGGAATACATCCCTCAGCATATTAAGGCTCGTGCATATGAAAAACATGGCAATACCCTAAAAGGCGCAAGCGAAGCATTATATCAGTTTAATAAGGATATAATAGATCATATCTATGATATCGTGCCTGCCATCAAGCCCCAGTGTGCCTATTATGAGCTATATGGCGTGCCGGGTATGGAGGCTCTCTATAAAACGATTGCTTATGCCAAGGAAAAAGGCATGTATGTCATCATAGATGGCAAACGAAACGACATCGGCTCCACTATGGAGGCCTATGCTGAGGCGCATCTTGGGCTGACCGAGCTGGAAGACGAGCAAATAGCTGCCTTTGATGGGGATGCACTTACAGTCAATGGCTACCTAGGCAGTGATGGGATCGAGCCTCTGCTTAAGGTGTGCCGCAGGCAGGATAAGGGGATCTTCGTACTGGTCAAAACCTCTAACCCTTCCTCCGGCGAGTTTCAGGATAAGCTGATCGACGGCGAGCCTCTTTACACCCACATGGGTAAGATGTGTGAGCGATGGGGTAAAGGTACTACCGGGCGCTATGGGTATTCCTGTGTAGGCGCAGTGGTGGGTGCCACCTACCCTAAGCAGATGGCAGAGCTTCGCGCTTTGATGCCTACATCGATGTTTCTGGTGCCGGGCTATGGTGCTCAGGGCGGCAGTGCAGCGGATGTAGCAGCAGCTTTTGACAGTAGAGGCCTTGGTGCTGTGATCAATTCTTCAAGAGCCATTATGACCGCTTGGAAAAAGTCGGACCTGGACCCGCAGGATCATGGCAAAGCGGCAAGGCGGGCAGCACTAGAAATGCGGGCTGATATTACCGCATACCTGCCAAAGATTGGCGGATAAATTTTTTGCAAAATCATAGATTCTGCTTGCATTTTACACTTAAGTGTGTTAAAATAATACAGTAGAATAATAATGATAAAGGAAGAGTGGGTCAACCCACTCTTTTGTTTATGTATAGGAGAAACGATATGGCGATAGGAAAGCAAACAACCGCACAATATTGTGCAGATTTAGTAGCTCCCGTAGCTGAGGCTCAGGGTCTTGAGCTGTGGGATGTACGGTTTGAAAAAGAGGGAAGCACCTGGTATTTAAGGTTTTTTATCGATAAAGAAGGCGGCGTTGATATCAATGATTGCGAGAATTTTTCTCGTGCTATTGATAAGATCATCGATGAGGCCGATCCTATCGATCAGTCCTATTTTTTAGAGGTATCTTCCCCCGGAGTAGAGCGAGAGCTTGTCAAGCCGGAGCATTTTTTGCGCTATATCGGGCATACCGTCAACCTACGCTTAATTCGTGAAAAAAATGGCGTCAAAGAGCTGAGGGGTAAGCTGATCAGCTATATCGATGACGTTGTTACCATAGAGGCAGAGGGCATCGGCAGCTTCGATGCCCCTAAGGTGCAGATTGCATATGTGCGCTTAAACGATGATTTTGATTTCGGAGGAAATTTACAGTAATGAATAACAAGGATTTTTTCGAAGCATTGTACCTGCTGGAGAAGGAAAAAGGCATCCCTGTGGAATATATGATAGAAAAGATCAAGAACGCCATGAGCATCGCTGTCAAGCGTGATGCTTCCGGCGGTGAAGATAATATTATCGAGATCGACCCTACCACCGGTAGGTTTTTTGTAGCTGTGCGAAAGACTGTAGTAGCAGACGTAGAGTATCCAAGCAGTGAGATCAGCCTCACTCAGGCTACCAAGTATCGCAAGGGTGCGATGGTAGGCGAAGTGGTGGAGATCCCTATGGAAACAAAGCAGTTTGGTCGTATTGCAGCGATGGCAGCAAAGCAGGTAATCCGTCAGGCCATCCGTGAGGCAGAGCGTGGCCAGCTGCTGGCAGAGTATCAGAGTAAGCAGCACGATATCGTCACTGCCACTGTGGTCAGGACCGACCCCAAAAAGGGCAATGTAACGGTGGAGATCGGCAAATCAGAGGCTATCCTGCCAAAGTCAGAGCAGGTACCGAACGAAACCTACCGTGATGGCGAAAAAATCAAAGTATATGTCAGCGAAGTGCTGGATAACGATAAGGGACCAAGGATCATGATCTCTCGTATACATGCTGGGTTGGTACGTAGGCTCTTTGAGATGGAAATCCCAGAGATCGACGACGGCACTGTGGAGATTAAGTCGATCAGCCGTGAGGCAGGTACCCGCAGCAAGGTTGCGGTATGGTCTAAGGACGACAATGTAGATGCAGTAGGCGCCTGCATTGGCCCTAAGGGCTCGAGAGTATCTAACATCGTTGACGAGCTAGGTGGCGAAAAGATCGACGTGATTAAGTATTCCGAAGACCCTGCTCAGTTTGTAGCAGCAGCGTTATCTCCTGCTGATGTTATCAGCGTAGAGATCGACCCCGATGTACCACGCTCCTGCCATGTGGTGGTACCCGATACCCAGATTTCGTTGGCGATTGGAAATAAGGGACACAACGCTCGTCTGGCTGCTCGGCTGACCGGCTGGAAGATCGATATCAGACCGGAAAGCGGCTTCCCAACCGACCCTAAGCAGGAGAGCAAGGCGTCGGAGCTGGCAGAGTAGCGTTTATTGTAAGCTGGGAGGTGTAGCTTTGCAGGTCAAAAAACAACCACTGAGAATGTGCACAGGCTGCGGAGAACATAAAACCAAAAAGGAGTTGGTGCGGGTCGTTAAAAGCCCAACCGGAGAGATCTCATTGGATCTTACCGGTAAGAAGCCCGGGCGGGGTGCTTATGTATGCCCCTGTGTGGACTGCTTAAAAAAAGCAAGAAAGACGAGGCGCTTTGAGCGGGCTTTTAGCTGTCAGATACCTGAAGAGGTATACGACGCTATGGAAAGGGAGATGCAGTCAGGTGATCAATAAACTACTGAGCAACCTTTCCCTTTGCCGCAAGGCAGGCTTCCTTAAGATGGGATTTGACCCCGCATGGGATAGCATCGGAAAAGGCGCTTGTCTAATCCTTTTTGCAAGTGATGTTTCACTCAAAACCAAGGAACGTATGGAGTTTCAGGCGGATAAGATGAATGTCCGCACACGTACTATTCCTCACACAACTGAGGAGATTTTTGCAGTGGTCGGTAAGAAAATTGCGGTCATGTCGCTGACCAATAAGGCTTTTGCCGATAAAATTTGTGCAACGGTAGATGCCTCTCAGACCAGCCAATAATTGCTTGCAAAATTTTCACGAAAGTGTTAACCTTATGGTATATTGAGTGTCCCTTCTGCGGACCAGTAACGGCAGTAGAGACGGAGTTTTGATTACTGGAGAAAAGGCGGTTACTACATGACAGATAAATATAGAGTCCATGAGCTGGCCAAAGACCTCGGTGCCCAAAGCAAAGATGTTCTGGAAGTCCTCAATCAGCACCTCCCCAATACCGAAAGAAAATATCAAACTGCTTTAAATGAAAAGGAGCTTAACCTGGTGCTAGATCATTTTACCAAACAACAGCAGGTCGAGGACGTAAATCAATATTTTGCTGCTAAGCAAAAGCCTGAGGCTCCAAATGCTCCGGCTCCAAAGGCTGAGGCGCAGCCCGCTCAAAATCAGGCAGAGGCAAAGCCTTCGGCTCCAAGCCAGGCTGAGCGTAAGCCTGCTGACGCTGGTGATCGCAAACAAGACACCCCAGCACCTGATCGTCGACCCAACGATGATGGAGAGCGCAAACCCAATAATAACGAGGGTGGCGAGCGCAAGCCTTACAATAACGAGGGCGGCGAGCGCAAACCTTATAACAATGACAACAGACCTGCGGGAGAAGCAAGACC
>DAMCAP010000035.1:0-227 GCA_032059445.1 Oscillospiraceae bacterium
TCTATATAAGATCGTAGCTTCTACCGAAGCAAGCAATCTACAGGATATGAAAGAAAACTGGCAAAGAAGCGCGCTTACCTTGATTAAAGCAGCCAGAGACCTCGACGCACCAACCTTTAAATTTATAACAGATACTTTGGGGATGTTGATCCCACTATCCTATAAAACCGCAAAAGAGATCCCTCTGCTAAAGCCGAAGTGCTTTTATTGCGGTAAAAAAATGTACT
>DAMCAP010000035.1:237-10466 GCA_032059445.1 Oscillospiraceae bacterium
ACCAAGCTGATGCAGAAGGATGGCGCCCATGCCTTCTATTGCACCGGCTGCGGTAGGCTTTTCACCGAGCGTAGTGAGGCTGAGCTTCAGAAAAATTAAAATAAAGACCGCAGCATGAGACTGCGGTCTTTTTTTCTAAATCATCTATTGTCGGGATTGCAGACGGTTTTCAACAGCTTCACCGGTTAATTGGTAGATTACGGACATGGTGGGTACGGCAAGTAGCATCCCTGTAATGCCTGCAAGCCCGCCACCCAAGATTATTGCAATCATCACCCAGATCGATGGCAGACCTATCGACTGCCCTACGACGCGAGGGTAGATAATATCGCCCTCAAACTGCTGAAGCACCAAGATAAAGACGATAAACCACATCGCCTTGGGGGGATTTACCATCAAAAGCAACATCATTGCCGGCACAGCCCCCAAAAAAGCACCGACTATGGGAATGAGGCTCGTGATTCCGATTAACACGCTGATGAGCAATGCATATTCAAAGCGGAATATTAACATACCAATAAAGCAGAGCCCGCCGAGGATAAAGGCTTCGGTAAGTTGACCGATTACAAAGCGTGTAAAGGTATTGTATGTGATGGTGCCCACATAAAAGAGTCTTTTGGCAAATGATCTGGGCAGCCATGCATTGATCATATTGGTAGCGTGCCTTTTGAGCCTCGGCTTGTCGGTGAGGATATAGGCGCCGATCACGAGGGCGATGATAACATCAACTACCACACGGATAAAGCTGGTGGTCATAGTAAACAAGGCAGGGAACATGGCAGACAGGGTGCCCTTGACCAATTTAGGGATATCGGCAACCACCTCTTGTATTGAGCTGAGCTCCACTACATCGATGTGTAAGCGGCGCACCATAGTCATGACAAACTCCTGCAAGGTAGCGCTATAGACGCCTATATTGGCAGAAAGAGTACGGATACTCTCGGAGAGTTGGGGGATGATAAAGGCGAAGATCCCCCCTAGGATCGATATTACGCAGAGATACACGGAGAGAATCGATAGTGCAGGTACAAATCCCGCTCCTCTGCCCTTTATAATCCTGCTGTAAACCCTATGGAAAAACATATATGGATTATATAATACGAATGCAACTGCTATACCAAGCAGGATGGGCCGCAAAATAGTTAGCAAGCGCAGTAAGCTTCCGCCCAGGAGGCTGATATGCTGTATGGTAAATAACAAGACGGCTGCGACTGCTAAGAGCAGGATGCAGCTTTTAAAATGCTCTTTTTTCAAGTCCAACCCTCCTAGTCTTTATATAATAATAGTATGCACTGTAATACTGCTTTCATAAAAATCAAATTTTGTCAGTACAAATTCCTATTTAGGTCTTTGATGTATTTTATACAGTTGATCACTAGATCATCACAACATTTGCCGGTATTTTTATCGGCAATTCTTGCAATTAATGGTTCGCTTGATTCTGCTTAATAATAATGGGCAATATTTCTACAGGATACCACTTGGTAGAAAAAATTAGTTGACTATTCAACTGTTTATGTTATAATACTCTTTAGCAATAACCCAAACTTCAACAAGGGTGTTGCGAAACGCAGAGAAATAACCAACGAACTGTATCAAATGAAGGAGTGGATCGCATGATACAAAAAGATATATCGATCTTGTACCGTTGCGCCAATATCTTCTACCAATCACACGAAACTGACGGTCAGAAATTTACCGGAGCAGATCCGGCAATTATGTTTTATATTTCAAAAAACAGCCCTGTCAATCAGGATAAAATCGTCAAGTTCTTAAAAGCAGATCGTGCTACCGTGACAAAGGCGCTGGACAGGCTTGAGCAAGCAGGCTATGTGCAGCGTGAGTGTGATACAGAGGACCGCCGTGCCAAAGTGATCGTGATTACCGAGCGAGGGCGCGCTGCGGCTGCAACCTTTAAGAAGATCATGGAAGTCTGGCGAGAAATTATCCTCGAAGGCTTTGATGAATCAGAGGTAGAAGAGTTTGAGCGCCTATGTACCAAGGCTTGTAAGAACGCTTGGAGTGCGCTTCACAAACAATGTGATCAAGAGAAAGAAGAGGACTAATTTTTTATGGCAAAAGATATGACTGTAGGCACACCCGGCAAAGTAATACTGGCTTTTACTGTGCCGATGGTGTTGGGCAACCTATTTCAGCAGATGTATAATATCGTCGATTCGGTAGTAGTAGGCAGATATGTAGGCTCCGATGCCTTGGCTGCGGTAGGTGCATCCTTCCCGATCGTGTTTTTGATGGTGGCAATCGCCATGGGTTTAACCATGGGTGCTTCTGTTTTAATTTCGCAAAACTTCGGCGCAGGTCGACTAGATGAAATGCGCAGAGCGGTATACACCAGCTTTTTGTTTCTAACTGTGGTTGCAATAGCTGTGGCAGGACTAGGGCTGGTGATTATGAAGCCTGTGCTTTCGCTTCTCAATACCCCTGCTAATATTTTTGACGATGCCCTTGCTTATCTGGGAATTTACTTCATCGGCTTACCCTTTATGTTTATCTACAACTCGGGTGCAGCACTGCTGCGTGCAATTGGAGACTCTAAGACACCACTGTATTTCTTGATTTTTGCTACGATTGTCAATATCGTACTCGACGTTGTGTTTGTAGTTAACTTCGGCATGGGTGTCGAAGGTGTAGCTTGGGCTACCTTGATTGCACAGGGCTTGGCTTCAATACTGAGCCTTCTATATATCCTCAGAGTACCGGCGCTCAAAATGAAAAAAGAAGATATGGTCTTTGACAAAAACCTGCTCAAGTCGATTTTAAAGCTGGGCGTACCTTCGATGGTACAGCAGACCATTGTTTCTTTGGGTATGATGGCAATGCAGGGGCTGATTAACTCCTATGGCAGTGACATTGTGGCGGGCTATACTGCCTCAACCAAAATTGACTCCATCGCCATGATGCCGATGATGAATATCGGCGCTGCGCTTTCTACCTACACCGCACAAAACGTAGGCGCTGGTAAGCTGGATCGTGTAGGTGAGGGGTATAAATCAACCCTAAAGATTTCACTTGCTATCTGTGTATTTATCAGTGTAATTATCTTTACCTTTGGCTCCACGATGATGCATGCATTTGTAGACTACGATGCCAGCAAGGCAGTTATTGATTTTGGTGTGCAGTATCTGCGATTTGTATCCATCTTCTACATTGTCGGCTCTATCAATATGATTACCGGTGGCATCCTCAGAGGTGCGGGAGATATGAAGATGTTTATGATTGGCTCACTGACCAACTTCTTTACCCGTGTAGCGTCTACCTATATTCTTTCTTCCTTCATCGGCTTCCACGCTATCTGGTGGGGTATTCCGATTGGTTGGGCTGCCGGCTGCGCCTTTACCCTTACAAGATATCGTAGCGGTAAATGGGCCAATGCTAGGGTAATCAACAAAGGCAACGCACCTGCTCCCACCGAAATCGAGCTTATGGATATGGAATAAACCCAATTTAACATCGCTATCAACCTCTTTAAGCGTTTGTCTTAAGGAGGTTGATTTTATTTATAGGGCAAGAATCCATTTAAAGAATCTTGGCATTTTGTTTGGGGTATTTTTGCTGTATACTGGGAATATAGCAAGCGGCCGCTGCTTGAATGAACTAGAAGGGGGATCTATTATGCAAGCAAAAACCCAGAAACTCATGGAGTGGGCAATTCATAAGATCAAAACAGAGTACCCGCAGGATGTTGCATTGCTGGTAGGGGTGGAGGGGCATTCGGTCAATGACGACGGGCACGGTGAATGCTTCGATTATTTTATACCTGCTACAGAAAGAGGCTATGAGCTGTCGCAGACCTTTATCATCGACGGTATTGGCTATGACCTCTACCCCCGCAGCTGGGATCGCATGGAGCGAACTGCAGCGCTGGATGATCGAGCCACCCTCTGCATCGGTACTGCCAAAATCCTTTATAGCCGTAGCCAGGAAGACGAAGCTAGATTTTATGCCATCCAGAAGAAGTTTAATGACAATCTAAGCAATCCGCGCTACACCTACGGCAAAGCCCTCGAAAACCTTGAAATCGCCATGAATCTTTACCGTAGTATGCTGTTTGAAGATGCCATCTATAAGCTTAGGATGGAGGCAGGGTATGTACACCATTATCTTTCAATGGCAGTAACCTATCTAAACGGCACGTTTTTGAAGGACTGGCGCAAGGGGCGGATATCAGAGCTGATCGCACTCAAACAATTGCCTTGCAATTTTGTAGAGTACTATCAGGCGATCCTCACAGCAAAGAGCCCTGAAGAGCTCAAAAGTCTTGCTCACCTTAGTATCGCTACCACACGTCGATTTATCGCAGCCGCAAGACCAGCAGAAGAATCGGAGCAATTGAAGGCAGATTATAAAGAGCTTGCCAACTGGTATCAGGAGCTGAGCCTTACCTGGCGCCGGATACGCTACTACTGCGAAGTCGGCAATGCCGATGCAGCCTATATCGATGCTTGTAATCTGCAAAGTGAGTTGGGCATCGTAGGTGAAGAATTTGGGCTGCGGGAGATGGATCTGCTGGGGGCTTTTGATGGGGATCATCTGCACCTGCTTAGTCAGCGTGCCACAGAGCTGGAGGACTATATAGTATCGGAGATCGTAAATCATGGTGTTGCTCTAAAGAAATACGATACCTTAGAGGAGTTTCTAGCAAATAACCAGTAACTGAGGTGCTCACAGTATGAAATACAGAAATGCATCAGAGGTTTTGCCCGATGCTCTGCTCAAAGAGATCCAAAAATACACCTCAGGGGAGGCGCTTTATATACCCGCAGAGGGCGGGCGCAAGAAATGGGGCTCAGGCTCAGGAGCTAGGGTATATTACCAGCAGAGAAATGAAGAAATTCGCTACAAGTATTTTCATTTAAAGCAAGGCATTGACACACTGTGCAGTGAATATGGTCTTTCAGATGAGACTATTCGAAAGATCCTATATAAATAGCCGCAATAATATGTATGTAAAAAGAGACATCATCCTAAATTGGATGATGTCTCTTTTGCTGTAGGCTTACTCGTGGGTGTTAGACATTAACTTGTTTAGCATGATTTTGGCACATTTATATACATCGCCACACCCTAGGGTAATGATCAAATCTCCCTCACGGGCATGGGCAAGGACATAATCTGCGATTTCATCAAAGGTTTCAAACCACACCGAGTCGGGGATTTTATCGGCAAGCTGCTGGGTGGTGATCCCATAGGTGTTGTGCTCTCTGCCACCCATGATAGCACTCATCACCACCTTGTCGGCGATGGGCAGAGCTTTGGCAAAATCATCGAGCAGCATAGCGGTACGAGAAAAGGTAAAGGGTTGAAATACCGCCCACACCCGATGAAAGTTTAATTCTTTGGCTGCCAGCAGTGTAGCTCTGATCTCGGCAGGGTGATGGGCATAGTCATCGGCTATGGTGATCCCATCTCGCTTCCCCAGAATTTCGAAGCGCCTGCCTACGCCGGTATACTCGGCCAGCCCCTTGGCAAGAGCGTTTGGCTCCGCACCTGCTGCCAGAGCGGCTGCACATGCTGCCACCGCATTGAGCACATTATGCTTGCCGGGCACATTGAGGGTTAGGTTGGTTAGTAGGCTGCCTCTGAAATATAAGTCAAAGGTGCAGTGGGTGCCATCCTTCCACTTGATATTTTGGGGGTAGTAGTCGCTTTTATCATCAGCACCGAAGGTTAGCACGTTTTTTTCGATCCCCTCCACCGCCTTATGGGAATTTGGATCATCGCCGTTGATGATCACCACTCGGCTGGTGAGATTGGCAAATTTACGAAAAGAAGCGATGAGATTCTCAAGGGTTTTAAAATAATCCAGATGGTCCTCATCGATATTTAAGATAACCGCAATATCGGGCGCTAGATGTAGGAAGGTATCGACAAACTCACAGGCCTCACACACTAGGATGTCGCTCTTACCTGCTCGCCCGCTGCCCCCGATAGCACCAAGCTTGCCGCCAATGAAGGCTGAGGGATCAAGCCCTGCGCCCATCAGGATCTGGGTTGCCATAGAGGTAGTGGAGGTTTTGCCATGGGTGCCGGCAATGCAGATGCAGTTGTTGTAGCGCCGGCTGACCAAGCCAAGCATTTCAGAGCGCTCGATGATGGGGATCCCAAGCTCCTTGGCGGTGACCAGCTCGATGTTATCGGGCATGATAGCTGCCGAATACACCACAGCGTCTGCTCCTTTTACATTATCGGCAAAGCGCCCTATCGTAACTTCCACACCCATTTTACGCTCGGCGTCGATTGTATCTCCTGTGTTGTTATCAGAGCCTGTAATTTTATACCCCTCTGCCAGCAATATCTGGACTAAGGGGAACATGCCTGAGCCGCCCACCCCTACGAAATGCAGATGGTGATAATTGTGCAGCTGAGCCTCGGTAATGGTTTTGGTCATTGTGATTCCTCCCAAAAACGATATATATCATAGTATTATCTAAAAGAAATTTTTGTAAACAAAAAAACGCAGAAATATAAAATAAAGCAGAGTAATTTTAATATTTTTTATCTTAGAGGGAATCTTAGACAAAAAATCATTATTTGTAACACAAACCGAGGCAGGCTTTGGTACTTTGCCTAACATAACCCAGCAGATTGTGTCACAAATGATTATAGCATGTCCACTCCTAAAAGTGAATAAACAAATAAAATATGCTGATACTAAAAGCACAAGCGGTTTGAAAATTCTAGAAAAGCCGTTGCAGATATTTTAACTCGTGTATTGCTGCAGGCAACACGATGGATTTATGACAAAAATACAACAGATTAAGCCCGTATGATCGGCAGAATGGAGCTTTGGGGAAAATGAACATTACAGACATCAAAATACGCAGAACATATCAAGAAAACCGCCTGCGAGGCCTGGTATCGGTAACGCTGGATAATGAGCTGGCGATCCATGATATCAAAGTAATCGAAGGCCCCGAGAGATTATTTGTAGCGATGCCCAGCCGTAAGGATGATAAAGGCGAATACCGTGACATCTGCCACCCCATCACCCTTGAGGCAAGAGCACAACTGGAAAATGCCGTCTTGGCAGCATACCAAGATTTTATAGAGAAACAAGTCACCAACTAAGCTCGACCTCCATAGGATAGTATAGTTTATCCTATGGAGGTGTTTTTATTTTACAACCAAAGCAGATCTGCGTTTTAGGCAAAGATAAGAGGATAGGCTATCTCAAAGATAAAATGACTGAGCAGTTGGTAAGCTTTGAGGCAATCACCACGTCGGAGCAGTGCCAGCTTATGCTGCACAGCAAAGATATTATCATCCTACCCCTGCCCGCAGTAGAAAAAAGCGGTACGATTCATGCGGTGGAGGGTGAGCTGACACCAGAGCAACTGGTTGATTTGGTATCGCCGGGGGCGCTGGTGATCGGTGGCATGCTCTCTCAAAGCTTTAGGAAGCTGTTGGAGGATCGTCAAATTGCTTGGTTTGACTATTTTGACTGCGAGGAGCTCACTGTGCTCAACGCCATGGTCACTGCTGAGGGCGCTATTGCTTTGGCAATGGATAATACACCCTTTAGCCTCTATGACAGCAGGATCATGATTACGGGTTACGGCAGGATCAGCAGATGCTTGGTAGGCATCCTTCAAGGCTTTGGCGCAAAAGAAATCATTGTCGCTGCCCGCAGCCCCAAAGACAGGCAATGGGCCTCGATCGATGGATCAAAACCAATCGAGCTCAACAGTATTTACAAAGAAATCGAGCGTGTAGACATCGTATTTAATACCATCCCTTATCAGGTGATTACAGAGGATTTACTATGGCTTGCGAAAAAAGACGCCCTCGTGATCGATCTGGCCTCGGCACCGGGTGGAGTAGATTTTGAAGCGGCAAAGCAACTGGGTATCCGCGCAATTTGGTCGCTGGGTATCCCTTCAAAGGCTGCGCCTAAAACCGCCGGAGAGGGTATCTACTACGCCATTAAGCACCTACTCTAGGTAAGATGTCTGCTGCGGTGAGAGGACTGCGGATAAACCCGAGCCTCAGTAAGTGAGGAGCAATTAACACACCCCTTTTATTTAACAGATGCAAATTACAACATAACAGACCAGTGAGGGGGAAACATATGAAAAAGCTAAGAGTGGGCTTTGCGTTGACAGGCTCATTTTGTACATTTGATCAAGCGGTAGAGGTTTTGCGGCAGATGGTGGAGATCGGTTGGGAGGTACTGCCCATCATGTCCTTCAATGCCTATGAGCTAGATACCAAATTTGGCAAGGCCCAGCATTTTATCGATACCATAGAGAAGATTACAGGCCGCAGCATCATCCACACGATACCAGGGGCAGAGCCTATCGGGCCCGGTAAGCTGACCGATATCATGGTGGTAGCGCCTTGCACAGGCAATACATTGGCAAAGCTTGCGGTAGGGATCGCCGATACACCGGTAACTATGGCATGCAAGAGTCACCTGCGCAACGGTCTGCCACTGGTGCTGGCAGTATCCACCAATGATGCGCTAGGGGGCGCTGCCAAAAACATAGGTGCTTTGATGAACTATCGCAATCTGTATTTTGTGCCAATGGCGCAGGATGATACTGTACACAAACCAAGGTCAATCGTAGCTAAATTTGACCAAATCATACCAGCGGTAGAGGCAGCAGCAGAGGGCATGCAGATACAGCCTTTATACACCAATCACTAAAAATGCATAGAAGTCCTGCAAAAATCACAAAAATTGGTGCAAGACCGTAAAAAATCACTTGCAAAATACTTGATTTATTCTAGAACTTTGATATAATTTTAATTAGTCGGGTGTAGGCAATAATAGAAATTATTGCCTACCAAATATTATGATGGAAAAAAGAGGATGGATATGAGTAAGGATTTGATTTCTAATATTTCGGCGATGATGCCGAAATTTTCTAAGGGACAGAAGCTGATTGCTCGATATATCGTGGCTCATTATGATAAAGCTGCCTTTATGACCGCAGCAAGGTTAGGACAAGCTGTAAATGTAAGTGAATCAACTGTAGTACGCTTTGCTTCACAGCTTGGTTTTGACGGTTACCCCAGTTTGCAAAAGTGTTTACAAGAGCTGATCCGCAATCGCCTGACCAATGTGCAGCGTATGGAAATCACTGGAGAGCAGCTAGGTGACGGCGATGTGTTGGAGCGTGTGCTCACCATGGACATTAACAAGATCCGTAGAACATTGGAAGAAACTTCGAGGCAGGAGTTTGCCCAGTCTGTCGATGCGTTGATTGCTGCTCGCACAATTTATATCGTTGGTATACGTTCTTCTTCATCTTTGGCGAGCTTTTTGTATTTTTACTTTAATCATATCTTTGATAACGTTAAGCTGATCAATGCCACCACCACCAGTGATGTGTTTGAGCATCTGGTGAAGTTAAAAGATGACGATGTGTTTATCGGTATCAGCTTCCCCCGCTATTCCAATAGGACGGTAGCGGCTATTAAATTTGCCCGCTCAAAGGGAGCAAAGACCATTGCAATTACCGATTCTAGTGTTTCGCCCATTGCCAAATATGCTGACTTCCGGCTCTTTGCCCGCAGCGATATGGCTTCGTTCGTCGACTCGCTGGTTGCACCCCTAAGCTTGATCAATGCTTTGATTGTGGCTGTGGGTATCCGCCGCCGTGATGAGGTGACCAAGACCTATGCGGATCTTGAAGCTCTATGGGATGATTATGATGTGTATGCAACTTCTGAGGAGAACGAGCTTAGATGACAGATCGGTATGATGTGATTGTAATTGGCGCAGGTCCCGCCGGGATGATGGCGGCTGGTACTGCTGCGAGGCAGGGTGCAAGGGTACTGCTGCTAGAAAAAAACCAGCGTGTGGGGCGCAAGCTGCTGATTACAGGCAAAGGTCGCTGTAATATTACCAACAACTGCGATACGGATGAGTTTATGAAGGCGCAACGCAGAAACCCTAGATTTCTTTATAGTGCAATCAATGCTTTTACCACCCAAGATGCCATGAAATTCTTTGAGGAGCAGGGAGTACCCCTTAAAACAGAGCGGGGTAATCGCGTGTTTCCTATATCTGACCAAGCGCGAGATGTAGTAGATGCGCTGGCAGCTTTTGTGCGGAAGAGCGGTGTGCAGGTCGCCTATCAAGAAGTAGATGCAATACTGATTGCCAATGGGCAGGTTACAGGCCTCAAAACGAAGGAAGGCAAAAATCTCTATGCTCCCTCCGTCATCATCGCAACAGGGGGGCTCAGCTATCCGCTAACAGG
>DAMCAP010000035.1:10476-17563 GCA_032059445.1 Oscillospiraceae bacterium
CAGGCGATGGCTATCGTATGGCACAGCAGGCAGGGCACACCATCATCGAGCCCACACCATCCTTGATCCCTATTGTTACTCGCGAAAAATGGTGTGCCGATGTAATGGGCCTTTCCTTGAAGAATGTGACCTTCACCGTAAAAAATGAAAAGGATAAAGTAGTATTTACCGAGCTTGGTGAGATGCTCTTTACCCATTTCGGTATATCGGGGCCTTTGGTGCTGTCGGCATCAAGCCATATGACAGGCAATATACAAGGCTATACCATGTTTATTGACCTAAAGCCTGGGCTCACTCGCCAGCAGCTAGATGCAAGAGTACTGCGGGACTTTGACGAGGGTAAAAACCGAAGCTTTAAAAACTCTCTGGACAAGCTGCTGCCCAAGAAGCTAATCCCCATTATCATTGAGCTTTGTGGCATTGACCCTGAGATACAGGTCAATGAGATCACCAAAGAGATGCGCAGCAAGTTGATTGATACGCTTAAAGCCCTACCCTTGACGCCCAAGGCGTTTCGCCCTATCGACGAAGCAATTGTAACCTCCGGTGGGATCAAAACTACAGAGATTGACCCTAAGACGATGATGTCAAAGCTCTGTGGCGGGTTGTTTTTTGCCGGAGAGGTGATGGATTTAGATGCGTATACAGGGGGCTTTAATCTGCAAATCGCCTATAGCACCGGAGTGCTTGCAGGTATGGGAGCAGCAGCTCATAACAGACAGTAGCTTGTAATTGCTTTACGGCCTCTGTATACTAAGTTAATACTCTTATACCAATGCCCAGTGCATTGAGAGATAAAATAAACAGCAGTCTGCTGTAGATATAACGGAGCATAGCATGAAGAATCAAAAGATCTCAATCGCAATCGATGGCCCATCAGCGGCGGGCAAAAGCACCATTGCTAAGCAGCTCGCAGCAGAGCTTGGTTTTGTATATGTAGATACAGGTGCTCTTTATAGAGTAATCGGGCTTGCAGCGTTGCAAAGTGGGGTAGCTACCACCGATCATGAGGGGGTAGCTGCTTTGCTGCAAGGGCTATGTGTAGACCTGCGCTATATTGATGGGGTACAGAGGGTGTTTTTGGGCGAGCGGGATGTATCGGAGGAGATCAGACTGCCCGAAATGTCGATGGCGGCCTCCAATGTATCAGCATATCCCGAGGTGCGGGCTTTTTTGCTGGGCCTACAGCGTAAGCTGGCACAGGAGCATAGTGTGGTGATGGACGGTCGTGATATCGGCACGGTGGTGCTGCCAGATGCTAAGGTTAAAATCTTCCTGACTGCCTCTAGCGAGGAGCGTGCAAGGCGGCGTTATCAGGAATTTGCCCAGAAGGGGATCTCAGTGGATCTTGACAAGCTTTTAGAAGAGATCAAGCAACGTGATTACAACGACTCTCATCGCTCCGAAGCTCCTTTAAGGCAGGCAGAAGATGCAGTATTGGTTGATTCCACTGCCATGAGCTTGCAAGGTGTGGTTGACCAGATTAAAGAGATCATGGAGGTCAAGGTATAATGAACTGGTTTTATCAACTGATGCTGCACCTTACGATGTCGATCTTTTTGCTGTGGTTTGATATCCGCTTTGAGGGCACTGAGAATATTCCCAGCAAAAAAAGCAATGATAACTACATTGTGATCTGCAACCACCGTAGCATTCTTGATCCGATCTTTATTGCATGGTACATCCCTAAGATGGTACGCTTTATGGGCAAGGCAGAGCTATTTAAGAAGCAGCCTGCCAAATGGTTTTGCGAAGCTGTCGGTGGATTCCCTGTAGAGCGGGGCAGCGGTGACATGGCTGCGCTGGAGTACGGCATTGACCTATACAGGCAGGGCTACCCGATTGGGATCTTCCCTGAGGGCACACGCTCTAAAGACGGAGCCCCCCTGCGGCCTAAGTCGGGTGCCGCACTGGTGGCAAAGCTGGCAGGTGCAAATATACTGCCCTGTGCGGTAAGCTTTGAGGGGAGTCTTGGTTTTCGCAGGAAGATTGTCATTAAGTACGGTCCCCTCATCCCATACGAAACACTGGGGCTAAGTGAAGACTCACCCCGTGCCCTTAAAAAAGCCACAAAAATTATGTGGGATGGTGTACTTAGGTTATTAGGTTTGGAGGATAAGGCGGATGGAGATCATAACGGCTAAAAGCGCAGGATTTTGCTTTGGGGTTGAGAGGGCGGTCAATACCGTCTATGAGTGCCTTGCGCAAAATCAGTCGGTGGTGACTCTAGGGCCGATTATCCATAACCCTCAGCTGGTGGCGGAGTTTGCCGAGAGGGGAGTAGAGATCATCGATCAGTGTCCCGAGGGTAAGCGGGTCATTATCCGTGCCCATGGTGTGCCTCGCTCGGTGCTTGAGGAGCTTGGTGCAAAAAATCTCCCCTACACCGATGCTACCTGCCCCTTTGTTACCAAAATCCATCGTATTGTAGAGAAAGCAGACGAGGATACCTTGGTCATCATCGCCGGAGATGCCAAGCATCCTGAGGTTTTGGGGATCATTGGGCATGTCAAATACGCCTATGCCGTGATCGCAACTGCAGAGGAGCTTTCGGAGATAAATCACCAGCAAAAATATTCTAAAAAACGCTATATTATGGTTGCACAAACGACCTTCAATATGGTAGAATGGGAAAAATGTATTGTAACTGCAAAAAAGCTATATACAAATTTGCAGATTTTTGATACAATATGTAATGCAACTGCTGTAAGGCAGCAGGAAGCAGCCGAGCTTGCCAAGTCAACGGATTTGATGATTGTGGTAGGTGGCCGTCACAGCTCCAATACAGAAAAACTGGCGCAAATCTGCCGCCAGTATACTCCTACAGTTTTGATTGAAACTGCAGCGGAGCTATCTTCGGTATGCTTTGAGGGCGTTAAAAAGGTTGGTATAACTGCTGGTGCCTCAACACCAGTTTGTATAATAAAGGAGGTACAGGAAACCATGAGTGAGATGATGAATGGAATTCAGGAAGAACTAAGTTTTGAGGAGATGCTAAACCAGTCCTTCAAAAGTACATATAACGGGGAGAAGGTTACCGCTGTCGTTACAAGTATTGCGCCTAACGAGATAACTGTTGACATCGGCACTAAGCACGCCGGATATGTACCGCTGCACGAGCTGACCGATGATCCAACCGCTAAGTGCGAGGATGTCGTATCTAAGGGTGACACCCTTGAGCTGTTGGTTGTTAGAGTCAACGACGTAGAGGGCACTGTAATGCTGTCTAAGAAGCGCCTTGACGCTGCTGCTGGCTTTGAGAAGGTAATGGACGGCGTAGAGAGCGGCGAAGTATTTGAAGGTGTTGTTACCGACGTGATCAAGGGCGGCGTGCTTGCTCTGACCAACGGCGTTAAGGTATTTATCCCTGCTTCTCATGCAACTATTAGTCGTAACGAAGATCTGACCACCTTGCTGCGCAAGAGAATCTCCTTTAAGATTCTTGAGGCTAACCGCCAGCGCCGCCGTGCAGTTGGTTCTGTAAGAGAGGTACTAAAAGAGGCTCGCAAGGCTGCCGAGGAGAAGTTCTGGGCTGCTGCTGAGGTGGGCGCTGTATACAACGGCACCGTTAAGTCTATGACTGATTACGGCGCATTTATCGATCTTGGTGGCATCGATGGTATGGTGCATATTTCCGAGCTGTCTTGGAATAAGCTGCGTCATCCTTCTCAGGTACTCAAGATCGGTGAGAACATCGAGGTATATATCAAGGATCTCGATAACGAGAAGAAGAAGATTTCTCTTGGCTACAAGAAGTCTAGCGACAATCCTTGGGAAGTCCTCAAGAACACCTATGCACAGGGCGATGTAGCAAAGGTTAAGATCGTATCTCTGACTGCATTTGGCGCATTTGCCGAGCTGCTGCCAGGTATTGACGGTCTGATCCACATCAGCCAGATCTCTCTCGACCGCATCAACAAGCCTGCCGACGTGCTCAGCGTAGGTCAGGAGGTTGAGGTTAAGATCACCGAGATCGACTATGACAAGAAGCGCATCAGCCTTTCTATCAAGGCTCTGCTGGATAACGGCTCTGAGGAATCCGAGGAAGCTGCTCAGTAGTATTGCCTGTGATGCTCCTACCGCTTATTAGCTGTATGGGACAATAATGCTTTATAAAAGCGGTAAATGCAAGTTTTATGCGTTTGCCGCTTTTCTTGTTGCAAAGATGCTTATAAAAGATTTTCTCCAAATACTAAGGCAGGTGCATGAAAATCCTGCATCTGCCCCACTATATAGATACAGTGTTAGAAGTAAAAGAGGTAATTGATATGAAAAAACTACTGGCAGTAGTGCTGGCTGTAATGGCAGTAATGATACTTGCTACAGGCTGCAAGCCAAAAGGAGCAGGCGCTCCCAACACCATCAAGGATGGTAAAAATATCAAGGATGTAGTAGCGGCTGTAGATGCTAAATTTACAGAGAAATACGGGGAAGGTCATGGCGCAGTCATGATGGCTACACCCATCGATGATCTGTATTTAAAGGATATCGTAGGGCTTAACCCTGAGCTTCTTCAAGAAAAAGCAGGTAATTATGCCCTGAGTATGACCAACTCAGATGTGTTTCTGGCTGTAAAGGCGAAAGAGGGCAAGATCTCTGAGATAACTGAGGCCCTCAACAAGCACAAGGCAGATGTAGAGGCGCAGTATGAGCACTACAACGTAATGGGCTCCTATGATCGCGCCAAGGCAGGCGAGGTGTATGTAAAGGGCGAGTATGCATTTCTGTTGATTGTGGGTCCTATCCCCGAAGATGACAGCGCTCCTAAATTCTCTGAAGACGTGGCAATGGCTAAGCAGGCAATCGACGAGATGTTCAATTAGTTCCCGTGGCATTTGAGCTGTCTTCCTAAGGTATCTATCATGCGAGGTTAGCAGTATAACCGATGGATCAAAGCAGTTCTATTTTAATTTGCAATTATTTTGCGGGTTACATCGATTCCATATTGTATATAGCGACGATCTATGATAAATTAGTACTGGCATTGCCCCTATGGCTAATTGCTGTAGGGGTTTTGTTATCGAAAATGTTATGGTTTTACAGGACAAGCTGTATGCGATTTGGTAATTTGCACCATACTTGTTGTAACGCATTCGGATAGAGGTGTGTCCTAAATACCGCTTCATGTGATTGGGAGGTAAGTAAGTGGTTTTTTCCAGCATATTGTTTTTATTTCGGTTTATGCCCATCGCCTTTTTGCTTTATTATGCTGCGCCAAAGAAGTATAAAAACCTGGTGCTGCTGATCGTCAGCTTGGTGTTTTATTCCTGGGGAGAGGTAAAGTACTTCCCCATTATGGTGGCTTCAATTTTGATTGACTACACGGCCTCTTGTATCATCGAGCGCAACAGGCATAATAAGCTGATTTGCCGCTTGAGCCTTGCTGCCTCGGTTGTGTTTAATCTAGGGATGCTAGGATTCTTTAAATACACCAACTTCTTGATCGCAAATACCAACGCGCTTTTTGGTACCGATATTGGGCTAATGTCCATCACCTTACCCTTGGGTATCAGCTTCTATACCTTCCAGACTATGTCATATACCATCGACGTTTATCTCGGCAAGGTCAAGGCCGAAGATAATATCATCGATTTTGGCGCCTTCGTAGTGCTGTTTCCACAGCTGATTGCAGGGCCAATCGTACGCTATACCGATATTAATCGGGAGCTAAGCGAAAGAACGGTCGATTTTGATCAGATTACCGATGGAATCCAGACCTTTATTATGGGTGTGGGCAGTAAAGTGCTGATTGCCAACAGCATCGGTGCTATGTGGACCGAGATTGAGTCCATAGGGTTTGGCGGGCTATCGATGCCCCTTGCATGGTTGGCGATATTGGCGTTTACCTTCCAGATTTACTTTGATTTCTCCGGTTATTCCCTGATGGCAATCGGTCTTGGCAAGATGCTGGGCTTTAACTTCCCGCAAAACTTCGACTTCCCATACATTTCCCGTAGCATGACGGAGTTTTGGCGTAGATGGCATATGACGCTGGGCTCTTGGTTTCGGGAGTATCTTTACTTTCCTCTGGGCGGTAGCCGTAAGGGTTACTGGCGCACCATCTTTAACCTCTTTGTAGTATGGGCAGCCACTGGTTTGTGGCATGGCGCTAGTTGGAACTTTGTATTTTGGGGATTATATTTCTTCGTACTTCTTGTGATTGAAAAGAGCTTCTTACTCAAATACCTAAACAGCAATCGTTGGCTCTCCACAGCCTACATGCTGGTTTTGATCCCGATTAGCTGGGCAATCTTCGCGATTACCGACCTTGGTAGCATGTCTGTGTTTTTTGGCAGGATGTTTAGCTTCACCCAGTCTGACGATTGGTTGTATTACCTGCGAAACTATGGGCTGACCTTTATTGCGGCGGCAGTATTCTCCACCCCTTATTTAAAGCCTTTATACAAAAAAATCTGCCGCAATCAGCTTGCCAGCGTGGTGTTTTTTGGCGCTGTGCTGGTGGTTTCGGTGGCTTATCTGGTGGATGCTACCTACAATCCATTCTTATATTTTCGTTTCTAGGAGGTGTGTACCATGGGAAATCTCAGAAAATACCCGCTGATGATCTTATTTGCAGTGTTTATATTTGGAGGATTCGTAGTGGATGCACTAAATCCTCCTAAGGAATTCTCTGAAATGGAGAACCGCTACCTTCAGCAAGCACCGCCCTTTTCCTGGCGTGGTTTGCTGGATAATAGCTATTCAATGAAGTATGAGACCTTTATCAACGACCAGTTTAAGGGCAGAGATGGCTGGATTACCATTAAGTCGGTCAGCGAAGCAGTACTGGGTAAGATCGAAAATAACGGTATCGTATACGGTAAAGATACACAGATGTTTGAAAAAAACCTGACGATCAATACGGAGCGGGTACAGAGCAATACACAGCATGTAGCTACCCTCAAAGAGCTTTACCCCGATCTGAGCATCAACTTTATGATGATCCCAAGCGCCTATGAGATCCTTACCAATAAAACACCAGCAGGCCTTGGGAATATCGATCAATTGGCGATCATCAAGGATATCTATGCTCAGATGACCCAAAAGGGGATCAACACCATTGATGTAGCCACAGCTCTCGCCGAGC
>DAMCAP010000035.1:17573-17870 GCA_032059445.1 Oscillospiraceae bacterium
ACTACCGCACCGATCACCACTGGACGACTCTTGGCGCGTATTATGGCTACAAGGCAGTGTGCGATAAATTTGGCTTGGTACCGCAGCCCCTTGATGGCTTGACCAAACACTCTGTTGAGGAGTTTTATGGTTCTCATTATAGTAAGGCAAAGCTCTTTAATACGGTACCCGATACACTGGATTGGTATGATGTACCCGTGACCGAGGTGAGCATCGACGGTAAGCCGGTAGACTCCATCTATGACCTGAGCAAGGTGGATAAGCGGGATAAATACGAATTGTTTATGCGGGGGAATA
>DAMCAP010000036.1:0-17132 GCA_032059445.1 Oscillospiraceae bacterium
GAGCATGCGGCTGTTAACCGCAGGGTCGTTGGTTCGAGTCCAACTTGGGGAGCCAGTTAAGGACATCACCTTAGGGTGGTGTCCTTTGCTTAATTTTATTTCTGGTCTGTCGACTATTAGAGTAAACTTCAATAGTCCTAGATAAAGATATACATGGAGCACCGCAATTGAAATATTAGGAGGGAGTATAGATGCAGTTTATAAGCAAAGACGGTAAAACCCTCACAATCAGAGCTGCCGCCGACGCTGACGCACAAAATCTGATCGATTACTTAAATGAGATCGGTGGAGAGAGCGATTTTTTACTCGCTGGGGCCAATGAGTTTCAGATATCGGTGGCGGACGAACGGAAATTTCTCCATGAGATGAATAGCAACCCCAATAATCTATTTCGGATTGCCGAGTATGAGGGAGAGATTGCTGGCGTAGTATCCCTAAAAGCGCTCTCCAGTAAGCGCATAGCCCACAACTGTGAGCTGGGGGTTTCGGTGCGCAAGAAGTACTGGCATCAAGGAGTTGGTAGGGCACTGATGGAGGAGGCGATCCGCTATGCGCGAGAATCTGGCACTCTAAAGGTCATTCATCTAATGGTATTTGCCAATAATGTCAATGCCATTGCCTTATATCAAAAGCTGGGCTTTGTAACGATCGGGGTCAATCAAGACTATATTAAGATCAACGGGAGCTATCAAGATGCTGTGCTGATGAACTTGACTCTTTAGGCTGGTTGACGAATAGGCAAACTACCAGTATAATATGATTGGTGACACAAACAATACAATTGTGGAGGGCAGGATATGTCTACTAAAATCATAGGAATTACCTATAACGGCATAAACGAAGAAAGAGCTGCTAAGCTAAAGGCATTATGCGAATCCTATGGCTTTATCCCCAAATTTGCGCCCAGCAACACTGGCTCTGAGTTTTATGAGGATTGCGAAGTCATATTTGGCACTCCTAAGCCGGCTTGGATGGCTTCTTATAAAAATCTCAAGTGGCTGCAGACTAGCTCCGCAGGTGTGGATGCTTATTGTCATCCTGGTATCCTGTCGGAAGATGTGTTGCTGACCAATGCAAAGGGCGGCTACGGCATCGGTATCGCTGAGCACCTGATGATGCAGCTGTTGATGCTGCTCAAAAACTCTGTAGCCTACCACCACCAGCAGTTAGAGCAGAAGTGGCAGAGCCTGGGCGCTGTAAGAGGGCTGTATGGCTCAGTGGTGACCGTAGTTGGTCTGGGCGATATCGGCGGAGAGTTTGCTAAGCGCGCCAAGGCATTTGGTGCGGTGGTACGAGGAGTCAAGAGAGTCGCTACTGATAAGCCTGAGTATGTAGATGAGTTGTATGCCACTGAAGATGTGGATGCTGCCCTAAAAGGTGCCGATGTAGTGGCGCTCTGCCTGCCAAACACCCCCACTACCGATAATATACTCAATGCCCAAAGGATCGCAGCCTTAAAGCAAGGGGCAATCGTGCTCAATGTAGGACGTGGCTCCGCAATCGATGAGCAGGCTCTGGTGGCCGCCCTCAATAGCGGACATCTGGGCGGTGCTGGATTGGATGTAACCCGTGTAGAGCCTCTACCTGCTGGAGATCCGCTGTGGACGGCAAAAAACACAATTATCTCTCCCCACGTATCGGGTGGAGTTACCTTTGACCTGACGATTGATCGGGTAATCGGTGTATTTACTGATAATCTGAAGGACTATGCCGAGGGTAAGCCCTTCAAGCGACTGGTAAATCGCAAGGAAGGTTATTAATTGTTGCATAATTCCTGATGTTTGGGGTATGGTATCAATAAACGTTTGAATACAATCAAAACTGTAATGTGCAACCGCAGTACTAAGGAATTAGTATTGCGGTTGCTTGATTATTGCAGCAAAATCAGTGCCTCAGGCTGGCTCAAGTGAAAATATAAAAAATTTATACCTATTTATGGTTGAAATCAACAAATAATAAGAGTATTATAGTAAAGTAGAAGTTTTATGATCTTTAAAGACAAATAGGTTGGCTTTGGATTGTAAATGAATTTAAAAGAAAAGGAAATAATTTTTAAATGAGATCTGACTTAAGAAATATTGCAATCATCGCACACGTCGACCACGGTAAAACCACGCTAGTAGATGAAATGCTCAAGCAAGGCGGCAGCTTTAGAGAAAATCAAGAAGTCGCCGAGCGTGTCATGGATTCCAACGATATCGAGCGTGAGCGTGGAATTACCATACTTGCCAAGAATGCTTCCGCTTATTACGAAGGAGTCAAGATCAACATTGTCGATACACCTGGGCATGCTGACTTTGGCGGCGAGGTGGAGCGTGTACTCAAGATGGTCAGTGGCGTACTGCTGCTGGTTGATGCAGCTGAGGGCCCAATGCCACAGACTCGCTTTGTATTGGAGCGGGCGCTGGCTCTTGGTCTGGCAGTCATCATCGTCGTCAACAAGGTTGATCGCCCTGATGCTAGGCTTTATGAGATAGTCGATGAGGTTCTGGAGCTTATGCTGGATCTGGGTGCTACCAATGAGCAGCTGGATTCTCCTGTGGTATTTTGCTCTGGTCGTGCCGGCACATCTTCCTTTGCACCTGATCATCAAGAGGAAAACCTCAAAGCCCTCTTTGACACCATTGTAAACTATGTGCCTGCCCCTGACCTTGATGAAGAAGGTAAGATGAGCATGCTGGTATCTGCCATCGATTATAATGAATATGTGGGCAGAATCGCTGTAGGGCGTGTAGAAAGCGGTGTTATTTCGCAAAACCAAGAGGTAGTCGTATGTGATTACCATCGCCCAGAGCTTATGAAAAAAGGCAGGATCACTGCCATCTATCAGTTTGAGGGAGTTAATAAAACTGCGGTTACCAGCGCTCGTGCTGGTGACATCGTGTCTTTCTCAGGCTTAGAAGATATTAATATCGGCAATACCGTCTGCCACCCCGAGCTGGCGGGCAACCCACTGCCTTTTGTCAAGATCTCCGAGCCTACTGTAGAGATGACCTTCTCGGTCAATGATTCCCCCTTTGCTGGGCGCGAGGGTAAGTTTGTCACAACTAGGCAGATTAGAGACAGGCTCTTTAAAGAGCTGCTCAAGGATGTTTCACTTAGGGTAGAAGAGCTGGATACCACGGAATCCTTTAGAGTTATGGGGCGTGGTGAAATGCACATTTCAATCTTAGTCGAAAATATGCGCCGTGAAGGCTTTGAGTTTATGGTCGGAGCACCCAAGGCCCTATTTAAAGAAGAGGACGGAGTGCTGTTGGAACCCTTTGAGAAGGTAATAATCGATGTACCCTCC
This sequence comes from Oscillospiraceae bacterium, assembly GCA_032059445.1. Taxonomy (GTDB): domain Bacteria; phylum Bacillota; class Clostridia; order Oscillospirales; family Ruminococcaceae; genus DAMCAP01. Next base: position 3,293 of record DAMCAP010000036.1, read on the forward strand.
GACTCTGTGGGCAATGTCATGGAGAAGCTTGGCTCTCGTAAAGGCGAGCTTGTTTCGATGAACCCTGTAGGAGATCGAATGAAGATCGAGTATATCATCCCTGCTAGAGGATTATTTGGCTATCGCAGCGAGTTTTTGACCGATACCAAGGGTGAGGGCATCTTAGGCACTCTATTTGCTGGTTATCAGCCTTATAGGGGTGATATCGCCCATCGCAATACCGGCTCTCTAATCGCCTTCGAAACCGGTGAGTCTGTAACCTATGGTCTGTACAATGCGCAGGAGCGTGGCGAGCTATTGATCGGCGCCGGTACTCCTGTGTATGCAGGCATGATCGTGGGCATCTCTCCTAAGGCGGAGGATGTGGTGGTCAACGTATGTAAGAAGAAGCAGGTAACCAATATGCGTGCTTCGGGAAGTGATGAGGCGCTGCGCCTTGTACCTTATAAGAAGCTAAGCTTAGAAGCTGCCATCGAGTTTATCGGTGAGGACGAGCTGCTAGAGATTACCCCTAAGAGCATCCGTATCCGTAAGAGAGTGCTTGACCATGCTCAGCGTATGAGAGCACTTAAAAAGAATTAGTACAGTAATCTCCCTCTCCTTTGCTGATGCATACACAGCTTTGATGAGCTTCACAGAATATCCTTAGCCTATACGGTATGGCTTTCATGTGTAACACCATGAGGCAGAGGTAAGTAGAGCATGAAGGGCGGCTGACCGCCGCCCTTTTCTTTATGCTTATACGGGAAATATTGGGGTTTTGCTGATTTTCGTAAACGGGTTTGCACAGTTTCCACATAGTTTTATAAAATAAATGTCGAAGCAATCAAAATATATAAAAATAAAACGGCTGGGTTTCCCACCAGCCGTTTTTAATTGAACCCTTAAGCGTAAAGCTCAATGCTATAGCCCTTGGCTCTAGCTTGATCTATAAAATCACCCAATACTGCTGCGTTATCGGCACCAACAGTATGCATTAATATAATAGAGCCGGGTTGCAGCCCGTCGGTCAGCTTCTTAAGAGCGGCTGTGCTGCCCATTTGATTTTTAGGATCCCAATCTCTATAGGCAAAGCTCCAAAATACAGTTTTATATCCCATCTGCTGGTGCATACCCAGCACGCGCTCGCTAAATTCCCCCTCAGGGTAGCGGAACAGGTTCATGGTATAGCCGAAATTCTCTTCTACATAATCATGAAGCTTCTTGGTATCTTCATAAGCACTCTCTAGTGAGGAAGTAGCATGGTTGAGGTGATCAAAACTATGGTTGCCAATGGTATGACCCTCATCGATCATTCGCTTAACTAGCTCTGGAGAGGATTTTACATAATGCCCTGTTACAAAAAAAACTGCCTTTACATTCTTTTCTTTAAGGGTGTCTAAGATTTTTGCAGTAAATCCGTTTTCATATCCCTGATCAAATGTTAAGTAGATCTTCTGCTCGTTGGGCATGATAAAGTCGCAGCTGTATTTTTCAAAACGCTTTTGCAGTGCTACACATGCTTCAGAGCGATTGTCATTGTCACGTCTGGTACCTGGGCCCCAGGTAACAGGCGCACTAGGTAAGGCACCGATTTCACTGAAATCGGCACCCATAGTTGGCCTTAGCGCTTGGGAAGAAGCGTAAGGAGGCATAGAGCTTTCGGGTGGAAGAGGAGGCATTGGTATGGAGCTTACAATCTCAGGGAGTGTAGGAACGGATGAGATTGGTGCTCCTGGGTTCCTGGTGCATCCGCATCCAGCCAGAGCTGTGAGGATAACTACAATGGTCAATATAAAAGCGAATTTTTTCATTGTTACCTCCGAAAATGTTTTTTGCTGTACTTGCTGTCTAGCCTTAGTGTAACCAGCTTTTTAGTATTGATGTAAGTTTGTTTTTGGTATTGAAATTACCGTTAATTTACTGCAATTAAAGACGATATACCTATATACTATGTGGTATTAATCCAGTGTTCTATTGCAGTATATGTCGAATTTCGTCAGATTTTTAAATTTAGCAAGGCCCGTACAGACAGCAGGACAGGTAGCTTGGTTTTGCAGCAGTGCCGGAGTGACAATGAAAGCTCATGATCAGGGCGGTATGCTGTAGGCAAGGGCTAAAATTCCCCGCAATGATACTGAATTGCCGCCAGAGCAGCTAGGGGTGCGGTTTCGCAGCGAAGTATGCGGCTCCCAAGGGATGCAACCACAGCACCACAGGCACCCAGCTTGTCCGCTTCTGATGGAGCAAAGCCTCCCTCACTGCCTATGATCAAAGCTAGGGTCTTGGGGGAAGAGGGCAGTAGCTCCCGCAGGGGCTTTGTGGCATCTTCGTAGAAGAGTACAGAAGTTTGGTGGTTGCCAAGCTCACGGCCTAGATCCTCAAAGCTTAAAAGCCCTCTGATCAAGGGGATGCGACCCCTGCCACATTGCTTGGCAGCCTCGAGAGAAATTTTATTGTATCGCACCAGCTTTTTGCCAAACTCCTTGCTATCGGGTCGAGAGATACAGCGGGAGCTCAAAAAAAATACGATCTCACCCACACCCAGCTCCACCGACTTTTGTATGATGGTCTCTGCCTTATCCCCTTTTGGCATGGCTTGATAAAGGGTAATAAAGCAGGCAGGCTCTGCTGTAGAGGCGGCTGGAGGAGAGCAGCTTAAGGATACACTTGTAGGGTCACAGCTTAGGATAATCCCCTCAGACTGCCAGCCTTTACCGTCGCAGAGGGTCAGGTGGTCGCCAACGCCAAGGCGCAGTGAGCGGGCAATATGGGCAGCATCTTCTCCGGTAATGCTAAGATGCTCGGTAAGCTCGGGTACAAAGAATACAGGCATTTGATCCTCCTTGATATACCGCGTGGGGCTCTGGTAAGAGTATACCCGCCTGCGGATTGGTTTAGACAAGTAAAAAGGAGCCTCAATGATGAGGCTCCTTGATTAGATACAGGCTAGTTGTGATCTACCTTATACATATGGGCTACCAGATCCAGCAGCTTGTGAGAGTAACCAACCTCATTGTCATACCAGGCTACCAGCTTCACAAAGTGCTCGTTGAGCATAATGCCTGCCTTGGCGTCAAAAATACAGGTGCGGCTGTCACCGATAAAATCGGAAGAAACCAATGGCTCATCGGTATAGCCTACGATACCCTTATAAGCGCCTGTGGATGCTTCTTTCATTACATTGCAGATTTCATCATAGCTTGCAGCCTTTTCTAGTCTTACGGTCAGGTCGACCACGGATACATCTAGAGTAGGCACACGCATAGACATACCGGTCAGCTTGCCCTTAAGCTCAGGGATAACCAGGCCTACTGCCTTGGCAGCACCGGTGGTAGAAGGGATGATGTTGCCCGAAGCAGCACGTCCGCCTCTCCAATCCTTCTTGGAGGTACCGTCAACAGTCTTCTGCGTAGCGGTGATCGCATGTACAGTAGTCATCAGACCCTCGATGATGCCAAACTTATCGTTGATGATCTTTGCCAATGGTGCCAGACAGTTGGTGGTACAGGATGCATTGGAGATGACATCCATGTCAGCAGTGTAGACGTTTTCATTTACACCATAGACGAAGGTTGGGGTGCTGTCCTTGGCAGGAGCAGAGATGATAACCTTCTTAGCGCCGCCCTTAAGGTGACCGCTGGCAGTGTCGTAGGTGGTGAAGCGGCCGGAGCAGTCGATGACATACTCGGCACCGCAGTCATTCCATGGGATCAGATCAGGAGATGGCTCTTTGTATACGGTGATTGCCTTGCCGTTGACGACCAGCTTATCACCCTGTACCTCGATTTCACCCTTAAAGTGACCATGTACACTGTCATACTTGGCACGGTAAGCCATGTAATCAAGCTCGATATTGGGGTGGTTGATGCCAACTATTTCAAAAATTTCAGGCTGTGATACAGCGGCACGGAACACTAAATTTCCGATTCTACCAAAACCATTAATTCCAATTTTAATTGCCATTCAAAAAAACCTCCTAATGATACGTTTATACTTGTATTTTATACTGTTACAGGCAAAATAACAATAGGTAAACGCAATATTTGTAAATTTAATCAGTGGTATGCAGTCAATTGTAAAATAATGTTAAAATAAACTGTGTTTTGAAAGATTCGACTTAATATTATAATAACTGAATCTTCCCATAAATATCGTTTATATTTCATTATGCAAATTATTTGCTAATTTTGTTGTAAATTCAGGATAATTATAGTAATATTAACTTAAAATAGAGCGGGAGGACAGCTGTGAGAAGTTTGGATATGCTTAAATCGCTTTATGAGCACTCCAATGTGCCATGCGGTTTTTTAGACCAAGATATAAAGCTTGTTTGGATTAATCCAAAGGCAGCCGAAATCTATCCTATATTAAACCTTACCGACGGATTGAAGATGTATCTTTCCGCCGATGAAATAAATAAAATACAAGAGGTGCTCGAAGACGATAGCGTTAGAAGCTTTAGCCTGTCGCCGCTCTTGATGTCAGACTCAATCTGCCTTACCAAATGTGCAGACGGCTGCCTAATCAACCTGCCCTTAAGCGGCTCTGATATGTATGAGTCCTCTTCGGGCGGAAAGTATCTGCGAGCCAGCATGTCGATCTCTAACCAGCTGCGTACTCCAATCAACAGCATCCTGTCGGCATTGTTTTCGCTATACTATAATCCACAGGTACTTGAGCTTTCTGGGGTATCGGTCAATCTGCTAAGCATCAACAAGGGAGCTTATGCCTTGCTGCGGGCAACGCAGCAGCTTACCCAGTATATTAGCTTTTCTACCGGAAGTTGCAGCGTGTTAAAAGAGGTCTTTGATCTGGGGGCTATGGTTTATCAGATTGTGCAGGGGGTCAACATTTTGCTTAGGTCGGAGTCTCGCACCATCAATCACAACATCCCTGCTCATCCGATCTATATACTGGCTGACCCCAAGCAGATCGAGCTGATGCTACTAGAGCTGATTTCAAATGCGCTCAAGGCCTCGGGCGACGAAAGCTGCTATATAGTGATCACGCTCAAACGCAAAAACAACCGGGCAATTATGACCATCTCTGATCACGGATGGGGGATGTCATCTGAAGTGGTGGACAAGGCCTTTACTCCTTTTTACAGCTATAGTCATACGGGAGAGCCCTATAGTGGTCTTGGGCTGGGGCTTACCAATTGCAGGTTTATCGCAGCGCACAACAACGCCACCATTGCACTATCTTCTCAGCTAGAAAAAGGCACAACCGTCGCGGTGAATTTTGAGGAGTGGGGTGGCTTGCTGGATGATACCACTCTGAATTCTTCAGGTAGCGAAGGACTGAAAAACCGATTTTCGACCCTCAACATCGTCATGTCGGAGATCAGCGGGCCACCTAGCCCATAAGCGCTAACTATTTTAAACAGCTTGGCGGTAGGTCAAGCTGTTTTTGATTATTTTTGTTGTATTTTGCAAGGCTTTACTTTATAATGCTTTAGGATAATCCCTCATTCAAAAAGAAAGGCAGTATAACATGAAAAGGATATTCGCATGGATTTTGGCAATGACGTTTACATTCATGGCAGCAGGCTGTGCCAAGGCCGAAGTGTCGCAAGTGGAGGAAAAGCCCGAATACCCAACCAAGCAGATTACCATGGTGATTCCCTGGGCTGCAGGCGGCGGTACCGATATTACAGGCAGAGTGTTTGCGGCGGCTCTGGAGCGGCAGCTGGGGCAAAAGGTGATCGTGGTCAATAAGCCCGGTGCTTCGGGAGCGACTGGTACAGAATATGTAGCTTCTCAAGCAGCCGACGGCTACACATTGCTGTTTTCCGCCGATACCATTGCTACATTACAATGCATGGGTGTTTCGACTCTGAGTGTCGATGATTTTATGCCTTTGATGATGGTCAGTGATGACCCAAAGATTTTGACTGTTGCAGGCAACTCCAAGTATGAGACGATGAGTGACTTGGTTGAAGATGCAAAAGCACGCCCCGGCAAGCTCAATATGGCTTATTCCGCACCTGGCGCCAGCGGGCATATACAAGGGCTGCTGATGAAGAAGGCAGGTCTGGTATTTAACATGACCCCTCTCGGCGGCGGTACTGCTCAGATGCTCTCGGTAATCAGCGGTCAATCCGATGTAACCAACCCTAGCGGCAGCACTGTAACCGATTACCTCAAGACCGGTGAGCTGCGCAACCTTGCAGTATTTGCCGATAGTGAGATCAAGGGCTATGAGGGAGTAGAGCCGATTACAGCTACTGTACCGGAGCTAAAGGACTATATGCCCATTACCTTCCCGGTTTCGATCCATGTGAAGGCTGGTACAGATACTAAGGTGTATGATGTGCTACTAAAGGCCTGCCAGGAGGCAGCCAAAGATGAACAGTGGAAGAAGTTTGTAGAAGAAGGCAAGCTAGACGATTTAACTGATATACAGGGGCAGGATGCAGCTGCTTATATCAAGCGACTTACCTCAATCTCCAGCTGGCTTCTCTATGATGAGGGAGTAGCGACCAAAAATCCTGCTGATTTTAATATCCCAAGGCAATAGGAAGCCTCGCAATTATTACAGATCGATCATTGGCGGGCGGTGGTATACTGCCCGCCTTTTATCATAAAAAGGAGGATGAGAATGGACATACAGTACCTAGAAACAAATGGTCAGATCGTAGCAGTGGTAGAAACCAACGATAAAGTGATAACCGACACAGCATCTGCTCTGGATTTGATGGCCAATATCCGCTATGAAGGGGATACGAATCTGCTGGCGATCAGCAAGGCGGCAGTAGCAGAGGAGTTCTTTATCCTCAGCAGCGGTCTTGCGGGAGAAATCCTCCAGAAGTTTATCAATTATCACACAAAGCTTGCGATCTTTGGGGACTTTTCAGTATACACCAGCAAGCCTTTAAAGGATTTTATCTACGAAAGCAATCAAGGTAAGGATATATTTTTTGTACCGACCAAGGAAGAGGCAATCAATCGGCTGAGCCTTGCGAAATAAGGAGCTCCGCCTTGCGTAGCCAATGGAACTGTATTATAATTAATGCAAGGTGTGCATTACTACGCACATGAAGCATCTGCTATGGGTTTTATGCCTTGCTGCGATGGTAATAAGTTGCTTCGAGTGATATCCTCTCGTTAAGGGTGTTGCCCTGAACCGTTTTATCTTTTTTGCGGTGATCAAAAAGATGCCTGCACGGCAAATGTGCACCAATCAAAAGTAAGTTGCCACCTTCTCATGGCATCCTATGCCGATGCGATGCATTATGTTTAGCTAGACAGGCAAGTAGGCAGGTGGCAAAGCTGCTTATGATGGAAAAGACTGACCGAAAGGGGACCCCATGAAGATACTTAGCATAGAAAGCTCCTGTGATGAAACCGCCGCCGCAGTAGTAGAGGATGGCAGGCGGGTAATCTCGTCGGTAATCCACTCACAGATCGAGGAGCATAAGCTTTACGGTGGTGTGGTGCCCGAAATCGCCAGCCGCCGCCATGTAGAGCAGATCTGCCCTGTGGTGGAGCAGGCAATATCGCAGGCGGGCATTACCTTAGCAGAGATCGATGCCATTGCAGTCACAGCAGCTCCTGGGCTGATCGGTGCACTGCTAGTGGGAGTAAATTTCGCCAAGGGGCTTGCCAAAATGGCCGATAAACCCCTGATCCCTGTGCATCACATTCGGGGGCATGTGGCATCAAATTATATTGCCTATCCGGAGCTAAAGCCCCCATTTATCTGCCTTGTTGCTTCAGGTGGTCATAGCCATATTTTACTGGTGGAGGAGTACACTCGCTTTACTGTGCTGGGCAGGACTAGGGATGACGCTGCGGGAGAAGCCTTTGACAAGGCCGCGAGATCGATGGGCTTTGGTTACCCCGGTGGTGTACATCTCGATAAGGCTGCACGCGGTGGCGACCCCCATAAGTATAAGCTCCCTATCCCCAGAGTCGACGGCTCACCTTATGACTATAGCTTTTCGGGCTTAAAGACTGCGGTGATCAATCTGGTGCACAACGCAGGGCAAAAGGGTGAAGAGCTGGATATCCCATCGTTGGCGGCCAGCTTTGAGTATACCGTTGCAACTATTCTGACAGATCGGTTGCTGGGAGTTGCAAAGGAGCGGGGAATCGCTTGTGTATCAGCCAACACTGGGCTAAGAGAGATGCTAAGCCGCAAGGCGGACAAAATGGGCATCAAAGTATACCTGCCGCCTTTAAGCCTCTGCGGCGATAATGCCGCTATGATCGGAGCACAGGCCTACTATGAATATCTCGGTGGCTGTATTGCTACTGAGGAGCTAAATGCCATCGCTACCATGTCAGTAGAGGATGTAACGGCTTCATCTTTCTGCGTGCGTTAGTCGACGTTGGAAAATGTTGGCAAAATAGGCAATTCCGCCATACGCATACACATGTAGTGCGTGAGAACACAGCATGTTGTTACTTGCAAAAAATAGGTGAACGGTGCTCTTTCTTGTTTTTCTTTGTTTTTGTGCAAGATGCACTACGACTTGCAGACAAAGCTGCAAGAAGCAGATGTTGAATTGGCCATTATGCGAACAATCCTGCAAGATGGCAGTCTGACGGTATAAGATTTTAGCGTGTGAAATAGGTGAATGGTATACACCCCTATAAAAATAGCTATTTTGTATAAGAGCCAAGGCATTTGAAATAAAACATAGCTAGATATTGTACAAAACTACGAAATTGATTATCGCTTGCTTTTTTTGTTGATAATAAATAAAGTTGATAGTATACTCATAGTAAGATATGTCAAAGGCTTGTTTATCGACTCAAGAAATGTGCAAAGGGGATAATCAATTATGACCACCAACAAAAGCGTATTGGCGTGGGTAGAGCAAAACAGGATGTTATGTAAACCTGAGAGTGTAGTCTGGATCGACGGAACCGAAACACAAGCGGATGCCCTTAGGAATGAGGCCCTCTCTACCGGTGAGCTGATTGAGCTAAACCAAGAGCTGCTGCCAGGGTGCTACCTGCACCGCAGCGATATCAACGATGTCGCAAGAGTAGAGCATAGAACCTTTATCTGCTGCGAAAAGGAGCAGGATGCAGGACCAACCAACAACTGGATGGAGCCGGGTGAAACCAAGGCTACGCTGACTAAGCTTTTTGATGGATGTATGAAAGGCAGGACTATGTATGTCGTCCCATTTTTGATGGGTCCTTACGGCTCTAAGTCCTCTAAAATAGGTGTAGAGATCACTGATTCAATCTATGTGGTGCTCTCTATGCGGATCATGGCACGGGTAGGTAACCGTGTATGGGAAGAATTAGGCGACAGCGACGAGTGGGTACGCTGCCTCCACTCCAAAGCAGAGCTGGATGCTGACAACCGCTATATCTGTCACTTCCCACAGGATAATGCCATCTGGTCGATCAACTCCGGCTATGGCGGCAACGCTCTGATGGGCAAAAAATGCTTCGCGCTGAGAATCGCCTCCTATCAGGCACAGCGTGAGGGCTGGTTGGCAGAGCATATGCTGATCCTTGGTATCGAGGCACCTGGCAAAGAGATCAGATATGTAGCAGCAGCATTCCCATCGGCTTGTGGCAAGACCAATCTGGCAATGCTGATCCCACCCGAGGGGTATCAGCGTAAAGGCTATAAAGTATGGTGCTTGGGCGACGATATCGCTTGGATGAAGATCGGTGAGGATGGCAGACTTTATGCAATCAATGCTGAGAATGGCTTCTTTGGCGTAGCACCAGGTACCAATGCCAAGTCTAATCCAAATGCTCTAAAGTGTACTTCAAAGAATACGATCTTTACCAATGTAGTACATAATTTAGATAACAACACCGTATGGTGGGAAGGCTTGGATAAGAACCCTCCAACCAATGCACTTGACTGGAAGGGTGAGCGCTTTGACCCTGCTTCGGGTAAGCCCGGTGCACACCCCAACTCCCGCTTTACTGCACCGATTGTCAACTGCCCTGTGGCATCTCCTGAGCTTAATAACCCTCAGGGTGTTCCAATCAGCGCAATCATCTTTGGCGGCCGCCGTGCCAAGACTGCTCCGCTGGTGTATCAGTCAAGAGACTGGGCACATGGTGTGTTTGTAGGCTCGATTATGGCCTCTGAGACTACTGCTGCTACCACAGGCAAGGTGGGTGTGGTTAGACGTGATCCTATGGCAATGCTGCCTTTCTGCGGCTACAACATGGGAGATTACTTTACCCACTGGCTGGGGATGGGTGAGAAGATGGGAGATAAGGCTCCTAAGATCTTTAACGTCAACTGGTTTAGAGTAGACGAAAACGGCAAGTTTATCTGGCCTGGCTATGGCGACAATATCAGAGTCCTTGACTGGATTATTGATCGTGCTACAGGCGAGGGCAACGCTATAGAAACTCCTATCGGATTACAGCCTACCGCTGATGATATCAATCTGGAGGGGCTGTCTATGGAGCGTGAAACCCTACAGAGCCTGCTGGAGATCGACCCAATCAGCTGGAAAGAAGACGTGGCAAATATTAGAGAATTTTACGCAAAATTTGGCGACACGCTGCCCAAGTATCTGCATCAGGAGCTTGAGGCATTGGATAAGCGCCTAGGCTAGTAATGGTGCGCTTCCCTTTGCCTCTTAATCGGCGCTATAAAACCAATGCCGTATAGGCAGAAAGGGAATGTATCATGAATCTGGAGCGAAGCTATAACAAACGGCACATGTGGAAGGCGGTTATTGCTATGGTAATGATGGGGACGGGAGCTGCTTGCTTTGTCCTTAGCTGTGTGGCAGCCATGATTACGATCAATAAGGAATAACCCCGCTAATGACGAATAAGCCTCCTCTTATGGGAGGCTACCCCAAAAATGGACAAGGAGGGCAGCGAAGATTGCGTTGCCCTCCTTTTTTGTATCAATATAGAGATATGTATAGTTAAAAAAGAGAAGCAATCCAAAGACATCATCCCTTCAGGAGCTTCTTTGTAACAAGATGAGCGTAACTGTTTGGAAGAATAGGTGGTGGTTATTTGCGTAAGGAGTTTGAGATACAGGGGTGTATCGAAGTGCCTATGGAGCTGACTGAAGATGAATTTTACACTTCGTTTATCGGGTATATCGAAGACAACCGCTGGTCATTTGGCGGGGGCATTCATGAAATCATCGACGGATTTTATATCAATGCCGATGGAAGCAGAGGAAGACCGGTGCTTGAGGATGATACACCAGAGCAGCCAACTACCTCTGATAGGCAAACATGTCTTCACGATCGGCTGGTAGATGAACTATTTAAAGTCCATTCCCTAGCTGCTCTGATCTTTTTGATCGATGCGGGGCGTGAGCTTGAGTTTACTTACAAGGGTGTGAAGTGCTTCCTTTCCAAAAGCGGCTCTGCCAAAGCAGTCTCTTTATGGGTAGCGGAAGATGAGCAGGCCTTTGACAGCATAGAAGACTTGGTGGAGCATGCGCTGGTCTGCGGTCAAGCGCTCATGAATGTATTTCATGAAGCAGAATTAGAAACTCTTTTTTAAGGGATCTCAGGAAATATGATCGTTGCGTAAAAATGTGGGTCGTGGGTCGAGCTAACGCAGTGAGAATAAAAAATATGTGGAGGGCAACAAGATTGTTTGTTGCCCTCCACATTTTGCGTACAGTATTTAATTTTTTATAGAGACGCTCTGCCATGCCTTTTGGAGCAGCTTGGGCTGGATCAGTGGGTAGGTCCAAGCTTCGGGTAAAGACTCTGACAGTACAATCTTTTCCATTTCTAAAGCTGGCAGCTCACCGAATGCATGAATATCTGCAAAAAACAACATCCCGTAGGTTTCTTGTGTATCTGTCTGCACCGAGTAGGGGCAGATTTGGTGCAGTGTAAAGTCGACAGTACCGGTTTCTTCCCACAACTCTCGCCTTGCAGTCTCTTCGATAGGCTCAAGCGGCTCTCGATGCCCGCCGGGGCACTCTAAGGTCTGGCGGTCTTTGTGCTTGCAAAATACCCACTGCCCCTGATATCTTGCTGCAATTACAGCAAATCGCAGGGAGCTATCCTCCGCCTGCTGATGAAATTTCACTTCTAGCATGTTTTTCTTACCTCTTCTAAGTGTGAAATAGAGAGTGCTAGCTTTCTAAAAGCCGCTCGTATAGGCGGATGTATTCGCTGGCTGGAATTCTCCAACTGAAGTCTGCGCTCATGCCTTTGACAATGAGTTTTTTAAACTCCTCATGGTTGTGGTAAAACTCAAGGGCACGACGGATGGTATGCAGTAGCTCGTGTGCATTAAAATTGACAAAGGTAAAGCCGAAGCCTCCATCCCCTACATCGATGATGGTATCGCTGAGGCCTCCGGTTTTGCGGACGATGGGGATGCTGCCGTAGCGCAGGGCGATCATCTGGGCAAGCCCGCAGGGCTCGGTGGCGGAGGGCATCAAAAAGAGATCGCTACCCGCATAGATACGGTGAGAAAGAGGTGGGTTAAAGCCGGTTTTGACTGCAACCCTGCCGGGATAACGCTGGGCCAGATGGGTAAAAAAGCTCTCAAAGCGGGGGTCGCCCTCACCGAGCAGCACAAAGGAAATATTGGTGCTGGATAACACCTCATCAATTATATGTGCCACCAGATCAAGCCCCTTTTGCTCAGTAAGGCGGGTAACCATCCCTATAAGCGGTGCATCACTTTGGAGTAGGCCCATCTCTTCTTGCAGCTTCTGCTTGCAGATCGCCTTGCCCGAGAGGTCTTTTTCGGTATAGGCGGCAGGGATATCGCTGTCGGCTTCAGTATTGTAGGTTTTTTGGTCTATGCCGTTGATGATGCCAAGGAGCTTAAAGCGGTAAGCCCGCAGGAAGTGGTCTAAGCCGAAGCCGTACCAAGGGCTTAAAATCTCCTTGGCATAGGTAGGGCTTACGGTGGTAATGGTGTCGGATTGCTCGATGGCGGCTTTCATACAGTTACACATGCCGTCATACTCCACAAGCCCCTTCTGATGAGGGAGGAGCCCTAGCACGTCAAAGGCAAAATCCATGGGGAACTTGCCTTGAAACTGGATGTTGTGGATGGTAAAGACCGTCTTGATCCCTTTATACTTGGGGTGGCTTCGGTGGTAGAGGTTGATAAAGAGGGGGATAAGTGCAGTCTGCCAGTCGTTGCAGTGGACGATCTCTGGGGCAAAATCCATATGCTCGATGGCTGTCGCCACCGCCTTGCTAAAGAACGCAAAGCGCTCACCGTCGTCATACTCCCCGTAAAGCTTGCCTCTGGCAAAATAGGCTTGGCAATCGATGAAATAGTGGATGGTTGAGCCGAAATTGAGCTTAAAGAGACCGCAGTAGATCTTGCGCCAGCTAAGCTCTACCTCAAAGTCGGTGATGTATTCCAGCTTATCACCATATTGCTGCTGGATATGGCTGTAGAGGGGCATGATGACGCGGCAAGCCTGCTGGCGATCTTTAATCGCTTTGGGCAGCGATCCCGATACATCTGCCAAGCCTCCCGAGGCGGCAAAGGGGGCTACCTCGCTAGAGGCAAAAAGTATTTTCATAGCAATGCTCCTTTCGGATGTGGTGGCGGGCTAAGCTGCTCCCATAGGTTGCTGAGCATTTTCAGCGTACCTAGTAATGCTCGTTACTAGTTTGATGCGCATAAAAAGACATGGGAACAAGCACTCTAGGCATATTTTACCTTAATTACAGACTGCTTCGTATCACTTCGATGCACTCATGCCGTACAGGCACTCCATTTTTGATAGACGTCAAAAATGGAGGAAAAAACGTCTAAGGGCAAGCCCTTAACCCACGGATACAGCTTGCCGCATTGCACTGCGCTACGCTTGTGACAAGCGTAGCAAGCTAGTATCCTGATGAAGAGCCGCAGCGCATTAAAATGCCTAGCGGCATAGAGAGTACGATGCTTAGACCCATAGGCTTTTT
>DAMCAP010000037.1:0-17034 GCA_032059445.1 Oscillospiraceae bacterium
ATTTTTTTGATTTTTATCTACAGGGGGGCGTTTGGCTGGCTTAGAAGCCTTTTTGGGAGCCTGTACCGCCTTCTCCTCCGACACTACACGTTCTTTTGATTCCTTTTCCACCTTCGCAACCGATCTCTTTTGCGCAGAGCGATAAGGCCGACGGCGTTTAGACCCTTCGGCTGGGTTATTTGTTTTGTTTTCTTCCACTGTATTACCTCCAGTACATTTACAGATATTAAGATTTATACGATTATAAATAAGCTCTTCTTTAAACACGTACATAAAGAAGAGTATTAAACAAATGAAATGAGTTGCCTCTTAAATAAAAAATAGCTTTTGACGATATACGCAAAAGCAATCAAGCCTATGGCCATATGCCAATTATCAGTATTTTATTTCTGTCCGTATCATAATCTCTCGCTTAATTGTATACGTAATTGTTGAAATTGTCAATACTAGCTATGTGTTTATATAAAGTTTTAACATCATTTGGTTCCATAATCTGCCGATTGACTATTCACTCCCAAAGTCCGCTGTCCACTCTATGTACACTGCATCTTATACCTTAAGAATAGTATTTGCACTTACAGTGGTTTTAGTAGTATAATAGTCAGCGCATAGGTATGATATTTAATATCTTATCAGACTACTTGATTTATAACAACCTAAGTATACTCTAGCATGGCTGGATTTTTATAAAATATACAAAACTCAAAGATACACTTAACACAAACATCTCGGAGGTAACATGAAAAAGGTTGAGATTTATACTGACGGAGCCTGCTCCGGCAATCCGGGGCCCGGCGGTTGGGGAGCTGTGCTGATCTATAATGGTATTGAAAAAGAGCTTTCGGGTGGCGAAGCCCATACCACCAACAACCGCATGGAGCTTACCGCTGCAATCGAGGCTCTAAGAGCCCTTAAAGAGCCCTGCAAAGTGACCCTCACCAGCGATTCCAAGTACTTGATTGATTCCATCCAAAAGGGCTGGGTATATGGCTGGAAGAAAAAGGGCTGGAAGAAATCCGACGGCTCTCCCGCATTAAATCCTGACCTTTGGGAACGGCTGATTGCACTGCTTGAATATAATGATGTAGAGTTCGTATGGGTCAAAGGCCATAGTGCCAACCCCTATAACGAACGCTGCGACCGCCTAGCAGTTGCTGAGAGTAAAAAATTCTTATAATTTCTTTATTTTTTGTATTTTTGTACTTGAAATGTATACGATAATGGTATACAATGAAAATAACGAAATCCCCCCGAATAAGTCGAAATCAGCTGCTTGCGGGCAGCATACAAATAACCTCTTATTTTATAAATAGATTGGAGCTGCTCACATGACAAAACGAAATGTTTATGTAGATAACGCCGCCACCACTCCAGTGTCTCCCCTGGTGCTTGATGCTATGCTACCTTACCTAAAGGAAAACTTCGGAAATGCTTCAAGCGTCTACTCCAAGGGGCGTGAAGCACGGACTGCTGTCGAAAATGCAAGACAGCAGGTAGCAACTGCACTGGGCGCAAACGAAAAAGAAATATTCTTTACCTCCTGTGGCACCGAGTCGGATAACTGGGCAATTAAAGGTGCAGCCCATGCTCAAGCCAAAAAAGGCAAGAAACACATGATCACCACAGTGTTTGAGCATCATGCTGTACTACACTGCTTTGAAACCCTTGAAAAAGAAGGCTTTGAGGCAACCTATTTAAAGGTAGATCAGGATGGTCTGATTACTGCTGAGGATGTCAAGGCAGCCCTTAGACCCGACACTGCTCTGGTGTCGATTATCTATGCCAACAACGAAATCGGCACCGTTATGCCTATCGCCGAGATCGGTAAGGTATGCCGAGAGGCAGGCGTGCTGTTTCACACCGATGCAGTGCAGGCTGTAGGCAATGTACCCATCGATGTAGTGGCACAAAATATTGATATGCTCTCCCTCTCCGCCCACAAGCTCAACGGCCCTAAGGGCATCGGCGCACTTTTCGTCCGCAAAGGAGTGAAGATCGACACCTTTATGGATGGAGGAGCGCAGGAGAGAGGCCGCCGTGCAGGTACCGAAAACGTAGCCAGCATCGTAGCTCTGGGCGCAGCAATCGAGTACGCAACCACACATCTTGAGGAGCGAGTCGCCAAGAAGCTCAAGCTGCGTGATCGCTATATTGAGACAATTTTATCCACCATTCCTCGTACCCGCCTAAATGGCAGCAGAGCCCATAGACTCCCCGGCAACACCAACATTAGCTTCGAGGGCATCGAGGGTGAAGCACTTCTGCTGATGCTTGATATGAATGGCATCTGCGCTTCTTCAGGCTCTGCCTGCACCTCTGGCTCCCTTGATCCAAGCCATGTGCTGCTTTCCATCGGGCTGCCTCACGAGATCGCCCACGGCTCCCTGAGAGTTACCTTCGGTGACTTCAACACAGAGGAAGACCTGGACTATATCCTTGAGGTACTGCCGGGCATCATCTCGAGGCTGCGCTCTATGTCCCCTGTATGGGAGCAACTGATGAAAGAAGAAAATAAATAGGAATAATACCACGGATTAACACATAGATATAGGAAACTTATCATACGGAGGATAAATAAAATGATGTATTCAAATAAAGTCATGGAGCATTTTGCAAACCCTAAGAATGTAGGAGAGCTTCTGGACGCTGACGGCATCGGAGAGGTTGGCAACGCAACCTGCGGCGATATCATGAAGATGTATATCAAGGTAGAGGATAACGTCATCACCGACGTACGCTTCAAGACCTTTGGCTGCGGCGCCGCAATCGCCACCAGCTCCATCGCTACTGAGATGATCAAGGGGTCTACCATCGAAGAAGCCCTTAAGCTAACCAACAAGGCAGTAGTGGAGGCTCTAGATGGCCTGCCACCAGTAAAGGTGCACTGTTCTGTCCTTGCTGAGCAGGCTGTACGATCAGCTATTGCAGACTATTACCGCAGACAGGGCATTGACCCTACTCCCATCGTAGGCGAGATTCCCGAGCATGAAGCCTGCCATCACCACGCTCACTAGTAGCCTTATATAAAGTGGTATCTGTTGTTACTACAGGTATCACTTTTGTTTTGCTCCTTAAGATTAAATTATGTAAAATGCTGATTGCAGCAAGGAGTTACAAAGAAAGACTCAATTGCTGCAAAGCTTTTGACTAAAGTAGGATGGATTATGCTTAAGAATATCAAAAAAATTACTTATGTATCTAGCAGCTTATTTTTGCTATTGATCGTGTTTATACTGCTTGCCGATCAGTTTGCTTGGTCAATTGGTTCTTGGATTATACCCCTCATTCTCCTAAGCTTGCTTTTTACTCTCTTGTCAATGCTGGTAGTTTCAATCATCTCCATATCACAATCGATACAAAAGCATGGCGTGGTATATGTTATTCGCAGTATACTTACAAACTGGTTGATCCTTCTCGCAATTTCCCTTACTGTGGCATTTATCAAAAAAGAGCTTGATCTAACTATTATCCTCTATTCCACCCTTGCACTTTCTGTGTTGAGTCATCCATATACACAAAAATAAAAAACCACCCCCTTGAGGGTGGGTTTTTCACGGACTATCGACCTAAGCGAAAGCCAGTACCATAAGGTGCTGGCTTTCTTTATGATATAGCTTTGTTATGCTCGATTACCTCAACGGCTTTTTAGGCATCTTTTGTAGTTTTGGTATGAGTAGGCGTATCACCTACATATGCCTCAGTTGCGGTAGGCAGGTTTTTGTTACTTAAGCGTGCTGCCACTGCCTCTTGTAGCAACCAGAAGATCACGCCAGTAGTAGGCACACCCACCACCATACCGGGCACACCAAACAACCCACCAAAAAGCAGGATGGCGAAGATTACCCAAAATGCCGACAAGCCGGTAGAATCGCCCAAGATCATTGGGCCAATCACATTACCGTCGAGCTGCTGGAGGATAATAATAAACACCACAAAGAGATATGCCTGCATAGGCGACTCAATGAAGATAATCAGAAAGCTGGGGATCGCGCCAAAAAACGGCCCAAAAAACGGTATGATGTTGGTAACACCCACGATAAAGCTGACCAACACAGTATTGGGCATGTTCATCACAGAAAGCCCCGCAAAGCAGATCAAGCCGATGATCAGCGAGTCTACAATCTTGCCACTAATAAAGCCTCCAAACATCCGATCGGCTGTGCGGCAGATAGAGAGAATTCTGTGGACAGAGGGAGAAGACATGAAGGCATATAGCATCTTTTTGGTCTGAGCGGCAAATTTCTCTTTAGAGGCCAGCACATAGATCGATATGATCATCGCCATGATTCCCCTAAACAAGCTAGAGGTGACACCCACAGTAAAATTAAACACCGCAGGCAGCATAGCGGTCATTGCACCAAAGAGTGCTTCCACGCTGTCACCCGCAAAGTTGACAATCTTATTCATATAATCCGGAGGAATTACTCCCTCGGGGATGCTCTCAAACAGCTCTCTGACCAGCTTCTCAGCCAGTGCAGTATACTCTGATAGATTAGAAACGATGCCGTATACACTTACTACAACCTGAGGAATGATGATCATCAAAAATCCTACCACCACAAGCACAGCTGTGGCATAGGTGAGCAGTACTCCAAAGATACGCACAAGCTTAGGCTTGATTTTCTTCCCGCCCGTGAGCTTGGGCAGCAGCTTACGCTCGTAGAAATTCATGATTGGGTTGAGCAGATATGCAATGATCAGGCCATAAAAAATCGGCCGAATCGGGTTTATAACGTTGACAAACAGCTTTTTGGCAGTGGCGAAGTTATTGACCCCATAAAAAAATAAGATCGCGCCTGCAAGTACCAAAAAAGCATATACTGCAATTGTGGTAAATCGCCTATTCCATTCGATTTTTAACATAGTTTCCTCCAAACTCCCTTGTGTTGCTTATGCTGTTGCACAGCAAGTCCATCGATGCCCTGTTTAGAGCCTTCTTACAGTATACGCTAGTTTCCACAGGAATATCCTATTTAGAGCACCGAGGCTTCCCATTCCTCATACAAAGCTTCCAAGAGCAGTCGGGTATTGTCCAGCTCTTCGGCAATCTTGGCAAGCTCTACATAATCACTGGAATAATCAGGGTCACTAAGCTTCTGCTCAAGTAATCCGATCTGCTCCTCGGCTTCATGGATTTCCTGCTCCAATTGCAGGATGCGCCGTTTGGCTGCTACTTCTTCGCTACGCTGCTTCTTGCTTCGATAATGAGCGTTGGTATTGGTGGCCGCTTGGGGTTTCTCCTTGACCGGCTCCGGCTTTTGGCTCTCGGCCGATTGCATATATGCGTCAAATCCCCCGTTAAAGCTGACCACCCGATCGGCAAACACCTCGATAATGCGGCTAGGCAAGCGATTTAGCAAATATCGATCATGGCTCACCACAATCAGTGTGCCATCATACTCCATCAAGGCTTTGTCAAGCGCTTCTTTTGCCATAATATCCAGATGATTGGTAGGCTCGTCCATCACCATCACATTCCCATGCTCCAGTGTTACAATCCCCAGCTTCAGCTTAGCTCGCTCCCCGCCCGAGAGCACTGCGACTTTTTTATAGACATCTTCTTTGGTAAGCCTCAGACTACCCAACAGGTTCCTCACATCCTGCTCATACATCGTAGGGTGACGATCCCAGAGCTCGTCTAGAGCGGTTTTGCTCATGCTCAGGTCACTATCCTCCTGATCAAAATAAGCAAGCCTTACATTGCGCCCCCATTCGATTTCTCCTTTTTGCGCTTTGATCCTATTGACCAGAGCTTTGAGTAGAGAGGACTTTCCGATCCCGTTTTCTCCGATAATCGCTACCTTTTCACCCCGTGTGATATGCATATCCAGCTCCTCAAAGAGCTTCTTGGCGCTCTGCCCCTCCCCAACAGTTAGGGATAAGCCTTGCACCTTCAACACATCCTTTACAGGCTTAAGGGTAGTTTCAAACCGAAAGAACGGAGGCTTTGGCGGCATCGCAGGAGGCGGTGCTTCTTCCAGATGCTCGATCATCCGCAGCCTGCTGCGAGCACTTGCCGCAGTGGTGGCGCGGACGATGTTTCGGTCATGATACTCCTGGAGCCGTGCGATCTCCGACATACGAAAGTCATATTCTTTTTGCATACGCTCCAGACGCTCAGCTTTGAGCTCTAGGAACTTACTATAAGAAGCAGGGTAAGGAATGATCTTCTTTTCTTCTACCTCCCAGGTCTGATTGGTGACCCGATCTAAGAAATATCGGTCATGAGAAACAGCAATAATCGCGCCTTTAAAGCTACTCAGATACCCCTCCAACCACATCAGCATGCGGAAGTCGAGATGGTTGGTCGCCTCGTCGAGGATCAGCAAATCGGGGGACTCCAATAGCAGCTTTGCCAGCGCAAGCCTCGTACGCTCCCCTCCGCTTAAAGTAGAGATCACCGTAGAGCGGTCGAAGCTACCAAACCCCATCCCAGTCAGTACGGTATTGATCCGCACATCGGCTCCATAGCCATCTCTGGCCTCATACTCCGCCTGTAAGCGGTCATAGTGCTCCTTGGCTGTATGATAGTCGCTGCTACTGTGATCTGCGATCTCCCCCAGTCGCTCTCCTGCTTTAAGGAGTAGCCCCTCCAGCTCGTATACACGACTTAAAGCAGAGCGCATCTCTTCGGTAATGCTTGCGTTTAAGTTCAACCCGCTGTTTTGGCGAAAGTACCCGATCTTGAGCCCATTGGCCCTGAAGATATCGCCCTTGTCGGCATCGAGATCACCGGAAATCATATTTAACAGAGTCGATTTCCCTGCGCCGTTGGTACCGATCAGCGCAATTTTATCCCCTTTATCGATCGTTAAGCTAATTCGCTCAAAGATCACCTCTGCTCCATAGCTTTTTGCTACTTCGCTTAATGATACTAGCATATTCTACCACCTTTAGTGTCATAGATTCCACGCTATGCCTCTGTCAGCTGGTTATGCCCCCTCTGCTTTATGTAAGCAACGATAGGGGCTTCACAGCTACAAGCATAGCATATTGTGATTTATTAAAGCTATTAGAGATCCATAAGCTCCCTCTCTAAATACCGCTTTTTATATTTGATATTTGCGACCTTACCCAAGCGGCTGATCATCTGATAATTGGTTACACCGCCTACCACTCCGATGATCGGCAAGCCCTGCACTGCCTTTGCCAAGGTCATATATGCCGATAACATGGCCGCAGCTTCGGCTATCCGCTCTTTGTGCTCCTGTGGCGAAATGCCCTGCCCCTTAGCAATATCAGCTGCGATCCGATCGCATAAACGGCTATATTCTTCGGTGCGGTCACCCTCACAAAAGGATAAGCTAATGAGGGATAATACATACCCCTGCTCCTCGGGGGTATCGTAATCAAATCCATAGCTCAATGCTACCTCATATACAGTACGCAGCATCATACCTACAAACACAGGGATATCAGGCAAGCCTACCCCCAGCACACCAAGCACACCGCCCTCAGCCGCCGAAAGTAGCTTGTTTGTGCGAATTGCTGCCTTGGAGTTCTTTTCGATTTGATCAAACGATTTGCGGGTGGGCACGCGATCTAATTGCTGAGCGGCTGTGCTAAGCTTCTCTGCTTTGGCGTCTTTACTATAGGTTTTTTCGATCATGCCTTTGCCTTTTTTGAGCACACCGCCAAAAGCCCCTGTAAAAGCATCGCAAAACATTCGCTCCATACTCTCAGGGATATAGCCTTGTAATGTATCTTTTAATTTTTCTTTCTGGGATTTAAAAGCTCCGTTTTGCTTAACTGTCAGAAGATCTAATTCCTCATAGCAAAGCTTACTAAGCTGATTTCGCAGCACCCTAGCACGATTGTTTTCGCCAATACCCATAAAAGCTCCCCCTCAATAATCCTAGTATCGCAACCATCAAAAAAGGCAGCAGGGTCGCCCTTACCGCCTTTATACAGGCTTTAGGCCTGCACCGCTGTTTCTTTAAAAACATCCATCTTTTTGTAAAACAAACGGCTTAGTGTATAACGGGTCACCAGATCGATGCCCATCGCCACCCATATATACAGTATAGTAGTACCGGGGATCAGGTATGCAAAAATAAACGATAGCGGTACGCGCACCAGCCACAGCCCGGCAAAAGCCATATACATCGGTAGCTTGGTATAACCGGCACCTCTGAGGGCTCCGCAGTATACACCATAGAGATTTTGGGGCAACAAGGTAGCCGCCGTAATAATCAAATACCATGCACCCAGACTAATGATCTCGGGTGACTCTGTCAAAATCGCCATAAGCTGCTTTGGGAAGATCACCATTACACCGATGATCACTAGGGTGATGCGAAACATCATCTTGTGGATCTGATCAAAGTACAGCTTGCCTTTTTGCAGCTCGCCTGCACCACAGCAGCGCCCGATCAGAGAGGTGGCAGCGATACCAAACCCCATAGTGGGCATGTAGGAGATCGACTCAGCCTGCATGGCAAGCTGATGGGCTGCATAAGCGTAGTCACCAAAGCTGATGATTGGCTTCATCATAGCAAGAGCACCCAGCTGCCAGAGCATATTTTCAAATGCCGCGGGGATGCCTACCTTGTAGAGGGTCTTTAGCGCAGCAGAGGTGCTATACTTCTCAAGCAGCTCCTGCGACGACTCGTCGAGCTTACGATTGCGAAACACACCCTTATATACCAAGACGCTCAAGCTTATCACTGCCATGCTCACCTGTGAAATTACCATGGCCCATCCTGCGCCCACTACTCCAAGTGGTGAAAAACCCAGCTTGCCAAAGATCAGCACATAACCGATGGTAATGTTGATCAGATTATAAAGGCTCGTCAGTACCATAGAGGTTTTGGCATCGCCAAGGCCCTGTAAGATGCCCGCTGTAGTCAGCAGTATACTCCAAAAGGGCATGGCAGGAGCAATAATCTTCATAAAAGATATCGATTGAGTGATCGTGTTTTCACTGCCGCCAAAGGCCCTGACAATAGGGCTAGCAAAGATATAAATCAGTGCAGAAAAAAATCCCGTAATGCAAAACAGCGATACAATACCGCCGAGAGCATTTTTTCGTAATTTATCCTGCCGTTTCGCCCCAAGATCCTTTGCTACAGTGACGGTCATACCAACGCCGATACCACGCACAAAAGCCCACAGCAACTGTGTGACTCTAGTGCCGACTCCTACAGCATTGACTGCAAGCACATCTACCCTGCCCATCATCGCCATCAGCACTGTGCTGGCGATCATCTGCAAGACACCCTCAATCGATATGGGTATAATCATCGAAAATACATCTCTGTTGATTTCCTTAATGCTATAATCCTGTGTCATGATGCCACTAACCTCCAAAGATGCTTATTTATTGACATTAATTTAGTCAGACTATATAATTATACTGTATCACACAAGCTTTTTCAATAACATATATTTTGATGGGAGCCCAAATGAAAGCTATCTACCGAGTTATTTGCGCTATGCTGATCTGGGGTACTGTAGGCATCTGCGTCAGGGTTATTTCACTGCCCTCCACCGAGCTGGTGTTTATGCGCTCAGTAATTGGCGCGTTGTCGATGCTGAGCTTTAAGCTGCTGCTCACTAAAGGCCGTATTGATTTTTCAGCATATAATAGAAGGAACCTTATACTGCTTGTCTGCTCAGGGGCAGTTATGGCCATTCATTGGATGCTACTCTTCGAGTCCTTTAGAGCCACTACTGTGGCAAATGCGACTATCCTGTGCTACACGGCTCCCATTTTTGTCGTGTTACTCTCCCCTTTGATCCTCAAAGAACGAATCACGGCCAAAAGCGCCCTGGGTGTAGGGCTCTCGATGGCGGGGCTGATGGTAATTACCTTTGCCCAGCCTATGGAGCAAGGAGCCTACAATCACCCCAAGGGCTTTATTCTGGGGCTGGCATCGGCGCTATTGTATGTAGTGTTGATCTTCATCAATAAGTTTATTGTAGGGTTTCCCATCCTCGATCGCTCGATAATCCAGATCGGCAGCTCTGCACTTACACTGCTCCCCTTTGTGCTTACCCGAAAGATGCTGGTGCTCCCTAATGACTACACGCTCGTGGTATTGCTGATCTTAGGTGCTGTGCATACCGGCATTGCTTATATCTTATATTTTGGCAGCTTCGACACCCTCCCTGCCCAGACGCTCTCGATACTAAGCTATATCGACCCCATATCTGCCACCTTTTTTGGCGCGCTGCTGCTTGCAGAGCCTATCGGATTACCGCAGATCATTGGAGGCACCTTAGTGCTACTGGGTACGGCATTGCCTATCTTTACAACCAAAATAAAGAATCCCGACTTACAGATGTAGGTCGGGATTCTTTTTATGATAAATACCATGCAAAAATTACTTAAAGTCTTTTATCTCTTTAGCTCAAAAGACTTACAGTCTGTACACTGATCCATAGTAGGGTTGGCCTCGTGGGTACCTACCATGATCTTCTTAAGGGTACAGTAATTTTGTGTCATAGCATTGTACTTACACTGCTGTACGGTACAACCAATTGAGTTGTTAATTTCCATTTTCGTTTCACCTCCTAATTAAGATCATTGTTATTATGGCTGTATCATATGCGGATATTCTTCATTTTAGCAGATAATATCTGGGCGAGCTGTTATATTTTTAGATGAATTGGTAAAGCAACAGCGCACATACTATATCTAAAGCTCTGCAATTTTACACGATTACTTCAATAAAAATCGTCAACCCCTGCAATATTGCTGGGTTTAAGGAGTATAACATGAACAAGAATCAGGATGGACTCTACAATCTATTAGAGAAAGATGAACATGCCAAAATGTACTATATGTCGTTGCCCGACTATGTGCAGGGCGCATTGCAGCAACGCATACAAAATATCAGCAATGTCAACGAACTCAAAAGTGAAGTCGAGATGATCAGAGATCATCTTTTAAGTGAAACTTAATCCTTAGAGCAAAAAACAGATCATAGTGACGGCAGGTATTGCTCGAAGCTATGATCTGTTATTATTTACATAGTACCGCTGCCGTAGCGATGGAAGCTATACATAGGGATGGATCTCAGCTTATGAAGGCTGTATTGATGCCTTTCTTTGATTTTTTCCTCTGCTGCTTTTTCATCAATCTTGCCTGTCTTGATAAAAGTATTGAGCTGATCATAGCTAAAGCCCAAATTGTCTTCGTCGCTTTTGCCAGTAAGTCCATCCGCAGGGGTTTTGCAGATCAAATCCTCCGGCAGACCAAGCTCCCTGCCAATGGCGATAACCTCTTCGGTGAGGAACTCTCCGATGGGGTTAAAATCGCAGGCCATATCGCCCCATTTTGTAGCATACCCTACATATCGCTCCGACGCATTCCCCGTGCCAGCTACCCTATAGCCCTTTTCCTGCCCGATTGCATATAGGGTCAGCATCCTGATTCTTGGTGCAATGTTGGTCTTGGTATGATCTGTTAGCTTGATCCCGCCATCCTCTACCGAGGTAAGCACTCCGCTATACGCTTTTTCAATGTTTACGGTCATATTGGGGATTTGCAATAGCTTACATATCCGAATGCTGTCGTCAATATCTTTTTGCATACCGTTTGGCATCATAATCCCCAGCACTTGCTCTTTGCCAATTGCTCTGCACAGCAATGCCGCAACCACAGTGGAGTCCTTGCCCCCCGAAATGCCGATTACAGCGCCCTCTGCGCCACCGCTTTCTTTAGCAAACCAGTCTTTGATCCATTGGATGCAATTTTGGGTCTGTTGCTTGGCATCAAATTTCTCCATAGCTCTCCTCCTCTTATCTTTACTCTCTGCCGATTACCTTAAACTTTAAACCCTGCATGATATCCAAAGCCTTATTGTGCAGCACAGCGTCTTCTGCCGCTACACAACGTGCATCGATGATGATCTTGGCTTCAGGCAATGCTGCCTTTGCCAGTATTGCGTTGCAAAGCACACAGATATTGGTGACAACTCCGCAAAGCTCGATGCTGTCAAACTGCTGTGTGACTAAATAATGATATAGATCAGCAGAGCCAGCTGTATGCTTGCTGATTGTAGGTGTTTCAGCGGTGAGATAGTGCTTTACCTTACCATAAAGCTCCCATCCTGTGTGCAGCGTATACTCCTTGGATTCCTTTGCCTTTTTGACCTCTAATATATCGCCAAAATGCGTATCAAGGGTAAAAAGCACCGCATCGCCCCTAGTTTTATAAAGGCTTATTTTCTCGCAGATCGGCTGCTCGATATCCTTTGCACCAGCAAAACCCAGAGAGCCAATGACCGTTTCATTTTGATAGTCGACAATAATCAGCAAATTCTTCACACTGCACCTCCTTACACATGCTTATTATATATAGTACCCTAGGGATTATTCCCTGCTGGCTTTTGGGAATATAGCCTCTGATGACTTCATATATTACTTTATCAGATTTAATTAAGATTAAAAAGTATTTGCTAAAATTACTTTATTATTATATCAATGGGAGTGTAGCCATGAAGGTAATCGTTTATATTAAAAGCTGGGCAAGGCTTACATGTATCGTCTTAGCGCTTTTGATGGTCAGCACACTTACAGGCGTCTGCTCGGCAAAATATATCAGCGTAGGAGGTGCGGGTAAAGTTCCTGATGGTATTTCTGTACCGATCATCATGTATCATAGTATCCTTAAGGATCCAAAAAGGCAGGGGAAATTCGTAGTTTCACCAGAAGTATTTGAAAATGATCTCATTTATATAAAAGAGCAGGGCTATACAACCGTATTAGTAAGAGATCTGATCGATTATGTATACAACGATATCCCCTTACCGCCAAAGCCCATCGTCATTACCCTAGATGACGCCTATTACAACAACCTTACCTACGTGGTGCCCTTACTGGAGAAGCATGAAATGAAAGCAGTCATCTCGGTTGTTGGCGTATTTACCGATCGCTTTACTCAAAGAGATGATCACAACCCCAGCTATTCTCATTTAACCTGGGATGATCTGGAGGATCTAGGCAAGCGAAAAAATATCGAAATCGCTAATCATACCTATAATCTCCACACCAATACATCTCGCAGGGGTTGCTCTATTAAAAAGGGAGAATCCCACGCTGCTTACGAAAAAATGCTTCGAGAAGACCTCGGCAAGCTGCAAGAGGCCATTAAAGAGCGTACTACAATCCCTCCTCCTGTTACCTTTACTTATCCCTATGGATATATCTGCGATGCATCATACAAGGTGATCAAGGATCTGGGCTTTATGGCTACCCTCTCTTGCTTTGAGCGGATCAATTACATCAACAAAGACCCCGCCTGCCTATATACCTTGGGAAGGTTTAACCGCCCCAGCGGTATTTCTTCTCAAGCCTTTATCGACAAAATCACCAATGTCTAAATCTAAAGGCTGACCGCGCACATTGCAGGTCAGCCTTTTTTTATACGTTTTTTTTGATTTTATCAAGGGCACCCTTCTCCAGCCTTGACACCTGTGCCTGAGAAATTCCTACTTCCTTAGCCACCTCCATCTGGGTATGGCCTTTCATAAAGCGCAAGGAGAGGATTTTTTTTTCGCGATCTGAGAGATTGGCAATTGACTCTCTTATTGAGATTTCATCAAGCCAGTCGCTATCCATGGTAGGGTCTTTTACTTGGTCCATTACATAGATCGTATCTCCGCCATCGGAATACACAGGATCAAACAGAGACATGGGTGTTACAATTGATTCAAGTGCCAGCACCACTTCGTGCTTGGGCAGCCCCAATGCGTCGGCTATTTCTAGGATGGTGGGCTCGCTTTTGTTTTTGTTGATCAGCTCTTCCTTTGCCTGCATGGCCCTGTAAGCCACATCTCGCATAGAGCGGCTTACCCGTATTGCGTTGTCATCTCGCAGGTGCCGCCTGCATTCTCCCATAATCATGGGTACAGCATAGCTGCTAAAGCGTACATCTAGGCTGGTATCAAAGTTATCGATCGCCTTCATTAGCCCGATGCAGCCTACCTGAAACAGATCGTCAGGATTTTCACCCCTGTTAGAAAACTTCTGCACCACACTGAGTACTAGCCTAAGGTTGCCATTGACCAGAGCATCCCTTGCCGCTTTATCCCCCTCGTGAGCCTTTTTAAGGAGCTCCATTTTTTCTGATTCTTTGAGCACTGTCAGCTTGGATGTATTGACCCCGCAGATCTCGACTTTGTTAATATACACGCTCCACCCTCCTGCCCTTTGATTTACTATCAGTTTGGGCATTTTGGCAGGTATCATACAAAAAACCTGACAGGTAATATTAGGTATAGAGGCTGCCTAAAAATGTTTTACTTCGATCTCTTGTATATAATTCACCAATATACACTAATTATTTGTATTATTTTATGTCGAAACATGGTTTTTTCATAATAATTAGAATGTCTATTTACAAACTCATCACCCCATGCTATACTAATCACATAATTAATAGAGGTGCAGCGAGAATCAGTACCTAGCAGAGAAGACATTCGTTGAAGCTAGTGGAAAGGTCAAGTTGCCGAAGCAAAACTTAGGTATAAGCTTTGCTGGGCTTAATGAAAATATCATTAAGACTCCTGCCAAAATGGCAGAGGCGCTATTGATGATAAGCTAATGATTTTTATTAGGTTGCATCAGTAGATGCAACCTTTTTTCGTTATAATCAATCTACTAAGGAGAGTCGACATGTCAAACAAGCAAAAGACTAAGAGCTCAGCGATCAACATGCCCCATCCTGTGGTCATACTGATCGGTATCATTCTGATTGTAGCAATTGCAAGCTACATCGTACCAGCAGGGCAATATGCCCGCGTAGAAGACCCCAATACTGGTCGTATGGTAGTTGACCCTAATTCCTACACTACCGTAGAGCGCAATCCAGTTGGCCCATTTGAGCTGTTTCAGGCAATTCCCAAGGGTATGGGTGCAGCTCAAGAAATTATCTTCTTTATTATGATCGTTGCAGGCGCTTTTAATATCATTACTTCTACCGGCGCTGTAGAATCAGGAATTGCTCGCGTGGCGCTTAAATTCTCTAACAATGAGAAGTTTATGATCCCTGCCATCGTCCTGCTCTTCTCACTTGGTGGTGCTTCCTTCGGTATGGCGGAAGAAAACATCATCTTCGTCCCCATCGGTATAGCCCTCGCTAGAGCACTGGGCTACGATGCTATGGTAGGTATGTCGATGGTGGTGCTGGGCAGTGCTTGCGGCTTTAACGCAGGTGTTATCAATCCCTTTACCATCGGTGTAGCGCAGGGTATTGCCGAGCTGCCTATGTTCTCTGGTCTTAACTATCGTCTGATCATCTGGGGCGTAATGGTAGTGGTTACCTCCATTTACATTATGCGTTACGGCGCAAAGGTCAAGGCTGATCCCGCAAAGAGTTATATCCGTGATGTAGAGCTCAGCGAGAGCCACTCCAGCATCGACCTAAACAGTGTGCAGCCCCTAACCGGTAAGCAGATCTTAGTGCTACTAATTGTACTGGCAGGCTTCGGTGGGCTGGTATACGGCGTACTAGAAAAGGGCTGGTACATCCTCGAAATCGGCTCTCTCTTCCTTGCTATGGGTGTCATCTCAGGCGCAGCATACGGCTTTGGTCCTAACCGCCTTGTCAAGGAATTCCTCGGCGGCGTTAAGGACATTGCCGGTGGCGCAATCATGGTCGGTATCGCTCGTGCCATTCTGGTGGTTATGACCGACTCCATGATTATCGATACCTTGGTTTATTCTCTTTCTTCTGTGATATCCGCACTACCCACTGCCATCTCTACACTGGGCATGTATGTGGTACAGATCATCATCAATTTCTTCATCCCATCTGGCTCTGGCCAGGCTGCTGCTACCATGCCTATCATGGTGCCTCTCTCCGACGTACTGGGTATCAATCGTCAGGTAGCAGTACTGTGTTACCAGTTTGGTGATGGCTTTACCAACAGCATCATCCCCACCTCCTCTACCCTCATGGCGCTTCTGGGTCTCTCCAAGATCCCTTATGAGAAGTGGGTAAAGTTCATCGCTCCTCTGATGGGCATCTGGATCATTCTGGGCGGTGTGTTTATCGTCATCGCCAACATGATCAACTACGGACCTTTCTAAAATAACTTAAGGGGGCATAACTTATGCTACACACAATCCAAAATCACGCACAGGCACTGCTTCCCGAGCTGATAAGCCTTTCCAAAAATCTCTATGATCAGCCTGAGCTTGGCCATCAAGAGCACTACGCTTGTGAGCAACATACTGCACTGCTCAGAAAGTACGGCTTTACCCTTGAGCAGCCTTATATAGGTATGGCTACAGCCTTTAAGGCAACATATGCCTCAGGTAAGCCCGGCCCTACCATCGCATTCCTGGCAGAGTATGACGCTCTGCCTGGGATCGGTCATGGCTGCGGACACAACATCTTGGGTGCCACCAGTACCGGATCCGCGATCGTACTTCGCCAGCTCATTGACGAGCTTGGCGGTACCGTAGTAGTACTTGGCACACCTGCCGAAGAAACCGACGGTGGCAAAGCTGCAATAGCTGATAGCGGCGATCTAAAGAACATCGATGTCGCCCTAATGGCACACCCCTCCAACACCTACTGCCGCAGTGGCAGCTCCTTGGCACTAATGCCTTTGCGCTTTGAGTTTTTTGGGCAGACTTCTCATGCAGCAGCTTCTCCAGAAATGGGTATTAATGCACTGCATGCAGTAATCTCCCTCTTTAACAATATCAGCGCACTAAGAGAGCACCTGCGCTCCGACTGCCGTATCCACGGTGTCATCAAGGATGGCGGTAAGGCTGCCAATATTGTGCCTGAGTATACCATGGCAGAGTTCTTTGTAAGAGCTACTACCAAGACCTATCTAAATGAGCTGGTACAAAAAGTCACCAACTGTGCCAACGCAGCTGCCCTCTCCAACGGTGCAACCTTAAAGATCAGCCAGTTTGAAGCAAGCTACGACAACATGATCACCAATCAGCTTCTCTCTGACCTCTTTACTGCCAAGCTTCTTGAGGTAGGTGTACCTCATGTGGAGGATGCACGCCCAAGCACCGGCTCATCTGACGCAGGCAACGTCAGCCAGTGCTGCCCTATGATCCACT
>DAMCAP010000038.1:0-14709 GCA_032059445.1 Oscillospiraceae bacterium
TCCACGGCTTTGAGGGAGCGGCAGCGATCCGTAAGCTCTGCGGTGAAATAGACAGCTGGAGCGATATCCAGCGGATCATCGAAACCTGCCTGCAAACCGCAGGGTTTTAAGGCCGATCAGCTTTCCACCACGTAAAAGAGGCGCAAGGTAGGCTACCGAGAAGCCCGCAAGCACAGTGCGTGGTACATCCACGGCTTTGAGGGAGCGGCAGCGATCCGTAAGCTCTGCGGTGAAATAGACAGCTGGAGCGATATCCAGCGGATCATCGAAACCTGCCTGCAAACCGCAGGGTTTTAAGGCCGATCAGCTTTCCACCACGTAAAAGAGGCGCAAGGTAGGCTACCGAGAAGCCCGCAAGCACAGTGCGTGGTACATCCACGGCTTTGAGGGAGCGGCAGCGATCCGTAAGCTCTGCGGTGAAATAGACAGTTGGAGCGATATTCAGCGGATCATCGAAACCTGCCTGCAAACCGCAGGGTTTTAAGGCAGATCAGCTATCCACCACGTGAAATAGGCGCAGAGAGGTTTATTGCCCATCCGCGCCTTTTTTTGACCCCATGATCTGGATTTCTGCTGGTGGTGCAGAAATATACAGCTCCTCACATTCCTGCTGGGCCTTGATCAATATGTTGATTGCCTGCTCTGATGCATGAAACATTTTGAAATATAGTTCTTTATAGTCGGGCATAAAAATCTCCTGTTGCACTATATTAGTGCAATTTTATCACAATTCCCCTGTAAAATCAATACATAGTTGCACCTAAATAAGTGCAGTGAGGTGTTGATATGAATGATGCGTACAGCAAGGCAGTTGGTAGCCAGATCCGAAAAATCAGGCTGGCAAAAGGACTGACCCAAGAGCAATTGTCCGCTCGATTGCAGACCATCGGCTGCGATCTTACCCGAAGCGCACTGGCAAAAATCGAGGTAGGGCAGCGGCACCTGTACCCCGACGAGTTAAAAGCTCTCAAAACCCTGCTAGATATTCCTTATGAAGACTTATTAATTTAGCCAAGATCAATCATAAACTGTAATCTTAGTTTCCCAGCACACGTAAGCTCGCCAGCCTCAGAGTCTTAGCATATTTCTAGTATATAAGGCAGCCTGCTTATCTATAAAATCAGCAGCACGTACCTTTAGAGGCAGTGCTGCTGGTTTGCGTTATTTGGATAGATGGCATACTGCTTGTACAGGTGCTTACTGTATAGCTGCTATGGCATCCACCGTGTAGCGGTCAGCCCGCTATTACCACCTACCCGTTGTCTACAGGAACTTATTGTTAGCCCAAGATCAATCATCAACTGTGATCTTAGTTTCCCACTACCCGTAAGCTCGCCAGCCCGAAGACCTAACATATACCTAAATATAAGACAACCTGTTTGTCTATAAAACCAGCAGCACTACCCTTAGAGGCAGTGCTGCTGGTTTGTTTTATCCTTATTGGCAAAGCAAATAAGCACCTATAGCTTATAAGGGATCGTGCGGATGGCCGCGCCGATCATCAATGCCATAAACATACCTATATCAGCCCATACAGGCAGCGTAAATACAAAGGAGCCAATTATATATAAGGTGTAGAGCATGCCAACCCTTGCAAAAGCATTGAAATGCCTGAGAGCAAAAGCCTTTCGCCGCTCCTCCCCTGCTTCTTTGGCTTGCTTGTAGCTGATGCCATTAATCCAGTAGATGTTTTGCGTCCTGTAGATCACACGAAACAGCCCTACCAGCCATAAACTGATAAGCCAAAGCAAAGGTTTTACTAGGATATCCTCAGAGATCCCTATCTGCTCCATACTAAACCCAAACAACAGCACACTAGGTAAAAGGCCTACAATCCAAAGCACCAGTAGGGTATAAGTCTTGCGATAAGAGTGATCCTGCTCCATTTGATACACCTCTTTACTCCAGAAGTACTAAGTAAAAAGGACGACAAAGGCTGCTGCCATCGTCGTCCTTTGCAAAACTATCTCTTAGAGAAGCTCTTTGGGTCATACTTCGTTACGGCACTGTCGTTGAGGGCAGCACCCATATCAAGAGCAGCTTGTGCCAGCTCGGTATCGATTACTTCACTCTTCATAAACATACCCAGCTGAGACTTTCTCTTCTCATAATCTTCGGGGTTGGCATTGAGATCCTTACGCACAAATACGATATACATATTATCGTCTTCATACAAGCCTACCTTACCCACCTCAGTGCCAAATATCTGAGTGATATAAGCTTCGGGGTAGTAAGGCTGACCCTTGGTTACAATGATATCGTGCCCAAAGGCATCGTTATGCTCGTGGGGCTTTGGCTCTTCTTTGCCTTCAGCAGCTGCCGCTTCCTTTTCATAGGTATACAGCACAGTATCAAAGTCCTGCCCGCCTTCTAGCATCTTAAAATAACGATTTGCATTTTCCTTAATCTTAGCTAGGGCATCACCGCTAGCAGGAACCTGCTGGTCATCCTTCTTTACAGTTTTGCTTACGACAATCTGGCTGATTCTCGCATAGCTCTGCTGATAATACTGCTTTAGCTCCTCTTCAGTAGCCCTCTTTTCGCCACCCTCGCCATAATAGGCTTCTAGCACCTTGGCCTTCTTCTGCTCAGCCAGTACAGCCTTCATGATAGAGTCTTTTGAGATACCCTTCTTTTCATATTGGGTACCGTCTCTCTCCCACAGGTCGTTTAGGGTGCCGGTAATGGAGTCAATGGTTTCCTGATCCAGCGTGATCTTTAGCCGCTCGCTCTCAGCCTCTACAGCGATATAAGCAAGTATATCTTCCTTGGTTTTTTCCAATACCCACTCGCTGCCCTTTTTACCCTCAACGTTTTGATCAAGGGGGCTCTTGCCTTTATCCAGTGCCAGCGTTGCAGCTTGGTAGATGTTGCCATTCATATAATACAGGTAGATGCCTGCGGGGATTTTGGTATCGTTATAGGTAGCGATATAGCTGGCTTCCTTACCGCCACAGCCTACCATAACCAGCATCAAAGACAAGATCAGTGCTATGCTTTTTATTAGTTTCATCGTTTAATATTCCTCCAAGTTATTGGGATAAATCACTGCCATGCCCGCTTGCGGCATCTTCTGCTGCAATGATCGCATAAAGCGCATAAAAACTCTATAATATTATAACCGATTATGCACACAAAGTCTATATAAATTATTTCGTCAACGCCCTTGACAAACAAATAAAAATATTGTATTATTATGAAGCTGTGGCGAGGCGTAGCTCAGTTTGGTAGAGTGCCTGGTTTGGGACCAGGATGCCGCAGGTTCGAGTCCTGTCGCCTCGACCAAAGGCATACCATCCCTTCTGGGATGGTATGCCTTTTTTGTGTTTCCACGAAACATACAGCAGCATAATATTAAATTGATTATCGGGGTGTAGCGCAGCTGGTAGCGTGCCTGCTTCGGGAGTAGGATGCCGCAGGTTCGAGTCCTGTCACTCCGACCACAAATACATATCTTCCGCTAGGGGGGTATGTATTTTTTTATACCCCAACTTGTGGTATAATAAGGTAAGAATATATATTTGCTTGATTCGGTTTGTCAAACATTCTCATAAAAATGCACTTTGAAACATAGAGAGGGAGAATAATTTGATTATCAAAAAAGGCAAGCAGTTCAATATGTTTCCCTCCCATGTGGGTCTGAGAAAATATATTCAATATTACAACATCGTGTTTCCGTCCAATGATATGTTTACGGCACACTATACGCTTATGCCGAACGCATGTGGAACATTGTCGCTTGCTTTTGACGGAAACGCAGTAATTGCTGAGCTGTGGGGAGCATCTTTAACCCCTGTTTTGTTAGGAATAGAACCAAATAATTATCATGTCCTGCTACTTATCCAGCTTTCACCCTATGGTTTATATCAAATCACCCGACAAAGCCAAATAGAGTTTGCAGATAAGCGACTTTCCCTTGCGGATATTGACAATGAGCTGTTTGCTTCACTGTATCAGGCTTTTGTAGCATCTAAAACTGTATGGGAACTGGTAAATACTTGTGAGAAAATATTATACAAACGCATGGATAAGCACGTTGTTTCGGACTCTTTGTTGTTGGCAACCAAAGTGATTTCTGATAATTATGGGCAGATACAAGTGAAAGAAGTTGCCGGACAATGCAATTATAGTGAGCGACAGCTAAACCGCTTGTTTCTTACGCAAATTGGAATGAATGTTAAGGACCTTGTACGCTTGACACGTTTTAACTATGTATTAAAGCACATTCAAAAGTCCCCTTGCTTTTTTGCGGCATTGTCGCAACAAGCCGGGTATTTCGACCAAGCCCATTTTGATAAAGATTTCAAGGCTATCAGTGGTGTTACCCCTCAAAAGTACCTAAAAACCATGTCGGATTTTTACTATGACGGCACAGAGATATACAATACAATATCCTCAAAGGAGGATTGAAACATGAAATATCAAGGTTGTCTTTTAGCGGTTAAGGATATATCCGCTTCTAAGCACTTTTATGAAAAGGTGCTTCATCAACATGCAGTCGTGGATATTGGCGTGCATGTGACATTTGAGGGCTTTTCTCTGCAACAAGGATATGCCGAACTCGTTGGTATATCAATAGATAGCGTAATAGCGCAATCACATAACTTTCAAGTCTATTTTGAGGTGGAAGATTTAGACAAGGTGTACGCCGAAATGAAAAGCATATCCAGTTTGCAATGGGTACATGAAATCAAAGAATACCCTTGGGGGCAGCGTGACATTCGGGTATATGACCCCGACATGCATATCGTAGAGATCGCAGAGGATATGAATACGGTTATCAAACGCTTTTTTACTCAAGGGATGTCGGCAGAAGAAGTTGCTACACGCACAATGTTCCCTCTTGAGGTTGTAAAACAGTATGCGTTAGGCTTTGGTATGTGATGCACAGCGGCTTTGGTAAATCAAAGCCGCTATTTTATTCCAAACAAGATCGGAGGAGACGAACAATGAGTAAATATGAGCCGCTTTGGAAGGCAATAGGTCAACGCACGGAAAACAGCTTCGCGCTGACCTATGCCGAGATCGAACAGATTCTAGGCTTTCCCATCGACCACGCCTTTTTAACCTTCAAGAAGGAGCTACCCGCCTACGGCTACGAGGTGGGTAAAATCTCCATGAAAGCACAGACGGTGACGTTCAAACGCTGCGTTTGACAAGCGGCTACGTTTCTTTATCATCGGCTTCACCCATCCAAGAGGAGGAACACTATGAACTGGGAGCCATGGACAGGCTGTTACAAAATAAGTGATGGCTGTACAAATTGCTATTTTTATGGGCCACATGCGAAACGCTATGGCCAAAACACCGTACAAAAAACAGATAAATTTGATTGGCCTACAAGGAAAAACGCAAAGGGCGAATACAATATTAAAGGCAACAAAATTCTTGCAACCTGTTTTGCCACTGACTTTTTTCTACCCGAGGCGGATGAATGGCGTAAAGAGATTTGGGCAATTATCAAGGAAAGAACAGATATTGATTTTTTGATTTTGACAAAGCGAATTGATC
The DNA here is from genome assembly GCA_032059445.1 of Oscillospiraceae bacterium. Lineage (GTDB taxonomy): Bacteria > Bacillota > Clostridia > Oscillospirales > Ruminococcaceae > DAMCAP01. The sequence continues at coordinate 5,512 of DAMCAP010000038.1, forward strand.
GGTTTCTTGTATCGCTTCCACCCGATTGGGGTGCAGGCTATGACAATGTGAATATTGGTTGTACTGTCGAAAATCAAGAATTAGCTGATTACAGACTTCCGCTCTTTTTATCCTATCCGATAAAGCGGCGTTTTATTGCCTGCGCCCCACTTTTAGAAGCGATAGATCTAATACCGTATCTTCATGGCATAGACCATGTTACTGTTGGCGGTGAAACAGGACGAGAAGCTCGGGTGTGTGATTATGATTGGGTGCTTAATATTCGTGAACAATGCGTAAAAGCAAATGTAACATTTTGGTTTAAAAATACAGGCTCGTTTTTTAAATGTGACGGCGAAGTGAAAAAAATTAATCCATTTAACCAAACAGGCATGGCGAAAGAGCTTGGTATCGATATTTTAGACGGGAAAAGGTTATTTTGATTAAACTACATTGTGTAAAACATTATTTCCTATTTTACTTCATCAATGTTCTAAAGGACCCAAATAAGCATAAAGCGTGTTAAGTCAAAAACAAAAGACTTAGGTAATAAGCTAAGTCTTTTGTTTTTTTATTATAATAGTTCGAAGGTGGAAATTATTTGTTGCTGAATTTTGATAGAATCCTCTATGGTCTCATTCGTTGAGTTGAAGAAGAAAACAAGATAATATTCAGATTCCAGAGGAAAAGCATAATAGCACTGAAGACTCGGAGAAGAAATGACAGTCTTATCTTTTTCAAGAAAAGGGATCGTTTCTGTATAAAACACATCTTTATGTTTATTGGTTTCAATATATTTACTGCGATACAACCCGCCACTTAAAGTGTTCATATAGTCCATTGATTCTTCGTGTTCACGAATTGGCAATATATATATTGTTAAAGACGATAATCCAGATAGACTATCTAGTTGATCTTTATCGAAGTTGGTGAGGCGCACTGGCTCTATAAAAGGCAAGCGATAATTTACATAAACTTTATCTGGACCGTCCTTTTCGGTTTTATTAAAATCTGTGGGAATATAAATTGCGATAGGAACAGTAAAAGATGGGTTATTATAATCTCCATATACAATTGTTTCTTTGATTTTTTTCATGGGTACGGTAAAGGTTGGTTTGCTTATATTAAAAAGAAATAACCCTGAACCCAAAAGGATAGCAAGTGATACATATAATATAATTTTTTTCATACTTACTCTCTCTTAGTATGTTATTGTTATTCATGGAAAAAGCATAATAATTATCACTGAATAACACACGAATCAATTATACCAAATATATACATTTAATTCAACTAGCAATGAAAACAATTTCTTTTCTTCGGGTTAAAGAATTAGAGAGATTGAACCAGTTAGGCAAATGAGCAGAATACGAACATTCGCTTGGTCGTCTTACTTTGCCAAAGACATATCTTCCACCAATCGGAAGATATGTCTTTTTCTATGCTTTAAACTATGATATAATTAAGTGCAAATACTTCCAAACCAATGTTAGAAGTAAAAGATGCAGACTTATAAACGAATAGATCAATATATTTTGCGGAGTATGTTATGGAAATAAAAATTAGACAAATGGGGAAAATTGACACCGAAGGCGACACGCTTTTTTACAAGGTAACCGGAGAAGGGAAGCCTTTACTGCTTATTGCTGGGGGCGGTGGTGACGGCGACCTCTATCTTCCTCTTGCTGATGAGCTTGCAAACTACTTTATGGTTATCACATACGACCGCCGTGCGAATGCAACAAGTACAATGAATTTCCCCAACAATTTTGATATTGCACAACAAGCAAGAGATGCTCTCGCGGTGCTTAAGGCAATAGGGGTAAATGATGCTGTTATATTTGGCAACAGTAGTGGTGCAATTATTGCACTTGAGCTTTTGCGCCTTTTCCCTGAAAGTGTCGTAGGTATAATTGTGCACGAACCGCCCATTGCAAGGCTACATCCGGAATCTGAAAAATGGCAAAAGTTCTTTAAAGATTGCTATGATTCCGCTTTCAAGTTTGGTGGTGCTTCTATGGCGGCAACAAAGTTTATGTTTGGCATTGAAGTCCCTGCGATCAAAATTATTGGATCACAGATCAAAGCAATGAGATATCTAAAAAGCGAACCCAAAAATCCAACCTCAACGCGCATACCATCAAAAATGGCATCTGAATATTTAATTAAACAGGAACTAATAAAGGTTATCGATTATGCGCCTGATTTGGAATATTTAAAACGCAATAAGGATAAAGTTGTTATCGCCGTGGGCACCTATGCCCAGCAAAACAATACATTTCTGTTTAAAGTCGCAAAGAGATTATCAGAAATTCTAGAAAAACCGTTTACCATTGTAAGCGGTCATCACGGCTCATTTATGGACGAGGTACAGGCTTGGGGCGATAGTATGAAAGCAATAGCAACCGAATTATACGCAAACCAATAAACATTATCTCCGTTTAAGTTTAAACCCTCTTAAGGATACAGCTTCACAACTACAATTCCCAGACCATTCAAACAACCATATACGGACAGAAAAAAGCACAATAAATCGGGAAAGAGTGCTTTTGAAGTGATATGATTTATACACAGGCAAAGGGGTGAACGATATGGAATGGATAGAGAGTATCAGCGATGCGATCAGCTATATCGAAGAGAATCTTACAAATGAGCTGACGATCGAGCAGATTGCAAATGCTATACTGATCTCGCCGTTTTACTTCCAAAAAGGATTTTCTATGCTCTGTGGGTTTACCGTCAGCGAATATATTCGGCAGCGAAGGCTGGCACTCGCTGGAGGGGATCTTGTTTCTACAGACGAAAAAATCATCGATATTGCTATGAAATACGGATACGACTCCCCCGACAGCTTCACAAAAGCTTTTACCCGTTTTCATGGCATCACACCGACGGCTGTACGGAAGGATGGAGCGATGATTAAGTCCTTTGCCCCCCTGAAAATTTCATTCACTTTGAAAGGCGGTTTTACTATGGATTACAAAATTGTTGAAAAAGACGCATTTACAGTGATCGGTGTATCCAAAAAGCTCCCATATGATAACGCAAAAATAGAAATCCCAAAGTTCTGGGCTGAGCACTATCAAGCCGGTAAGGGCAAAACTGTATGCGGGATGTACGGTATTAACTTTGATGAAAGCATGGGCGGTAAGGAATTTGAATACCTGATAGCAGACAATTATAAGGAAAAGTCTGAAGTACCGGAGGGATTTGTTGTAAAGACCATTCCGGCATTTACTTGGGCTATTTTCCCTTGTGCCGGAGCTATGCCAAACGCTATGCAAGAGGTTAACCGTAAGATCTTCTCCGACTGGCTGCCAAACTGCAAGGACTACGAATTTGCAGCAGGGTACAATATCGAAATGTATAACGACCCCGCAGATTACCCTAACGGAGTGCAGGATGATAACTACTATAGTGAAATTTGGATTCCTGTAAAAAAGAAACAGCATGTAAAATAAGCATAAAACCTATGCGATGGAAATACCCAGCTAATCACATGAGAGATCCACTAAACATTACCCATAAAAATAAAAGGCATAGAAATCAATAGATTTCTATGCCTTTTTTATTTTTCCTGTGGTTGATTTCATATTAAGTGTAGTCCTAAACAAGAGAAACTTCACTAAAAAACAATCTAAAACTCTTTTGCTGTAGCTAGAGCCTCTTTGGTTGCATTCTCAAGTATTAGCTCTACATCTTCACCTGCAACATCTAATTTATCTGCTGCTATCGTTGTGAAATCCCTTATCCCAAAGAAACCAAAGATCGTCCTGAGATACCTGTCTCCCATTTCATACATGGCAGCCGCTCCTTCAGAATACGCTCCACCTCTTGTAACAATATGCACTGCCTTTTTCCCCTCACACATACCAACTGGACCAGTTGCAGTATATTTAAAGGTAATTCCAGTAACACTTACATAGTCGATATATGCCTTTAAAATTGCAGGAATACTCAAATTCCACATAGGCGCTGCAATGATATATTTATCCGCTTCTGCAAACTGATAGGCATACTTTAGTAGCGGATTATCTTTACTGGTTTGATCTTTTGGCCCAAAGATTTTGCCTAGATCATCTGGTCTTAAGAAGTCGATCTTCTCCTTATATAGATCTAGGACGATGATTTCATCTTGTGGATGGTTCTTTTTATACTCTTCCACAAACTTATCAGAGATCTTAAATGTCCTTGATTGCCCTTCATCTTTTATGTTTGCTTTAATATATAGTAATCTACTCATTTTTCTCCTTACACAATTCATTTACTAAGTCAATTTGTGCATCCACATACTTTTATCACTATGGATATTTCAATCTTCTTGCTTCTTTCTATATTATCACGTTTTTATAAAGATATTCTTGAAGTAACGAATTGCGCCTTCTACTCAGCTTATATCTCACTTGCAGCAATTAACCCAGCACCCATTGATAGATGCAGGTTTGTCGCTCTCCTCTTTGATACAGATCATGATGGGGTGGTATATCTACGATTTCTTTCAGTTGAAGGCCTGCTTTTTCGCAGGTCCTGCGCGATGGGAGATTCTCTGGGTTACAGGTTATGCTGAGCTGTTTCATCCCATGAGCAATTGCCACCTCTTTGATGAGCTTACAAGCCTTCGTAGCATAGCTGTTTCCTCGATAGTGCTCTTCAATCCGATAGCCGATTTGGCCACCATAATACAGGCTTTGCGTATACCCAATCCGGATGTCAATTGCACCGATGCTTTCCTCTTGATTGTGTAGGGTAATTTTATATTTGTATGCGGGCACATAGCCCTTTTCTTCATTCGCAGGGATTTTTTCGATAATCTTAAGATCGATTTCGCCATCAGTCAAGTAATCATAATCCATAAACTCAAACATTTATCCTGCCCCCACTTCAATTCATTTCACCGCTCCAAAGAGGATTGTGATTACGCTATATCCTCGTAGGTATAGCATATCCTTTCATAACGAATATGTCTACCCATCAATACATAGTATAAAATAGTATACTATTTATAAGGGGGGCTCTATATGAGACGTTGTGTACCGCTAGAAAAAGCCGCCGAGCAGATCTGCAATGAAGCCGCCAAGCCGCCCCTGATTTACCAGATCCCGCCTCGGCAGGGGCGAGAGCGATTAAATAAAGCTCAGGAATCCCCTGTATATCTGTACCCTGCATCAATTTCCACCGTACAGATAAATACCGGTAAATACGGCATCGTACCACTACATTGTATCCGCCCTCAAAATATTACAGGCACACCCCATGTAATCTATTACATCCATGGAGGCGGCTGGGTATTTGGCAATCTCCATACCCACCAGAAGCTTGTGCGAGAGCTGGCGGCACGGACGAATTCTGTGGTACTCTTCCCAGAGTACAGCCTTTCACCCGAAGCAAAATACCCCACAGCCATCGAGCAGTGCTACTGTATCCTCCAAAATCTTGCTGACATTGCCAAGCAGATGAATTGGCAGCTTAATCTCGATACCCTTACCGTAGCAGGCGACAGCGTTGGTGGCAACATGGCAACCGTCATGACCATCCTCGCCAAATTTAGAAACGGCCCCAAAATACATAAGCAACTCCTCTACTACCCCGTCACCAATGCAGATTTTAATACCTGCTCATACAAAGAATTTGCCTGTGATTATTACCTCTACCGTGGGGGGATGATGTGGTTTTGGGATCAATACACCACCTCCCACAAGCAACGCTGGGAAATCACCGCATCACCTCTTCGCGCATCAATCAATCAGCTTAGCGGCTTGCCCGATGCCATGATCTTAAACGGCCAAGCCGATGTGCTCAGAGATGAAGGAGAAGCCTATGCCTGTAAGCTTAGGGCGGCAGGAGTCGAGGTTACCGCCATGCGCTTTCAGGCGATCATCCATGATTTTGTGATGCTAAATGCCCTCAATACCACCGCTGCATGCAGAGCGGCGATGGATGCCTCTACCTCCTGGATCAACAATAAAAACCACATCCATCGTACGAAACAAGATTATGATAGAAGTATGTAATCTCATGTTAAGCTATCAACTACTAAGCCCACTATTCCTAAAATTAGACTGCCATAGGCTTGGCAGTCTTTTATTTTTCACTTTCTCTTCTATACAACATTAGCCCAGAGGTCAACAAAAGAGGCGCCCATACGAGCGCCTCTTAGCTATTATGTTGTGGGGTTAGATAGCATTGGTCATCTTGAGGACTACCTGAGCGATGACAGCAGAACCAATGTAGGTACCTACGAAGGTCAAGCAGGCAGTACACATGATGGCAAGACCCTGCTTCTTAAACTCTTCGAGATCCTTACCGATCGCGATACCTGCATATGCAAGGATTGGAGTACAAAGAGCAAGCAGACCAATCTTGTTAAACTCGGCTACTACTGTTTCAGCAATTGGGGAGAAGCCGGGGATAGACAGTACGATTGCGATAAAAGAGATGTAGATAATGTTAGGAAGATCCAATTTGAGGTATTTACGTGCAGCGTCATCGATTAGGCATCCTATCACGATCACGATAAACATCATAATTAGACCTGGAATAGCCTCATGAGGCATTACTGGCTTACCAGCCTTGGTGGTGGCGATCCAGTTACCGATTGAAGCAAACACGCCGCTTATAAAGAGAACCTTTATTCTAGTTACCCAAGTTTCCATTGTTGTTTCTCCTTTCAGTATGGTTACGCCTTAACAGGCTTCTTTTCACCCTTGAGCTTACGGTACATCCAGTTGGTTACTGGCAGAGCCATAAACAAGCTCATGTACAGACCATCTACGGAGGTCAGCACCTGGCTGGATGCAGCGTAGGCAGAGATCTGATCAGCCATCTGAGGATAAGCCTCAACAACTGGGCCTAGTGCAGCACTCATCATAGAAGCGGAGCCAGTACCAGCAGCCATACCCAGAGCAAATGGGTGGAATAGACCAGAAGCTACGCACATGGAAGCCATGATGCCGTTGAAGATGGTACCTACAAGAGTACCGGTGATGTAAGCACCCATAACGCCCTGACCCTCAGGAGAGTCTAGACCATAGAGGTTACCTACGATTGCCAGAGAGCCTTCACGAGAAATGGAGAAGCAAGCGCCGACGGCCTGACGACCCATCTTAAATACCAGTACGGCTACAGGCAGGGAGAAGAAGATAGTACCCAGGTTACCAAATTCCTGTAGGATCAGAGCAGGGCCGGCCTGCATAACAGCCTTCAGGTTAGGGCCGATCGATGCGCCCATCTTAGCTGTCAGATACATTACAGAAATACCGATATAAGGAGATGCTGTTGTCATCATCTCCGGCTTAATCAGCTTAGCCACTGCCAGGACGATACCAAATACAAGGGCATACAGCATGGGAAGCAGAGTAAAGGATAGCTTGCCTAGTGGAACCTTATAAATGCCGATAGCCTCACTGGCCAGTACCAGCGCCAGACACAAAGCATGAACCTTCCAGTCCTTAAAGTTTAAATACTTCATCATAACACTCCCTTATTATTTATATCCCAAACTCGATGCGGCTTTTCCCCTTCACCTCCTGTATTGTTATCGTATATGCACCCGGGTCTGGGAAATATATTCGATTATAATTCATATAATCTTCACATTGTTCATATATCTGCCGAGTGGTTTTCTCAGCTACATGCACATGTGTCGAAGAGCCGAAGATGATTTGAATACATATTTATCAATATTTTTACAGATATAGCTAAAATTTTACAAGTAAGCCTTATGAGGTCGGTGACTCGTTTTATATTACTAGGCTGTATTATACATCAAGCATTTTTGAGTGTCAATGGGATAATAGTTTAGCGTAGCGAAACAAATTGTGGGATAATGACTTTTATTTTATAACCTCAAGTGAAAAATTGTTATAAACGCATAAATAGTATTTGGGGATTTAGGCAGTAAAGCAGTACATTTTTTTACAAATGAAGCTTTGTTATTTATTTTGACGATTTTCGCGAGCACATTATGTATGAATCCATGATCTTTTTAAACACATAACATTTGTTTTTTGATAGGGTATGGATTAAGTATTAACAATCTTCGTTTTTAAGACACAGTTTATTAATATTATCCATTTTCTCTCAAAAAAACAAGGAGCAAGGTATAATAAATATACCTTGCTCCCTCTATAGCACTCCAAGATGCTCAAGTAGGATTTTGAGCGCCATCAGCAATAGCACTACTCCACCTGCCAACTCAGCTTTAGATTTATAACGGTCACCGAAGTGATTACCAATTTTGACACCAACAATACACAGCAGCAGCGTAGTCACACCAATAAACGATACCGCAGGCAGGATTGCCACCTGTAAAAAGGCAAAGGTTACTCCCACAGCCAAAGCATCGATGCTAGTTGCCAGAGCCAGCAAAGACATGTTTTTAAAATCTAAATCTCCGGTGCAGCATTCGTCACTGCCAAAGGATTCCTTAATCATATTAAGACCTATAGCACCCAGCAGGATAAAAGCGATCCAGTGGTCGATATTTTGGATTCTCTCTTGAAACCCCATCCCCAGCCAATAACCGATCAGGGGCATAAATGCCTGAAAGCCTCCAAAATACAAGCCTACGATTCCGGCTTTGCCCCAGCTCATCTGCCTTAGGGATAAACCCTTACAGATGGATACTGCAAAGGCATCCATCGATAGCCCCACAGCAACCACAAATAACTCCACTAAATTCATTTCTTATCTCCTTATACGATGGGTTTTGGTACCGAGTTGTCAGACGCTACCGAAGCTATTATATCAGAAAAATTCATCCAACGGTAGAGTGCAATTTAATATCTTATTAAATAGGTATCGTGGCAGATCAGACAACTGTACATCTATAAAGCACACACCTACCCACAGATTTGCCTGCACATGTGGGCCCGATAATCAACCGTCCTATTATACCACTGATCTACGCGAAGTTACAGCCACTTTGCTTCTTTTGAATGTATTAATACAAGCCTTGTTTAGTGCTCCAAACTTTCCCTATATATAATGGTATACCCATAGCAAAACGCAGCTTATTAGTAAGCTGCGTTTTTGTGATTTATTAAGTCAATGGTCTGTGCTTCTCATAATGCTGATTTTACCTATCTGAGATGCACTCTTATATAAAGGTATAAAAACTAGCCCACATAGTCTAATCTTGATATGGCGCCATCTCTAGGCGGATGAAATATCCCTTGTCATGATCGCAGACGGGGCACTTCTCAGGGGCGCGCGTGCTCT
>DAMCAP010000038.1:14719-16945 GCA_032059445.1 Oscillospiraceae bacterium
CGAGCACATAGCCGCAGTTTAGGCACATCCAGCCCGTTTTAACATCCGAGATAAACAGCTTGTTTTGCTCTAGCAGGTCGGCAAGCTTCCCAAAGCGGTCTCCATGTGTTTTTTCGATATTGGCGATCATATGAAAAACCTCGGCAATTTTGTGGAAGCCCTCTTCCTTTGCCTTATCGCCAAAATTTTTGTATGCATCATCATATTCTTCGTATTCGTTGTGCTGGGCATAGCGCAATAGCTTTGCAGCATCAGGGGAGATGTCAACAGGGTAGCTGCCGTCAACGGTAATCGACTCTCCTGCCATTTCCTTAAGGTGGCCGAAAAAGATCTCTGCATGCTCCTTCTCCTGATTGGCAGTAAAGGTAAATACCGCCTCGATCACATGCAGCCCCTGCTTTTTGCACTCACTGGCTGCGAAGGTGTATCGATTGCGCGCTTGGCTTTCTCCTGCAAAGGCACGCATGAGGTTTTCCATCGTTTCACTGTTTTTAAAATCCATGTTTGAAGTCCTCCTTAAAATTAACGTATTAAGTTTATTTTTAATCAACTATGGCAAATTTATGCAACGAGCCAAACAAATAAGCGGCATGCAAAATCCCCCTCGCATATTTTGTAGTCGTACGTATACAATATTTAGGATATAACTACAAATTTAAACTATTCGAGCACACACGCTGCATACAGATTGTATTTATTTGGTAGACGGTAGCAATTGATTATTTCTGGCTTATTTAAAGACTTTGTTAATAAATAAACTTGCAATTTCTGCCTCTATATAAGCTTGCGCGCACAATAGATACAAAAATCCTACTAGTTTATATGTAATAATGTAAAAAAATATTTAAAAATCGGTTTTTATATTGATTTTTTGCGTCATACATGTTAAAATACGATATGTCTAATATATGAACCTATTATTAAACCCTGTGTGTTTTTAAGATGGAAATACCTGTGCGATTTACTTTGTGCAACCCATCCAGAAACACCTGCACGCACATCACCTACAGATTATGGTGAAAAAATTGTAAAAGGAGTTCCTCTATGAAGTACATTAATTTCAAGGACTGGAAGGTTCACGCTCTGTGTCTGGCGCTGGTACTGGCCAGTGAGGCCATCGGCATTTACAAAGTGCCACTAGGCAAGCTATCCTTTACTCTGCTTCCCATGCTGTATGCCCTTGTATTTGGTATCATCCTGGCAGTGGCTAAGCTGATTAAGCCAGAGATGATGACAACAGCATCTCCTTATATCGGTATTTCTGTAATGTATCTGACCGCTAAGATGGGCGCATCGATCGGCCCTAACCTAAAGGCTGTATTGGAAGCTGGTCCTGCACTGATCCTACAGGAATTTGGTAACCTAGGTACCATCTTCCTCTCCCTGCCTGTAGCTGTACTGGTATTTAAGATGGGTCGTCAGGCAGTTGGTGCTTGCTTCTCTATCTCCCGTGAAGGCTCTCTGGCAATCGTAGGTAACCTCTATGGTCTAGACTCTCCCGAGGGTCAGGGCGTTATGGGTGCTTACATCACCGGTACTCTTGTAGGTACCATCTTCAACGGCATCATGGCTTCCATGTGCGTAGCTTCTGGTCTATTCCACCCATTTGCTCTGGGTATGGCTGCTGGTACTGGCTCCGCTTCTATGATGAGTGCTGCACTGGGTCCAGTTGTTGAGGCTTATCCTCAGATGGCTGACCAGATCTCTGCTTACGCTGCTTCTAGCCAGGTACTGTCTTCTGTAGACGGCCTGTACATGAGCTTGTTCCTTGCTTTGCCAATGACCAACTGGATGTACCGCAAGCTAAAGGGCGAGAAGAAGCCATCTAAGGCGTAACCATACTGAAAGGAGAAACAACAATGGAAACTTGGGTAACTAGATTAAAGGTTCTTTTAATAAGCGGCGTGTTTGCTTCGATCGGTAACTGGATCGCCACCACCAAGGCTGGTAATCCTGTTATGCCTCACGAGGCTGCTCCCGGTATACTGATGATGTTTGCTGTTATTATCGTAGGCTGTATCATGGATGATCTCGCTCGTAAATTCCTCAAATTAGATCTTCCTAACATCATCTACATCTCTTTTATTGCAATTATACTGTCGATCCCCGGCTTCTCTCCAATTGCAGATTCCTTTGTAAACAACCTCAATAAGATTGGTCTGCTACCACTGTGTACTCCAATCCTTGCATATGCAGGTATCGCGATCGGTAAGGATCTCGAAGAGT
>DAMCAP010000039.1:0-12987 GCA_032059445.1 Oscillospiraceae bacterium
AACAGCCCCTTTGGCTACACGCACCCCTCGGAAGATTACGCAGTTTTGGATGGTACCCTCAATGATGGCGCCATCTGCCACGATGCTATTGACTACACGGGCATTGATGCCGTATTTGGCAGGGACTTCATCTCGCACCTTGGTGAGTACCGGCTTTGAAGTGCGGAAGATCTCTTGCCGTACAGGGTATTTTAAGAGCTCCATCGATGCTTCGTAATAGGAGTCGAGGCTGTTGATCTTGATTAAGTAACCGCTTTGATGATAGCTTTGGATATGCAGCTCCTTGGCGCCCTCTTGTAGGATGTGCCTGATAAAAGACAGCTTGCTTTTGCTGTGCATGTCCTTAATCAGATCAATCAGCAACTGCCGCTCAATGACGCTTACCCCTAAGAATTGGGTTTCGGTGGAGCTGCCGTAGCTGCCTTTTATGGTTTCGGTAACCCTGCCGCTCTGATCGGTTACAAAGGTGACTGCACCTTTATCCAGCGTCTGAGGGTCGGCAGCATCCTTACAGCAGACGGTTATATCAGCACCTGTTTCGATGTGGTTTTTAATCAGCTCTTGATAATCGATGTTGCCTACAATGTCGGCAGTGGTAAGGACTACATATTTGCGATCATATTTTTCGAGGAACCCCAGTGCCGAAAAAAGCACGTCGATGGTACCCCGAGTGGAGGTGTCCTTCGCTTCACCCACAAAAGGGGGCAGGATGGTAAGCCCCCCGTTTTTACGTGCCAGGTCCCAAGGGCGGCCGCTGCTGATGTGCTCAAGCAGGGAGCGGTAGTTGCTCTGGGTGATCAAGCCTACATCGTAGATGCCGGAGTTGACCATATTGGAGAGGGCGAAGTCAATCAGGCGATATCTCCCGCCAAAATGCACTGCCCCGAGGGTCCGCTGGTCGGTAAGGGAGCCGAGAGATACGTCGTGGCGGTCGGCTAAGATTAAGCCGAGGGTGTTTTTTATCCGCATACCGTTTCCTCCTTAACATCCGCTTCTATCATGGCTTTTGGGGGGATGACAGCGCCTTTGCCGACGGTAATGCCGCTTGCCACCACAGCAATGCCCCAGCTTTGCATATCCGATACATCCTCGGGGCGGCAGCCTACCATAGCTCCCTCACCGATGACGGCATTTTCTGCGATGATGGCATATTGCACCGTGGCTCCCGACTTGATCACCGCACCAGGCATGATGATAGAATCCTTTACGGTAGCCCCTTCCTCTACTGTGACTGCAGCAAACAGCACCGAGAAATCTACGGCACCGTTGATTTCGCAGCCTTCGGTGACCATGGAGTTTTGCACACAGGCAGTTGCACCAATGAAGTGGGGTGGCATGGCGGGGTTTCTCGCGTAGATCTTCCAGGTGGGGTCATAGAGCTCCAAGGGCACCTTAGGATTAAGCAAATCCATGTTTGCCTCCCACAGGGAGCTGATGGGGCCTACGTCCTTCCAATAGCCGCTAAAGTTGTAGGCATAAAGCCCCTGACCGTCACCCAGCATACGAGGGATGACATCCTTGCCGAAATCCTTGGAGGAATCGGTATCTTCTTCGTCGGCAATTAGGTAGCGCTTTAAGCAGCTCCAGTTAAAGATATAGATGCCCATGCTGGCAAGGGTGCTTTTGGGGTTTTTGGGCTTTTCTTCAAACTGGATGATCCGCCCCTCTTGGTTGGCGGTCATGATGCCAAAGCGGCTGGCTTCTTCTAGAGGTACGTCGATCACTGCGATGGTGCAGTCGGCGTTTTTTTCTTTGTGGTAGTCGAGCATGGCAGCATAGTCCATCTTATAGATATGATCTCCCGATAACACTGCCACATAGTCGGGGGAGTAGCTATCAATAAAGGAGATATTTTGGTAAATTGCATTGGCGGTACCTCGATACCAGTCAGAGCCGCTGCTCTTTTGGTAGGGAGGCAGGATATGCACGCCGCCGTCTAAGCGGTCAAGATCCCAGGGCTGACCGCTGCCGATGTAGTCGTTGAGAATAAGGGGCTGGTACTGGGTGAGGACTCCTACTGTATCGATCCCTGAATTAACACAGTTGGAGAGGGGGAAGTCGATGATGCGGTATTTACCACCATAGGGCACGGCTGGCTTCGCCAGCTCCCGCGTGAGGGCATAGAGCCTGCTGCCTTGGCCGCCGGCTAGCAGCATTGCGATCATTTCTTTTTTAGATGCCATCTTTTGACCTCCTTTTCATAGAACCAAAAGGTATTAGGCGACTTGCTAATAGAGCTTTACTGTATCGTAAAAAATGCGCAGCACACTCAAGGCTATGCAGGCTTAGTCCCTGATATACCGAAAAAATACTGCCGCCATGGGTGGGACATTGAGTTTGATGGAGTGGGGGAAGCAATCGGCTTTGATGGGCAGAGCGGTGATGGGCAGCGGGTTGATGTTGCCTTTGCCGCCAAAGCGCTGGGTATCGGAGTTGAGCACCTCGTGGTAGCGACCCGGCAGGGGCACACCGAGGCGGTAATCCCGATAAGGGGTAGGGGAGAAATTAAAGATTGCGATGATCTGGTTGTTGTCGTCGTCGATCCGCCGAAAGGCGAGGATTCCTTCATCGGCATTGTCGGCCATCAGCCAGCTAAAGCCCTCCCAGCTGGTATCGGCCTGCCAGAGGGGCGGGTTGGTGCGGTAGAAGTGGTTTAATTCCTGCACAAAGACCAGCAAATCTTGATGGGCAGTGGTAGCAAGAAGACCCCAGTCAAGTTGCTTGCGGTAATCCCACTCCTTAAATTGACCAAACTCATTGCCCATGAAGCTAAGCTTCTTGCCCGGGTGGGCATACATATAGCCCAGGAAGGCTCTTACCCCTGCAAACTGCGTCCACTGGTCTCCCGGCATCTTGCCGATCAGGGAGCCCTTGCCATGGACTACTTCATCGTGGCTGATCGGGAGCATGTAATTTTCGCTAAAGGCATACATCATGCTAAAAGTCAGCTTATCGTGATGATAGCTGCGGTATTTGGGGTCGAGGCGGGTGTAGGAGAGCATATCGTTCATCCAGCCCATGTTCCACTTCAAGTTAAAGCCCAGACCGCCCACATAAGGAGGCTTGGTAACCTGAGGCCAGGCGGTAGATTCCTCTGCAATCATCATCACATCGGGGTGATCGGTGAGGATGGCAGAGTTGAGCCTCTGCAAAAAGGCAACTGCCTCTAGATTCTCCTTGCCGCCATGGATGTTTGGCAGCCAACGCTCCCGCCCATAATCGAGATAAAGCATGGAGGCGACCGCATCTACTCTGATACCGTCGATGTGGTACTCCTCAATCCAAAACATTGCGCTGGAGATCAAGAAGCTGATGACCTCATAGCGGGCGAAGTCAAAAACCTTAGTACCCCACTGTGGCTGCTCTCCTCTGAGAGGGTCGGGGTGCTCGTAGAGACAGGTGCCATCAAATAGGGCAAGGCCATAGGCATCCTTGGGGAAGTGCCCCGGCACCCAGTCAAGGATCACGCCGATACCGCTTTGGTGACAACGATCTACCAGATAGCGGAAGTCGTCGGGCACACCGAAGCGGGAAGTAGGGGCAAAGTAGCCGGTGCTCTGGTAGCCCCAGGAGCCGTCAAAGGGGTGCTCGGTGACTGGCAACAGCTCAATGTGGGTATAGCCCATTTTTTTGACGTAGTCTACAAGCTTGTCGGCGATCTCACGATAGTTAAGCACCTCGTTGTCGGGGCTGCGCATCCAGGAGCCCAGATGCACCTCATAGATATTGATGGGGGAGCAGAGGTGGTTTTGGTTTTTGCGCTCCTTAAGCCAGCGGGTATCGCCCCATTCATAGCTACTGAGGTCGTAGATTTTGCTGCCGTCAAAGGGCGGAGTTTCGGTATGGAAAGCATAGGGGTCGCTTTTGAGCAGCAGCTCCCCCTTTTGTGTGGTGATTGCATATTTATAGGTGTCGAAGTTTTCTAGGCGGGCAACAAAGCCCGACCAGACTCCTTGAGGAGTGATCTTTTTTAGGGGGTGGGCAGTAGGGTCCCAGTCGTTGAAATCCCCCACCACTGCTACGCTCTGAGCGCAGGGAGCCCATACGGTAAAGTTAATCCCTGCACCTCGCCCTTTTTTGGCTGGGTGGGCGCCCATAAGGGTATATGCCCGATGATTTGTCCCCTGATGAAAGAGGTATAAGGGGAGGTCGTTTTTGCTTTTTGCCACTGAAGATCCCTCCTTTGATTCTATTTTAACACCGTAAATAGGCGTTTTCAAGCCTTGGATGACGGATATCATGAGAATTATAAATTTTAGTTTATAAAAATATCTAACACAAAACGCTCTGATTTTTAGTATTTTAGCATTTGTTCATAAAAATACATGGTTTTTACAGCATCTATACCCAATACCTATTTTATTATGTGGTGGATTTTTAAGCAGTTGCATCAGGCTAAGATTAAATGGAAGAATCATAAAAAGAAACGCCGCCCACCAAGCTTAATGCTTGATGAACGGCGCTGTGAAGTTGGATATTAATATTACTTGTTTAATGCTTCGTTGGCTGCAACTGCGCAGGCTACGGTAGCACCTACCATGGGGTTGTTGCCCATACCGATTAAGCCCATCATCTCTACGTGAGCAGGCACCGAGGAGGAGCCTGCAAACTGAGCGTCGGAGTGCATTCTGCCCATGGAGTCGGTCAAGCCATAGGATGCAGGGCCTGCCGCTACGTTATCGGGGTGAAGGGTACGACCTGTGCCGCCGCCCGAGGCAACGGAGAAATACTTGCGGCCGTTTTCTACTGTCCACTTCTTATAGGTGCCGGCTACAAGATGCTGGAATCGGGTGGGGTTGGTGGAGTTACCTGTGATCGACACATCCACCTGCTCTAGCTGCATGATGGCTACGCCCTCTAGTACATCATTGGCGCCATAGACCTTTACTGCTGCCTTGTCACCTTGGGAGAAGCTCTTTTCTTCTACTACCTTAAGGGTATCGGTGGTGAAATCGTAATCGGTTTTGACATAGGTAAAGCCGTTGATGCGGGAGATAATATAAGCAGCATCTTTACCCAGACCGTTTAAGATCACGCGTAAGGGAGTCTTGCGGGCTTTGTTGGCGGTGCGGGCAATGCCGATGGCACCCTCTGCCGCTGCGAAGCTCTCATGCCCGGCGAGGAAGCAGAAACACTTGGTTTCTTCTCGCAGCAGCATAGCGCCCAGGTTACCATGGCCGAGGCCTACCTTGCGCTGCTCTGCTACAGAGCCGGGTACTGTAAAGGCCTGCAAGCCTTCGCCGATATATTCAGCACATTTAACTGCGTCGGCTGCCTTGTGCTTAATTGCCAGTGCTGTACCGATGGTATATGCCCATACAGAGTTGTCAAATGCGATGGGCTGTACATTCTTGACGATGCTTTCTACGTCGATACCGTTGTCTAGGCAGAGCTTGCGGCAATCTTCTAGTGTGCCTAGAGCGTGCCCAGTTAAAAATGCATCGATCTTTTCGCGTCTGCGCTCGATTCCTTCAAATCTGATCATCTTTGCCACCTCCTGCTATTCTTCTCTTGGGTCGATGTATTTGACCGCATCGTTGTATCTTCCGTAGATGGCGGTGTTTTTTTCAAATGCTTGATCGGGGCTTGTACCTCTGCGGATGTCTTCGAGCATCTTGCCTACCCGCACAAACTTATAACCGATTACTTCGTCGTTTTGATCAAGACCCATGCTTAGGATATAACCCTCGGTCATTTCGAGGTAGCGCACACCCTTGGCACCTGTTGAGAAGATGGTGCCTACCTGGGAGCGCAGACCCTTGCCTAGGTCCTCCATAGAAGCGCCAACGGGCAGACCACCCTCAGAAAAGGCTGTCTGGCTTCTGCCGTAGGCCAGCTGCTTAAAGATCTCTCTCATCGCTACGTTGATGGCGTCGCAGACAAGGTCGGTGTTGAGGGCCTCGAGAAGGGTTTTACCGGGGAGGATTTCCCCAGCCATCGCTGCCGAATGGGTCATACCCGAGCAGCCGATTGTCTCTACCAGAGCCTCTTCAATGATACCGTCCTTTACGTTGAGGGTCAGCTTGCAGCCGCCCTGATGGGGCGCACACCAGCCCACTCCGTGGGATAATCCGCTGATATCCCCGATTTCTTTTGCTTTGACCCAACGGCCTTCTTGCGGTATTGGAGCAGCGCCGTGACTAGCGCCGCAGCCGACACGGCACATATGCTGCACTTCATGTGAAAACTCCATAATTAGATCCTCCTCGTCCTTTTTTGATTCATCCTAAGTGTAGCAAATATTTGTCACTTTATCAATAGTGTTTTGCCAAAGTTGTGGGCAATTTGACGGCACTGCTTGTGCAAATGCAAACGCAAAGCAATCATTGACCTTATGCTCTGCTGCTTTGCTGATAAGATTTTGTTTCTCTACGCAGGGGCGCCCCTTACGACCCACAAACTAAGCCTGATGGATTACGACTTCTTCGTAAGCGATAACTGTTTGGAGCTTTAGCCCTTATAAGAGCCGCTGCGTAAAAATTGCCTAAAGGTAGACTGCAAATCATCATAAGATGGTATGATATACAAAAGCTTACTAAATACCAGCGATTTTAGATCCAAAGCTAAGACTATGACATAGTGTGTTCATGATTTTGCCCTGAAAATTCTTATTATAGTCTTTTTTTTCTATGATAAATAGGTTACAATAGTACTATTGCTATAAAGTAGTTAAGGAGTGAGGGCATGAGCCTTTTAACAAAGATATTTGGAACGTACTCCGACAAGGAGCTCAAGCGGATCAAGCCGATCAGCGATAAGGTCTTGGCACTGGAGGAGGCATTCTCCCAAAAGACCGATAAAGAATTGCAGCAGATGACTGTCATCTTAAAGGACAGGCTAGCTGCCGGCGAAACCCTCGATGATATCCTGCCAGAGGCTTTTGCCACCTGCCGTGAGGCTGCTTGGCGTGTGCTGGGGATGAAACACTTCCCTGTGCAGGTTATCGGCGGTATTGTACTGCATCAGGGGCGTATTGCCGAGATGCGTACCGGTGAGGGTAAGACACTGGTAGCGACCCTACCATCATATCTAAATGCTTTGACTGGTCAGGGTGTGCATATCGTAACCGTCAACGATTATCTGGCACGCCGTGACAGCGAGTGGATGGGTAAAGTCCATCGCTTCCTTGGCTTGACAGTCGGCTTGGTGGTAGCGGGTATGGAGTCTGACGAAAAGCGGGCTGCATATAACTGCGATATTACCTATGGTACCAACAATGAGTTTGGTTTTGACTACCTGAGAGACAACATGGTGGTTTATAAGGCCAACTGCGTGCAGCGAGGCTTTAACTTTGCCATTGTCGACGAGGTAGACTCGATATTGGTAGATGAGGCAAGAACCCCCCTCATTATCTCTGGCGCAGGCGAAGCCTCCAGTGAGCTCTATGCCCATGCAGATCGCTTTGCCAAATCCCTCAAGCGGGTAAAGATCGCCGAGGTCAACGAAAAGGAAGAGCACGACGACATCGAAGGCGATTACATCGTCGACGAAAAGGCGAGAACTGCTACCTTGACCCCAAGCGGCGCTAAAAAAGCAGAAAAACACTTTAATATCGAAAACATCAACGACCCCGACAATGTAACCCTTGCCCACCACATCAATCAGGCGATTAAAGCCAACGGTATCATGCAGCGAGATGTGGACTATGTGGTCAAGGATGACGAGGTCATCATTGTCGACGAGTTTACCGGTCGACTGATGATCGGCCGCCGCTACAACGAGGGTCTGCATCAGGCAATAGAGGCGAAGGAGGGGGTAAAGGTCGCCAATGAGTCGAAGACTCTGGCAACCATCACCTTCCAGAACTATTTTAGAATGTACAAAAAACTCTCGGGTATGACCGGTACGGCGCTGACCGAGGAAAATGAGTTTAGAGAAATCTACAAGCTAGACGTTATCGTGATCCCTACCAACCGCCCTGTGCAGCGTGTGGATCAACAGGACGTGATCTACAAAAACATCAACGGTAAGTATGATGCGGTAATCAAGCAGGTGGTAGAGTGCCACAAAAAAGGTCAGCCTGTGCTGGTAGGTACCGTGTCGATTGAGAATTCTGAGATACTCTCTAAGAAGCTCTCTCGCTTTGGCATCCCTCATGAAGTGCTAAACGCTAAGCATCACCAGCGTGAGGCACAGATTGTAGCTCAGGCAGGTAAGCTTGGAGCGGTGACCATCGCTACCAACATGGCAGGACGAGGCACCGACATTATGCTGGGTGGTAATCCCGAGTTCCTCGCCAAGGCAGAGATGCAAAAGCGAGGCATGACCGAGGAGATGATCAGCAACTCCACCAGCTACTTTGAAACCGAGGATCAGGAGATCATCGATGCCAGAAAGACTTTCATCGAGCTCAATGAGCACTATAAAAATAAGATCAAAGAAGAAACTGAAGCGGTAAAAAATGCAGGTGGTCTCATGATCATCGGCACCGAGCGCCACGAGTCAAGGCGTATCGATAACCAGCTGCGTGGGCGTGCTGGCCGTCAGGGAGACCCCGGCGAAACTAGATTCTTCCTTTCTTTGGAGGATGACCTCATGCGCCTCTTTGGTGGCGAGAGGATCCAGAGCCTGATGGATACCCTAAAGCTGGAGGATGATCAGCCTATCGAGGCAAAAATCCTCTCGGGTACCATCGAGTCGGCTCAGGCAAAGGTAGAGGGCAGAAACTTCGGTATCAGAAAGAGCGTACTGCAATTTGACGACGTAATGAACCGCCAGCGTGAGATCATCTATGGACAGAGAAGCTCGGTGCTCAATGGTGAGGATATTTCGGGCACCATCTCTAAGATGATCGACGATGTGGTGGTGGATATTGCAAACCGGTACATCCTTGACCCCAACGCCAAGGATGAGTGGAATCTTAAGGGCCTCAGAAGCTACCTGCAAGGTTGGCTGACCAAGGAGGAAGACTTCCACTATAGCACCGCGGAACTCGAGCGCATTGAGAAAGACGACATCATTACAGAGTTGACCCAGCGTGCCCATAAGATATATGATGCAAAGACCGCTGAGTATGGGGCAAACATCGCTCGTGAGCTTGAGCGCATGATCCTGCTGCGAAACGTAGACACCCAGTGGATGGATCATATCGATGCGATGGATGAGCTTCGTCGTGGTATTTATCTGCGCAGCTACGGTCAAAAGGACCCTGTGGTGGAGTACCGCATCGAAGGCTTCGAGATGTTTGACGCAATGATCCAGTCGATCCGTGAGGATACTGTGAAGATGCTGTTGACCATCAAGATCCGTACCGAGGAGCAAAACCCTGCACCCGTAAAGCGTGTACAGGTGGCGGTTCCTCCTCCATCGGTACCTGATGCATCGGTATCCAGGACAGTGAAAAACTCCTCTGCCAAGGTGGGCAGAAATGACCCATGCCCATGTGGTAGCGGGCAGAAGTATAAGAAGTGCTGCGGAAGATAATCGCAGAGGATAGAGCAGGCAGCCTATGGGCTGCCTGCTTTTTATGTATACACGGGCATAGCACAATACGAGATATTTCATATACTTGCTAACCTACGTAATAGCAGACCAATTCACGCACCACCTCGATGTGCTCATGATACGCTCACCCTCATACCTGATGGAATGGGAAATCATGATGCCACTATTTCCTCGATGCGCTTACGAAGTGATGAGAGAATTATATTGATATACGATAGAATGATACGCACTAGATCTCTAGGCTGATTGCGGAATAATCCGCCTTAGTAGCCTATCTCCATACGATCTACACATGATCCCCTTTTTTAGCGCATAGTATTTCCTACAAGCTGTGTTTTACAAAGGGGGAATATGATGAAGATCAACTTTACATCAATAGATCTAGAGAAGCAGGAGCGAGAGGCAGTGGAGGCGGTGCTAAACTCCGGCTGGCTCACCACTGGTAAGGTCACCAAGGGCTTGGAGCAGCGGATGGTGGAGATTACAGGGGCTAAAGGCGCAGTGTGCTTAAATAGTGCCACAGCAGCAATGGAGCTGGCACTGCGCGCAGCAGGGATCGGCAGTGGAGATGAAGTGATCGTACCTGCCTATACTTTTAGCGCAACTGCTGCTGCTGCACTACATACAGGGGCAAACGTGGTGATGTGTGATTGCCCTAAGGGGAGCTTCCTCATCGATGCCGAAATGGTGAGGCCTTTGATTACTCCCCGCACCAAATGCATCATCGGGGTAGATATCGCAGGGGAGATGTGTGATTACGATGCGCTCAAGATCCTTGCAGCAGAGTATCCCATTTGTAGTGATAATCCAATCATCAAAGCGCTGGGGAGACCACTTGTAATGGCAGATGCGGCTCATTCTATCGGCGCCAATCGTATGGGGGTAAAAAGTGGGCAGGCGGCAGATATCAGCTGCTTCTCCTTCCACGCTACCAAAAATATCACTACCGCCGAGGGTGGCGCTGTAGTGTGGGATATCAAAGGGCTGGATGATGAATGGATGGCGCTTAATCTGGGCTGGCTTAGCCTCCACGGCCAGACCAAAACAGCTCTTGATAAGCTCAAGGGCTGTTATGATTATGATATTGTGTTCCCAGGGTTTAAGCATAATCTGACCGATATCTGTGCTGCCATTGCCCTGTCGCAGCTCGATCGTCTGGAAGAGATTATCATGAAGCGCCGTCGCGTGATTGAGCAATACAATTTAGGCTTGGAAGGCGCGGTGGGGTACTTGCCTCATAGTGAGGGCTCCTGCTGTCATCTATATATGGCAATACTGCCGGAGGATGCTGTAGAAAAAAGAGATGCCATCATTGCAAAGCTCTTTAATAAAGGCATTAGCGCCAATGTACATTACAAGCCGCTGCCGCTTCTGACTGCCTATAAAAATCTGGGCTATCGGCAGGAAGACTTCCCCAATGCAGTAGCGCTCTATCGGCGTGAAATCTCGCTGCCTCTTTCTAGTGTGCAGTCTGAGGAAGAAACTGCCTATGTGATTGATGCTTTTTTGGAGGCTCTAAGGTCTTGATTTGTTTACCGTGCGTTCATCATCCGTATTTCGGGCTGTGATATAATCGTTCTGTTACTGATATACATAGTTGTTAGGCTATGGGTATTTGATAGTTATACTTTTTAGGAGTATGGCTACCGCATTTTTTGCGATTTTGTTGGGGGTAAATGCGAAATCAAAACGAATGGGTGAGTCTGAGCAAGAGTTTTACTGACAAAACTATATTTCAAGAAGATAGAAAATCGTTGGCATCTTGCCTATTGGAAATCATATTAAAGGAGAGCAATAATGAAGTTAAAAATCGTATCTTTGTGCATGGCACTTGTATTGTTGGCGGGCTGTAGTGCGGCAACCGCAGCCCCTAAAACCAGCTACTCTGACCCCGCACCCGAAATGGTAATGGCCAAGACCGACAGCACCGAGGTATCGTATAAAGGATATCGACTTTATCTAGATGTACTGGAGAAGTTTGCTGAGCTGACCGCCCGTGAAAACCTTGCATTTGTAGAGATGATCTCTAAAGATCTAACGGAGGCAGGCAAGGAGTATGACAAGGCAGGCTTTGATGAGCAGATCAACCCAATGATCGATCAAATGATGGCAAACCCCATGATGGAGCCGATTATCAGCAAGGTGCTGGCGGCAACGGGGATGACCCGAGAGCAGTATCGTGAGGCTGCCAAGATGGATTACCTGCCTCAGGATTTGTATGATCAGATGATGTCACACCTTAACGACACTTTGGCTGAGGGCCAAGACTTTATGACAGTGTCGGGTGCTTATCAAGATAAGTTTGTAGAGAGAGCCGACTTTACCAACGACAAACTCCTGGTAAAGCTTGACGGCAAGGATATCCCTCTTACACCGGAGCACACCCAGTATATGCAGTATACAGGTGCGATGGCCAGAGCCGCTGCAATTGATGATATCGCAACCAAGCATTTGACCTTGGAAGATGCCAAGACGAAGGGGCTAAATGTAGCGCAGGACGGCTTTGCCAAGTATCAGGAGGAAACGATCGCCCACCTCAAGGAGGATGAGATCTACAACCTGCTGCTGCCTAAGGCACTAGAAAAGCTGGGGATCACCGAGGGGGCATATTATAAGGAGATCGAGGCTTATTTCTGGCTCAATTATGCCGGAGAGGGCTTTGGCGATCTGATGCAGCAGGAATACGACAAGCTTCCTGCAGAGAACAAGCCTGCTACCATTGATGAGTATATCAACGGATATTTTGATAAGCTGCTGGCGGGGTATCAAATCGAGAACTTAATGGGCCGTTAGGCTGTTGCGCAAAAAAGCTGCGGGAGTAATCCTGCAGCTTTTTTATAGACAATATTAGAGATATAAAAAGGCACCACTTACTCTGTGGTGCCAAGAGCTTTGTTGATGTTAGCGGTCTTTTAGTGCACGCTGGAGCTCATTATACTCGTCACGATCGATAATCCCTGCCTTGAGCAGCACCGTCAGCTCACTTGCTCGTCGGGCTTCGTCATCAAGGTTGATATCTGTATATTCCTCTGTAGCGGTTACGCTATTCTGGCTATTGTAGTGCTCTTTTTTATCGTAGCTTTCTTGTGTGCCATAATTTGGGGTGCTTTGGTGATAGCCAGTGGGTTGGGGCGTTGTATCCATAGCCCGATCCTCTCTTTGTTGCTGGCCTTGCTTAGCGACTTTAAAGAGTATATAGGCTGCTAACCCAATAGGTACTAGGATAAAGAGCAGGATGAGCGATATACGAAAAGGCACATTAAAAAACATCAGAGAAAGCAGGAAGATGGCAAAGCCCAAGGACGAGTTTTTTTGTTTGTTTTGTTGCATAATAGGTTTCCTCCAATATCTTCGCCGTAAAAGCGGGCACACTAACCGTAATGCCGTATGAGATCGTTATCTTTAGTATACCACACACTTGCGTTTAAATATATAGACCTGTATAAAAATAAAGATGTGCTCATGAAGTGACGGTGAATGGATTGAAAACTTTAGCCCAATCGGCAGATTTCTAATTGCATATTCAATACCATGGTGTATAAT
>DAMCAP010000039.1:12997-15219 GCA_032059445.1 Oscillospiraceae bacterium
GAGCACCGCATAAGTACGAAGTAGCTCAGCGCAGACCACTACATGATAGAAAATGATATGAAATATAGGAGGTATTGATGACCGATTTAATAGAAAATGAAAGACCCATCCCCAAAGCACTACTGGTAAGCCTGGATACAGGAGATTTTGATGCGGAAGTGTCGCTGGAAGAGCTCAAAGAGCTGACTGCCACAGCGGGAGCGCAGGTGGTCGGCACCATCTCTCAGAAACGCCCAGCGCCCGACTCCGCCACCTGCATTGGCTCAGGGCGGCTGGAGGAAGCTGCACTCTTTGTAAAAAACGAAGGCGTGGAGCTGGTGATCTTTGATGTGGAGCTATCAGGCAGTCAGATCAAAAATATTGAAGAAGTACTGGATGTACGCACCATCGACCGTACCATGCTGATTTTAGATATCTTTGCCCAGCGGGCAAGATCAGCGGAGGGTCGGCTTCAAGTAGATCTTGCCCAGCAGCGATACCTGCTACCAAGGCTGATCGGCATGGGCAAGAGCTTATCGCGGCTTGGCGGTGGTATCGGCACAAGAGGCCCCGGTGAAAGCAAGCTGGAGAGCGACCGACGTCATATCCGCCGCAGGATCACAGCCCTTGAGGAGCAGCTCGAGGAAGTGAGCGCCCGCCGCAAGCTGATCCGTGATCGCCGGCAGAAGGATGGGATCATCACAGCCTCCATTGTGGGTTACACCAATGTGGGCAAGACCACCCTGCTCAGCTACTTGACCAATGCGGGGATTTTGGGCGAAAACAAGCTTTTCGCTACCCTTGACCCCACCGCAAGAGGGCTTACCCTGCCCGATGGGCGTAACATCATGCTGGTAGATACCGTAGGGTTAATCCGCAGACTTCCTCACCATTTGGTAGAAGCATTTCGCTCAACCTTGGAGGAGGCAGTAAATGCCGATATTATCTTAAATGTATGTGATGCGACTTCGGGGGAGATGCAGGCGCAACGGGAGGTTACTACTACGCTGCTAGGTGAGCTGGGCGCAAGCGAAGTGCCTGTGATTACCGTCATCAATAAATGCGATCGGATCGAGCTGCTGCCGGAGATGCTGGCTGAAGATGTAGTGTTGATCTCTGCCAAGACGGGTTATGGCATCGATAAGCTGCTGCAAAAGATTGCCGATACCCTCAAGGGCACCCATACCCGAATGATACTGACCATTCCCTATGATCAGTTGGGGCTGACTGCTCAAATTAGGGCCGACGGTAAGATCTTTGCTGAGGAGTATAGTGAAGATGGTCTCAAGGTAGACGCGTTAATTGACAACAAGATCATGCATTTGTTTAAGGACTTTTGCAAGACTGAGCTTTAATGAAGGTGTATAGCGGAGAATACAGCGGTTTAGCTTGCGTGTAACTCCTTTTTGCTTTATACTTGTAGCTAAGGTGATCTTTAAGAATAAAGGAGAAGCAACATGTCGAATATTTGGCATAACATAAGCCCTAAGAGAATTTCCCCTAGTGATTTTATCAGTGTGGTAGAAATCAAAAAGGGCAGTAAGAAGAAATATGAGCTGGATAAAGAAACTGGGCACATTATCCTAGATCGAATCCTATATACCTCTACCCATTACCCCTCTAACTACGGATTTATTCCCCGCACCTATGCTGATGATGGTGATCCGCTGGATGTGTTGGTATTGTGCAGTGAAGAGATTGAGCCGATGACCTTGGTACGATGCTACCCAATCGGTGTGATTACAATGATTGACAACGGGAAGTTTGACGAAAAGATCATCGCCATCCCTTTTGATGATCCAAATTACAATACCTATAAGAATATCGATGAGCTGCCCGCCCATACCTTTAACGAAATGAAGCATTTCTTTAAGGTATATAAAGAGCTGGAGGGCAAAACCACAGCGGTCGAAGAAGTAATGGGTCGTGAGGAAGCGGAGCGTATTATCAAGGACTGTATCGACAATTATATAGAGAACTTCTGTAAGTAGTGACAAGTGCTGCGGGCAACCGCAGCCTTTTCTATTTAAAGGGAAAATCAGCAAAAAACACCTCGGTGATATTGCCAAAAGACCTAAGCGAAGTCAGTAAAAACCATGTAAAATCCCGAATTGTTGCAGATGGTCCCAAAACACAAGAAAAAGTCGAAAAAGGGGATTGACAGTGGGCGGTGGTACGTGGTATACTGGCAAAGCTGTCAGGGAGAGACCGAAAGGGAACTCTCGGAAGAGAAAAAAAGCTCT
>DAMCAP010000040.1:0-3790 GCA_032059445.1 Oscillospiraceae bacterium
GGTAGGGGATGTAAAGGTGTTTGGCGCCGCCGAGATGGGAGCGGGTAGAGTCGGTATCGTGATCGCCGACGAAGAGGACCGCAGTGCTACACCGACCTTGGTTGAGAAGGTACAAGGGATGATGGGGCAGGCGGGTGACGGTATCGCTCCTATTGGGCACACGGTGCTGGTCAAGACTGGTAGTGATCTGCCTCTTGATGTGGCTGTGGCTTTACGCCTAAAGGGAGGAGCCAGCTTTGCCATTGTCGAGCCTTTTGTGACTCAAGCGGTGGAGGAATATATCAAGGGGATCTCCTTCAATGAGCCGACGGTCTTTTATGCCAAACTGGTTGCTACCATCTTAAACAGTCACGAGACGATTGTGGACGTAGGTGATGTGACCGTCAATGGGGCGGCAGGCAATATCCCCCTTGACAAGAGCTTTGAAGGTTATCAGGTGCCTGTGGTGGGGAACATCACTGTTTCGGAGGTGGTGTAGGTGTTTTACGAGAAGGCAGTGGTTTTTAAAGACTACCTTCCCCAGCGGCTAAAAGACTACATAGAGATTGATGCCATCAATCATGCAGTCAACATCGAGTATGGCAGGATGATGGAGTATATCAAAAACGGAGTCAACAACAAGTCGATCGCTCATGCCGACCTACAAGGAGTGGCAAGGTGGGAGAAGATCCTGGGGGTGACCTCACCCTTACATTCTACCCTCGAATCTCGCAGGGATGCCCTCAAGGCAAGGCTAATGACCAAGCCGCCTATCAATATCAAGGTGCTTAAGGGCATCGTAGAAGCGTATATGGAGGTACCGGTCGACATCACGGTAAAGGATTTTACGGTAAAGATCACCTATCGGGGGGAAACGAAGGTGTCAGACCTGCGACCCTTATTTGCTACGGCATACCAGACCATACCGGCAAACCTCTTGATGGATATTACCTATGCTTATGTGACCTGGGGGGAGATCGCAGGGATGACATGGGCGGTGGTGGAAGAAAAAACCTGGGATGAATTACGAAAGGGGATCTAAGCGTGACGACGACAACAAATCTAAACCTTAAAAAGCCCGAGCAGTCAGACGGTATCAATATCGCTGATATCAACGGCAATATGGATACTCTTGATCAGCAAATCAAGGGGCTCAAGGACAAGTTTGACCCCGAAGGCAGGGCAAAGGATGCCGACAGGCTGGGTGGGATGCTGCCCAGTGATCTAGCACTGAGGGATCATAACCATAGTGGGGTATATGCTCCCGCTACCCACAGCCACACACCTGCTGAGGCGGGGGCGACTCCGGCGGCCCATGGGCAGGATGGTACAATCCATGTGACGGCGGCGGATAAAAATAACTGGAATGGTAAGGCAGCGGGGAGTCATGTATCGGACGCTGTGCTCCACACGACCCAAGCAGAAAAAAACAAGTGGAATGGTACTGCAAATACATGGATAGCTGCCTCTGTCATTAATTCACCAAATGGTGAATTTAGACAAACTATACCTAACTTTGTATTTACAAACGGTTGCACTATATCTTTTAGAATACCGGATAATTTTACTCCTACGCCTGCTATATACATAACAGGAATCACAGGTGGCTTAGGTTATTATCGACTTTGCACGCAAGATAAACAATTAGTTGATGGCACCTCAGGTTTAGCGGCAGGGGCATATATTTCAGTTATCTTAGACAATTTTTATAAACCAGTAGCGGGTAGAGAGGATATTGGAACCGCTTTTTTTAAGGCAGGGGGAGCCAGTACCCCCAAGTTCCCTACCTATACTGGCTCTCACGCTATCTTTGGCACTGAAAAGATAGGATACATGGAGTTGTATTCGAGCGGAACATTTACACCTAAAAGCAATATGAGCGTGGAAGCATTTCTTGTTGGAGGGGGCTCTTCGGGTGCTCAGGTAGGTGGTTATGGAGCTGGTGGTGGAGCTGGTGGTTACGTCAAACTTCTAACTGGAGTGGCTTTAACTGCTAACACAGGTTATCCAACTGTTATTGGTAGCGGTGGCGCAGGCTTACCAAATTATAATTCTTCTAGTAGCCGTTTGAATGCCAACGGTGGCGGGGCTACTTCTTTTGTCGGGAACACAGTGTTGGGAGGGTCTCCCCCTGTTAACAACGGAAGCGGTGGTGACGGTGGTTCCGGTGGTGGTGCAGGAGTTGCTAGGTCTGGTTCTTCGTATTATAAGGCTGGTGATGGCGGTACAAACGGCTCTAACGGCGGTGGTTCTTTTGGCTCCAATAACACAGGTGGTGGAGGTACTGGTGCAGGTGTTAGCACCATGTTTAACGGCAAAACTTATGCTGGTGGCGGCGGAGGTGGAGCTGGAGGAACTAGCAGTATCTATTACAGTGCAGGAGGTCTTGGAAAAGATGGTGGAGGTAATGGAGGTAATTCATCTTCACCGAGTGGTCAGAGTGCTTTAGCTAACACAGGTTCAGGTGGCGGTGGGGCGTATCAACAGGGTACAGATGATGAAGGTTATGTAAACTATTATTGGCCATCAGGTTCTGGCGGCTCTGGTATTATAATTATAAGATGGGGGTATTAATATGCGTTTAGCAGTAATTGAGAATGGTATAGTAACAAATGTGATCGAGGGCGACCTACAAAGTGTACGGCATATCTTTCCGCTGGAGTCGCAGGTAGTCAATGTAGATAGCTTCCCTGTGGGGATTGGTGACAGTTATCAGGAGGGTAAGTTCCTGCGTAACGGCGAGGTAATCCCAAGGCTCCTGACAGCGGAGGAGCGTATCGCACAGCTAGAGGCAGAGAAATTTTCCATGCAGCAGCAACTCGATGAGCTGTCTATCTTGATCCTACAGCAGGGGGGTGCTTTGCTTGGTTAACGAGATGCTATTAAAGTTACTGGTACGACTGCATGGCGAGGGCAAGATTAGCTACGAGCAGATCGCCCCTGCATACCAGTCATATATTACACAAGTGAAGCAGTAGTATTGGGTTCGTATTCGATGTGGGATTTATAGGTGAAGTTACGCAATTAGAAAATGCTACCTACAGAATCAGCCATACTAAGGTGTAGCGGTATGTGTCGGCAGGCAGTGAGGTTTTGCTGCCTGCCGATTCCCGTTTTGCGAGTTTTAATGTATCAACAGTGGTTTTGATACTCACGTGTTTCAGTGGCGCACTTCTGTACAATGTGTTTTACACAAGCTAAGATTCATGCTGCCTTACGCGCGTATAGTTGTGATGGAAATCAAAATCGTGTCTTACTCTCCATGTAAGTAAAATAGAGGTAGTCATCAAAATACTTATCAATCTTTAACTGAGCGACTTGGTAAGATTATAAAAAGAGCGCTGGGCATTCATTTTGGATGCCCAGCGCTCTTAATGTATTGCTAAAAAACTCTGAATCGTGGTATCTTCATGTGGGGTTGATAATGAAACAGCATAACCACAAGTATACTTCGTGATTATGCTGTTTTGTTTGCTTTTATCCTAAGATAGGCTTATAGCATCGATATTTAAGCTCAGTATCCTTCATGGGATAGCACCTTGGTATACCTCTGCAGGGCATACTCTCCGTCGTGAGCGGCACCGCAGTAGGAGGTCGACATGTTGGCAGGGTCGGTGATTCGCACGATCCCCGTCCTGCCGAGGGTTTCGGCTAGGGGGGCAAATTCTTCTTTGCCACAGAGCAGGGCTGCTGTTTGCAGGTGATTTTTATGGGGGCGCAGGGCAGCCAGAAGCTGCTCGCGAGGCAGGGGCTTTACCCAGCAGTTGCGAAACTGCATAGCAGGCTCTAAGATAGCGTCAGAGCAGGCGAC
>DAMCAP010000040.1:3800-15105 GCA_032059445.1 Oscillospiraceae bacterium
CATCTTCCCCTTGAAAGATGCAGTGCTTTGCAAGCTCCAGCTGACGGCTATAAAGCTGTAGGGTAAGCTGCGCCTGCTGTGCCAGCGAAAGCTGCAAAGGATGAAGCTTGGCTTCTTGCTCTAAAATAGGCAGGAAGCACTTACAGAAGGAATGAAGCTCCACGATATTCTCTGTATCTAGGTAGATGCCCTGACAAGAGCTGCAAAAGAGCTGATTGCTTTGGCAGATGTGCTGTGCCAAGGCACGGAGATTTCCTTCATTCATTCCGTCTTTTGTCAGGTAGGCAAAGCTGATTTTATGGCCCCATTCGATCAGCTTGATGTGAGGCTTGACCAGCCTGCGCAGTGCAGAAACAGCCTCATCGCCACCCCATATCACCACGGCATCGGCTAGATCAATCAGCGTTTGCATCGAATCTAGATCTTTGGAGCTATAGTCAAAGACATAGATATATGGTGCAAGCAGAGGCTCCTCACGGATCAACTGCTGCAAAATGTATACCGAAATGCCGCCTTCTTGCTCGGGGAGCTTGAGAAGGTTGATGTTGCCAGCCAAGAGCCCCTCAAGCACGCTAAAAGCAGGCAGGGCATCGGCATTGCCTGCGGCAATATGGAGCAGCACCCCAAGGGGCTTTAGCTGCTGTGTGACAGGTGTCGTGCGATCATAGGGGGTGAAGCTGTAGGGCTTATCATAATGCTGGCCAAGCTCTGCTTCTAGGCGGCTACGAAGGTACTCCTTACCGAGCATCTGTTTTGCCTGCTTCATATACTGCTCTATCGTAAGCGGGTCGATGCCAAGCTCCTGTAAAATAGGCAGATATGCGCTCAGATCAAGCTTGGCAGAAAGTCTATCGCAGGCCTCCAAGATCGCTTGGATTGGCAGGGGATCCTTCGAAAGAGTATCGATAATGCGACACTCAAGGGTTTGGAGGATTTCATCACATTCCTTTGTGCTTAGGATATTACCGTCAACTAAATTCATTTGATCACCTCTGAAGATTTATCGGTGATGTAGAGTATTAAATGCCCTGCATCGGATTGTTTTGTTTAGCAGATATATTGGTATACCTGTATTTGCTTATTGTAAATGGAGGTTTCGCCAAGCTACGCCTTTGGCACCAGCAGCTCGGCAGCATTTGCCGCACAGGTTTTGATGTCGGATAAGCCTGCACGACCCAGCAACTCAAGCCAAGGGGAAGGAGTACCGCAGCCACATTCTTGGGCCTCATGCAGGATACCCAGATCGTCGGTAATGATGCTGGTCAGGGGCATGCTCCCCACCAGCGGGCTGATTAAATTGACCAAGCCCGGCATACCTTTGGGTAGAGGGGCAAGGGTCTTGACATCTCGTATAATTACTCGGCTATAGATCGGCACGTGGAAGTGATGATGCTTACAGTCACAGTATACGATAGGATGCTCTACCGCACCGTAAAAATCTTGGAAGCTTGCCTCTGGGATGCCGAGAAGCTCCTCTGAGAGCTGGTAAAGGGCGAATTTGTCTACTTTTTGGGTGGCGAACTGCTTCCAACCGCCTGCCAGAAGCACTTTGGACTTAGGGTGGAGCTTTAAGCGGATGCCCGACTCTCTGAGCATCTCTAGCATAAACCAGAAGTAAGCGGGGAAGCCCATAAACCGTACAGGGTGACCTTGTTTCTGGTAGCGGAGCAGGGCACTTTTTATGCCGTCGAGGTTGAGGGTGTAGCCGCTGCCTGTATCTTTAAGCGCATATTCGCGGTGAAGGGCGGGTGCCGCAAGGGTGGTGCCATAGGCAGTTTTGACCGCGCCCATCTGGTTGTGGTGGCTGGGCTCGTAACCAAGGACGATGTAGTTGGTAGGGCGAGCAGAGATGAGCCCGTAATGGGCAAAGCTGCGGTACACCATCCAAAACCCGTGCCATGCGCTCAGGGTATCTAAGCCTGCGAGGCTTGGCTTGCCGCCTGTACCTGAAGAGGTAGCTTTAAATAGTAGCTTGTCGTAAGGGATGGAAAATAAGCTGTGGGATTTTAAGAATAAGGTAGGCAGAGGCGGGATTTTATAAAGATCATCAATCGAGCGAAGGGACCCAGGAGCAAAGCCCTGCTGCGCTAAAATCTTGGCGTAATAGGGGCAGCGCTGCCGATGAAGCAGAAGATTTTGACGGACTGTATTTATAAACAGCTCGTTAGTCCCTGCAAGATCATAGATATTTCTATGCAAAAACAGCTTGCTTCGGTACATATGTACGGATCCCTGCCTTTCTACCTTGATAAAATGGTGAAAACCTCTTCTAAGATGATTATAACAGGTGGTAAAAGGAAAATCAAAAAGTAAGATGTAGGTTGGAGCCTTACTGGCTCGAATCAGCGAGGCATCGTCTAAGAATACCCTTTTTTGTTTTGCTTATCATAGCAAATAATAAGGCAGAATTAAAGGAAACATTGAAGTGAAAAATCAATTATTACAACTCACACAAATAATTGGCATCAAAATTATAAATCTTTACAAAAATTCTCCCGACCATATAAATACTGTATTTGACATTTGCCACGTTGCAATATATATTGGTAATATTGATTTTAGGGTTATTTTACTTTACGGCAGTGGGGTGATTGCTTGCGTATCAAGGTGATTTTGCTGACGGGCTGCGGCTTTTTATTTCTGGGGCTGGGTGCTATCGGGCTGTTATTGCCGATATGGCCGACTACGCCTTTTGTGCTGGTCTCGGCGGCTTGCTTTAGCTGCACACCGCGGCTGCGGGCGGAGATTATGAAGATAGGCTTTTTTAGGGAGCATATTGAGAACTACGAAAGCAGGACGGGGCTTTCTCGCAAGACAGTGGCGATCAGCCTTAGCTATCTGTGGGGGATGCTGCTGCTCTCGATGCTCCTGATGCAAAAGCTCCATGGTACATTGCTGCTGCTTTTGATCGGTGCTGCCGTAACAAGCCATATCCTCTGGATGGCAAAAGCCAGAGAACGATAACCAAGAAATAAACCGAGAGTCACCGGTATACCAGCAGTGATGATCGTGTGGCTGGGGCATGGTGACCCTTGCTTATCATTGATCTGTATTGATAACCAACATTGATTAAAGCAGCGCTTAGGGAGTACCCCTATGGCGCTGCTTTTGCTATAAAATCTTTTATCAATGAGTGAGTATATTGCTCTGTGGCAGGCAGCGGGAGGATACAGTTCCTCGTATCAATAGCTTAGCCCTACCGATTTGAGGGCGCCTCCCAGCAACAGCAGGACGCTGGGTACAGGGATCTTGAGCTGCCAAAGGATCAGCAAGATGAATGCCGGGATATACATCAGCAAAAGCACCCCTACCCCTTGCCAGGAACTTTTGCGGATCATTGGTGCAAGATCAAATAATAAAATACAAGCAAAGGCGATCAATATCCACATCATATGCTATGCCCTCTGTGCCTTCGGTAGTTTTCTGACTTTTGCAGTGATCAATATCAGCAAGGGTATGATGATTTCAAAGGGTGTCCACAAAATCGGCACAATTTGGTGGGCAGAAGCTGCGTGCTCTGCGGCGGAGGGGTAAAGGGTCAGACCGTAAGCAATCATAAAGGCGCCTACGGACAGTGCGAGATATTTGTATGCTTTTATCTTAAAGAAATGTGCAATTGAAATCACCGAAATGTAGTATAGGAAGGTGATTTTGAAGAACAGCAGCAAAATCAATACAACCACAAATAGTACCTCTACACGGGAGAGGGATGCGCCAAAATTAACAAGGCGCAGGGTAACCAGTGAGGGAAGAGTAAACAAATTGAGGGTATTGCCCAGCACTGTAATATCGCGCAGCATGACCACAAGGATCATAAAGGCACCCATGCCAAAGCCCCAAAACAGACGGCTGGTGAGCTGCTTCTTTGAGAGCTTGATATTGGGAGTGATCATCAAAAATGCCACCACCTCGCCAAATGGAATGGTGGCGATGATGTGGGTGCTTTGGATATACTTCATGGGGGGTTGATCAAAGATCGGCAGCAGATGATCGGGCTTGATCAGATTGGCCACCAGCAATACTGAGATAAAGAGTATAAAGAATGAAATCACTGTAAACAATGCACTGTATTTGGTCACCAGCTTGATGCCGCTACGCACTGCGATGGAGGATACAATGATACACATCACCACCAGCACAATGTTTGGCGTTTCTTCCATAATGGTGAGCCTTGTAAAATCACCCAGATCCATCAGATTTATAGAGGCAAGGGTGACAAAAAAGCAAATATAAGCAGCTCCGAGGATTTTGCCGATCACTCTACCAAAGACCACCTCAAGGATTTCAAGAAGGTTTTGCCCGGGGAACTCGATCATGATACTGCGGTAGACCCAGATCAGAGGCAGGCAGCACACGATGCCAAATAATACGGAAATCCACGCATCCTGCTTGGCAATTGCTGCAATAAAAGAAGTAAGCATGGCAGAGGACTGGATAAAACAGCTTATCGACAGCATAAACTGGGTGCCTGAAATTTCACCTTTATCGATCTTCACGGTGTAGTGCCCTCCATTTCTAAAGATTTGATAATCTGGCCTGTTTCAGGTAGCTTTACCTCTACTTCGATCTCCAGCGGCATCTGGGAGAAGATTTCATCCCAGCGATCCTTGATCGTGTGCCATTGCTTTGGGTGCTTTCGGTAGATCATGGTACCTAGCTCATAGATATCGGTGCCCAGCTCTTGTGCTTTATCAAAGGTTGCGCTGATCTGCCCTGTGATCTGCTGTCGTGCCATCTCTTCTAAGATGGGCATGACCTCTAGCGGGGGCATATTAGCAAAGCCTTGGAGCTCTCCTATGCTCAGCTGGGTTTTAATTGCGAGGCGCAGCTTGACCTTGCCGTCTGGCTCAAAGAGCACCTCTGGCTTTGTATTGAGTTCTTCTATACGCAATACTGCGCTACCAAACTGGCTTTTGGCAATCATGCTGCTGCGCCCGACCTCCCCCATAGCCCATACATAGCCTTGGGTCTGCTCTCCATCAAGCTTACCCACCATCTTATCGTCTTTAAAGACCGCCGTGCCGATGACTTTGATTTCCTCTTTGTCATCTTTTTTGACCAGCGTAATCAGAGGTGCAACTGGCGCGGAAGTTTCGTGGAGCACGCGGGATACAAAATCAAGCATGCGGGTGCGGTAATAGGGAGAAACTGCCCCGTGGTCGTGCATTACCCGCGAAAGATACATGCTGGTGATGTCTTCTTGATCCACCTTTGCCGAAAGCACTTCTCCAGCTTTTCCTTCAGCGACCAATACAAGCACCTCCATACGAGCTTCTTGATCTCGCATAAACAGGTCGATGCGCTCCTTGACCCCTTGCTTGGCAAAATCTTCTCCCATCAAGATCAGCTGATTGTGCTGCAATAATAGGGTGCGGCTGCTGTTTTGGTTGATTTCCATCAGGCCTTGCATCATGCTGTTGCTGGTGATGTTTAGCATGACGCTGGAGTCTTTTTTACCACTTGACTCTCCTTCGCCCTTTGATTTGGCTTTGCCGATCTCTAGGGTAATATCTACCTGATCTTTCTGCTCGGCTGTGTCGAGGGCGACCCCGGTGACGATAAAGAGGGTGTCCATCTCGTGATTATCCCAGCAGCCAGTGAGTGAAAGGCTAAGGGCAAGGCTGAGTATGATTGCTGTGGATTTAAAGATCTTTTGATTCATCTGCCACACCTTTCTATTCATCTTGATTTTGCTCATCAAAGGGGCGTAGCGGTGGTAAAAAGGCACGGCGGCGGGTAACGTCACCGGCTGATAGCCCCTTGGGGCGCTTGATCATCAGCCATAAAGGGATGCGCACCAGAGAATCTTGCAGATTGCGTGTCAGTGCAAAGCCATCGAAATAGGCAACCCCAAAAGAACTTAGGGAGCCGAGATGGAGCAGCATTGCCAGTAGCCCCATAGAGATGCCATACCAGCCGGCAAAGGCTGCCAGAAGCATGACTACGACTCTAAGGATCGCAGCAGAGTCATATTGCCACGGCACCAAAAAGCCGGTTACTGCTGTAAAGGCGATGGTAATGACCACCGGAGCGCCTACCAAACCAGCCGAAACGGCTGCATCTCCCATAATCAAAGCGCCCACGATGCTGACTGCTTGACCCACCGGTCGAGGGAGCCGTATACCTGCCTCCCGTAGGATCTCAAAGGCAAACAGCATAATGAGTGTTTCAAGAAGCACGGGGAACGGTGTGCCCTCCCTTGCATTTGCGATGGTAAAGAGCAGGGTAGTTGGGATAAACTCCTGATGAAAGGTGGTCAGGGCGATGTATAGAGCCGGAGCAAATATAGTGAGGAAATATGCTGCGAAGCGCAGGATGCGCATAATGCTGGCATAAAGGGGGCGGACGTAGTAGTCTTCGGCAGTCTGGAAGCTCTCAATAAAGAGCATCGGAGCAGTCAACACAAATGGCGAGCCATCGATGACTAGTGCTACACGACCCTCTAAGAGGCGTGCCGCCACTACGTCGGGCTTTTCACTGTAGCCTACCGTAGAAAATGGAGAAAAAGGGGCGTCTTCGATGTATTCCTCGATATAGCCGGAATCTAGCACCGAGTCTACGTCTATTTGGTTGATCCGACACTTCACTGTGTCGATGACCTTTTGATCAGCGATGTCCTTTAGATAAATCAAGCACATGTTGGTTTGGGTCTTTCGCCCTACTATGAGGTTTTCGATACTGAGGGTGCCCGATTTAATCTTACGGCGGATGAGGGCGGTGTTGGTACGTAGGTTTTCGGTAAAGCCCTCGCGGGGGCCTCGTACGACTGTTTCAGATTGTGGCTCGCTGATGGAGCGCTTTTCCCAGCCCTTAGAGCTGATGATCATCCCTGTATTGCAGCCCTCAACCAAAATGACGGTATCGCCCGACATGCAGGCCATCGCCAACTCCGAAATATAGGTAGCGGTTGTGTTGTCGCCAGAGCAAAGCACCTTTTGCATGACTTGGTTGACAATTTTATCTTTGGGGCCAAGGTCTTGGTCGGGATCCCAGCTTTTGAGGGGGCGCAGGATGCTGTTGGTGATGGTTACGTTGTCGACCAGACCGTCGATAAAGATCATAGTGGCCGACAAGCTCTCCTTAGGCCCAAACCGAAAGGGATGCACCTTTACGTCACTACTGTTGCTGAGCATCTTTGTCAGCTTATCGAGGTTGTCCTTCATTTTGGTGCTCAGCTCGGTTTTATCCGGCTCATTTTGATGGGTATCTTGATTTAGATCATTGATGATTTGATTGGCGGTACTCAAATATCCCAGCTTACGAAAAATATAGGAAAACAATATTACCGATCCTTCCATATACGCATTTAGGGATAGTATAAGCAATTTTTTCTTGAATAACCGTATAAGAAAAGCTAAGTTAGAGCTTTTTCCCTTGTTTTGCGTAAATCAGAAGCCCACCAATATGACAAAAATCAGAATGAGAAGTATGCACTTAGCGAGTTTCATAGGCAATAACAGCGGGTTTTTAGTCCGTTATTTTATATTATTTTAAAAATAGGCCTTGACAGGGGAAAGATTTTATGATTTAATGTGATAAATTCAATAATACAAAACGATGACAGAGAAAGTAAAATCCTTTGAAGATTGCAGAGAGCCGGAGATGGTGCGATTCCGGTATTGGTAGAAGTATTTGAAAATCACTCTTGAGTTGCGCCCCGAACGCTTTGGCAAGTAGGCGGCGACGGCATCCCTCCGTAATCGGGGAAGGCATTTGTTGGAATGTCGTAACAGGTGGTTGTGATGGCTTTTAGTGGTGGGGGCACTTTTTGTTTTTCTCAGGGCATGGTCGACATTCGCATACACCGATTTAAATCGGGAAAGTAAATTTTGAACATGAGGAGAAGAACAATGAACAAAACACTTCAGATCAGTATCGTAAAAAAGCTGGCAGCAATGGCGATTACAGCGGCTATGGTCACTATGCTCTTTTCGGGCTGCGGCTCGGCAAAGACCTTTCAGAGCACACCGACAGCAAGCTCAGAGGCACCGGCCCCTGTCAGAGAAGATATCCGCATCGCTATGGAAAGCGACCCGCCTACTCTTCACCCCTTTGACCACAAATCGGTTACGGCAAACTATATGAATGCCCTGACCTTTAACCAGCTATTTCGGGTAGATCTCGACACCCTTATGCCTGTGCCTGATCTATGCGAAAAGTACGAGCGCACCAGCGATACAGAGTGGCTCTTTAAGATCTATGAAAATGTCAACTTCCACGATGGCAGCCACATGACCTCAGCCGATGTTGCCGCTTCTATGGAATACGCAAGGAAATACCCCACTACCAAGGACTACAGCTCTTTTTGGAAGAGTGTGGAGATCGTAGATGAATATACCGTTAAGGTAACGACAGACGGCCCCTACGCCCTGACTCTGCCCAACCTTACCAGCATTAGGATTGTACCCAAGGCGCTGATCGATCAAAACCATGACTTTGGCACCAAACCCATCGGCTCCGGCCCCTATCGATTTGTTTCCCAGACACTAGGTGAATCACTCAGCTTTGAAGCATTTGATGGTTACTTCAATGCCGCCCATCAGCCAAAAATCAAGCATATGACATGGCGCATTATCCCCGAGGGCTCCTCAAGGACAATTGCTCTGGAGACTGGTGAGATCGACACCATCATTGAGGTGGAGGCCAATGACGTAGAGCGCCTTGACGCCAGCGATGCTACCGAGGTACATAAGGTGGACGGTACGAGGGTTAACTTCTTTTCGATGAACAACGAGGTTTACCCCTTTAACAATAAGGATTTCCGCAGGGCTATGAACGCTGCGATCGATAGAGAGGCAGTTATCACTGTAGCAGTGAATGGTCAGGGTGTAAAGACCACCGCTCAGACTCCCGCAATGTTTGAGGGCGCTTCTACTGCCAATGCACAGGATTATGACATCGACAAGGCGAAGGAATACCTTGCTGCCTCTGGTGTCAAGGTGGAGGGGTTGAGCTTCTCCTGTATTGTTTCTAATGACACCGCAAGGCGTGGGGCAGAGGTAATCCAAGCCAACCTCAAGGAGCTAGGGATCAATATGGAGATCGTGGCGATGGACTACGCTACCTTGCTTTCTACCATCATGCCGGGTAAATACGAGACCTCCGTCATTGGTTACACCTCCAGCACCATGACCATGTATGCCTACGGGGTATTTCACAGC
This sequence comes from Oscillospiraceae bacterium, assembly GCA_032059445.1. Taxonomy (GTDB): domain Bacteria; phylum Bacillota; class Clostridia; order Oscillospirales; family Ruminococcaceae; genus DAMCAP01. The sequence goes on from DAMCAP010000040.1 coordinate 12,962, forward strand.
AACTCCCTCAACGCTGCTAATCTGGCAAGGGTCAAGGATGCCAAGGTAGATGAGCTGATCGACCTTGCCAAAACCCAGATCGATGATGCAGAGCGTGGCGAAACCCTAAAGCAACTGACGGAGTACTTAAACGAGCAATCTCCCTTTGTCTCTCTCTACCACCCGATTGTGGCACGAGCCACCAACAGCGCTCTCAAGGGCTTTAAAGTCAGTGCTGCTGGAGGAATGTGGTTTGAGGATGTCTATTGGGCACAATAAACTATCATTAAGGCAGAGTAAAAATACCCAGATATTATAATGAATCCCATGGTAAGATGGAGCAAGGTGCTTCGCTTGGCTTTAGTAAGTAAATAGCGTAACACCCCCAGCTATGGTGATAGCTCAGGTGTATGCCTAGCGGTTTAGGCGTGATGTAAAGTAAGTTGCAGCAAGAATCCTTTAAGTGATTGATTGGACTCTTGCTGCGACTAGCATCAGCGGAGAATCAAAAGCCGTTGGAGTTGCGTTTTGACCTCTCGCAGCCACCACACCTCTTGCCAGTGGGTTTTTACCTCCCCGCCATCCCCGGCATGATGATCTCATTGCTGCCTGTAAAGGCCATCTTGTTATTGCCCATCAGTGTAGCAGCGTAGATGGATTTCTTGCCGTATCGACCGCGGACATGCTCGATGGCATCCTCTAGTTTTTCTCGCCTTTGTACAGAGCGAAGGTCTACAAAAAAGCTGCTCTGCTGTTGGGTGGTGTGCTCGATCAGGTTGATTGCCCGTACGGTCATCGCACGGACTGGTATATCCCACCGATAATTTTTCTGGAAAAGCTCTCTTGCCTTCTTACTGATCTCAAAAGGGGATTGGGTATTGATGGGCAGGGGAGCTTGATATTGTTTATAGCCAAGTGTGTTATCCTTCACTGTGATCTGCACTCCTGTGGCATCTAGATTGTGTAGCCGCAGCTTATGCCCGATATCCTGCGAAAGCTCCAGCATCACCTTCCAGACTTCTTCCTCATTTTCTAAGTCGGCATTGCAGGTGATGCCGTGGCCGATAGACTTGACCTCGGAGATGAACCCTGTGCACATGACAGGGGAGCGATCAAGGCCATTGGCAAATTGGTGGAGCTGATAACCGTTGATTCCCAAAAAGGCGCGCAGCAACTCTGGGTCGCTTTTAGCAATATCTCCGATGGTGTTGATGCCGTAACGTTGTAATTTGCGGGCAGTAGATCTACCTACAAACAGCAGCTCCGAAGCAGGCAGGGGCCATATCATTTGTTTGTACTCGTCGCTGCTAATCACAGTAATGGCATCGGGTTTTTTAAGATCACTGCCCAGCTTCGCAAAGACCTTGTTAAAAGACACACCGATGCTGACGGTCAAGCCCAGCTCTTCTCTGGTTGCTTGCTGTATCTGTTCGGCTATTTTTTCCCCTGATCCAAAGAGCAGTTGGCTGCCTGTTACATCCAGCCAGCATTCGTCCATACCATAGGGCTCAACCTGATCAGTGAAGCGACCGTAGATATCTCGCACCAGTCGAGAATATTTCAGGTATTGGTGATAGTGGGGCTTTACCATGATGAGATCGGGGCAGCGCTGCTTTGCCTCCCAGTTGACCATGCCTGTTTTTACCCCTGCTTTTTTGGCAAGCTCTGATTTTGCCAGTACAATGCCGTGGCGATCCTCTGTGCTGCCGCACACTGCAACAGCCTTGCCTCGTAAAGAGGGATCGAGCATCATCTCAACAGAGGCATAAAAAGCATTAAGATCGCTGTGTAAAACCATTCTTTCCATAATTCCCCCATTGACTGCCAATCATATTCGTGCTATGTTAATTATACGATCTAAGATTCGCTTTATGCACCAATTATAGCGAACGAATGTTCGTTAGTCAACGGATATGTTTGGTAGATTTTCGACATAGGAGGCAGACTTATGGAATTTGGCAGCAAAATCAGAGCCGCAAGGCTAGCAGCAGGCTTAACACAGAAGGCTTTATCTGAAAAAGTAGGGCTGACCACGCGCACCATCCAGCTCTATGAAGCAAACGACCGCCAACCCAAGAATGCTACCGCAATCATTGCGCTGGCTGCTGCGCTGGATGTGCCTACAGAGTATTTCCTTTCGGAGCAGGAGCTGATTAAGGTGCAGG
>DAMCAP010000041.1:0-8051 GCA_032059445.1 Oscillospiraceae bacterium
CATGCTGCAGAGGAGAATAAATAGCACAGCTATGAAGGTACTTAGCTCGATCATGCTTGTCCCTCCTTTAAACTTCCTTTGTAATCTTGTTTTTTGCGTTAAATAGATTGCACTGAGTTTCAAACTGGAAGAATGGCAGGATTCCGATATAGCTTACTGCCCGCCCTGTAGTACCATCGCCAAACCCAAATGGCACAGCACCGTTGCAAAGTGCTCTTCGCAACCAGTCAACATCTCTGCCTAGATACTCAGCCACAAGCTTTGCCTCCAGCTTACCGTCCTTGCTTTGGTTCTGTACAAGGTCATAGAGCTGCTCATAGCGCTCGGTGATGATCGGGAGGATTCTGATGATTTCTGACATGAGGCTTTCCTTTCTCTAGCTTTCGGTCAATTTCCTTAATTTCTTCTACGAGCTGCTCTTTGCGCAATTGATAAGCCAAATGAATTACTTCGTCTTTGTGCTCAGGAGTTAACATCTCAAATTTCTCCAAAACCTCAACTAGCAGCTTGATGCTCATTGCTTCTGCTTCAATTTTCTCTAGCTCTTCTTTAAGGCGCTCCGCCTCGAGAGAATATAATATGGGATGTGATTGCAAATCACACTCTACCCCACCGCTTTTTGAAATACCTTTGATACATACCACTCCAAATGCCTCCTGCGCTGATTAAAGTCCGGAACAGATACCAACAAGCCTATATCAACTTTTTGCAGAATGTCGAGATGCTTTATTTGCTCGTCCGTCAGATAAGGTCTGATGCTCTCGCCCTTGGGGATATTGTGCTCTTCTCGGTATTGCTTGGCGGTCTTGCCCAGCACGATTTTGTTGAGCATGTCGCACTCGTTGCTAAAATGATAAGGTCGGGGGCTATCATGCAGAAGTTTGATGTTTTCGGTCAGTAGTGGGAACTGCGTGCGAGCCTCCACAAGTGTACGGATAAAGCTCTCCATCTGATTAAAGCGCTTGATATAAGCTTCTTTCAGTTGCATAGCTTTTGCTCCCTCATATCCCATTACCAGTAGCATGAATCCATCTCGAGTTAATTCATAGCAAGGCTGTTTTCTTCCCGTACTATCCTTGTAGGAGGACAGCGCAAAATTGCGCTCTCTAAAATCTGCACTCACCCCAGATTTGGGGGTAGTGATTTTAGCAATATCTCTTAAAACATGGTCATGCCTCTTATTGAATATCTTCGCCACCTTAAGGCTATTCGCCCTGGCTGTGTCTTTGGCATCACAAAATATACCTAGTTCGTCCATCGGTATTAGTTGCTTCATTTGATCTTCCTTTCTTTTTTAGTTAAGCGATTTCAAGAATCTCTCTTATGTACTCATGCAACTTGGATTTTGCCACCTGACCGGTCATGATCTTATAGAGGATAGATGAATCAACATACATTCCGCTACAATGTTTTAGCTGATCTATCAACCACTCTTGGGGTTGATTGCGGATAATCAACTCGACCTTGATTTCTTTCCCAAACTCGGTCAGTTCTCTTTTGCGCATTAAATTTATCACCTCTTTTTGTAAATAATTATATTGACAATTACGGCAAAATGTAATATAGTGTAATTATCACATCAACTAAATACTGTTCGCCGTATTGCTATGTTCACAGTATATTACTGTCAACAGTAAAAGTCAATAGAATATTTTACTGTGAACAATAAAATGGCAATATGCATAAATGGAGGTTGCATATTGTGTCGGAAATATATAAATTAATCGAAGATCTATGTCACCAGAGAAATGTAAATATCACTGAAATGTGCCGAACCGCTAATATTAGCCGCGGCATAATCACAGATTTAAAAATGGGACGAACAAAAAAGCTATCTACCGATACATTAGAAAAGCTGTCTAATTACTTTTCTATTCCCATCGATTACCTATTGACCGGTGAGGAAGCAGAACAAAAAAATAAGCCCTCCGCACAAGGCGAAGGGCTTTCTGAGGAGCGTATTAAGTTAAATAAGAAGCTTACAGCGCTATCCCAAGAAAACGTTAATGTTGTTCTGGAGCATGTGGAGTTTCTCTTGCACAAGCAGAAGCAAGAGAACAAACAAAAGCAATAAGGTCCTGTTGATAAACTACATCCATCTGATCATACCCTTGCAAAATTTTTTCTATTTGTTCTTCCACGCTATCCTCACTCCAGTCATTATCTGATAATATCTATATTATATTACGAATTAGTTGAAATGTCAACGTGTAAATCGCAGTTATAGCATGCAAAATTACATATTTGTTGGAATTACTAAATTTATTTGTTTTTCCAAAATTCACCGACGGGCTATGCATATAGTTTTCCACAGTATTCTACGGTATTCTTATTAAGCATTTTTAAATTATTGTGCAATTTGCCAAAATGGAAAAAATCCATCGATGCAAACCTAAAAGAGGAGACGTGCAGATGTAATGGTAATGGTAAATATGACACTCCCCACGTGGGGCATAGATTTAAATTTGGAGGGATAATATATGGCTATAGGCATTGCTTTAGGCGTTGCTCTTGGAGCAGCGTTTAAAAACATAGGTCTTGGAATAGCTTTAGGAGTTGCTGCCGGGTTAGTAATGGAATCTCGAAACTCTAAAAATAAGAAATAGAAATCCCCTCCGATGCGACCAACATCAGAGGGGGATCAGCGCAGGAAGTAAACCGCTGTGAGAAGTATACTCCGTCCTTTTACTGTACCATAGCAGGGCCGCTAAAGTTAAGGAGGACAATATGGCCAGACCAAAAAAAGAAAAGCCCAACAGAGCTGATGGGCTCTACGAAGTTAAAGTAACCGTCGGGAAAAAACTTGACGGTACCCTGATTAGAAAGAGTTTTTATAGCCCCTTATCCAAGGAGGATGCCAAACGACAAGCCGATGAGTTTAAAATTCAATCAGAGGTTTCAAACCGTACCGGAATAGGTTTTGTTAACAGAGAAGTATCATTTAGCGAGTGGGCGTTACACTGGCTTGAAGCATACAAAAAAGGTAAAGTAAAAGATCATACTTACGATTTTACCTACCGCGTTAATGTTGAAAAGTATTTAGTACCTTTCTTCAAATCGTCTTATCTTAGAGATATAAAACAAGTAGATGTGCAGAATTATTTTAATAAGTACCCGCATTTAGCGAAATCTACTCTGGATAAGCAGAAACTGATCCTAGCAGATATTTTTGACAAAGCGATCTATAACGATCTATGCATAAAAAACCCTGTCAAAGATATCAGATTGCAAGCAAAACCAAAACCAGAGCGCGCTTATTGGACTCTTGTTGATTGCCAAAAGGCAATTGAGTACGCAAAGAAGCGTACGGATATTCCAGCAGCTATAGGAACCGTAATCATGCTAGAGAGCGGTTTACGCCGTGGTGAATTAATTGCACTTAGGTGGTCAGATATTGACTTTAACCAGAGAGTAATGCGAGTCCAACGCTCTGTTGTTCCTACAACGGGTAAACTTGTGGAGGGTGGTACAAAATCCGAAAGCTCTAATAGGACAATTCCTCTTTCAAATGATTTCATTAACTTTTTAAATCATCTACCCAAAAAATCAATATATATTTTAAGTAACCAACAAGGAAATCTGCTTTCGCCAAATACGTTTGCGACACAATTTAAAGTTTTTATGGCTGGGTTATGTGACAATTTAGGTTTAACTCCCCTTACCCCCCATGAGTTGCGCCATACATTTGGCACTGTTTTAAGAGAGAAAGGCGTGGATATTTACACAATCCAAAAAATTATGGGGCACTCAGACATCGGAGTCACCGCAGAAATCTACGTTCACAACGATATCGAAGTTCTCAGAAGCAATATGAAGTTATAATACTACGACACTTACTACGACATTTTTACGACATAATAAAGCGTTTTACACCGATTTACAGTCATGATCTAAAAAATAGCAGTAAAAGCTTAAATCTCTTGAATAAAGGATTTTCGCTTATTTTTTGGTGCAATTTCATATAAAAACACATAAAAATAGCCTTTGCTTATACGATAGTGTATAAACAAAGGCTATTATGGCGGAGAGAGAGGGATTCGAACCCTCGGTGGAGTATTAGTCCACACACGATTTCCAATCGTGCGCCTTAGACCAGCTCAGCCATCTCTCCATATTTAGTTTTATCGGTTTTTGACCGACCGCTTGCTTATTATATAATAAAAGACAGGGCTTGTCAACAGCTTTTTTGATTATTACTTGTATTTACATAGGTTTTGGAGAAGTTTGCTATTTACTATCAACATTATATAGATTTTCGTATATTTTAGACTTACCACGATACAGCTATTAAGGCACCAAAGGTAATACTACCTCATTTTTCTGAGGGTTGCCGCAGTTTTCGATCGCATCCTTTTGTATAGCATACATAGCAAGAGTGCTGCCGATTTGACCATACACTGACGCGAGTACATTAAGCTCATCTACGGTTTTACCCTGAGCAATAGCAATGGCGATCACTTGAGTGAGCAGTATCAGTTCTTCAGGACAAAGCAAGTAATCACCCCTTAACTTATCTCTTTTAAGCTACTTCTAACTACAATTTATGATCAAAGCGTTCAGGATATGAAAAATAACCCATCACCACCTCTTGATCTGCCTAGAGATTAAGGGTCACTTTCTGTTGCCTTTAGCTTTATTTCCTCCCTATCAAAGCGTTCGATTCTGACACACGCATTTTGTAAATATTACAGTGATTTGATTGTATAACAATGGAAACTGCGTTATAATAGCGGTGAGGTGATTCAGATTTTAATTTTTGACTGGAACCCGGACCTAAGCATCGGGATCGATTTGCTGGACTCCCAGCATAAAGAAATCTTTGAAAAAGCCAATGCTTTTTTTATCGCCTATAAAGTTGGTGCACCCAGCAAAAGGCTGGCGGAGTGCTTAGAATTTTTAGAGCAGTATGTACTCTATCACTTTCAGGCTGAAGAAGCATTTCAGGCAGAAAAAGGCTACCCCAAGCGCCGAGAGCACCAGGCGATGCATCAGGCCTTGCTGATACAGTTTAAGTTTCACAGTACCGCCCTCTATGGCTCAAATTTCTCCCAGATTTCCATCGACGGCTTTTATAAATTTCTGCGAGAATGGATTGAAGCGCATATATTAAGAGAAGATACCAAATTCGCCCGTTATAATACCAGGCGACAAGCTGCAGAGCATAACAACCTAAGCTGATTTTATAGGAGGATCAGATCATGGATTGGAAAAAGCAAAGCGAAATGTTTGACCAGACAGCGGAATATTACGATGCCTACAGGCCCAGCTACCCTGCTCAAATCATCGATGCACTCATCAGCCATACAAAGATCAGCCCCCAATCAAAGCTGCTGGAAATCGGCTCAGGTAGTGGTAAGGCCACCGAGCTGCTGGCGCCCTATGGGTATGATATCTACTGTGTCGACCCGGGGGAAAACCTGATAAACAAGGGCCGAGAGAAGTTTGCTGCCTATCACAACATCCGATTTGTTGCCGCCCGCTTTGAAGAAATGCACCTTGCACCCCAAAGCTACGATCTGATTTTTTCCGCACAGGCCTTCCATTGGGTACCCCAACCAACCGGTTACGAAAAATGCAGCTACGCCTTAAAGGATCAGGGATATCTGGCACTTTTTTGGAACATGTACCTACTCGATGACCACGAAGCTGATCGGGAGCTACTTGCCCTCTCCCAAAAATACGGTGGCTTTGCCGACTTTGTAACTGCCGAAGGCTGCGAAAAGCGAATCAACACGATTGCTGCGGGGATTGAAAACAGCGGATACTTCCATGCACCTCTCATCCATCGCTGCCTATGGTACCAAGACTACAGCGCCGATGAGTATTTTGGCTTCGTACTTACTGGTAATAGCTTTGTACAAAAATCTGTGGAAGAAAAACTTTGTGCCTATGATGATATCAAAGCTCTTGCCGAAAAAAATGGTGGGGTGATCAAGCGCCCTTATCTATGCGTGCTGTATCTTGCGTCCAAAAAATAAGCCTGTATGGCTTCTACCTCTTCCACAACATCACAAAAGGAGCAATACGGTACTTAGCACCATTCTCCATATTACAAAACTTTAATAACTATCAAGAGTTCAGCAAATCATAAAATTCATACTATTTGAAGGGGCATTACATTCATCAACCGCTTTCACATCATACTACGGAGTTTCAGCTGCCATGCTGCCATAACTACTACTCTAAGTAATAAGCTAGGTATTGATTTTAACCATCCTAGGCTATATAATAAAATGGAAATATCATACATTGATCTGCCCCCAAATACAACTGTTGGAGGTACACTTATGGCTTTGATTAAATGCCCCGAATGTGATCGCCAAGTCTCCGATAAGGCATCTGCATGCCCTCATTGCGGCTTCCCGTTACAGGCACCGCCACCCTTCAATACAGAAGAATTTCTAGAGAGTTTCAATCCGCAAACTTTTACCTCTTCTTTTAGTTCTCAGCAAAATTTCAATACCCTTGATCCAAACCAAAGCCAAGCGGTGCAGCAGATCTTTGATGCAGCAAAGCAGATCTTTGAAACGACAACAAAAAATCCGCAATCGCAGCAGACATTTACTCAAACAACTACCCGACAGAGTCCACCACCGCAGCAGGAATATACATACCCCCAGCCGCCTATGAGCCAGCAGGAGCGAGAATTTTACCGCAATGAAGAGCCGCCCGCCTCATCAAATAAGGGTATTAAGGTATTCCTTATAATTGGTTTTACTATTTTTGCAAGTATATACGGTGTAAAAGCAACCCTAGTCGATGAGAAAGAAAAGAACGCAAATATCCCCCAAGAAAATTCCGTAGTTGCAACTACCAAAAAAGCTGATCTTGAGCTTGTGGGTGAATCCAACGCGGAAGTCACTCCCTACATGGTTACTATTAGCGGCTCAGTGAAGAACAACTCCTCAAAAACCTATCGCTATGTGCAGGTGGTCGTCAGTATCTATGATAAGGATGACAACCTCCTTGGCACCGCCCTTGACAATATAACCAATCTAGAGGCAGGTGGCACCTGGAAGTTTAAAGCGATCGGCTCCAACCCGGGTGGTGCATCACGTTATAAGATCACCGATATTACAGGATATTAACCCCCCCTAATAAGCGGGCTGCTGATGCATTATCAGCAGCCTTTTTTGCATTTGCTTTTACTCTAGTGATAAAGTCCGGTGATCATAAGGTAGTTATTAATCTGCATACAATTAAAATAGAGAAAGGGGGTAATGAGGTATGCAGAAAGAGAACACCTACGACCATGAGCCGTTCATGCTGTTTTTGGGGCAAGCGACAAAGCAAAATAGCACTTTACACACTACAGTGTGGTCAGGTAAATCAATGCAACTGAGCTTAATGAGCATCTTACACGATAACGATGCCACAATGGAGCCTCCCGCAGCTTTCGACCGTTTGATCTGTGTAGAGCAAGGCCGAGGGCTTATTCTGATAGGAGAAGTGGCTGACGACTGTAATACCCAGCGTTACCTTAACCCGGGTAATGCTATCTTGATCCCGTCTAGGAAATGGCATAAGCTGATCAATGTAAGCAACATCCCTCTAAAGGTGTATTGTGTCAGCACCCCAGCTTCATACCCCGAAGCTGAATCACTTATAAATCCAGAAGCCCCAAGCCCAAATACTCCGTTATAACAAATCGCTTCCATACAGCATGAGCAAGCATAGTGCTATTTCCTCGCTAATCGACCTGATTTTTGCCTAGGTCTCCCCACCTATGTTACCATTGGGGATTCACTTAAAAAGCTATCCCTCAGTGTTCCCAATCCGAGTTTGTCTTTCTGTGTTTCCCGCTCCGAGAGCCGTGCCTCAGTGTTCTACTCCCTAGGGCTTTCTCTCTGTGTTCTCGCTCCAAGAGCTGTGTCTCAGTGTTCCCACACCGAGAGCTGTGCCTCAGTGTTCCCACACCGAGAGCTGTGCCTCACACTCCCGCTCCCAGAGCTTTCCCTCTGTGTTGCCAATCCGAGAGCAAGCCCATCCCCACTACCCTCAAATTAGTTACCCTACCAAGATACGCCCTACCCTAGATATTAGCAATAACC
>DAMCAP010000041.1:8061-13668 GCA_032059445.1 Oscillospiraceae bacterium
AAACCCCGCCGATACATACAAATCGGCGGGGTTTATATACCTATATTATCAACTAAACTAGACTGATGGCTATTTTTACTTTGCTCTTACAATGGCAGGCAAGCTGGCAGCCGCAACCGATTGCCCTACTCTGCGGCTTTTTTCATCAGGTAAGGTTAGGTTGACCGATACCTCAGGGTAGTGCTCTGCAAGCACCTCCTTGGCTCTTGTAAGGATGATCTCCCCACCTCTGCCCGACATCACTCTGCCAAGGAGCAGCAGGTGCTTAATATCATAAAACATACCATAATAAGCGACGGTATGACCAAGGTAGCAACCAATAGTTTCAAATACCTGCTCAGCAGCATTGCTGCCTGCCTCCAGCTCATGCTGGACTGCCTTGAGCTTCTCTCCCAGCGAGGGGATACCATCAAGAGAGATCCCTGCCTTTTCTGCCAGGCGTATCACTGCATCCTGACTGAAGTATTTAACCCCGCAGCCCTTATCTCCCGACCATTCGTCGACAGCGCCCAGCTCCTGCCCGTCACAGGGGACAAAGGCCAGCTCATTGAGCCACCCAGTGATATTGCCCTGCCGATCTACATAGCCGCCCGCTTCGCTGGTGCCCATAGCTATACCCAGTACACAGGGTTCTTCTAGGCTCATCGCCCCCGCCAGCGCAGTGACGTCACCGTCGTTACACACCTCGATGGGCAGATCCCCCAGCTCCTTAGCAGCTCTTAGGTAGATATCCTTGACCTGTGCATCAAACTGCTCCTGTGGCACCTTGAGGAATAAGGACGCCACCATAGTACGGTTGTCAATATAAATACCCGCCGAGCTTACCCCAATAGCATCGACACGAGGCAGCTTAGAGGCGGCTGTCTTAAAGGCAGAAACAATCCCCTCATAATGATAAGCTGGGTCGGAATTTAGCTTGGGATGCCACACAACTTCTTCGCTATAGATCGCCTCACCGTCAATCACAGCCGAAACCTTGCGGTCGCTACCGCCTGCATCAAAGCCGATACGGCATCCGTCAAGGTGCCTGCCAATCGGCCGGGAAGCCTCACGCTCTATAGGGCGCGCTTCGTAAGAGGTATAGCACACTTCAAAGGGGCGCTCATAGACCCTCGCCATAAAATGAAAATCAAAGCTGCGGGCTCCCTTGGGGGAATATACCTCTTTGATATAGCGGTAAAGGGTCTCATCGCCGCAGACCGTTACACGAAACCCTCCCCTGCACCACAGCAGAGTCTTGACGAGGCGCTCTATGTAAAATTCATTCGCTGCTGCAAATTCCTCACCCTCACGGATGAAGGTTTCGTAGACCGAGGTAAGTCCACCGTTACGCTCTACAGCGATGGCCACAGGCTTTTTTGCCTGTGCCAAAAACGCTTTCGCAAAGCTAGCCAAAGGTACAAAGCTCTCGTCCAGTACGGGTCTGCTCCCTGCTTTTACCGCAATACCATAATGCTTCATGATGCTATCTCCTTATATTGAACTATACTGCCAAACCTAAAAATCTGTAAACTATTATCATCCCAAGCCGGACGATCTCTCCCCATTAACGATATCTAACTATCGATACCATCTAGCTCAAGCCTTTATTCCCCTATTAGGCACATCTTGCGGAGTTGTGCGGAGTTGTGCTTAGCTAGCTGTGCTACACACCTTATGTCCGCTCAAATCCGCCCCCACGCTGTAAAAGAAGCACCAGTGGGGTTACAAAACTAGATCTCTTAAGTTTTTTCCTACAATCGTCTAGCCCCACTGCCAAAATTTGATCTGTCAATCTTTATTTCACCTTGCTAAGCCGCTCCACTACCTCACTGCGGAAGCTATCGATATAGCTTAGGATAAACTCCTCGGGGCAGCGGGTAGGCTCAGTGATCAACGATGTGATGTCAAGGCCATAGCTTGCCGCTTGATAATCATCGGTATCGTGGCTGGCATAAAAGGTTGCATTGGCTACACGCCTGCCCATTGCTGCCAGATCATAGCGCTTACCACCACAGATCTGAGAATCATATACCCCCAGCAGGGCCGCCTGTAGGTTTTGGTGGGCGGTGGTATCAAAAACAGCCTTCTCATGGTCGCAAACCCAGTCAAGACCACGCCACACCTCCATAGAATACAGCTTCTCTGGGCGCTTATCGACTGGCAATAGGCGGATTGCCTCAATCACCCGTAGGGTGACCGCTACATGGGTATCGTGCTTGTCGGCTAGGTTGTGGGTATAGATAACCCTTGGCGATGCCAGTGAAATCAGCTCTGCCAGCTCCCGCACCAGACTATCGTCTTTAGGGGCTTTGACCTGGCCGCTGGGGTAGGCAAGCAGCGCCTGTGCGCAGTAGCCCCCTACGACCGCGGCTGCCTTTTGCTCCGCTGCCCTTACTGTTTTCATCTGCTCATCGCTGTAATCCTGATATATTCCTGATCTAGGTGATCCGGCACCATCGGTGACCACTACCCCCATAAACCACTCGTCTTTACTGCCGTAGCAGGAAGTCACGGCAGCTGGTGCCATGATTTCGATATCATCCTGATGGGCAGAGATGCACATATGGGTGGTTTTGGCAATGGCGGCTTTGGCATCACTGTGATCGGGGACAAAGATCTCTGCCAAGCTGTTGTTTAGTTTCATATTTTTTACTCCCGTTATCAGTCTCTTACATAAGCAAGTTTATAAATAATACCATACCCTGCGAGCATTAGCGTGCAAACGACATTCCTAGCGCGCAGAGTAAAGCAAGTGTGATCGCTCCCATATCGTAAGGCATTTGGGTACACTGTTGCTCCCTTAGTGGGACAATAGCTTACTTCAAGAATTAGTGTAACCCCATACCACTGGGACTTTGTAAGCCTTAGGTAAACTGACGAGCAGGCAAAAATTTACGGGCATATGCCTGTACTTTTATCACTACACAGCAAATAAGCCACAGACTATCAGCCCGCAGCTCCATGGATGGCTAGCCCAGTACATCGGTTATCTTAGCATCGGGCAACCGTTCTCCTGTTAATATCTCAATGACTCCTCGGTAGCAAATAGTAGGATCAGCCAAAAACTGCGCCTTTATTTTGTTGCAAAGGGCTAAGGTAGGCACAAACAGGGAGAGCGACATCAGATCTGTACCCACATCGGGGATGCTCAGGGTCATCTGATAGCCATCGCTGGTCTTTTGGATACGCACCTGATTTTCGCATTCAATCCGCTCCCGCAGCAGGTTGTCCCTCGTTGCTTTGAGTGCTTTCTCCCTTATACTCAAGGGGATTGCTTTTTCAAAGGTAACGGCAGTTTTGGTGCCGAGGTCTGTAAGCATCAATCTTTTTTCTTCCTCACCGCTGGCTGCCTCCACTAGATGCCCGGAGTGCAGCAGGCGGCTTACACTTTGAGCAAGCTCGAAATAGTTGACTATCCCTTCACTCTGAAAAGCGTGGTTTAGCTGGGTAAAGGTAATGGGCACCCCGATGGTGCTTAACACATAGCAGATCAATATGCGGATTTCGTGCTCGCTGTTGAGCCCACCCGGCTGGTTGCCCTCGGTAAACACCGTTCTGTCCAATTCATCCCCTCCCTGCTGTTATTTACGAAACACGGTTTCGGCAAGCTGTGCCTGGCAGAGCTCCCCAAACCGCTCATATGACTCGCTGCCAAGCTGGGCGCAATCTTTGATGTTTTGGCCACCGCACTGGTTGGCAAAAATGCTGCCTACCGTATCAGCAGTTTCAGCCCCCATCCGGTCAAGATATAGATATAGAGAAAACGACCCGCTATCGGCAAGCCGATCAAAAAACACAGGGTGCCGCTCCTCCAGCTCATCATAAAACCTACCCATGGCAGTATGCGCCAAGGTCTGGTTTGGGCAGCCTTTTTCTAGTGTCCTGACCGCCAAATAAGCATATAGGATCATCAGCTGGGTTTCAAAGCTGTCGGGGTCGGTGCTATGAGGCGCATCTACCCATACTGCATCAGGCAGCCCCGCAGCCAGCCGCCTGCCCAGTTTATGGGCAAGCTCTATGTTGCCAAGCTTGCGATGGTAGATATATTCCTTGACACTATCCGCCTCCAGATTTGCACTGCTGTTACGAGACGAAGCTCTAGGGTAAGCGATTTTAATATCGTTATCCGACATAGACATTCCCTCCCCGATATTTTTTAGCGTCTGCCTACAAGCAGATCGCCCTTAGAGTATCTTGCATATAACACAAGCCTGCCGATACCGCTGCAAATGCTGCACCAGCAAGAAGCAGGCCCATGTACTTTATCTTATCGATCGGCAAAATGCAGATATTTCTGTCGAAAGGAATCTACTGAGCAGCCTTGGTGAGAATTGCCTCCAATGCCATCGCAAGCTGGTCAGGGCAGGAGGTGCTCTTAACTCCGCAAGTGGTACCCTTTAGGTCAGTGATCACTTCGCTTGCCTTGCGGCCTTCTACCAGCTTTGAGATTCCGATCAGATTACCGGGGCAACCCCCAGCGAAATGCACCTTGCTGATCACGCCTTCATCATCTATCTCAATCTCGATTTCTTTTGCACAGATACCTTGTGTCTTAAAAACATAAACCATTTTTTCACCATTCATCCTTATATAGTTGATCTTTAATTTTAACTGGATTTACCCCGACTTCACTATGCTGCATTAGCAACCTATTGCCCTGATAACGCCTCTATAGGCACAATCTGCTGACTCCGCTACTTATATAACTGCCTGAGAGCGTCTATATAAAGTAGCTAAGCTGCTTGATTCTTAGGGGCATGTAGGCTGTATCTTGGTCAAGCTCGATAGTCATCTCATAGATGATACATCTACATTTATATATAGGAGCGCAACAAGATAGTATTGCCATAGCGCTAGACTTGGCATAAGTAAATTGGGGATAAGATACACCTGTGTTTATTATACCTTTTTTTCAGCAATATTGCAATATTTTTGCATAGTTCACCCATGGTATCACACAGCAGATGCATACGCAAAGAGTTTTGCTATTTTCTATTATTACTTTCTGTGCTATAATAACTGCGGGTAGTTTTACGAAGCATAATTCCCTACCTGATTGTTACAGCATTTACAATGCATCATTATACAGTATCTATATAGAGAAAGGGGCAAAAACGTGGAGTACAGAATCAAATCAGCAGCTTGGGGCAGCTTTTTGACCCTACCAGCCAGCCTATTGCAAAATCTCAAAGCCTGTACTGGCAATGCCCTCAAGCTGATCCTACTGATTTTTGCCCAGGGTGAAGCACCTATCGAGCCGCAAGCTCTGGCAAAAACCCTTGGGATTTCTCACGACGAGGTCTTTGACTGCCTAAATTACTGGGCGAAACAGGGGCTCCTAACCCAGACTGTAGAGGCAGAAGCCCAGCAGCAAAGTACTGAGCAAAAGCCGATACCGTCGGGTAAAAGGCCGCGATATAGCCGCACCGAGGTGCTCGACCATATCAAATCCAACAAGAGCCTCTCCGGCTTAGTTACCCACCTGCAAGAGATCAAGGGTGTGCCCTTGACCTCCCTCGATTTGGATTGCGTAGTAGGGATGTATAGCTATTACGGGCTGACACCCCACTTTATTTCTACAGTGGCGCAGCACTGCACCACCATCGGCAAGCCTCACCTGCCCTA
>DAMCAP010000042.1:0-3705 GCA_032059445.1 Oscillospiraceae bacterium
ATTGATCTGTAACACAATCTAGGTTGATGCAATGTGTTACAATTAGGAAGACCAGGCGCCTGCAGCTGCGCATTGATCTGTAACACAATCTAGGTTAATGCAATGTGTTACAAGTTGAGATCCTGAAGCCCGGCAGCTGCGCATTGCACTGTAACACAAATGCTTGCGGAGAGGGAATATATTTGGTATACTGGATTTAAATTCTATAAAGTTTCGCTAAATAAAAATTTAGCGAAACTTAGGGTAGAGTGATTATAGAAATTTATAAGGAGAAGAATTATGGCTGTATCACAATATGCGCCTTTTTTGGATTGCCCGGAGATTATTAAGGAGTTCCTAGATTACATACAAACTGTACGTGGCAGATCCGCCAAGACCGTCGACGGATACTACATTGATCTACGTACATTTCTGCGCTGGCTCAAGCTTAACAGAGCCCGCACCAAAAAGATTACCAAAGAGCTTTTAGCTGAAACAGAAATCAATGATCTATCATCTGATGTAATCCTAAGTATAACGCTTGGCGAGGTTTATAGTTACTTGACCTTTGTAAAGAATGATCTTGCCAATGGTGAAGCTGCAATGGCTCGTAAAGTAACTGCGCTTAAAACGCTGTATAAATATCTATCGGGCAATGCCAACTATCTGCCCAATAATCCATTAAAAAACCTTGATCTACCCACTAAGAAAAAATCGCTGCCAAGATACTTAACTCTTGAGCAAAGTGTAACACTGCTCAGTACAGCCGACCGTAACTCTGACCCAAGAAACTACTGCATACTGACCTTATTCTTAAACTGTGGTATGCGTTTATCCGAATTGATTGGCATAAATTTAACAGATATACAGGACGATACTATAAGAATACTTGGCAAGGGCAATAAAGAACGAATGGTGTATCTAAACGATGCCTGTAAAGCCGCTCTTCATCAATATCTCACCCATACCCAAGGTGTAAAACGTATCGATGGGGCACTGTTTATTTCTACCAATGGCAAGCGGTTATCCCCGCGGCGTGTTGAGCAGATAGTAGATGAGTCTCTCAAAGCAGCCGGGATTGATGCTAAGGCCTACTCCCCTCATAAGCTTCGGCACACAGCCGCTACCCTCATGTATCAACATGGTGGTACTGATATACGGGTGCTTAAGGAGATTTTAGGGCACTCGAATCTCGCCACAACAGAAATCTATACCCACACATCCAACGAGCAGGTACGGGTTGCAGTAAAAAATTCACCTCTCTCAGGTATTACATCCTCAAAGGGTAAGAAATCGACCGATGGTGAAGAACAATAGCGCTTCTAATAAGCCTGCCAAGAGCAAGATCACAATATTGCGAAAGATCTTAAAGTTAAAGTCTTTGATCTGCTCTCTTGATTGCTCTGCTCTTCCCCACTGCCCTGATGCATTTAAAGTAGCCTCACGACAGCTGTTGATGATTACTAAGGAAGAAAACAGCGCATTGGGCAGTATCAAAAGATTGACATAAGGGAGCGCCTGTATACCATAGATACTATATACCATAGCAGTCGAAACACCGTACCCCAAGCCTTTAAAGGCTGCAATACAGCCGATCAAGGGTAGAGATACAGAGCAATACCCACAAAACATCAGCAGCATTACCAGAAGAATATTCATGGTGCAGGCTGATCCTACAGTTGCCGCAAAGGATTGACCGCTGCGGTGGGTTACATACCCTCCTACCACATCCAGTAGTTGCTGCTTATAGCTTTGATCTACTGTAGTTAATAAAATAACCCCTACTGCTACGCCACAGATCATAAAAGCGCCATATAGCAGGTCTAGGGTGTTGTGATTATTCCTCCTGCCTCCCCTGCCCGGCCCTGTGCGTAGTGGTGAAGACCCCAAACCTGTCCTGATCATAGCAAGCCCCTTTCCAGTTGTTTGTATTGCATTCAGAAAGCCACCGACTCTGCGTCATCTTTACGGAGCCAGAGACCAATATGGTATTACATCTTATGAGCTTGTCTTTGGGAATATTCCTCCCTGATATTGTTTGACAGTGGTAGTCATATTTGCTATACTAGCCTTAAAAAGTATCGACATATGTAAAGTAGAAGGAGAATTGCTATGAACAGAATGAAGCCGCAATATAAAGCAGCTTTTGAAAGCTATGTCAAAGAAGTGATGAATGTATATGAGGCTCCTGGCCTTGCGGTTTCGATCATCGATAAAGATAGCACGCTCTATGAGAATTGTTTTGGCTACCGCGATCAGCAAAATCAACTGCCTTTAAATGCCGATACAATTTTTGGACTAGCTTCTATTACCAAATCATTTACTTGCCTTGCGATCATGCAGCTTGCAGATGCTGGTAAGCTGGATATAGATGATCCTGTGTCGATGTACATACCAGAATTTAAAAACAACAATCAAGATACCATTAAGATACATCATTTAATGAGCCACAGCGCAGGCTTCTTCCCTTTGGCGAGAATCACTGCCGACTCCGTGGCAAAGGAGCTTGGCATCTTTGAAACAGGCGATGGTGACCTGGCTTACAGCGAGAAACTAGCTAATGAAGGCATTAAGCTGGTTGCCGAGCGCCTAGACCAGCAGACTAAGCTGATCGGTAAGCCTGGAGAGCTCCTTAGCTACAGCAACGACTCCTATGGGCTGCTTGCAGATATTATCAGACGTGTGGGCGATGCTGACTCCTATGCAGAATACGTCCGTGAGCATATACTTAAACCCCTTGGTATGGATAGAAGCAGCTGCGAGTTTGTTTCTGTCCGTGAGGATGATAACACCAATACCCTATATATTCATAGGGGCGGCAAGTTGACATCAACAGATAATTTCTATGACAATGCTTTTGTGTTAATGGGTGGCGGTGCCATGAAATCTACCCTCAATGATATGAAGAAATATCTCAGCATGTACATCAATCATGGTCTTGGCGGAGAAAATGAGCGGATTATCGACGATTACAGTATCCGTGAAATGGCAAAGCCACGTCAGTATTATAAACACCTGCAATATTACGGTTATGGTCTATCTAGCATGCAGATTGGAGAGATCATTACAGTTGGTCACGGCGGCAGCTTGACGGGTGTATCTACCTACTTCTTGTGGTCTCCTGAACTAGAGCTTGGTGTCGTAGTACTGTGCAATACAAGTGGTGTGCCTGCATCTGCTATTGGTGAGGCGGCTATGAAATGGTGTATTGGCCTTGATCCTACCGAGCCTACCATCCGCTGGCAGGAAACAAAGTGGGATGCCGAGACCATCGAAGCTGCTTGTGGCAGATATGTTTCGGGTGAAGGCTCTGTGATCACGATAGCACCAAAAGATGAGGGCATCAGTGTTGACATCTCTGGTGAGGAATTCCCAGTAACCATGGTACTCCCTACCCTGGCTTTACTCCAGACAAAAATGACCCAAAGTGAGCTGAAGCTTTATAAAGACGAAAGCGGTTATGTATGGGGCGTTGGCTTTGGTGGCAGAATTATACCTCGTGCCGAGTAGAATGTATAATAAAAAGACGTGCTTATAGCACGTCTTTTATATTTAAATTAAATCAATACATGGTCACAAAGCTGCTTATACAATTCGCAATAAAGGTCTAATTTAACTTCATTTCCAGCGCTAGAAAACATACGCAGATCAATTGCTTCCGAGCTGATAATCCCAGAGCTTTTGTTGGTAAAGGCGCCGGCGTAGTTTTTATGGCGCCCATCTACA
>DAMCAP010000042.1:3715-9292 GCA_032059445.1 Oscillospiraceae bacterium
GCCTCCTTGGAAGCCCTTATGAATGGATAAACCATCCTTGCCTAGGATATTGGCACTGGCGATCAGCATTTTATCTCGATACGCGATGCTCTCCAGTCTGCTGGTATAGTACCAAAGCCAACGTCCTTGGGGTACCCCTTTCATCGACGCAGTCGGGTTAAGGAGCAGCTGTACTCCTGCTGCTGCGTAATAGCGTGTCATCTCTACACAGAAGTACGTATCAAAGCAGATACTGATCCCGATCCTTCCCCAAGGTGTGTCGAGGATGCAGGGCTGATTCCCTGGCACACACCACCTAGTTTCATCACCTACTGGATGTATTTTGCGGTAAGATTGTATTTTGCCGTCAGGGCTGATAATTGCCGCTGAGTTATAATAAACATCGTTTTTTCGCTGATCCTTCTCGGGCATCCCCAGGATAATATATATCTGATGCTCTTTGGCTATTTCAGCCAAGGTCTTGGTTGAGGGGCCTGGAATGGTCTCCGCTAGCCTGTGCTGCATGCATTTATGCTCAAATGTTTCGATGAAGCTGTAGCCTGTTAGCGCCATTTCTGGGAATACAATTAGATTGCATCCGCTCTGAGATGCTTGAATTGTCTGCTCGATGATTTTTTGTAGATTTTCCTGCTTGTTGCCCCAATCTGTAGCAAAGTTGGATACAGCTATTTTGATACTCTCACCTGTAAAGCTGGTGGGTGTATCTTTTACTTGCTTGTACCACTCATAATAGAGCTCAGGTCTAAAAAAGTCAGAAGTAAAGCAATCAGTAGAGATACTAGGCTCTACCCTGGCTATACAGATCGCGCCCGTGCTTTGGTATTGGAGCAGCTCGCTGGTGCAGCTACCTTTAAAAGGGATCGGAGCCAATACTGTTTTATCTGATCCCGTAGATCGGGCAAAAGAGAGCGATCTTTGTGGAGCTGCATTGGCTGAAGCAATATAAACCTGATCGCGATCTACTATCGCTGCGAGATTTCTCTTATGGTGCTCGTAGCTTAAGCCAGTTTTTTTATTGTTTCTTCTATGCATCCTACAAGGGTTAAGCAACAGCGTTATACCGCTGGCTGCATAATATCGTTGGATTTCGGGTTGAAAAACGATGCTCTCCCCTGTCATTACCGCGATCCTACCCCAAGGGGAATCAAACCATGTGGTAAAAGGATAGGATTGCAGGCTTGACGATAGATCTCTGCTGCTACAGAAGCACTTCGCGTATCCTGCTGGGATGATAACCATACAGCTATCCCCTGCCCTATGCTCTCTTCCGCACAGGCCCAACACAATATACATGTTAAATTGATCGGATAAAGCCTGTAGCTGCTCTTTTAGCTCTACAATATCTGCTTGGATCGATAAGCACCCCAAAAGTAAGATATTGCCTCCAAGGCTCTGTGCCTCCTTAACTAATACAGCGATATCTTCGCTTATTTGTTGGATCGTCTTGTCGATTTCTCCGTAATCACTCACTGCGATGATAAAAGAATCGTCCTTGGCCAAAGCCCTTTCACCTCTATCCATTTTATAGTATAATATGTTAATTATACATTATTTTATAGTAAAATTCTAGCTTGTTTTAATAATAATTGCTTTACAAATGCCCTAATGCTATGCTATACTCATTTAAATATTATATAATAAAGGTGAGATCATGAAAAAAAAAGTCGAACTCAACCTCCTTGATCTATGAAGATGTTAAGAAGAAGATTGTCTCCTTACAATATAAGCCCGGTGAGATTTTAAACGAGAGCCAGCTTGCTGCCTTGTACTCTGTTAGCCGTACCCCTATTCGAGAGGTATTGCATAGACTACAGCAGGATAATCTTATACAGATTTTCCCCAAGGTTGGTGCTCAGGTCGTTCAGATTGACCTGCAATACTTAAAGAAGTGCTTTGATGTAAAGAAATCGTTAGATGTGCTTTCGGTAAAGCTAGCGATTGACAATGCAACCGAAAGAGATATTGTGGAGCTTCGTGAGATTGTACATCAGTTTGATTTAAATAAGGAAAATGTTTTTTTACTGATGGATTTAGATGAAGAGTTTCATCGAAAGCTAAGGACGATGGCTGATAACCCTGTACTTGATGAAGCCCTCGACAAGATCCACTCCCAGCTAAAGCGCCTATGGTACTATACTACCAATAGTGTGGGCTTAAGCCCGAAGTTTAACGATAACTTTAAAGTAATTGTCAACGCTGTAGAAGCAAGAGATAAAGAAAAAGCTGCTGCTGCCGTAATCGATCACGTCGACATTTATAATGAGCAGATTCGTAATGATCTGATCTAGATTTCTCTTAAGTTATTTGGCCTTAATCAAGCCGCCTGTGCTGCAACTCGAAGCAGCATGGGCGGTTATTTTTTTGTCATGATTTGTCACAGGTTTTTATTAGTAATATACTACAAAAATGAAAGTAAAGTTCTGATTTATTGCGTTATGAAAGGTGATTAACACTATAATTATTTGCGTTTTTTTATCTAGAGTGACTATTGAATTTGCTATTTTATTGTGTTACACTCAAAATATACGTTTAGGTATTTTTCGTGTTTTTTTGTAATATACATGATGTATACAACCGTTTTGACGCATTAAAGCGGTTAATATCAGATTTTGGTGGCTTAAAAATGCAGTATTACCAAATCATATTGCAAAACAGTGCTAAAAGCCGAGCGGTATTTCGTACTTATTATTAGTGCATGTTCATTAGCAAGTATAATATAGGTTGGGAGGTATATTAAGTGGCAAAAGCAACCATTAACCCAGAGGTATGCAAGGGCTGCGGTCTGTGCGTTACAGTATGTCCTAAGAAGATCTTGGCAATGTCGACCGACACAATCAATTCCAAGGGCTACTACCCTTCTTTGTGCATCGATGAAAGTAAATGCATCGGATGCGCTTTTTGTGCGATCATTTGTCCTGACTGCGCCATTATTGTAGAGAGATAGGAGGGTTCACCTTGAAAAAGCAATTGATGAAGGGTAACGAAGCAATCGCGCAGGCTGCAATCCAAGCAGGCTGTAAGTGCTTTTTTGGCTACCCAATAACACCGCAAAATGAAATACCTGAGTATATGTCTTCCCAATTGCCCCAAAATGGTGGCGTTTTTGTACAAGCAGAGAGTGAAGTATCGGCAATTAATATGGTCTATGGTGCTGCTGGTGCAGGTGCAAGAGTAATGACCAGCTCCTCTGGCCTTGGTATCGCACTTAAGCAAGAGGGTATCTCCAATATCTGCGGTGCCGAGGTGCCTTGCGTTATTGTCAACATTGCCAGAGGCGGCCCTGGCCTTGGATCGATCCAGCCCTCGCAGTGTGACTATTATCAGATGACCAGAGGCGGCGGTAACGGCGATTATTCGATGATCGTATATGCACCTGACTCTGTGCAGGAAGCTGCTGACCTTACCCAGCTTGCCTTTGACAAGGCAGATGAATACCGTAACCCTGTAGCAGTACTGGGTGACGGTGCGATCGGTCAGATGATGGAGCCTGTAGAGATCAATGATCGCCTACCTAACCCCAACCTGCCCGAAAAAACTTGGGCACTGGGTTATGGCGATGCATCTAAAAGACCACACAATGTAATTAACTCTCTTTATCTTGATTCCAGCAAGCTTGAGCAGCATAACCTCAGACTGCAAGCAAAGTATCGCCAGATGAAAGAAAAAGAAGTCATGGTGGAGTATGTAAATACTGAGGATGCTGACATCATCGTGATTGCATATGGCACCAGCTCCAGAATCGTACGTTCCGCTATGAAGATGGCTGAGCAGCAGGGTCTAAAGGTAGGTATGATTCGCCCAATTACTCTGTGGCCTTTCCCAGAGAAGGAGATTTATGATACCGTCCAGACTGCAAAGGCAGTACTGTGCGTCGAGATGAGCGCAGGACAGATGCTCGACGATGTAAAGATTGCTGTAAATGGCACAAAGAAAATCTACTTCTACTCCAGACTCGGTGGAATTATCCCTAAGCCCCGTGATGTCCTTGCTAAGCTGATTGAAATAAAGGAGGAGTTTTAGGTGGCTGTAGTATTTCAAAAAACTAAATTCCTAAACGATGTAACCACCCACTATTGCCCTGGCTGTACCCACGGTATTGCCCACAGGATTGTAGGAGAGGTGCTTGAGGAGCTGGGCGTGCTCGAAAAGGCCATTACTGTGGCTCCTGTAGGCTGCTCTACCCCTATGTATAACTATGTAACCAATGATGTTATCGTTTGTCTGCACGGTCGTGCGCCTGCTACTGCTACCGGTGTCAAGAGAGTGCATCCAGATAAGGTTGTCTTTACCTATCAGGGTGACGGTGACCTTGCCTCTATCGGTACAGCTGAGAGCATACATATTGCAGCTAGAGGTGAAAACATCACCACAATCTTTATTAACAATGCGATTTACGGCATGACTGGCGGTCAGATGGCTCCGACCACCCTTGAGGGTCAGAAGTCTACCACCTCTCAGGAGGGTCGCGCCCACTCCATCAACGGTAACCCAATCCGCATGGCTGAGATGTTGGCTACCTTAGATGGCCCTGCCTTTATTGCCCGCGTCTCTTTGCATGATGTCAAGCACATCCTTGAAGCAAAGAAGATGATTAAAGAAGCATTTGAATATCAGCTGGCCGGCAAGGGCTACTCTATCGTAGAAGTGCTCTCCACCTGCCCTACCAACTGGGGAATGACACCAGCCAAGGCACTGAAGTGGCTGGAAGAAAACATGATCCCATACTACCCTCTGGGCATTAAGAAGGAGGTCGAGTAATATGACACAGCAGGTTATTTTTGCAGGATTTGGCGGTCAGGGCGTATTGCTGGCAGGGCAGCTCCTCGCTTATGCAGGTATGCTTGAGGAGAAGAACGTCACTTGGATGCCCTCTTACGGACCAGAGATGCGTGGCGGTGCTGCCAACTGTAGTGTCGTGGTTTCGGATGAAGTCATCGGCTCTGCAATTGTCAATGAGCCCGACGCACTGATTGTAATGAATCGCCCTTCTTTTGAGCTCTTTGAAAAAAATATCGTACCTGGCGGTGTTTTGATCTATAACTCTTCCTTGATTGATATCAAAAGCCAGCGTAGCGATATTACCATAATCCCTGTCCCCTGCAATGAAATTGCAGCGGATCTAGGCAACAGCAAGGTAGCCAACATGGTTATTTTGGGTGCATACCTGAAGTATTCTGGCGTAGTTGATACCGAAAATGTGCTCGTGGCACTACAAGAAAAGCTCGGTGAAGGAAAGCAGCACCTCATTCCTCTTAACAGAGAAGCGATTGCTGCCGGCGCTAAGTGCGTAGGTTAATGGCAAGGGAGCAATGTATGGAAAAAATCTATAGAATCCTAGCAATTAACCCCGGCTCTACCTCTTCAAAGATTGCTCTTTATGATGGAGAAGCTGAAGTATTTACACAGGTTTTGCGCCACGACAAATCTGAGCTTGATGGCCTGGGTGGTGTGCTGGAGCAAAAGAGCTTCCGTTATCAAGCGGTTACCCGTGCGCTAGAGCAAAACAACATCGACATCCACAGCATCGATGCAGTAGTGGGCAGAGGCGGTATTATCCGCCCTCTAGCCGGCGGTGTG
>DAMCAP010000042.1:9302-13437 GCA_032059445.1 Oscillospiraceae bacterium
TGTATGAGGTATCAAAGGATATGGTAGAGGATCTGCTGGGCAGATACCCCCTGGCACTCTCTCACCCTTGCGGCCTTGGCGGCTTAATCGCCAAAGAAATCGGTGATACCATTAAAAAGACTTCTTATGTAGTTGATCCTGTAGTTGTAGATGAATTTGAACCAGTAGCGAGAATATCTGGCTGGAATAAAATTGAGCGCAAGAGTATATTTCATGCACTCAATCAAAAGGCGATCGCCCGCAAGGTTGCTAAAGACCTTGGTAAGCCCTATGAGAGCCTAAAGCTGGTTGTCGCACATATTGGCGGCGGTGTGTCGGTAGGCGCTCATAAATTTGGTCGAGTAGTCGATGTAAATGATGCAATCAATGGAGAAGGTCCTTTTAGCCCTGAGCGCTCGGGTGGTTTGCCTGTGGTATCTTTGGTCGAAGCTTGCTTCTCTGGTGAGTACACCAAAGATCAACTTAAATCTTTGGCTACCAAAAATGGCGGTATGGCTTCTTATATCGGTACCTCCAATTGCATCGAGTGTGAGAAGATGATCGCTGAGGGCAACGAGACTGCTGCTTTGGTCTACGAAGCAATGGCATATCAGATCAGCAAAGAAATTGGTGGTATGATCGCTGTTTTAGAAGGCGAAGCAGATGCCATCGTGCTGACCGGCGGTATCACCTACTCCAAGATGTTTACAGGATTGATCTCCAAGTATGTGCATAAGCTTGCCCAAGTGCTGATCTACCCCGGTGAAGATGAGATGCTGGCACTTGTTACAGGCGCACTGGAGGTACTCAAGGGTGAGCGCTCCGTCCTGCATTACACAGTATAAACACCTCATGATAGAAAGGGATTGGCTATGGATATCAAAATTACCTATACCACTACTCCTAAGGTAAAGCCCGATTATAGCAAGCTGGGCTTTGGTCAGTTTTTTACAGATCATATGTTTATGATCGATCATACTGATGAGCTTGGTTGGCATGATGCTCGTATTGTTCCCTATGGTCCTCTTGATCTTGATCCAGCAGCTATGGTGTTTCACTATGCCTTTGAATATTTCGAGGGTATGAAAGCATATCACTGTCAAGATGGCAAGGTAAGGCTGTTTAGACCTTATGCCAATGCTGCCCGTATGAATACCTCGGCTGACGGCTTGTGTATGCCTCCCCT
The DNA here is from genome assembly GCA_032059445.1 of Oscillospiraceae bacterium. Lineage (GTDB taxonomy): Bacteria > Bacillota > Clostridia > Oscillospirales > Ruminococcaceae > DAMCAP01. The sequence goes on from DAMCAP010000042.1 coordinate 10,468, forward strand.
ACCAGAGGAGGATTTTGTAGAGGCTGTAAAGGCACTGGTAAGAGTGGATAAGGATTGGATCCCTACTGCCCCAGGCACCTCGCTTTATATCAGGCCTTTTACTATTGCTACTGAGCCTGCTCTTGGTGTGCGCAAGGCAAATGCCCATCGTTTTATTGTCATCCTCTCCCCTGTTGGCTCTTATTACTCAGGTGGCCTTGCCCCTGTCAAGATCAACGTGGAGGATACCTATGTTAGAGCGGTAAAGGGCGGTACTGGCGCAATAAAGTGCGGTGGTAACTACGCAGCTTCGATCAAGGCTCAGGTTAAGGCCAAGGCGAAGGGTTATGCTCAGGTATTGTATCTTGACGGTGTAGAAAAAACCTTTGTTGAAGAGGTTGGCGCTATGAACGTCATGTTTAAGATTGGTGATGAAGTGATCACTCCTCCATTAAGCGGTACCATTTTACCAGGTATCACGAGAGATAGCTGCCTCCAGCTTCTCAGATCCTGGGGTGTCAAGGTTAGCGAAAGACCAATCGGTGTGCAAGAGCTATTTGACGCTGCAAAGGAAGGCAAGTTTGAAGAAATGTTTGGTACCGGTACGGCTGCCGTCATTTCTCCTGTTGGTGAGCTTGGCTATAAGGATGAGCATATCCTGATTAACAAGGGTGAAATTGGCTCTCTCTCTCAGAAGCTCTATGACACACTCACTGGCATCCAATGCGGTCGTGTAGAAGATACATTTGGATGGACTGTAGTAGTTGAAGACTAATCCCAACAATATCAAAAGCACCCTTGCCTTAAGCACGGTGATATAAGAAAATAAGCACGGATGCCGTTTTAATAAACAGTATCCGTGCTTGGTTTTTTATAAATAGAGTAAGCTATTGTAGGAGAAGATATTATGGATAGTAGACTCATAAAAGTGCGTCACCAAGTAGATAGACTTATTCGAGAAAACAGTCGGAAAAAGAGCACTATTTCTTTCCACACTTATATGGCGTTTCACATTTCTGTACCTTGTTGGCCATAAGGCGTAACCTAAATGTTGAAATCGCTACAATATGCGATATGTTGCATGATATATGGCAGGTGACAGCAGGAAGCTCTGAAAGTCATGCAGTACAAGGCGCAAAAGAAGCCGAGTACCTCTTGAAAGCCTTAGACTTATTTAGCAATGAAGAAATCTCTACAATTGCAACTGCTATCTCAAGGCATAGCGAAAAGCACATCGTCCACGAGCCCATGGACGAAGTATTAAAAGATGCCGATGTCATGCACCATTGCCTGTATGATGCTTCTATACCTGCGTATGAAAACGAACTAGCGCGGTATACAAAAATACTGATTGAGCTTGGCTGCACCTCAATAGCATTTCAGTGAGATTTACACTTTGGCGACCCAAAGTAGCATAGTAGCGTACATTAAGATGAAAAAACGGTGAGGAGCTGCTCCACACCGTTTTTTGCTGTTAACATCTGCGTGAAGGCATCCCCTGCTTCCTACGTGCAGCAGCTAGGTTTCTACAGCTGCGATAGTTTTGATCTGCTTGCGTCCAATTGATGACGTTAAACCAGGCGTCGACATAGTCTCCGCGTAGATTCTGGTGCTTGAGATAATATGCATGCTCCCACACATCAACTGTGATCACAGGGCACAGATCTTTTTCAAAAGATGTGTCTTGATTTGCTGTAGTAACTATCTGCAAGCAACCTTGCATATCAACTACAAGCCAAGCGTACCCAGAGCCAAATACAGACATTGCAGCGGCTTTCATCTTCTTTTTAAATTCCTCATATCCCCCGAAATCCCTTTCGATGGCAAATTTCAGATCACCGACAGGTGCTTTTACATCATTGTTGGCTAGCCCAGCAAAGAAAAAGTTGTGATTATATACACCGCCAGCGTTATTCTTTACTTCTGTCCTGAATTTTTCGGGAAGGCAGTCGATATTACAGATTAGTAGCTCAAGCGTCCAGCAGTGGAACTGCGGGCATGGCTTAAGAGCAGCATTGAGCTTATCGACATATGCTTGCAGATGCTTGCTATGATGGATTGTCATGGTGCGGGTATCAATGTAGGGCTCCATTGCAGAGTAAGCATAGGGCAACGGTATGAGGGTAAACGGATAATGTTGCGGTGCCATAGCATTTTCCTCTCTATATATATTAACCCCGATCACAGCCAGCTTGACCAATAGCTGTGAGCATCGTCTGATATATTTATAGCAGAAACCAAAGGCAAATATTACTCAAACCAACGAAATCAACAAATTAATCCATATAAGCAAAAGCGGTAGAGGTAACTTACCCCCACCGCTTTACTTCTATCAAAATCTATTTGCCAAGCTCATATGCTCTTTTAATGCAATCTTCAATGCCGGCACGTAGGGCCTCTTCTAAGCCGTGTTCGTTCATTGTGTTTAGCCCTCTGATGGTCGTACCACCGGGTGAGGTAACCATATCAATTAGCTCCTGATGGGTTTTACCGGTATCCAGCATCATCCTGGCGCTACCTATTAAAGTAGAGCAAAACAGCTTATTAGCAGTGTCAGCATCGAAGCCCAGCTCCACTGCATTGTTGACAAAAATCTGAGCTATCCTATAGATAAATGCAGGGCTGCTGCCGTTAAAAGGAATAACCTCATTCATCTTATCAGCAGGAATTTCTGCAACCTCGCCTGCTGCGCCAAATATGCTCATGACATAAGCAAATTCTTCGTCAGTTGTTGGGGAAGCATTGCTCATCGCAACGGTACCATACCCAATTAGCATAGGGGTGTTGGGCATTACTACGACTACCTTGGCATCGTAACCAAGGCAGCTCTTAATATATGGCGCAGTCATACCCGCAGCGATCGAAATGAAGACTGTCTCAGGTTTCGCAACCGTCGCCAGCTCTTTTAGCAGTTCCTCATAATTTTGAGGCTTGACCGAGAGTACTACATAGTGGCAGTTTTTGACCACCTCTTGTGCGGTAGCGTGTACG
>DAMCAP010000043.1:0-277 GCA_032059445.1 Oscillospiraceae bacterium
CACAACCGGCGTTAGAACAGTCGGCTACGGTGGCCACTACCCGATCAGTATTTACCTTGTTTGTGGATTCCGAAGTAAAGCTTCGTGAGGGGGATACTTTGGAGATAAGCCATAGAGGGCAGACATTTATAGGCGTTGCAGGGCACCCCTTTTCCCGCAACTTCTCCAATGCCGTTAAAATCGAGGTGAATAAGATCGCATGAATCCGCAAAATAAGCAGAGTTTTGATCACTTCAGAAAGCAACTGGAGATGCTGGGGGCAGACTTGGATGTCAGT
>DAMCAP010000043.1:336-9555 GCA_032059445.1 Oscillospiraceae bacterium
CGGGCAGCGGACGTAGGTCTAAACATCACTAAGAAGAACACACCGGTAGGTCAGTACAAAGATGGTAGGCAGGGCGGCACGCTTAGAAGAGGCTGGCTTAAAAAGCCTGTCTATAAAGCCGGCAGTGCATATGTATCGGGGTATTTCAACAATGTGGAGTACGGCATGTATGTCAACAATGGACATAGAACCGTTACTCGTGATGGCAAGTCAGTCGGATATGTAAAGGGCAAAAGGATGCTGGAGCAAGGAACAGACGAGGCGCGCAGGCAGATGGAGGGCATATTCCAGGAAGAGATTGCAAGAGTAAAGCGTAAAGGGGGTTGGTAGCTTGGTACTTGCACATAACATCACCATTGACCGGTATATGAAAGATAAGATAGATGCTGACAGCCTGCAAATTCCCGATCACCTTTTGCTGGCTCTTGCAAGCTATACCGCCGCCCTTTACCCTTTAGCTACAACCTATGTGGGGGCACAGCAGCAGGGCGTAGATCTCCCTGCTGTGTTTGTAGACTATTACAGCATAAACCACCAGCAAAGGCTTGCAGATACCTCCGAGTATGAGTTTGGTATTGAAATCACCTACATACCCACCAAACCACGGTCAAGTGCTGAGCTGGCAAACGCCGTATTTACCATCCAGCAGAGTTTGCACCTCCTCCCTAGCAAGATTGGGGAGTTCACATGCTACAGCAAAAGCAGCGACATTACTGACGGGATTGCCCATGTTACGGGAATTGTACGCATTAGCGAGGCTGATATACCCACCGATCCGATTATTATAAATGCAGATAAGGAGTTGATACCATGATTGATAGAATTATCCCCGGCACCAGTGTTGAGGTCGTCGCAGGTGAACGAGAAGCGGCTTATGGCGCTGTAGGCGTCGTTGCTATGCCGCTTGCTCTTAGCTGGGGAGATACCCTTACAAGGATACGCCAAGGCGCCGATACCCTCACCACATTGGGGTATAGGCTATATGACCCCGCAATTAAGCTTGTAACCGAGGTGATGAAGTATGCCAATGAGCTGTATTTGTACCGTTTAAATACCGGCATCAAGGCTACGGGATTGCTGGCCGAAGGAATCACAGCAACGGCTAGATATGGCGGGGAGAGAGGAAATGACATTACAGTCGCAGTTACCTCTGCCGATGATAAATGGCTTATCAAAACATATCTAGGCACCCAGGAGATGGACTCGCAGATTGTGGCTGCCGCCGCAGACTTTCGGTCAAATGACTTTGTCGTTATTGCTGGCGAAGGAGTGCTGACAGCAAAGACCCTGAAGCTTACAGGCGGTGGCAATGGCACCGATGCCGATCTATCGGGATTTACCTCTGAGATCTCTAAGAATGACTATAACATCCTCGTCTATACCGGCACCGATAACACAGCGCAAGCACAGCTTAAAAGCTTTGTGCAGGAAGAACGCAGCAACGGCAGGAATGTACAGTGCGTGATGAGCGGCGTAGCTACTGATGATCCGGCGATCTATAACAGTACAGTGGGCTTGGTTTATCCAGACTACGCTTTGAGTGCCCCCGAAGCTTGTGCAACAATGGGCGCCATTCTTGCAAAGCAGGGGGTTATAGGATCCGCAACCTATTTTGATGTTGTAGGGGCGGTGGATGTCAGCCCACGCCTGACCAAGCTACAGCAGGAGGTTAAAACACAGGCTGGAGAGATCTTGTTTGTGTATATGTATGGAGGCGTAAAGGTCCTTTACGACATCAACTCCCTGACCTCCTACACAGATAAGGCTCCGAGGGATTTCGGAAAGGGGCTTGTGATGCGTACCCTTGATCAATATGATTCGGATTTGCAAACCCTGCTTAACACCAAAGCAATCGGCAAGATCAGAAACAGCATCAATGGGCGCAATCAGATTAAGGGCATGATCTACGACATGACCGTCAGCCGGTACTTAGATCGGGGCTATATCGAGGGCTTCACGGCAGACGATATCACTGTTTCAGAGGGAACAGAACGCGACAGCGTGGTTGTTACCGTAGGCGTACGAGTAGCAGATACCGTGGATAAGATCTATGTTACCGTTACAGCACTGTAAGGAGGGAGTCGTATGGAAAAAATCAGATTACAAGACATCCCCAGTGGGCATGATGGGAAAGGCTATATCACCATAAATGGCAGGGTGCTACCTGCCTTTAAAATCACCAAGATCGGTGCCAGGTTTGAAGCCATTAAGGATACTCGCCGCTTCCTCGGCGAGCGAATAGAGCAAAATGCAGTCCGGGGCGGTAGGGGAATGGGTGATATGTCTTACTGCCACACCACCACAGCGCTGATCGAAGCGATAAAGGAGTATAAGAACGGCGGTGACTACCCTGACATCACCATCCAGTACTATGCCGAGAAGAAAGCAACGGGGCGCTGTGAAGTCATCCTGACAGGGTGCATCCTTGATACAATCAGCTTTGGAGCTCTGGACGATACCAGCGATGCCGCCATAGTAGCAGACACCCCTTTTACCTTCAATGACTTCGATATCATATCGAAATTTAAGGAGTAGCCTATGAAAAGTTTAAGTAGCTTTTTAAACCCCAAGAGAAAACCTAATCTGAAGTTTAAGCTCCCTGCTTTTGAGGAGGAGTTTGAGATGCGGCTGTTATCTGCGGCCGAGGATTTGGAGATCAGTAAGCAGGTGACAGGCAGCGAAAATGGTGTGGATATCCTCACCAGGTATATTGCCGAGAGCCTTGTTGTACCCGATCTGCACAGCAAAGGGCTGCTGGAAGCACTCTCCGAGCGAGAGGGCCGCAGGATCTTTGATGCGGTGGATGCGCTAAAGTGTATTGTAAACGGATCTGAGCTGTCGGCACTGATCGGGGTCTATAACGACTATGCCAACGTAACCGCAGATTTTGGGGATAAGGTGCAAGAAATAAAAAACTAATCAAGCAGGGCGAGGATGGCTTCTTTCGAGCAGCGCACCTTGCCCTGCAAAACCATAACATACTGCCCCGTGATTTTATGGCTCTACCGGTGTTTGATCGAGCTTTTGTTGTTGCCAGCGATATGATAGCAGCCGAAAGCCTGAAGAATCAAACCCCATAGCGAGAAAGAGAGGTGAAAAGATGTCCCAAAACTTAGCTGCTGTCTTCTCGATTACCGACCGATACAGTACAGCCATTACAAGGATTATGAAGTCGCAAGACAGCTTCGAAAGAAAGCAGGCGTCTATTGATCGTGCGACCGAAGTGTTTAATAAGCGCATGGGCACCTTGAAAAATCATGCGGGTAGCGCTGCGGGCGGCATCGACTCTTTAGCTGGACGAATTGCAGGCTTGGTTTCGGTAACTTACCTTGCAAAAAAAGCTTTTGATGGGATGTTTGGTGCGATCAATCTCTCTGCGCTACAAAAGGTACAGGAGACCACCTTTCAAGCACTGCTCAATAGTGAGCAGGCTGGCACTAAGCTGTACCAATACGTTGGCGCTTACGCGAAAATATCTGCTTTAGGGCGTGAAGACATTGCGAAGGGCGTAACATCATTTTTGACCGTTACCAGAGATATGGCACAGGTCGAGCAGCTCATCAAAATGACTGAGCGGCTCTATGCCAAGGACCCGACACAGGGCGCAGAGGGTGCAGTATTTGCGCTGAAAGAAGCTCTTGCCGGTGATGTTATATCCCTTCGTAATCGCTACGGCATTACAGGCTTGAGTGGTGAAGACCTAAGGGCAGGGGATACCACCAGTAAGCTGGCGCAAATCGATGCAGCGCTTAATAAATTTGGTGCTACCCAGGCAGTTGTAGACAAGAACTTCACGGGCTTGCTTACTCAAACCAACATCTTTACTTCCAATCTAAAGACCGCCATCGGCGAGCAGGCGGCCCCAGTGATGGAAAAGCTGGCAGAGGTCGCCCTGCGCCTAAATGACAATATGGAGGCCGGAAAATACCAGCCTTTTATCAATCTAATGGTCAATGGAATGGAGCTTATCGGCAATGGAATTGCCTTTGTGGCCGACAATGCAAACTGGTTGATTCCTGTGATTGGTGGGGTAGTGATGGCCATTATTGCCTATAACGCTGCGATGGCAGTTGCCAACACAGTTACCCTATTGATGGGCGTTTCACTGAGTGCCGTTACAGGAAACTGGATCAAGGTAGGTGCGATCGTTGCGGGAGTTGCAGGAGCAGCAGCGCTTGTTTCTGCTTCAATGAAAGATATTGATTCATCTATCGCCAATTCTGCAACAGGGTTGGAGGGAATGAAAAATGCAGCAGGCACTGCCTTGAAAGGCACTAAGCTCCCTGTAGAAATCACCAACACCGACCCAGTAAAGGTAACGGGCGAGGTAGACATCGAGAAAGAAAATCTCAAGTATTTGATGGATATTGCAGGGGCGAAGTTCTTTGCCAAGTTCTCCACAGCCACCTTGGCGCCGCAGGTCAACATCTATGGGCAGACCATTGAAAAGACTGCGGACATCGATGAGGTTAGGGAAGCTCTGGTCAGCGGATTGTCACAAGCTGTCCAATCTACTGCAAAGGGGTTAGCGTAATGTATCACGTATATTTGGATCAAATGTACCTCTATGGTGTATCTGGGGTAGAGGAGAGCGCCGAAAGAGAGGTTGCGGTTTATAACGGAATCGGGCAGGGGGACTTCTCCATCCCTGCCTCCGAGAAGCTAAGAAAATGGGTGATTACCTGCAACTTGACCGACAAGGAAGAATACAAGGGCAGGCCTGATTGGCAGAGTGCTGGTGGAATCTTCAAGGGGCTTGACCGTATGATTGCAAGCAAAAAACCCGCCCGTTTATTGATAACATCTCCAAACAGGAGGTTATCCGAGCGAGTCTTGCTAGAAAGCTATTCAAAAGCGGAGGAGTACCCCGGAGCTTATGAAGTTACCATAAAGGTGATGGAGTATGTCAGCGTCGGAATACGCACGGAGGACGTGCCATACATCGAAAGACCAGGTAAAATCCCTGAGCCTCCGAAGACGGTCGTTTTTGGCGGCAACACTACACCCTATGGTTTGCAGATGTGGTACAACGGAGGGAATAAAGCAGGACCCAATCCAGGTGGAGAGCCCTTAAGCTTCTATGAACCTGAGACAATGCAGAGGTATACGAACCCTGTGATGATTCCAGATGGTAAGTCGGTTGCAGTAAAAGAGGAAACACCACAATCTACAAAGTTTCTATCAGAAGCTTTGTCAGGTAAGGATTTAAAGATAGAACCCGTTAATAAAGGAGAATTTTTATGGGTTAAGCTATCAAATAAAGTTATGAGTGAATCCAGAGATAAATGGGAACAGGAGGAAGAGGCAAGGCTCAAATCACTAAAGAAATAATTAGTGGTTTTCAATACTGAAGAGAGCTTTGCTTAAGATTCTGATTATTTCACCTAACCCTAAGAGCAGACAACCGCTTATTGCGCTCGCAAAGGTAAGCATAAATAGGACACGATAGTCCGCTAGGAGATTGCCTAAATATAAACCGAGAGCGAAACCAACAATGATTGTTAATACCCCAAGCACCTTTAGTAGGGTAGCATACATATTCTTATGCGTGGCCGATGATTTCAGATCATCTGGTGTTATGGTGCTTTCTTTTACAGTAGCATCTTGGGCCCTACAATTTTGACACCAGCGCCATTCCTCTGCTTCTGATAAAGGCATAGATGCCCCACATTTTTCGCAAGTGGTATTTGCAATAGTCTTTTCCATAATATCACTCCTTTCATTATACATTTACCTTACAATAATTTAACATTTTTTTCAATACTCAGTAGGGGGCGATTAAGATTTTACTCATAAACCAAACCGATCTGTCCGACATCGCCATCAATATCAAATATCAAGCCAACTGGAACAACGGTGCCGGCATGCTGAGTTTTGAGTACCCCTCCAGGATGGCAGAGATGTTCCCCAACGGCTCTACTGTAATATTTCGATATGGCGATGCAGATGTTTTTTATGGTTTTTTGTTTATCAGTAAGCAAGACAAAAAGACCTATAAATGTATTGCCTATGATCAGCTAATCTACCTTGCTAAAGCTAAAGGTAGCTTGATGCGGCAAATACAGACCTTAGATAGCTTTGTCAATGACGTTGCTTATGCCATTGGCGAGAGGATGCGCCTGGGCAGCCTTGATCAGACCGAATATAAGCTCGGTAAGTACAACTTTGACAATGTGACTTACCTTGATATACTGTACCAATCAATACAAGATAATCTTGTGGGGAATGGGTATATGTATACTCTGCGGGATAATTTCGGCGCTCTGGATCTAACAGATACCTTTGACCTGCGTCTGCCCCTCGTGGTGGGTGATGAAAGTCTGGCGGTTGATTTCGAGTATAGTAAAAGCTTAGATGAGGATACCTACAACTATGTGAGGCTCGCAAAGGATGATAAGCAAAAGGGAGTGCGTGATTTCTACGTTGCCCAGGATAATAACAGTATCTCCAAGTGGGGTAAGCTGGTGTTGTATGAAAAGATCACCGCCAATTTAAGCGACGTCCAGATCGCTGAGAGAGCAAACATGATCCTGTCTATCAAGAACAGGGAAACCGAGTCGCTCAAAATAGATTGTGTCGGTGATGTACGAGTAATGCCGGGCAGTGGTATTAAGATCGAAATTGCCGAGGCAGATCTGAACATGTGGGCGGTGGTCGACAGTGTTACACACGATTTTGGCAAAGATAAGCACACTATGGCGGTGAATCTGATGTTTGGTAGGTGGTACGATGGACTATAACGGTGAGCTATTGAAAATCATTAAAGCGATCGTGCGGGACTATCTGGAGAATGAAAAGCCTGCCGATCTCCTTTACGGAACATACACCGGCTCGGGTCTGAAGATTGATGGCAAACCCATTGTTATCGGAACGGATATGCTGGACATCCCCGGCCATTTGCAGGCGGTGCAAACAACTGTCTCCTTTCAGATTACCAAGGATGATCTTAATACTGACGGTCAACCCATACTTCAGGCTAGTCCTGAGATAGAAAGTATCACGATTAGTAAGTTACCCATCACCCTGCAAGCGGGTTTAAAAGCGGGAGATAGGGTGGTTGTAATACAAAAGCACGGAGCACAGAAATACAGCATCATAGGGAGGGTGTGATTGTATCAGCGTATTAAAAACCTATAGCAACCTAAATCCCAAAGATGTGCCGCCATCCAAAACATATGGGATTATGGGCAACAAGTTTGCTAAGCAAATTGACGGCTTAGAAGCGGTGCAACAGGCTGCGTGGCTGACCATAAATACAGAGCGGTATGAGTACTCTATTTTGTCACACGACTATGGCACTGAAATGCGGGACCTTATCGGAAAGAGCCGAAATTATGTATCCGGTGACATTGAGCGCAGGATCACCGAAGCACTGCTTCAGGACGACCGCATATTGGAAGTTCGGGACTTCGACCTTAGATATGATAGAGAGAACGCTTATATCACGCTCACAGTTATATCAGAGTTTGGGGAGTTCCCTTTAGAGAGGAGTGTTAACCTTGGCTGAGAATTGGCAGCAAAGTACGATCCTAAAAGATATGCTCTCACAAGTACCTGCCGGATTTGATAAGCGAGAGGGGAGTATCCTCTTTAATACTTTGTCCCCGGTGGCCTACTCTTTGGCGATGCAGAACTATATGCTCGGGTATCTGTTTGATCTGCTATTTGCAGATACTGCTGCCGGGGAGTGGCTAGATAGAGTTGTCAGTGACTTTGGGGTAGATCGAGAGCAGGCTACATATTCCCTGCGCCAGATCAATACCTACGGAGAAGGCGGAGCCCCTGTTGATGTGCCGCTATTTACGAGGTTTGGTGTGGGTGGACTAACCTTTCGACTAACAGAGCGCATTGCAATAGGGCAATACAAGGCGGTGTGCCAGCAAGTGGGTACGCAGGGAAACGCTTTTGAAGGTGATATCATCCCGGTGGATAATATCAATGGTCTGGGTTATGCCCAGCTTATCGCTGAGCCGTTAATCCCGGCCAGAGACGCCGAAAGTGATGAGCAGCTCAGAGAGCGGTTCTATAACTACGTCAGGCAGGCACCTTTTGGAGGCAATATCGCAGACTATGAGCAAAAAACAATGTCCATTCAAGGCGTGGGGGCTGTTCATGTTTTTAATGCCTCCGTGATGGGTGCTGGTCAAGTGGGGATAATTATAGGCGATGATCTTGGAAACAAAGCATCCCCCGAGCTTATCAATCAGGTGCAAAATCTAATGGGTACAAACGGTAACGGTATCGCTCCGATCGGGCATACAGTTACCGTTTCTACATCCGTGGATCTACCTATCAATGTAGCAGCGCAGATAAAAATCAAAATAGGCGGTAGCTTTGCAATCGTAAAGCCGATCGTCGAGCAAGTCATCGTGGATTACATAGAAACGGTCGGGTTTAATGAGCCTACAGTGTTTTATGCCAAGCTTGTGGCCAACATCTTAAATGCCCACGAAAGCATTGTGGATGTTGGTAGCGTGACGATGAACGGTCAGGTAGAGAACATCTCGCTCAATAAGACCTTTGATAATTATCAGGTGCCAGTTGTCGGTACAGTAGTAGTTACGGAGGTGGCGTAATGTTTTATGAGTATCAGTCTGATTATCGCTCACAGGTCATAACCCCTCTCCAAGGGATTGATGAAATTGCTGCACTTGCCACGGTGATTGATCCGCAAATTGATGCCCTCTCCGATCGGATTAAACAAGCAGCCAACGGAAAGTCTGTAGTGCTTGCAAATGAAGCTTGGGTTGCTCGATGGGAAAAGATATTAGGCGTAACAACGCCTCTCGGCAGCACCCTGCAAGCCCGCAGGGAAGCATTAAAGGCTAAGCTGATGACCAAGCCACCTATCAATCTGAACACGCTCAAAGGCATCATAGAGGCCTACATGGGCGTAGAGGTCGACATCATACAGCAAGAGTTTGTATTGCGTGTAACCTACAGAGGTGAAAGCAGGGTGGCAGATCTTAATCCCTTATATGTGACGATGTACAATACGATTCCCGCAAACCTCATAGTAACCATATCTTACGCTTACGCCACTTGGGGAGAAATTCTTGCAAACAATTGGGGCGTGCTTAAGCAAAAGACTTGGGGAGAAATTAAAAAAGGAGTGTGATTTATTTGTTAGCACATACACCAAATCTCAACTTGGTTAAGCCAACTTATGATGATGCGGGCGATATCGAAACAATCAACGGTAACATGGACAAGATTGAT
>DAMCAP010000043.1:9592-10253 GCA_032059445.1 Oscillospiraceae bacterium
CCGAGAAAACCAAGGTGCTTGGTGGTAGCAATGCGTGGGCGGCTACGGCTGTGGTAATGAGCGATGGAAATACTTGCTTCAACCTAACAGTACCCAACTTTACATTTACAAACGGTTGTGAGGTATCTTTTATTTCTCCTATAGATTTCAAGTTTAGTGAACATAATCGTATATCAATTGGTGGTATAGAGTGGTGGATTAGAGAAAATTCATCGCCCAATGATTATTTACACAGCGGTATGATCCGAGCAAATTGTGCGGTAACATTAACCCTTACAGATGTGATTTCATCTATTCCGTCCGGATCTGTCACAAGAAAAGTAGCGTTTTATCTGAATAAAACACACGGCCTAATGCATCGTACTGCCACAAATGCAGTGTATCAAAATGTTGCCAGCAAGATGCTACCTAACAACGGTGTTGATAATGTTGGATATTTGAAGATCAAGCTTCCAATAGGACTTTCTGATGCTGGTGCTATGGTCAGCGTAACACTTAACATAACTTCCTACGATCATTCTGCTCAAGTTATTTGTACTGGATACATTTATAAAGAATTACAGAAGTGGCACCTTCCAACGGCGCATTGTACATCCCCTGCGGTTACTGATATTTTATTGGGGTTTGATACGAGTGATAGCAAGGCGTGTGTTTTGTTGCG
>DAMCAP010000044.1:0-9508 GCA_032059445.1 Oscillospiraceae bacterium
GTGATGGCGTTTTACCGTAGGGAGCTTGAGGCCAATGGCCTTGAATCGGCGGTATGGGGGCATATTGGCGACAACCATCTCCATGTCAACATCTTGCCTCGGAGCGCCGAGGAGTATGCCACAGGCAAGGCGCTCTATCAGCGCTGGGCAAAGGAAATCTGTGCCATGGGCGGAGCAGTGTCGGCAGAGCACGGCGTAGGTAAGATCAAGGCAAATCTGTTGACCATCATGTATGGTGCCGAGCATATTAAGCAGATGCGTGCGCTCAAAGCTTTCCTTGACCCTAAGGGCTTGCTGGGCATAGGCAACATGATGGAGGAGGTGTAAGACCATGAAAATTGTTGTGTGTATTAAGCAGGTACCCTCCACCAATGAAGTGCGACTTGATCCTGTGACAAACACCATCCTACGAGATGGGCGACAGTCGGTGGTCAACCCCTTTGACACCTATGCGGTGGAGCAGGCTGTCCAACTCAAAGAGCAATATACAGGCAGCGTGACGGCGGTCAGCATGGGTATACCCGCCACCGAGCGACTGCTGCGAGATGTGATGGCAAGGGGCGTAGACCGCTCGTTGCTGCTAAGTGACCGTGCCTTTGCGGGGGCAGACACTCTGGCGACTGCCTACACCCTTGCCCTCGGCATCAAGCAGCAGGGGGAGTTTGATTTGATCCTCTGCGGTAAGATGGCGGTGGACGGCGATACAGCCCAGATCGGCCCCGAGCTGGCTGAAAATCTTGGCATCCCCCATGTGACCGATGTATGTGAAATCCAAACAATCGAGGACGGTTACCTTTACTGTAAAAAAATCACCGATTATGGGGTGCTGCGTATGAAGGTACGCTTACCAGCCCTGCTGACAGTGGTTAAGGATATCAATATGCCGAGACTGCCCTCCATCGCAGGTGTGCGAGAGAGCTTGACGGCGCCCTTTGAGATGCTGGGAGCGAAGGAGCTGGGGGCAGATACCAGAAGAATTGGGCTAAACGGCTCCCCCACACAGGTGGTTAAAACCTACACCCCTCAGAATACACGAAAAACCACCCTGCTGACGGGCAGCAGCACAGAGCAGGCACTAGCAGCCTGCCGACTGGTAAAGGAGCTGATCGGATGAGCGGACTAAATATTAACAAACGAAAGTGTGTAGGCTGCGGCTTGTGTGTAAAGACCTGCCCAGCGGGAGCACTGAGCATGCAGGAGAGAAAAGCAGAGGTAAACGATAGCTGTATCCTGTGTGGACTGTGTATAGAGAGCTGCCGCTTCGGGGCACTTTCCATCCAAAAGGAGGAGGTCTCCCACAAGAGCTTAGCAGATTACAGTGGTATATGGATCTTTGCTGAGCAGCAGGATGGCAAAGTGTTGGATGTAGCGCTGGAGCTGCTGGGCAAGGCAAGGGAATTATGCGCCCAACGAGGCTGCACACTAACGGCAGTCTTGCTGGGTGAGGGCATTGAGAGTGAAGCAGAGAAGCTGATCGCCTATGGTGCAGATCAGGTGCTGCTCTGTGATCACCCGAGGCTAAAAGTACCAACCGACGAGCTGTATACCAAGATTATCGCCGATGCCCTAGAGAACTATAAGCCCGAGATCCTGCTCTTTGGGGCTACCGGCTTCGGTCGCTCGCTGGCACCACGCGTAGCCGCAAGGGTACAGACAGGGCTGACTGCCGACTGCACCATCCTAAGCATCAACCCTGATACAGGGCTGCTGGAGCAGACTAGACCAGCCTTTGGTGGCAATCTGATGGCAACTATCGTTTGCCCCGCACACCGCCCACAGATGGCGACGGTACGCCCGGGAGTAATGCCGATGCTAGAGCCTGACCACAGCAGGGCAGGGGAGATCATTCGCCTAGCTTGCCCTGAGGAGGAAAGCCGCTGTGAGGTGATGGAGATCATACGCAGTGCCGCTTCGGGGAGTATCGCTGATGCAAAGGTCATCGTCTGTGCAGGTCGAGGCATTGGCTCCCAGAAAAATATGCGGCTGGTTACGGAGCTAGCAGCCCTTTTGGGCGGTGAAGTGGGGGTAACCCGCAGCTTGGTAGATATGGGCTGGGCACAGTCAAAATCCCAGATCGGTCAGACAGGCTTTGTGGTAGCACCTAAGCTCTTGATTTCTTGCGGGGTGTCGGGTGCGATCCAGCATCTGGCGGGCATCACAGGGGCAGAAACGGTGATTGCGATTAATACTGACCCTGATGCGCCTATCTTTGGCGCTGCTTCCCATGGCATCGTAGGGGATTGTGTTGAGGTAATCAGTGCAATGATCACTGCGCTAAAGGTAGAACGGTCTGCGGATTGTCAATAGAGAAGTGCTTTCGCCTTTATCGTAATGCGAAATATGCGAGCACTTATTTTGATAATCAACGGGGCATCGTAGAGGATGTACTGTGTTGAGGTAATCAGTGCAATGATCACTGCGCTAAAGGCGGAATGATCTGGGGACTATCTATAGCGGAATCCAATTGCACATTTTATCATAATGCGAAATATGCGAGCACTTATTTTGATAATCAACGGGGCATCGTAGAGGGTGTAATCAGTGCTATGATCACTGCGCTAAAGGCGGAATAGTGTAAGCATTTGTACATTTCTCCTTTACCACAATGCGAATACGTTGTACTTATTATCAACTTACGTAACATCGTAGTAGACCCTGTATGATCTGGGGAGATCATTGCAGTGGTAAAGGTAAACTCGTGCAACAAATAGAGATCAAACAAAACAAAACCCCGACTGCAAGGTGCTATGGCACTGCATTCGGGGTTATTTTTGTTGTTCTTTATGCTCAGATTTATCAGGGATTAAAACCGTGACTTCTCATAATTATAGGGGATGCTACTGCCTACCAACACGTCCTCGATGTTTTCAAGGATCAGCCAGTCATCCATATTGCCTTGATGGGCAAAACTCAGAGGCTCGATGGGGCTTGCCTGATCGAACTCCACCAAGCAGAGGCATTTTTTGTGCCAGCGCTCAAGCTGCTTAGGGGAGAGTAGGAGTTTAGGCTGATTTTGCTGCAAAATTTGTGCTATTTCTTCGTCACCAAGCTTGACATAGTTTTGCACTTCTTTGACAGTGGCTGTGGCAGTGATTTTTGCGCTGCCTTTTTCCATGAAGTAGAGGATTTCGCCTGCAAACACCCTGCTGTGGGGGATTTTCCTGCCTGCTGCGCCTCGTATTACCATGGTTTTGCTGCCGCCAAGGATTTTGGCGAGCTCTTTTTCTTTGTCATCGCAGTATACCAGATGCACCATATGTCCGCCTCCTTAGATGTATTGTCTTAAGGTTTATGAAAGATCGAGCGAAAGAGATCGTAGTTTTGCTCTCTGCGCTTCGCGGTTTCGTCAGTGTCTATTTGGTAGCGTGCTTCTATTAGCCGGAGCACATCCCCCTCGGCGATCCCCTCGGGTAGGTCACCTAAAGGCAAGGTAAGTAGGCTCTTATCGGGGGCCTCGCAAATGGCGTAATCCGCCTCTATGCGGTCGACTATTAGTGTGGTGGGGTAGTCTGTCATGGCTGCTCCTTTACCGATATGGTGAAGTCAGATTTGGAGGATTTGACCTGAATGCTCTTGCCGTCGGTTGTGTAGACGATGCTACCTTCCAGATCGGTGCGATTGATGGTGGAGCCTAGCTTCTTAAGACGGCTTAGAGGCTCTTTGTGGGGATGCCCATAGCTGTTACCCGCCGCCAGAGAGATGTAGGTATTGAGGGGTTTCACCCGATCGAGAAATTCCTGTGAGGAGGAGGTATTGCTGCCATGATGCCCTGCACTAAGCACCTCAACACCCTCTAAATAGGGGCTGTCAATCACCGAAAGCTCACTTGCCTTCTCAGCATCCCCTGAGCCCAAAAAGTCGGCTTCTCCAAAGGACATGCGGGTGTAGAGGGAGGTGTCGTTGATATTGCTAGGGGTGATGGAGGGAGGGAAAACCACGATGCTCCCGCCGCCTCCCAGATCCATTTCAAAGGGCTCAGTGATCAGCAGTGTATTTGCTCCCGAATCCTTGGCTGCAGTTAAGAAATCGGTAAAGGTCTTGGTGGTGGGGGTAAGCTCCTTGGGGATATCGGGCATGGCGATCTTGTTGACAGTAAAGTTATTAATCACCACATCAAGCCCACCCATATGGTCACTGTGAGAGTGGGTGGCTACGACCAGATCAAGGGTGGTGATCCCGAGGTCTTTGATGTATTGGGTGACTTTGTCGCCCTGATCATTTTCGCCGCCGTCGATCAGTACGGTCTTTTGAGGGCCTATGATCAGGGTGCTGTCGCCCTGCCCCACATCGATGACATGGAGGCTTAGGCTGCCCTCAGTCTGTACCGATGTAGGGGCATACCCCTCTCCATATAGGATCTCCGTAAAAGCATCGAGGACGTCGGGGGCAAAGAGGATCAGATATACAATTATACAAATTGTAGTAACGATATATTTAAATACTTTTTGCATATTTTGCTGTTGCTTTTTCTTAGAGGTTTTTGCCATGGTATAATCCTTTCAGTCGGGTTTATCTTGGGCTGCGTTTCTTGGGGGCATTTCTATTTTTTTGCGCTTCTTGTGCGGATTTTTTACTGTTTTGCAGTGCACGACTTAACACTGGCTTGGCACCTCTCTTGCTCTGCTGTGGCTTAGCAGGAGCCGCTACAGGCATGTACCGACGATCGGCAGGTACCAAGCAATCAGGCCCTGAGCCGATCAAATCTGCACGCCCCAGCTTTAGGAGGGACTCGGTGACGATCTTACGGTTTTCGGGTTTGAAGTATTGTAGCATCGCTCTTTGGATGCGCTTCTCTTCCTCGCTTCGGGGTACATAGACCTCTTTACCTGTCAGCGGGTCGATACCTGTGTAAAACATACAGGTGGAGATGCTGCCGGGAGTCGGGTAGAAGTCTTGCACCTGCTCGGGGCGCATTCGATTTCTCTTAAGGAAGAGGGAGAGCTCTAATGCGTCCTTAATGGTGCTGCCTGGATGAGAGGACATCAAGTAAGGCACAAGGTACTGCTCCTTGCCTAGTTCCTTGGTTATTTTATAGAATTTCTTAGTGAATTTCTCGTATACATGCACAGATGGCTTCCCCATTTTTTCGAGCACAGGTTGGCTGCAATGCTCAGGCGCTACCTTGAGCTGACCGCTGACGTGGTGCTCGATGATCTCTCTCATGAAGCTATCATCTTTATCCAGCAGCATGTAATCAAAGCGCAAGCCCGAGCGGACAAAGACCTTTTTGATCCCCTTGATACTGCGGATTTTTCGCAGCAGCTCCATGTATTCGCTGTGATCTACCTTGAGGGCAGGGCAGGGGTTGGTGCCAAGGCATTTACGATCCTTGCACATACCATGAGTGAGCTGTTTGTCGCAGGAGGGCTTACGGAAGTTGGCGGTAGGGCCGCCTACATCGTGGATGTAGCCCTTGAATCGAGGATTTTGGACGAAGCTCTCGGCCTCTGATACTACAGAATCAATGCTACGAGAAACCACCTGCCTACCCTGATGGGTGGCTATAGCGCAGAAGTTGCAGTGCCCAAAGCATCCACGGTTGTGCATGATGGAGAACTCCACTTCTTCGATGGCCTTGACGCCTCCTTCTGATTCGTAGGAGGGATGATAAAGCCGCATAAAAGGCAGATCAAATACCCGATCCAACTCCTCAGTCGTGAGAGGGGGCATGGGGGCATTTTGCAGCATCAGCTTGTCGCCGTGCTTTTGCAGCAGGGGCTTGCCGTAGATATGATCCTGATTATCGAGCTGCTGCTTGACCGCCCGCACATAGGCTGCCTTATCTTCCTTGACCTTTTCAAAGGAGGGGCAGCTAACAGTGCCTTGGGGGATCTGCTCAGGGGTGACGATGCAGCAGGTGCTTTTGATATCATAGAGGGAAGAGACACACTCCCCCGCAGATAGGCGTGTGACAATCTCGCGGGTCTGCCGCTCGCCCATGCCATAGGTCAGCAGATCAGCTCCAGAGGAGATCAGCACTGAGGGGTGGACGGTATCCTCCCAGTAGTCATAGTGGGCAAAGCGGCGCAGAGAGGCCTCGATACCCCCGATGATTACGGGAGTATCAGGGTATGCTTGTTTGGCCAGTCGAGCATATACGGTGACAGCACGGTCAGGTCGTTTGCCTGCCTTGTTGCCTGCCGAATAGGCATCATCGCTGCGTCGTTTTTTGGCGGCAGTATAGTTTGATACCATTGAGTCGATATTGCCACCGGTGATCATAAAGCCTAAGCGAGGCTTACCAAAAGCCTTGAAGCTCTTGGCGCTGGTAATATTGGGTTGTGCCAGCACCGCTACACGAAAGCCCATGCTTTCGATCAGGCGAGAGATAATGGCGATACCAAAGCTGGGGTGGTCTACATATGCGTCACCTGTGACACATACGAAATCTACTTCGTCCCAGCCCCGTGCAGCGGCTTCGGACAAAGTGATGGGTAAAAAGTCTTGCATGGTGTGCTCCATTCTGATTATATAAGATATGCAGGCGCACAGGGGTCTTCCCGGTGCGCCTTTGATAACGGGTGTGGTGAATCTCGCGGTATTTGTGGTGCTACTTGTTATTAGGGCTGCTAAAGCTCGAGGTGGATGTCGCTGATTTGTGAGGGTATTAGCGGTCGTTCATTAGCTTCATTTCCATCCAACGTTCCTTGCTGAGCAGCACCTGCCGAGGCTTTGAGCCCTCGAAGGGACCGACGATGCCCTTAGACTCTAGCTCGTCGATGATTCTAGCGGCACGTGCGTAGCCTAGCTTGAGCTTGCGCTGCAATAGCGAGGTTGACGCCATTCCTGCTTCTACCACGCAAGCGATGGCATCAGGCATCATTTCGTCTTCATTTTCGGGGAGGCCGCCGCCTGAATTATCCTTGGATTTTTCGACCACTGCTTGCTTTTCGATCTCTTCCATGATGGTTTCATCATACTGGCTTTCGCCACAGCTCTTGATAAACTCCACCACACTCTCGATCTCCTGATCGCTGACGTAGCAGCCCTGCACACGCAGAGGCTTGGCAGCACCTACGGGGTAATAGAGCATGTCGCCTGCACCTAGCAGCTTCTCAGCGCCGCCCATATCAAGGATGGTACGAGAGTCGATCTGAGAGGATACTGCGAAGGCGATACGGGAGGGGATGTTGGCTTTTATGATACCTGTGATGACGTCGACCGAAGGGCGCTGGGTGGCAATTACTAAGTGCATGCCTGCAGCTCTTGCCATCTGTGCCAAGCGGCAGATATAATCCTCCACTTCGTTGGGTGCAGCCATCATCAAGTCAGAAAGCTCGTCGATAATGATTACGATATGGGGCATCGCAATCAGCTCAGGGTTGTCTTCACACACACGATTGTAGCCGCTGATGTCACGGACATTGTGGGAGGCAAATAGCTTGTATCGTGTAAGCATTTCGTTGACAGCCCAGCAGAGTGCGCCTGCGGCTTTTTTGGGGTCGGTGACCACAGGTACCAGTAGGTGGGGCAGCCCATTGTAGATGCCAAGCTCTACCACCTTGGGGTCGATCATAAGTAGCTTGACCTGATTGGGGGTTGCCTTATAAAGGATACTCATGATCAGCGAGTTGATGCAGACCGATTTACCCGAGCCTGTGGAGCCTGCAATCAGCATATGGGGCATCTTGGCAATGTTGGCAACGGTGATGTTGCCCGCAATATCCTTACCCAGCGCCACGCTGACCTTGCTCTTGCTAGCAGCAAACTCCTTGGAGTCTACAACCTCACGCAGCGTGACGGGGGAGATGGTCTTATTGGGGATCTCGATGCCTACAGCGGGCTTATTGGGGATGGGGGCTTCAATACGCACCCCTGCTGCAGCTAAATTTAGAGCAATGTCATCTGCAAGATTGGTGATCTTGCTGATCTTGACTCCTGCCGCGGGTTGCAGCTCGTAGCGTGTAACGGCAGGCCCCCTGCTGATGTCGATGATTCTTGTAGATACACCGAAGCTCATCAGGGTATCGACCAGACGCTGGGCATTTTGCTTTAGCTCCTCCACCGGCTGCTCCTGGGCACTGTGGGTAGGCTGGCGTAGCAGATCAATAGGGGGGAGCCTATACTCCACCACAGGCTTGACTGCGGGGATAGGCGGCTCCTGAGTGATTTCGGGGAGTGGCTCAGGTTTTGCTTGAGCTTGCTGCGCAGCGGGCTGAGCAGACGGATTATGTATAGCAGCTGTTTTTTCTTTTTCCAGCTTAATTTGGGCGATGTTTTCGGTAGCAATCCGTTGGATGATATCGTCGATAAACTGATCTTGAGGCTCCTCATTCTTTTGCTTAGGCGCCGCAGTAGGGACGATGTCTTCAAGGTCAAGGCTTACAGGTGCTTGGCTGACTGGTGGAGCTTCGGTAGCAGTTAGGCCTGCTGCCTTAAGCAGCTTGTCCTTTAAGGTAGCGGGCTGGGGCTTAGGGATTGGTGCTTCAATAGGCTGATGGTCGTCAAAGCTCTCAAAGTTGAGCTTAGGGCGTGGCATAGGCTGAGGGGGATTCTCACGCACGGCTTGACTGATGCGCTCGATGCTCTCCTGATAGCCCTCTGAGATTTTTTGCACAGGCTTACCGGCGGTGTTGATCAGCTTATAGAGGGTAGTGCCTGTGATTACCATGGTAAGGGCAAATAATGTGATGACAGCGACAATACGGCTGCCGAGGATGCCAAGGAGATTGAGGGGAAGCGCAAGTATGATCGAGATGACACCGCCGCCTTTTAGCTCCACACCCTTAGTATAAAGGGTTTTGATGGTCTCAAACGTCGAGCCTTCAAACACGATTTCGGGGGTAAAGAGCGTAACCGTGGTGGCAAACATCATCAGCCAAAGGATCACCATAGATAATCTGGCAGTGATGTCAAAGTTTAGTTTGTCAAAGGTAGCCATTACCGCAGTATAAAGCATCAAGGGGCCAACGATAAATCCGCTCCAGCCCATGACTCCCATCAACGTGCTGTGGAGCAGGAGCCAGCCGCTGCTGCCCTTGACCAATGAAAGGATGGTAAAAAATAAGCCGAGTGAAAATAATATCACAGCATACACTTGTGTCTGTGCCTGCTGTTTGGCTTTTTTACTGTTACGTTTGCTTGTGGTGGTCTTCTTAGTTTTTGTAGCCATTTTTTACTCCTTATTTCAGTAATCTGTATAGAAACAGGCGCTGGGCTAAGCCCATACGACCTGAAAAATCTCTAAGATGCTGATTACATTTAGTTTGTCTTTAGCTAAAGTGCAGAGAAGTAGTAAGCTCATAAAGTAGCTGCTCAATCGTCAAGTAGTGTGTGCTAGGTTTCGATGTAATATGTAGGGCGGAAATCGCCCTGCCTTGCTAGACTGCCAATTGGCGTTACTCCCTTGGCTTTACCTTTTTGGCCTTACTGGTCTTGGGTTTCTTATCGATCTTCTCTTTGAGTGCGTGCTTTTTTTCTTTTATAAGGGGCTTGTCTTTTTCTTGTTTAGTCTCTTGAGGTGGGTCTATCGAGAGCTTTCTTCTTTCTTCGATTAGGCTATAGAGGC
>DAMCAP010000044.1:9518-9958 GCA_032059445.1 Oscillospiraceae bacterium
CAGCCCGCCTAGGCTATCGATCAGCCCTTCTTTGACTGCATCTTTGCCGTCAAGCATAGTGCCCACATCCATGACAAGCTCTTCGGTATTCATCATGAGGCTCCTAAAGCGGTCGGGAGGCATGTTGGAATTGGTGGTAACAAAATGGATGATGCGATCTTGCATACGCTCGAAGTAAGAGAGGGTCTGGGGTACACCCAGTACGATGCCATTCATCCGCACAGGGTGGATGGTCATGGTAGCGCTGGGTACAATAAAGGAGCGTGTGGCGCTGCATGCCAGTGGCACTCCGATCGAATGCCCGCCGCCAAGCACAATGCTCACAGTAGGCTTACTCATACCCGATACAAGCTCGGCAATCGCCAATCCTGCTTCTACATCTCCCCCCACAGTATTGAGGATCATTAGCAGCCCCTCTATGCGGGGATCTTGTTCAACTG
>DAMCAP010000045.1:0-9842 GCA_032059445.1 Oscillospiraceae bacterium
ATAGCAATCGCACCTTGCAACAGCTCTCCAATGAGCAGCCGGAGAGATCTATGCCTGTGCAGCCAGAGGTGAATCAACCTAGGAATGAAGCTGTGACGCAGCAGGCTAGTGCTCCAGTGCAGGCAGCGATACAAGCGGTTCCGCAGGCAGCACTACCTCAAGCACCGATATACCAAACGCCTCAAGCCGCGCCACATCATGCCGCAGCCCACAGACAAATGCCTATATATCAGCCGCCTCAAGTCGTACCACCTCAATCTACAGCTGGCCACACACAAGCGCCTGTATACCAAGCACCCCCAGAGGTGGCTCAACCAATGGCACAGCAGGCAGAATTACCGATCCCAATTGAGCCCCATACATACAACAACGAACTCATTTATCATAACCCCATAGCGCCTTCTTATATCGACAATGACGAGGTGATCGAGCCGGTAGTTGACACACTCTATACAGATATGTCGGAAGCAGACGGTTATAACGGTCAGCCAGAAATTTATACCCCACCCGAAAGCATAGGGATACAGGGATATGGTGGCCCTCAAAACATGCAGCAGGGGATGGGCAATAATCGTAATGTAAGAAGCAATCAAGGCGTTGCTGCGGGCAGTAGCCACAATACCCTTGGCGGCTTACTAAGCTCTCTGCTGGGTACCGGTAACAAAAACAATAGCAATAGCGGCAGCATCAGCGCCGACTCAATTATGGACACGGTAGCAGGGCTTAAAAACAACTTCGGCGAAACAATCACCAACACACTCTCTAGTGTTACCAGCCCTGTTACCCAGATCATGGATGCGTTTGGCATCGACAGCGACAAGTTGATTATCATAGCGTTGATTTTGATTTTGCTCAACGAAAAGAGCGATAAGACCTTGCTGCTGGCCTTGGGGTATCTGCTGATCTTCTAATCTTACTATGATCAAAACGGTGGGGCTTCCTGCCGTTTTTTTGTTTTGGAGGAATTGGGGATAATGAGGTAGAAGCAGTAAGCAAGCTCCTTGATTTGTGATGCAATGTCAGGTTGTAGAGTGCAGTGAAATCATGTATAATGGGTAAAATAGTGAAAGACTTTGGTAAGGCGGTTTTATGGTAAAAGTGATGGTATAGAGCTGCTCTACAAGGGAATGCTGAAAGTAAAAAATCAATGGTAGGTCTATAGAGACCAAACATAAGGAGTAACAGTATGGAATGGACTGAAATTAAAATTCGCACGGCTGTAAAGGATCTGGATGATGTGACGGCTATCGTTTCGATGGTGGCGGGAGCGGGTATCTATATAGAAGATTATTCTGACCTAGAGACTCAGGCAGTCAAGATTGCCAACATTGATCTGATCGACGAAGAGCTGGTAGCACAGCAGCGGGAAGACAGCATCGTGCATATTTACCTCTCCCCTGATGAATCTCCTGCAGAGATTATCGCGTATGTAGGGGCGCAGCTTACCGCCGTTGGGATCCGTTTTGCCATTGAAACCGACAGTGTAAAGGAAGATGACTGGGCTACTGCATGGAAAAAATACTATCACCCCATCGAGCTGACTGATGGGCTGGCGATCTGCCCATCTTGGGAGGAGTACACCCCGAAGGAAGGGCAGAAGGTCATCAGGCTTGACCCCGGTATGGCCTTTGGTACTGGCACCCACGATACAACCCAGCTTTGCTTAAAGCTGCTGGAAAAGAACCTTCGAAAAGGTGAAGCGATGCTGGATATCGGCTGTGGTAGCGGTATACTGGCGATCGGAGGCAAGCTGTTGGGGAGCGCACGGACGGTAGCGGTTGACATCGACCCTCACGCAGTAAAGGTAGCGGGTGAGAATGCTGCACTAAACGGTATAGAGGATATCGAGCTGGTGTGCACCGATCTGGTTGCATCGGTGGGTGGCCGCTTTGATGTCATCTGTGCCAATATCGTAGCCGATGTAATTATCCGCCTCTCTCCTTCTTTGCAGGAGCTGATGGCTGAGGGGGCAAGGTTTATTGCTTCGGGGATCATCATCGAGCGTAGAGATGAAGTAATCGCCGCCCTACAGGAGCAGGGGCTGGAAGTATTTGAATCGCTGGAGAATAAGGGCTGGGCTGCTTTGGCTTGTAGAAGAAGCGAATGAAATAAGCATATAAAAAGGCTGGTATCGGATCAACCGATGCCAGCCTGATTTATTTGGTGGGAGTTATTTTGCTCTTGCTAAGTAGTGTGTGATAAGATGATAAGCAGCTGTAACAAGAATAGGGATGAGGATCAGGTAAGAGAGGATGCTGGGCAGGGTAAAATTCATCGTATTGGATACCTCCCCATACTCGAGCATATACCGGCATATCATGCCTATGGCTGTTAGGATAAGGCTTGTAAAGTATACGGCTATATGACGATGCATCCCCCAAATTGAAGCAAAGCCCAGAGCAATGATGCTGTAGGTAGCCAGCAACAGATAGGCTTTGGTAAAGTCGAGGGGGAAGCGTTCGTTTCCAAAAGGAAACACAAAGCAGCCTGCAAATACTACATAACCTAAGACCAGGGCTTTGCTTGCTTTGGGGTGCTGTTGCAGATACAATCGTAGTTTCTTCATGGGGAGGCTCCTCTCTACTTGCTATATGGTATCTATTATAACAGTAAGCATAGATCAAAGCAATTCAGGCTGCTGACTGTAACTTTACCGCAGATGATGGATAGAAACAATAATGGCGAAAAAACAAACTCCCCTTACCATAGTTGGCAAGGGGAGCAGGGGAATCGGATAGATTTAGCGGCATTTACCGCAGGCAGCACAGGCAGAAGGAGCCTTTGCCATACCGCCGAGGGCTGTTTCACGTAGAGATGGAGGCAGCACCTTACCGACGGAGTACATTACCTCTACCATTTCGTCGAAGGGCACTAAATGGGTGATGCCGCTTAGCGACATCTCAGCACAAACCAGCGCGTTGGAGACTCCCATGGCATTTCGCTTTTGGCAAGGGGCTTCTACAAGGCCTCCTACAGGGTCACAGACCAGGCCTAGGATATTGGCGATCGCTGTAGCGGCTGCATCGAGGCAGGCCTTTGGAGAGCCACCCAGCAGCTCTGTGATGGCAGAAGCGGCCATTGCACTTGCGGCACCTACCTCTGCTTGGCACCCACCCTCAGCACCGGCTACAGTAGCGTTGCGGGTGATCAGGTAACCGATGGCGGCTGCATTAAACAGAGCCATCAGCAGCTTATCGTCGGGGATGTCGTATTCCTCAGCGATCGCCATCAGGCCACCGGGCAATACGCCCGAGGAGCCTGCTGTGGGAGCCGCTACGATGATACCCATGGAGGCGTTGACCTCCAGCACGCTCATAGCATAGCTGATGGCTTTATTCATCAGGCTGCCGCAGGCTGTTTTACCATTCTTGGTAGCGAGTAAGCGAGCTTCACCACCGATGAGACCGCCCATGGTATTGAGGGGCTCTTCGATAGCGGAGTGGGTTGCGTTTTTCATTACATTGAGGGTCTGCTGCATCTGCTCTAAGATATCGCGCTCCGATCGACCACTTAGCTCGATCTCACGGTAGAGCATCACCTGAGAGATGGTGATATCGTTTATCTGGCACAGCTCTAAAAGCTGCGCTCCGGTTTTAAATTTCATCTTGATACCTCTATTTTGTTACAGTCTTATACAGGCTTAGGGATGCTATACACAAGGGCTAGATGCTGATGATCGAAACGTCCTTTACATAGATGCAAGACAACAGCTTGGCAGTAACTGCCTCATCAATCGGCTCATCTGCCTCAAGGATTGCAAAAGCTCTGCCGCCTTTTTGCTGGCGGTATACGCGCATGAAGGCAATGTTGATGCCAAACTCGCTGATGATGGAGGTGATTGTGGTGATAACGCCGGGAGCGTCATCCTGCTCGATGACGATGGTGTAGTACTCACCGGTGAAGCTGACCTTGATGTCGTTGATCCTTGTAATACGGATAGCTCCGCCACCGGTCGACTCGCCGATTACTGCGATCTTTTGACCCTGCTTGGTATAAGCTCGAATCAAGATGGTGTTTGGGTGATCTGTATCTGTTTCGGCATCGGGGGTAAAGGTATACGCAATGCCTGCTTCGTCGGCTAGTTTAAAGGAATCACGCACCCGCAGGTCGCTGGTGTCGAAGCCCAATATACCGCCTAGTAGCGCACGGTCGGTGCCGTGACCCTGATAAGTCTGCGCAAAGGAGCCGTAGAGGGTAAACTCCACCTTGACAATCGGTGAGTTGGCCATACGGTTGACCATTGCAGCGATTCTTAAAGCTCCTGCTGTGTGGGAGCTAGATGGTCCAACCATGATCGGACCAATTACATCAAAAACCCCTATTTCCTTCAAGAGAATTCTCCTTTTACTGTGGTTATATTTTAAGCCGCAGGTTATACGGTTACGTATGGGCAGTCAGATGATCTTAGTGTCAAGGCGGCTTGTGGCAATATCCAAGAATAGGGCGGATATCATCCGCCCTATACCTTAAACTTTTTGATGTCCCGTTAAATGCCAAAGGTAAGCTGCTTAGCGGTTGTTTTGGAGCCAACCGATGGCTGCTTGGGTGTATACCGCAACGGCGATTGCCAGTGTATCCTCATTGTAGGTTACCTTAGGGTTGTGGCCCTGATAGTGGTAGCCTTCCTCTGGGGAACCAGCAGCAATCCATAGCAATACGGCAGGTACACGCAGGGCGATCTCTGCAAAGTCCTCAGAGCCCATCATTCTGGCAAGAGGTACGATGTTTTCTTCGCCGACTACCTTAGCAGCGTGCTTGATCATTTCGTCTCCGATGGTAGGGTCGTTGACCATGCAGGCGGTGCCTGACATAAAGTCTACCTCGGCACTACCCCCAAAGGTCGCAGCGATGCCGCTTACGATCTCTACAAGGCGCTTCTTGATCTTGGCACGGACTTCTTCGTTAAAGGTACGGATGGTTCCCTCCATCATTGCAGTTTGAGGGATGATATTTGGCGCATTGCCACCCTGGATGTGACCGATTGTGAGGATCATTGGGTCTTGTGCGTTGATCTCACGAGCGTTGACAGTCTGTAGAGCGGTGTGGATGTGGCAGGCGATATTGATAGGGTCAACCGAGTTGTGAGGGCTAGCTCCGTGAGAGCCAAATCCTGTAATGTTGATCCGGAAGATATCAGAGGAACCCATGATGGGGCCGGATATGTAAGCGATCTTGCCTGTCTGAAGCTTGCCGGGCATTACATGCATAGCAAAGGCTGCATCGGGCTTGTAGGTGGTAAGGAGGCCTGCCTCGATCATCGATCTAGCGCCGCTTAGGCCTTCTTCGTCGGGCTGGAACATCAGCACAACTTTGCCGTTTAGCTGCTCGCGGTTTTCCATCAGCAATTTAGCGGTACCCAGCAGGGTTGCAGTGTGGAGGTCGTGACCGCAGGTGTGGCCGAAGTTGTTGCAGCTTGCAAAGGGAAGACCGGTGGTTTCCTGCATAGGCAGAGCGTCCATATCGGAGCGCAGCAGCACGGTTTTGCCAGGATGGGCACCTTCAATCACCACAACGATGCCACATTTTGCCATGTCGATAGGGGTGCAGCCCATAGCAGTCAGCTGCTCTTTGACAAATTTAACAGTGTTCGGCAGTTCGCTGCCTACCTCTGGATTTTGATGGAGATGTCTTCTCCAGGCTACAAGGCTGTCATGAATGGCCTTGGCCTGAGATAGATACTGATTCATAGTATTACCTCCTTATAATTCTGTAGTTTTATCATATTATACAGCAAGCGTAGCTTATTGTATAATTGCCCTAGCCCTAGGCTGGGCGCTTGCGTTTATTATACATCGGAAATAGGGGCTTGTCAAAAGCTATTTTGTGTTTTAAAGACGTACAGTAAGGGATCGGGGGAATTGTCTGATATTAGACCGAAAGAAGTCATAATGGGAGTTTTGCCGTCGAGGAACTGTGGTGAGGCGCATTGAGGAGCCAAGCGGCATCTGCAAGCCAGCTACACTGCTGTATGCAGGGCGCAAAAAAGCCCCGCTCTACAAAAGCGGGGCAGTGGTATTATTGTTGATCCAGCTCTAGGATCTTGGAGAGCTCATGGACCACAGTATCTTTACAGATGACGATCAGCTTATCGCCTCCAAGCAGCTTGGCAGTACCGCGGGGGATGATCAGCTCCCCATCGCGGGTGATGGAAACTACGATGGATTCCTCTGGTAGGGGTAGCTCCATCAGGGTGATGCCTGCCTGCTTATAGTTGTTGGGGAGTTGGCACTCAATTAGAGAAGCTTGCCCTCTGTTGAGGCTCAGCAGGTGGCGGATCGCAGCGGTATCGACCTCTCGCTCGATGATACGGGCGATCGAGTCGGTGCTAGATACAGGGATGTCGACTCCCAGATGCTTCATGACAGCAGCATTTTTGGGGTTGTTGACTCTGGCAACCGTCCTTGGTACATTAAAGCACTTCTTGGCTAGCTGGCAGATGATGAGGTTGTCTTCATCGTTGCCGGTTACACAGATCAAGGCATCGGCATGAGCGGTGCCAGCTGACTCTAGGGCATCGAGGGAGGATCCGTCATCGCAGATGACCGGGATATCCAGCTGGTTGGCAACCTTTAGGCAGGTTTCTTTATCGATCTCTATGATAGCGGGGGTGTGACCATGCTCCATCAGGGTCGCTGCCAGATAAAAGCCTACTTTACCGCCGCCTACTACGACAATATGCATCTAGCGCACCACCCTTCCCACTACTAGGCGGTCGGTTGAGTAGACCACCATATCGGAGTTACGACCGATGGTCGACATTTGACCGTCGGCATGAATGATGGCTACGGGAATCTCGCCCTCTTCAAACTCAATGCGCTGGATGTTGTAGCCGTTGTAGCGCTCATTGACGGATACAGTGGAGAGGGAAAGGGTAGCTGCATCAAAGGTAACATATTTTACTTGATTTCGATGGGTGAGCATCGAGATCGCCGAATCAACGGTGAGGGAAGTCGGGCAGATGGTATGAAGCCCAAACTGTGCAAAGACCGGCTCTCGCTTGGGGTCGTAGATACGGGTCAGCACCTTTGGTACCTTAAAGATCTCTTTGGCAAGCTGGGAGACCATCACGTTGATGTTATCATTGGAGGTCATGGCTGCCACTACATCGCAGCCTTCGATACCTGCCCTGCGCAGTGTGTCTTGGTCGATAGGCACTCCTGTGATGGTATAGCCGGTAAAGTCGTTATCAAGCAGCTCGAAGCTTTCTTCGTTTCTGTCGATAACCGATACGTCATGACCCATGCGGCATAGGGTAGTTGCCAGTCGAGAGCCTACTGTACCGCAGCCTACAACTAATATATTCATAGATACACCTCTCTATAAAGTGTTGAAATTCAGTCCATGTGGTGTAGTCCGTTTATAAGCGGGCTTAATCTCGCGTGATAAAGCTTGTCTTATCGGCATCCAGATACATCGGCGCAGAAGGCATAGTCTGCGCATCTTTATCGATACCAACAATGCTCAGAGAAATCTTAGAAGCATCGATGCTGTCAATCAGGTCGTATTCCTCTCGGCTTAGCTCCAGTGGAACAGAGAGAGATACCTGGGTGCCTTGACTGGGTATGACGGTAGTTTTGTAGGTGCCCAAAATCAAGGGAGTGGGGATATCTTCTAAGCTTAAAATATAGTTATAGCGTTGGTATTGGGTGTTTTTAAAGGTTGCCTCAATGTGGACGGTGGTTTCTGAAACAGCAGCGCCCGGTGCTGTAGCAAAGCCATTGGGGACGCCTTTTTTAAGCAGAGCGCTTATAACCATCGGTGGGTCTGCGAAAGAGGGTGCGATACCGCTGGATTGCGACGAGTTTACCTCGGTTGGCGGCTCGGGGAGGCTGCTTTCGGGCGGCATGGGCACCGAAGAGGCCGTCTGAGGTACTTGAGATGAGGATTCTGCCGGCTCTGTGGGCATCGAAGAGGATTCCGGCGGGGTAGGCAAGGGATCAGGCTCCTCCTCCGACCTTGAAGAGCTTTCGGTATCGGCCTCTGAGGACGATAGCTCTGACAGGGCGGGGGCAGAGATAGGCTCGGGCTGCGATAAAGGCTGTGCTGCTTCTTTTGGATAAAAGGCGCAGCCAGATAATACGACCCCCGACAATGCGATCGCAGCGAACGCTTTAATAGCGGGGTAAAGCTTAGCAATCATGTTTTTCCTCCGTATAAATCTTTGGCTGGAGTGATAAAGTCATTGTTAAATTCCCAGCATTTATCTTATACACCCATCATACTACCACATCTTTATGAAATAAACAATAACAAAAAATTGCACCACAGAATAGAATATATAGGTAGTTAATATGGTTGGGAGGGAGCATTGTGACTGTCAGCTTGTATCATTTCATAAGACCGGAGCTTATACTGCTGCTTCCTCTGCTATGTGCTGTACCACTGTACATACGAAGGATCGGGTTTTTGGGGGTTGCAGGTCGGCTACTCTTTTGCCTAAGTGCGGGTATGCTGGGATTTGTGGTTTCGCTTGCCTATACAATTGTATACGATCTGCCTACCTTGGCAGCGGGTACTGCCATGTCGATCGTGCAGGGTGGGATTTTTGCGTGGCTTGTAGGATCAAATACCGCAAAATAAAGCTTATATTAATAAGGTATAGAGAATGCCTGTTCCAGATCATATAGCCCTTTAAAAAATCACAATACTTATAATCCTATGCCGCAGGCTCTGGTGCTTGCGGCTTATTTTTTTGCTGTTGGGCAGATATCATATAAGGAAAAGCAGCCCTGTTATTAAAGCAGAGCTGCTTGTGAGATGGATGAGGATGAATTAACTGCAAAACAGGTGCTTGCCGATACGCTTAATAACGGGGCGGGTACGCATCCATTTATTGCTGGTCTTATCAGGGTTAAAGTAATAGATTGCTCCGCCAGATGGGTCAGAGCCATTTAGCACTTCTTTGGCCGCGCGGTAGCTCGACTCATAGACTGGCTCGTTGATCTGACCGTCGGTAATCGCTGTAAAGGCACCCTTCTGGTATACAACTCCTGCTATGGTATCGGGGAAGGAGGGGTGCTCTACACGATTCATGATAACTGCACCAACTGCGACCTGACCAATATAGGGCTCACCACGAGACTCTGCAGAGATGATCCTTGCCAGTAGCTGATAGTCGCTATCGGAATAGCCTGTGGAGGCGGTGTTGGATTTTGCGTCGGAAGCATACATTTTTTTGGCGGTAGCAAAGCCTACCACCCCATCGGCTGTCAGACCATTTTTGGATTGGAAGTCTCGGACTGCTTTTACGGTGTTGGCTCCAAATACACCGTCGGCAGAGCCGGTGGTATAGCCGAGGTCATTTAGTCTGCGCTGCAGTACCTTAACCATGTCACCTTTATCTCCGCTGCGGTAGGTAAAATCAAGGCCTGTCATGGTGATTAGCCCAGCTACTCCGTCAGCTGTGATGCCTTTGGACTTTTGAAAAGCTTTGACTGCTGTGGTAGTGGCTGGCCCCCAAACTCCATCGGCGCTTCCTTTGTAAAATCCTCTTTGGATTAAACGCTGCTGGATTGCCTTTACCTGCTGCCCTCTGCTGCCCTGCTGTGAAATGGCCATAACCGGTGTCTGGGTAAATACAGAGTAAAAAAGTACTAGGCATATATTGAGCATAATGATAATGCCTACTCTTATCATTACGATGGTTTTGGCTTTCATAAAACCTCCTGAAAGTGTATTGAGATATATGTGTCATGTCTTAACTGTTATGTAGACTAAAACCTAACTGTAATATTTGTGTGATTCTAGTATAATAGTTACCAAAACAATCGCAATTATGCAAAATAAGAAAAAAGTCGAAAAAGGGGATTGACAGTGGGTGGTGGTACATGGTATACTAGCAA
>DAMCAP010000046.1:0-2745 GCA_032059445.1 Oscillospiraceae bacterium
TCAAGAGCTTGGTAATATGGGGTACTGCAATCCCTACAAAAGAGATCGGCCCTGCAAATGCGGTCACGCAACCAGCCAATAGACTAGATAAAATAATCAACATCACCCGAAACAGCTTTATATTGATACCCATGCTCTTGGCATAGCCCTCACCTAGCTGATAGGCACCGATCGGCTTTGAGAGCAAAAAGCTGGCAAATACCGCAGGTAGTACCACAGCTGCTGATAGCCTTAGATTCCCCCAGGTAGAGCCTGAGAAGCTCCCCATCGACCAAGCTGTCAGATTAGCGATCTCTGACTCCCGTGCAAAGGTTACGAAAAAGTCGGTAATTGCGGAGCAGATATAACTAATCATCATACCCACTACCAGCAGCATCGACATATTAGATACCCGCTGGGCAAAAATCAGCACAAAGCCCATGCTCAGCAGCGAGCCACAAAAAGCTGCCAGCACAATTACATAAGCAGGCAACCTATCGATATAGTTAAGCAGCACGATCATAGCAAACCCAACAAACATCTTGGCTCCCGAAGAAATCCCCAATACAAAAGGGCCTGCAATGGGATTGCGAAAGAAGGTCTGCATCAAGAAGCCCGAAACAGCCAAGGCTCCCCCCAGCACTGCGGCAGATAGTAGCCTCGGCAAGCGGATGCGCCAGATAATATTGCTCTCGATGCTGCCTTGATCGGCACTGGTAAAGATGATTTGGAAGATCTTTTGCGGTGAGATATTGACAGAGCCCGTATTGATATTGAGCACTAACGACACGATAAGTAGCAAAAACAGCAGCAAAAACACAATCTGATACCGCAGCAATTTCTTTACATCAAAGGTCTGCATGTTTTTACTCCTTTACAAAGGTTGTTTGTTGTGTAGGTAAAGACCTACGCACATTTATCTCCAAGATATAGGCATAGCTGACCCTCTAAATATAAAAGGGTCAGCTTAATATGCTTACTTGATTTTGTAGAAGTGGTTAACCTCTTGTAGGCTACCGCTGGTATCGGTGATAATTTTATTCATATCCTCTATAATCGTGCCAATAGAGCCTACTGACTGATAGAAGTTTGGGGAGCTTAACCATACATTGCCGTTCTTGACTGCCTTAAAGTCGCCTAGCAGCTCGTTGTAGCTGATCAGCTCCGCAATGTCCTTGGGGCGGTTGCCCATACATACATAGATGATAAAATCAGCATCCTGAGCACTGGCATAAAACTCCTCATAGCTCATAGAGGTTGTGCCAGTTTTATCGGGGTTTAGATCCTTGTTGATATACACGCCGCCTGCAAGCTCATACATCTTGGCAATATAATCGCCGCCGTTTCTGGCTGATAGCCCCTTGCTGGTCGTATAGAAGATTGCGGCGGTCTTGCCGGTGTTGGCATTTGCGATCGCTTCTACCTTTTGCTTCTGGGCATCAAATACCTTAGCTGCCTGCTCATCCATACCAAAGATCGCGCCAATCAGCTTCACCCATTCTACTCTACCCAGAGGGTGGTCTTCTTCCGAGCTGTGATCATAAAGCACAGGAATTCCAAGCTCGCCTAGAGGGTCAATTACCTCAGGCATGGTGCTTGCAGTCCTTGGCAGCACTACGAGAGGAGTTTTTTGCGCGGCAATTCTCTCATAATCTAGGGATTTATAAGCACCGGCAAATTGTATCTTCTGATCCTTCATTGCCTGTACCATATTGTCTAGATACCAGCCATCCATTTCGGTGGATACCAAGCTCACACGATCAAGAGCGCCCACCGAGTCGATCAGCGAGGCAAAAGGGGTATTGCTGATGCAGGTGTTGGTTAAGGGAGCCTGTAGCACTACAGTACCCTCAGCAAGACCTTTAGGGGTTTCCTTGCCCTCGGGCACGATTAGAAACATCTTGCCAGATCCATCTTTGGCAAGTACATACCCACCCTTATAGTAATCTACTGCAAAATTTTTGGCATACTCTAGCTCTAGGCTGTGGTCAAATATAAGCTTACCCTCTGCATCTAGCGCAGCCTCTTGTGCCGGTGCCGAAGAAGCAGGTGCTTGTCCGCAGCCTGCCATCATGACCACTACAATAGCAGCCATACCCGCTGCCAGCCATCTTGTTAACTTTGTCATTTTCGTAATTCCTCCTGTGCTCACACATCTTTTACTTGTCCCGACGAAGTAGGCTTGCCCTTACTCGTCGGCTTGCTACCCGCAGGCAAAAGCTGTACAAAAAAACAAGACCTCTCTATATCTTAGAGAGGTCTCAGCACATACAAAACAGTTTGATGATAGGCTTACAAAGTAATCCAGTCACCACGATGCTTTCAATACGGCCGTACTCTTCCTTCACCCAAGATCAGATACCGCTAAAATACGGCAGGTCTCCTGACTTATGCACATACCCTGCATACGCCTTCTCACATCAGATGATGCAATGGCTGCTTGTACCCAAGGTTGCCGAGCTCGCTCGGCGCGCAAATACAGTAATGGTGGTTGTATCGGATTCTAACCGATTTCCCTATTAATTCCGACTATACTTTGTGAAGTATAATGAAACCGTATTTTAAATATTTAGTTTTGATGCAACGCTATATTAGAGTTTATACCATAGTTCCTCAAAAGCACTTGTACTAGTCTTGTCTTTTGACGAATTATCTGGTAAAAGCAGATAATTTACTCGCTGCCGAGCTATTATAGCATATGGTTGCCCTAAAGTCAATGACAGAGGTTTTCTTCATAATCTGGCAAGCAGTCAAAGCCCCTCTTTT
>DAMCAP010000046.1:2755-9450 GCA_032059445.1 Oscillospiraceae bacterium
AATCTGCTCTTGCAGCTCTCGGTAGTCAGGCAGATATTTCTCTATCAGCCTATAAAACTCCTCACCGTGATTTTTATGCTTAATATGTGCCAACTCATGGACTACCACATAATCGATGGCTCTTGGTGGCAGCAGCATAACCGTATGCGAAAAACATATGCTGTTTTTACCGCTGCAGCTACCCCAGCGCTTTTGTGCCGAGGTGATTTTTACTCCCGATGGGATCAAGCCCATGATATAGCCATAATACGCTGTTCGCTTGGGCAGATATGATCTGGCTCGATTTTGCAGCAGCTCAACCTGCTGTGGGCTTAGGGTGTTTTTCTGCGTAATCCTGTTGTGCTCCCTCTGGCGCGCGATAGCGCCTGCAATCCAATCCTGATGGCGAAGCACCAAGTCCTCCACCTTGTCGGCAGGGTATCGCAGAGGCAATCTAAGCTGCACATCCAGCTCCTTGGTGATGTTGATTGCCGCAGTTTTACGGTTTGATCGGATAACCTGATAGTTGTGTTCCATTATTCCCCCTCCGTAGTCAGGGGCTCTTGGTTGGTCTGCTTGCAGCTCTTTAAGCTGTTGACGGTGACCATCATAAAGCCCGTCGTCACTTCTTCGTAATCGGCATCGTCATATATATCTCTGATTTCACGCTCTACGCCGATCATAAAACTAATTGTTTTATTAAAAATCTCCTGCGGGGTGCAGGCTTGCCTTAATTCATCACAAACAGCATATAGCATCACCCAAAAATTCCCCGGCTGACCTTCTTTGCTATAGGTGATATCCTGAATCTGATTTTTTTGCGGATTGTCTTCTGCTTCAAAGCAATCAATCAGCTCTTCTCCGCTAAGAGGGTACTGCAAGCAGCACTGGCGCATGAAAAACTCTAGCAATTGGCACTTAACCAATTTGCTACAATTGCACGCATCCACCAGATAATGAAGTAAGCCCACGATAAAATGACCGTAAACTTCCCACAGACCCTCGGTCTTCTTAGAGTTTTGTTCCAGCGCGCTGATGATTTTATTCATATCATAGAGATGCTCAAGGAAATGATACTTTGAAGGAAAATCAATCGGTGCCCTGTAGCAGGTTTTGTAAGCCTCGTAGTGCTTAAATAGCCCGTCAATAAAGCGCTTATAAATGGCAACCGAAAGCTGAGCGTCCTTGTTGCCCAAAGATGCAAAGGCTATTGCAGCCTCAGAAAAGCATTGACCTGTTTCTTTGAGTAAAATATCTCCCTTATCGCTTGTGGCTGCCATCCGCAAAAATGCACCCCAAAAGCTACCACAGTAATAGCGGCTTATGTCAAACTGAGTACCCAGGATAGCAGGCTTACGAATATATTGCTCGATACTGACCGGTAACCTTTCATCATCGGCAAATACCCACCGTAGTACGGATGCCTGCGCCGGATACAGCTTGCCACCCTGCGCATCAATAATACGGCTACACACATGCAGGCAAAATCCCCCAGCCTGCTCATAAAGTCTGGTATAGGTATACTCCGCCGTCTGCGGCTCCAGCAAAGCAGTAACTACTGCAAGCCAGCTTATATGTGCGTTTTTTAACTGTTTGATATACTCTTCGGCATCTTTTGGAGCAGTTTTTTGCTGGGAGTTATGGTATCTACTGCGCAGCGAATCTCTGAGAAACTTGGTCAAGTCCATAAACGACCTCCTATAAAGGTTTTCCGCTGTTGCTAATGTCACCATTTAGTCACATGTAAACTATGCTGTGCCGCGAGAATTTTCTTCTAGATTCAAAATCGTATGCTATTATCATAACACAACAGGTAAAAAAACGCAAATTTATAGACGTATTTCGACAAAATTACTGATGAAAATTTGCTCTAACGAAACAATACAATCATAAGCTAGCAGATTTACTCCTGCTTGCCTTGCTTCTCTGAGAGCTTGGCCAAACTCCTTCTGCGTAGCATCATTGGGAGTAAAGTAGTTGACGCCCTGCATCTGCACCACAAAAAACAGATAGCATTCGTAGCCATTCTCCCGCGCATCCATCAGCTCTCTTATATGCTTAAGCCCCCGCTCAGTAGGCGCATCGGGGAAGGATACTACTCCCCCCTCCTCAAGAGTAACTCCCTTAACCTCTACAAGGATCTTTCGCTCCCCAGCTTCGAGATAGAAGTCAAAACGTGAGCTCTTATAGGTGTATTCCCTACGCACCAGCTTAGTATCCTCAAATAACTTCGGGATAAACTCTCCAAAGACCGCATTGGGTGCCTGACTATCTAGATTAATCAGCCGCTCCCCTTTATAGACACTGATCAGGTCATAGGCAGTCTTTCGGCTAGGCTTGTCGGAGCCCTGTAGGTATACGATTGCTCCAGGTATCAGCAGCTCGCGACAACGACCTGTATTCTTTACATGGCACTTATGCACTTTGCCATCGATCTCCACATAGGCGATAAACCGATTGGGTCTTTCGAGGAAGATACCTTGCTGTATATTATTATAAACCATATACTCCTGCCTAAGTTTTATTGTTACTCTCTTTATTATAGCCACGAAACAGTTATAATCTTAGAAGAGTGAATCACATGCCAAATACAGCAGAGCAGCACAAACCATAATCACGGCTCGTGCTGCTCTATCAAAAGTTTATGAGGATAGGATATGTAGCTTATTTAAAGTATCTGTTTAAGAGACCATGGAAGCCACAACCGTGTCTTGCTTCATCCTTAGCCATCTCATGTACGGTATCGTGGATAGCATCGAGGTTTAGCTCCTTAGCACGGGTAGCCAGCTTCTTTTTACCTGCACATGCGCCGTTCTCAGCAGCAGCACGAAGCTCAAGATTCTTCTTGGTATCGGCGTGTACTACCTCGCCCAGCAGCTCAGCAAATTTCGCAGCGTGCTCAGCTTCCTCTAGAGCATACTTCAGGAATGCAGCGGCGATCTCGGGATAGCCCTCGCGGTCAGCCTGGCGGCTCATTGCGATGTACATTCCAACCTCGGTGCACTCACCTACAAAATTGGCACGCAGACCCTCGATAATCTCCTCATCGCAGCCCTGAGCTACACCGATTCTGTGCTCATCAGCCCATACTACCTTAGTGGTGTCCTGCAGTTGAAACTTAGAAGCAGGTGCCTTACAGGTAGGGCAGAAATCAGGAGCGGAGCCATCGGCAACATAGCCGCAAATTGTGCATACATACTTACTCATTTTAGTATCCTCCAGATCATTACTTAAATTTAATAAAACACAGTTTGTGTTTGGGAACGGCTGGCTTAATTTAGCCCTATATTCATTCCGTCCATGAATATATCATACCATATAAGTATGTATTAAGCAATAGGCAATAATTAACCAAAAATTCAAATAAATTTTGTTATTTTTGATTTGTTTTGTGAGTATAATCCCAAAAATACGGTAAACACTATGGGAGAAGTGAGGTGATAGTATGAATCAGAACAATAATCAGGCTAACAACAACAAGAATAACAATAAGAACAACCAGAACAATAACCCCAATAAGAAGAACCAGAATAATCAGGGTGAAAACAAGAAGAACAACAGCTCTAATTAATCCTCTCTCATAAATCCTCTGATAGTACCCATTGATCAAAAGCAATCAATGGGTATTATTTATTGTCTTCGGGTTTATCTATATGAAACCCCTTGCCAATAATGTCATTTGCCTCGGTCACCACGATAAAAGCAGCAGGGTCGATAGAATATATTGCATTCTTGAGCCTGTAAAACTCCTGCTTACGCACTACACATACCAGCATTTCGTTGGGCTCTTGTGTGTATGCGCCCTTACCCGCCAAAATGGTTACACCTCTGTGAAGCTGCTCGATGATCACATCAGCAACCTGCTGGCCACGCTTGGTGATGACTGTTACATACTTACCCACGTTGGCACCATAGATCAAGCCGTCAAGCACTTTACCGGAGGTAAAGGTCATAATCAAACCGTAGAGGGCTGCTTCGATGTTTTGGTAGACAAACGCCGCCAAGATCATTACAAAGCCATTGATGTAGAGCACAATCTTCCCTGCGGAATAATAAGGGTGCTTCTTTAAGATCATCTTTGTAATGATATCTGAGCCACCTGTAGTAGAGCCATGCATAAAGATGACTCCTACGCCTGCACCGGAAAACACTCCCGCAAACAAGGCAGCCAGCAAAACGTCACCCCGATAAGGTGGCAGATGGGTCCATACATAGTCTAGCATCAGAGTACTTACAAGGACGGTCCTAAGGGTATTTAAGGTAAATCGCTTCCCCAATGAGCGATAACCGATCAGCAGCAAAGGTATATTAATCAGCATTGACATGGTACCGATGGGTATACCGGTCAGATAATTGACCAGAGTAGCCACACCTGAGGCACCTCCGGGCGCTATATGGTTGGGAGATGAAAACACCATGATACCGATTGCACACAACGAAGTGCCTACAAGATCATAGCCGATGTCTAATATAAACTGCTTAAGCCTATTCATTGCCTCTTCCTCCATTTCAAATGTACCCATAGTATAGCGTATGTTGCATAAAATTTCTATATGTTTTATGTATAAATTCACTACAAATTTCAGTAGATAACTAGTATTTACCACCATTGCAGCTTTATATTGATACAAAAAATCAATGGCAGCACCCAGCCACCATTGATTAAAGGCAAAAATCAAGATAAATCCAATGAAAGGAAGCTCGGCTAATCCTCCGAATGGATGGATTTAAAGCCTTCTCCCAAAATCTCTCCCGCTTCGGTCACCATGATAAAAGCGGTAGGGTCGATCTCTCGCAAAAGCCGCTTCAGCTTTGGGAACTCGTGATTGGACACAGCGCAGATGACCATATTGGTGGCAGCACCACTATAAGCTCCCTTAGCATCGATCACTGTGGCACCTCGTGATAGATCTCGGATAATTGCATCGCTGATCTGGGGAGCTTTGTTTGACACCATAAATACCATCTTCCGAAGGTCTAAGCCTCGAATTATTCGGTTAATAATCTCTCCCGAGATATAGATCAAAAGCAAAGCATAAAGCACCGACTCCAGATCATGATAAATGATCCCCGCAGCGGTCACCACCAAAAAATCAAAGGCCATCATAATGGTACCAAACGACATATGTGGGTACTGACGGGTAATTATACGGATTACAATATCGCTGCCGCCCGTAGAGCTGCCGCGCATAATAATCACACCTAGCCCGATACCGATGCACACGCCACCATAAATCGATGCAAGGATCAGATTGCCTGTGTATACAGGTAGCCCGATGGTAATATAGTCGATACATACAGCCGAAATTACCAGCACCCGCACAGTATCCATAAAAAACTTCTTACCGATGTAACGGTAGCCGATAGCGAGCAGGGGCATATTGATAAACAAAGCCATCGTACCGATGGGCACACCTGTAAAGTGATTAATCAGAGTGGCGATACCGGTCACACCACCCGCTACAATCTGATTGGGCACCGAAAACACATTAAGCCCAATTGCAAGAAACAATGAGCCGATCACATCAAGCAAAATCTCTTTGGCATAGTGGGATACTTTGTGCTTACTAATTTCCGGCATTTGTGCCCTCCTCAATTGTTTTTACGGCCAGAGCAAAGAGCTCCTCTAAACGATCTTGCCGCTGGCACAGATGTAGATAGCCAAATAGGCACTCCACCCCGGTCGCACGGCGATAGTCGGTTAGGCAGGAGTTTTTGGGAGAAGAAGAAATATTGGCATTACGCCCCCGCTTTAAAAGCGCCAGCTCCTCCTCACTCAAGATCGGCTCCAGCACCTGATATACCTTAGACTGGGCATTGCAACACACCATGGTGACTGCCAGCTTATGCAGCTTGTTGGCAGATAAGCTCCCATGCTCACGTATAATATGCTGTCGCACCATAATTTCGTAGACACAATCCCCCATAAAAGCAAGGGTAAGGGGATTAAGCAGCTTCGGGTTTTGGTTGGTCAAAGACATAATTTCGTCCGTTTCCGCCGCTGGAGCGGCATATTTGAGATAGATGAGTTTATATTACAGGCTGCGACCATCTAAAATGGGTATGGCAATAGATCAAACCAGCCTATCGGATATAATCAAACTCAAAGCCACAGATGCTTACGGTATCGCCCTCGTTAACGCCGGCTTCCTCTAAGGCATCGATAATACCGCTGCTTCTAAGCACACGCTGGAAGTATTGCAGCGACTCGTAGTCCTCCATATTGACCGAGCCCAGCACCTGCATGAGCCAATCGGCCTCTACGATATACACATCATCATCCTTGACGATCTCAAAGCGCTTACCGCTCACATCAGGCTCAGTAGCGACAGGGATCGGATCAGGCTCATATTGCTTGATGGGCGGGAGCTTATCGATTTCGGCTGCAATAGCCGCAACCAGCTCCTTTGTGCCCTGTACTGTGGCTGCCGACAGAGCAAAGCATCGATACCCCTGAGAGCTTACGTACTCGGTAAATTCGGCGATCTGCTCTGGAGTGGCGATATCACATTTGTTGGCAACTACCAGCATTGGGCGCTCCGCCAGCTCCTCTGAGAAGTTTTTGAGCTCACGGTTAATAAGGTCAAAATCCTCCTTGGGGTCTCTGCCTTCACTACCCGAAACATCCACTAGATGGACCATCAGACGACAGCGCTCCACGTGACGCAGGAACTCATGACCTAGCCCTATTCCCTCACTGGCGCCCTCGATAAGAC
>DAMCAP010000047.1:0-8391 GCA_032059445.1 Oscillospiraceae bacterium
CGATGTACACAGGATTTGCGAGGATACGCCCCACACTGACGGCTGTCCACTCGCTACTACTGTATACCTGAAAGCCGCTAATATAAGCCTCTCCCCCTGCTTTTTTATACTCGGCGGGGGAGTAGATATGGCAATCATTGAGCTGCCTTGCAATATTGGCATGGCTGTAGCCTGCCAGCTTCAAGCGAAAAATCTGCCCCACTACTGCCGCCGCATAGGTGTCAATAATCAGCTTATTTTTATCTTGGGCGTGTTTTTGATAGCCATAGGGGGCAAATGCGCCGATAAACTCTCCCTTTTTACGTTTGAGATCCAGTTGAGATTTAATTTTAGTAGAAATATCTCTACTATACGCATCATTGATTAAGTTTTTAAAGGGAATCAAGATGTTGTCTGTGCTATTGTTTAGATACAGGCTATCAAATCCATCATTGACAGCAATAAACCGCAGCCCCAAAAAGGGGAATATCTGCTGTATGTAACGCCCTGTTTCGATATAGTTTCTACCAAAACGTGAGAGGTCCTTTACGATGATGCAGTTGATCTCCCCAGCTCTGACACTTTCCATCATTTTATTAAAGCCCGGGCGATCAAAGCCTGTACCACTGTAGCCATCATCTACCTGCTCCTGGTTGATGGTGATTTCCGGCATGGTCTTTAAATACTCTTCTATCAGCAGCCTTTGGTTAATAATGCTGTTGCTTTGCTCTTTATCCTGATCTTCTCTCGATACTCTTAGGTAGACGGCTGCCTTATACTGCTGCACCTCTGCTGTCATACTTGCACCCTCATAGGCTCAGCTTACTGCAGCTTAAATACTCCGACAGCTTTTGCTCTAGGGTAGGCTGGCTCTCATCAAAGCACAGCTCCACAAGGATCTTACCTACTCTAAGGTGATAAGGGTCACCAACCTGCT
Source organism: Oscillospiraceae bacterium (assembly GCA_032059445.1). GTDB lineage: Bacteria > Bacillota > Clostridia > Oscillospirales > Ruminococcaceae > DAMCAP01. The sequence goes on from DAMCAP010000047.1 coordinate 917, forward strand.
CGATAAACGACTCCAGCCTTTGCTCCCTAGTTTGCATAGGGTCAATAACTACCTTGCCCAAATCGGTATACTGTACTTGCCCTGCCTGCTGCATCCTGCCTGCCTCCTTGTCCATAGCTTTTTGATCACAGTAATAGCTATTAGCAAGGGGGTTAAAAAATGCCTATTACCTCTGATTTTTCACCCAACATAATGAGTGAAGTTTCGCCAGTGGGGCATACAATCCAATAAAAAACCCCCGAGCACAGCACTTGCTGCACTCGGAGGTTATATCTTTTACTATTTCTTAACAAGCTCATGTTCTTTTTCGAAATCAACATCCTCAAATTCTGAGAATGTCACCAGCTGCGCCCATATCTCATTGACCGATTCCACACTTTCAAAATACTTACGGGTCAATATGTCGATAGGGATCCCCAGCGAAGCCGAATAATTGGTAATGCCTTGCCAATCTGCATTTTCGTAAGCCATAATCAGCTTATAGAGCAAGCCGCATCTACCCTCACCGCTGATCAGTGCATTTTTGATATCATCACAGATCGACAGTTCGTTTAGCGCTTCTTCAATGGGGGCATTCATCAGTATTCCCAAGGTCGAAAACATACCCATGAGATATGCCTCTGATTTTGAAATATCGATATCCTGCGCATAGCCTAGCAACTCGGCGCAATAGGTTGCGCGGATAAAGGAGACCTTGATCAGCTCTACAGGCACTACATCTTGATTTTGCTTAAAGCTTAGTAGGTAGACCCACTTTTTAAGCTGCCCCAGCCCCAAAATTACAAGAGCTTGTTTTACCGAGCGCGCTTTGCTGCGCAGGGCAAAATAAGAGGAGTTGACCAGCTTAATCAAGGAGTAGGTCAAGGTAACATCTCGCGATATAATATTGCTGATTTCTTCAATATCAGGCTCATCTTTTGTAATCTCAATCATCAGATGGATAAAATTGCTGGGGATATGGCTGACACGATTGACCTTTGAGAAGCTCTGCTCTGCAACTGCTGTACCCTGCATATAATTGCAGCCTAGCTCCTTGGCAAGGTCATAGAGATATGCGTTATCTATATTAAAGGCGATAATTTCTTTTTTAAAGTTTCGGCAAAGGGAAATGATATTTTTGATTGTAACCTCAGGTGTGCGGGCAAAGTCGATCTTGATGATGTCAATAATATCAAGGACGCCAAAGTATCTGGGCAGAAACTCAAAATTTTGTACAGCCAGTGTATAGCCTTGCTTCTTAAACCGGTATATAATCTTCTGGGCAAGAGGATGGGTAAGTGCAGTATCTTCGATCTGGATGATCAGGCTTTCGGGCGAAAATATTTTGGGGATATTTTTGATGATTAGGTTAGAGGTAAAGGTAAGGAAAATTTTCTTGCCGCCCAAAAAGGTGTCTGTATTAAGCTGCAGCAAAAAGTCCTCGATTGCATTGGCAACTCGGACATCCTTCTGATTGTACAGGGCACTGGTGTCGTCCTGATACAAAATCTCATATCCGACAGTTCCGCCTTCGAAGTCTAAAATCGGCTGCCTCACAATATATGTCTGCATATATCCTCCTCTATTGAAAGACCTTTTAGTTAGAAACGATATCATATAGCTTAGATAAGTAGAGTGTTGTTGTGTTTTGAGTGTAGTGAATATTTGTTATGATAGCGGTCATATACAGGTTGGAGCATTTGCGTCTAGCGCCTGCGCGATCTCTTTAAAATGTCGCTTACGCGCCCCACCTGACCAGGGCTTTTTGTGTCTTTAAGCTCGGCTGCTGTTTTTAACATTTGGGTATATAAGGCTGCGACAATTTCATAAAGCTCGGGTGGTATACTGCTGCCTACCTGCAACATACACAGCAAAGAGGCTGCGCTGTCGTCACGGTAGACGGGGATCCCTTTTTGCTCTGCAATATCAATGATTTTTTCTGCTATGTGACCATAGCCCGAAGCGATGACTACCGGCGCTATATCTTCATCAGCAGAGTATTTTAAGGCTACGGCCTTATTTTTTTTATATTCTGACATCTATACCTGTCCTCTTGTATGGCAGTGTTTTAAATACATCCATCAGCGATCTAGGGCGCTCAAGGGGGCCGATCTCTACAGCTTCCAAGCGGTAAGATGAAGAGGAAATGATGGCTGCAAAGCGGCTCTCCAAGGCTTCAAAGGCACTCAAAAAGCTCTTGGGGCAAAGTAACGACAGCCTAAGCTGCTTGCCAGCTGCAAAAAGCTCCATCTCAAAGCTCCCTAGGCCCTCTATATCAAATACGATTAGCATGTGGATATTGCTGCTGTCTTCCTCTTCTTGTGAGCTGTTGCCTTTAGCACCAGGGTCGATCCAGATCTCTGCAAAGGAGCGGATGTTTTGATACATCACCGGGATCACCAGATGCAGCAGAGGGGTAAAGTTACAGGGGGAGGATAGCAGACTGTGGACGATGCGCTCGATGGTGTCGGCACTGAGCATCTTGATGTCGGCATCTGCCGCCTGCTTACCGATGATCTCAGCTAGCACATGCATGATCTTGGAGTTGGCTTCGGGGTGGATATCTCCCGAGAATGAGCTTATGTATTGATTGATCAAAGTCATAAAGTGCTCTTTATCCTCTCTGCCGTTTATATACATCAGCAGAGAATCCACCGACTCTCTAAAAAACTCCTTGTTGGTGTTAAATCGGGAGAGGTTATATTTCAAAATTGCGGTGATTTTCTCTAAATCACTCTTATAGAGCACGCTCTCCTCTAGATTGCCCAGCAGCTCAAAGAGGGCTGTTTTAAGCTCAGCAAAGCGGTACTGAGCATCCTGCTGCCGAAAGCTCTGCTCCAGCGCAGTAATCTGGCTATGGAGCGACTTGCTTGGGGCAAATTGCTCCGCTAAGTAGCTTAGGTTGTTGGCAATAGAGTCTAAAATATCCTGCCGGTTGATGTTGGCATTGATCGAGCGAAGCAGCATGACCACACTTTGCCTGAAATCTTCATTGGCATTATCAGCGAGCATGGTGCGCAAAAAATCAAACAGCTCGCCGCGAAACATCGTCGATGAGTTTTTTTGCCTGATCATCTCATCCACAATCTCGTCGGGCGAGATCAAGAGCGCATCAAACAAGCTGCGCAGCTCTTGGATGGTGGTTTGGTTATTGATCGGCAGAAGCTTGATGATCTCCTGCAATATATAGATATTGCGTAAGAAGCTGACAGTTACCGAAGGATTCTTTAGCAGACTGGTCAGTATGGTGGAGGTATCTCGCTGGGTAAGGCTGTTGTTTTGCTTATGGATATCTGCTTGGTTGCTAGGCTTTATGACCTTAGAGACCTCTTGTAGGTCAAAGGGCATACCACTCTCTGTAATCTGTTTACTGTTGGGTATAGCATTTTTATTGGTAATGGGTGTGTTAATTTTTAGTATTTCGACCATACAAACCTCGTGATCCATTATAAATTCTATAGCGTCAACAGTACTTAATTATATCATCGACACATTTTAGGATTAATTAAGGTATTTACATAAAACACAAATTTTGCTCCAAAAACAACATTTATCCGTGAATATTAGGCAAATTTACAGGGTAGTTTAGGGAATTAGGCTCGTTAATTGCTATTTATCTCTGTTATTCTATCAAACCCACCAATTTGAAGCATAGATTTTACCAATTTCGCCTTAACAATCGTCAAAAACTGTCGATTATCGTAATATAGATATTTTTTTCGTCGATCCATAAAAAATGCTCAAATACGCTTAACAAAATTGATAGAAGGTGAACGAAATGAGTAGTTTAGATCCAAGCATGCTCCCCATGCTCGAAATGTATGTATATGAAACCAACACCCTGCTGGAACAGTTGGATGAAATCATGCTGGAAGCAGAAAAATCCCGTTCGCTGAGCAGTGACAGTATCAACGAGATCTTCCGTATCATGCACACCATCAAGGGTTCTTCTGCCATGATGAGCATCGACAATGTTTCTCATCTGGCCCATAGCATAGAGGATATGTTCTTTATCATCCGCGAAAAGCCCGAAAAGCTAAACGATTGCCCCGATATCTATGACATTCTTTTTGAGGCTTCTGATTTCTTCAAAGCAGAGCTGCAAAATATACAAAACGATACCTTTGAATTAAGCAACTGTGACAGTCTCATGGAGCGCATCAAGCTACAGGTAGGCCTGCTCAAAGGCACCAAAGCAGCTGCCAATGCACCTATAGCTGCCCCAAGCAGTGAAGCTGCGACCGACGATGAAAATCTAGTGCAGATCCAGCTATTTTTTGATGACGACTGCCAGATGGAAAACATCCGCGCATATATGCTGATCAGCTCCCTGACCGACTATTGCAGCCACATTGATTCCATACCAAGCCGCCCCGAGAGCGACGCTGCTTTATCGGAAGAGATCATCAAAAATGGCCTGATCATCCGCTTCGCACCCCAGTCTGCGCTGACCAGTGTCACCGAAACCATCGAAAGTGCTTTGAATATCAAATCCTATAAGATACTGGAAAAGGGCCAGAAACCAGAGAAGAATCAGATCAAATCTGAGAGTGTCGCTGTTGCACAAGAGCCTCCAAAGCCTGAGCTGGCTGCCAAGCAAGCAGATAGTACTTCTTCAAACAAAGCCTCTAAGCAGAGCCTGATTAGTGTAAACCAGCACAAGCTTGATCAGCTGATGGACTTGGTGGGTGAAATGGTTATCGCTGAGTCGATGGTAATCAGCAACCCCGACCTTAAGGGCTTAAAGCTGGATAACTTCCAAAAGGCAACCCGCCAGCTCCAGAAGCTGACTGACGAGCTACAAGATATTGTCATGTCGATGCGCATGGTGCCCCTGTCGGGTGTATTTCTAAAGATGCAGCGTATTTTAAGAGATACCGCCAAGAAGCTGGATAAAAAAGCAGAAATGGTCACCATCGGTGACGAAACTGAGGTAGATAAGACCGTAAGTGACATCATAGCCGACCCACTAATGCACATGGTGCGTAACTCCATCGACCATGCTATTGAGGCGCCACACGAGCGTATAGCTGCCGGCAAGCCCGAGGTGGGTACTGTTACACTCTCCGCTTACAATGCTGGGGGAGAGATCGTCATATCCATAGCAGATGATGGCAAAGGCCTCAACACTGAAGCCATCCTCAACAAGGCTCGCCGCAACAACATCTTGACCAAGCCCGAGAGTGAGTACAGTGAAAAAGAAATCTTCCAGCTGATCATGCTCCCCGGGTTCTCCACCAACGAAAATGTTACGGAGTTTTCGGGTAGAGGCGTAGGCATGGACGTGGTTGCTCGTAACATCGAGCTTTTGGGCGGTACCATCTCCGTCGATAGCAAAAAGGGCGTAGGCAGCACCTTTACCATCAAGATTCCGCTGACGCTGGCAATTATTGAGGGTATGCAGGTGCTGGTAGGCGATACCGTATTTACCCTGCCTATTACCTCAATCAAGCAGTCCTTTAAGCTTGATGACGCCAATAAAATCATCTATGACACCGATAAATCCGAGATGATCATGATCCGAGGCAAGTGTTACCCCATCATCCGCCTCCATGATCTTTATAATATCCAGACCCCTACCACAACCCTGACCGATGGCATCTTGGTACTGATTGAGAATCACCAAAACGGCGCATGCCTCTTTGTCGATAAACTGATGGAGAAGCATCAGGTAGTGGTCAAGCCTTTCCCACAGTTTTTGAGAAGGCAAAACACCAAGAGCACTGGTCTATCGGGCTGTACGATTCTGGGGGATGGTAGCATCAGCCTGATCATCGACAGCAACAGCTTGTTAAGACGAGGTGAGCGCTAAGCGCTGCTACTCTTCATGCTGTCCTCCCCGGGCTATGCCCATCTCTTTAAGCGGGAGTGTTTGGATCTAACTTCAGTGGCATCACAGCCTAGCACTTGATCTAACTGCTGTGATGCCAGCCACTTTAATAAGCTCATACCGCTATCAGTTTTGCGGCAAACAATCCCTCAGGAAAGGACCGTATATGATACAGCTTAGCCCCAAGGAATTTACTACTCTTACCACCTATATAAAAAGTAAATACGGCATTGACCTTAGCAAGAAAAAAATACTGATCGAAGGACGCCTCTCCAATATGCTGGCAAGTCGAGGCATCAGCTCCTTTGATGAATATATGAAGCTGCTCTTTGCCGATACAAGCAGCACCGAGATCACGACCCTGCTCAATAAGCTGACCACCAATTACACATACTTCTTGCGGGAGATTGAGCATTTTACCTTTATGACCGATCAAGTACTCCCCTATCTCGAAAAAACTCGTAAGGGAGACCTTAGAATCTGGAGTGCAGCTTGCTCCTCTGGTGAAGAGCCATACAGCATGGCCATGGCAATCGATGAGTATTTCGGCAACCGCAAAGCCTCGCATACTTGCTACCGATATCTCGATGAATGTGCTGGAAAAAGCAAGGCTTGGCATCTATTCTGCTGAGAGCCTTGTAAGCCTGCCCCCTCACTGGAAGAAAAAATACTTCACTGATCTTAAAAACGGGAGCTTTCAGGTATGTCAGGCGATCCGTGATCAGGTGATTTTTAGCCACTTCAACCTCATGGATGAGTTTCAATTTAAAAAGCCCTTTGATCTGATCTTTTGCCGCAATGTCATGATCTATTTTGACGGGCCTACGAAAGATAAGCTGATTGAAAAGTTTTATCATTGGACTGCCCCCGGCGGCTTCTTATTTATAGGGCACTCCGAAACCATCAACAAAAGCATCTCGAAATATAACTATATAAAACCTGCGATATACCGGAAAGGCATGGATAACAAATGAGAGCTATGAAAAAAATACGGGTATTGGTGGTAGATGACTCTCTGCTTTTCCGTGAGACCCTGCTGCAAAACCTAAATACTGACCCGAGCATCGAAGTAATCGATACAGCGCCAGACAGCATGGTTGCTCTGGAAAAAATCAAGGCTCTAAAGCCCGATGTGGTTACACTCGATGTAGAAATGCCAAAAATGAATGGCATCGACTTCGTAAAAGCGCTGATGCCGGAGCATCCGGTACCGGTTGTAGTTGTTAGCTCCCTGCCTATGAATGTGCTCGATGCCCTCAATGCTGGTGCGGTGGATTTTGTGCGAAAGCCACAGGCAGCCGGAGGCACCGACATCAAGGCCTTTATCAGTGAGCTGGCGGTCAAAATCAAGATTGCTTCAACTGCCCACATCGTAAAAAAGACGCAGGCTCCCCCTACCCCGCTAGGCCTCAAAATCACCAAAGAAGTAAAGCCTGATACTGTGATTGCCATTGGTGCTTCGACCGGCGGTACCGAGGCTATCCTCAGCGTAATCAAGGATCTGCCTGAAACAACCCCAGGCATTGTGATTGTACAGCATATGCCCCCTGTTTTTACCAAGATGTATGCCACCAGGCTCGATAAGATCTGCAAAATGGAGGTCAAAGAGGCTGAGCATGGTGATCGTGTGCAGCAGGGGCGGGTGATCATCGCCGCAGGAGATTAT
>DAMCAP010000047.1:8401-8973 GCA_032059445.1 Oscillospiraceae bacterium
ACTTGCCAAAGATGCAAGAGGCTATTATATCAAATCTCAAAAGGGCGAAAAGGTAAGCGGACACTGCCCCTCAGTAGATGTACTGTTTGACTCAGTAGCTCTTACAGCCAAGTCAAATGCCATCGGTGTGATCCTGACAGGGATGGGAGGCGATGGTGCCAAAGGACTACTTGCTATGAAGAAAGCTGGCGCATATACCATCGGGCAGGATAAAGATAGCAGTGTAGTCTATGGCATGCCCATGGTCGCCTATAATATCGGTGCTGTAAAAAAGCAGCTCCCACTAGATGTAATCCCAGGAGAAATCATCTCCCGCCTCAACAGCCAGAAGTAGCTGTATGTAAAGCTCCGCTCATTGCATCTAGCTTACTCAGAGCATCGAGTATCACTTCGGGAATCTTGCGTAGACCATAAATAAGCTAAAACTCACCCAAACAATCAGGCTGACGGCGTACAAACGCTGCCAGCCTATTTTTATTTGATTGATGGGAACCCCTCAAGCCTGAGATTATAGCAGGAGGGTTCTGTACATCCATCAAAAGAAAGATGACCTAATGTTTGAAAGCACAAAA
>DAMCAP010000048.1:0-3317 GCA_032059445.1 Oscillospiraceae bacterium
GGAGCACAGGCATTCGAATCCCACCGACATGCGGCGAAATAGCTGCGGGTGGGGTTTGGTATTAGAGGATTGAGAAATTAAAGTAAGAGCTGTGTTGTGAAAAAACAACACAGCTCTTACATATTACAAAAAAAGAAAAGCGGTATATGTAGATCTCTACAGATACCGCTTTTTATTCATTAATATGAGCCGTCAGTTGGCTGATTGTTGATAATCTTGATGGCAGAGCTGCTGCCCAAACGGTTAGCTCCACACTCGATCATCTTAAGGATATCCTCATATGTTTTGATACCGCCAGCGGCCTTGATCTTGACCCTGCCACCGATTTCACGATGAAATAGAGAGATATCCTCTGGGGTAGCCCCTCCTGTAGAGAATCCTGTAGAGGTCTTGATATAATCAGCCCCTGCTTCTTCTACAATGTGGCACATACGGATCTTCTCGTCATGGGTCAGCAGGCAGGTTTCAATGATTACCTTTAGGATTTTATCGCCGATAGCTTCTTTAATTGCTTTGATTTCAGCGGCAACTGCGCTATAATCACGAGATTTTAAAAAGCCGTTGTTGATAACCATGTCGATCTCCGCGGCACCGTTATGGATCGCTTCCTTTGCCTCAAATACTTTGGAGGCAGTGGTAGAAGCCCCTAGAGGGAAGCCAACTACGGTACAGACAGGTACTCTGCCAGCCAGATACTCTACTGCAAAGGGCACATAGCAAGGGTTAATACAGATGGAGGCTGTGCTATGAGCTATGGCCTGATCGCAGAGCTCCTTAATTTGATCTTTTGTAGCGGTGGGAGAGAGAAGAGTATGGTCGACAATTTTAAGTATTTCTTGATGTGTCATAAGTTTCTCCTTTTATTTAGGAATTTGCATTAGTATGGGCAAAAAAACCAGGTCTAAGCATAGGAGAGTATCCAGATTAAATCGTCTTGGTAAAAGAGCTGTTATACTGGGAGACCTCTGCCTTAACCCCAGCAAAAGCTGCTAAAATCTGCTCTCTAAGCAGGGGAAGGATTACGGTTTCGGTAGCAAAATGCCCTGCATCCAATAGGGTGATGCCTGCCAGCTTTGCTGAGAGAAAGACGTCATGCTTGACGTCGCCTGTGATCATAGCATCGGCTCCCGCGGCGATTGCTGCTGCAAGGAAGCTGCCGCCCGATCCCGAGCACACAGCAATGGTCTGTATTGGGCGCATGGCATCGTGGTAGGTAACATACTGGGCGCTAAGCCTTGCCTTGACCATGGCGGCAAGCTCTGCCGAAGGCATGGGGGAGCTAAGCTGGCCCAAGAGCCCATAGCCTAGATCAGTAGGGCTGGCGGGAGTGTGTAGCGGGCGAAGATCGGTGAGCCCAAGGGTCTCAGCAAGTGCGGTATTGACCCCTATCACTGCCTTATCGAGGTTGGTATGGGCGCAGATCACCGAAATTTTGGATTGAATGCAGCGGTAGACAAGGCTGCCTGCCAGCACCGATTTTAAGGGGTGGAAGATAATCGGATGATGGGTCAGTACGGTGTTATATCCCTTGGCTAAGGCTTCATCAATGGCTTCTTCCGTGAGGTCGAGTGAGATCAGCACCCCTGTGACTGCATCCTCAGGATCACCGACCAGCAGACCTACGTTGTCAAAGCTGTCGGCATTCTCAAAGGGGGCGATTTGATGGATCAGGCGATAAAGGTCCTTAACTTGTATCATGATTCCTCCTTTGTCTGGGGTGTAGTAGTGTTGTTTTACAAAGTCATTTTGCCTTACAGCCAAGAACGCTACTTAGTAAACTTGCTGACAAGACGGATGTCGTTGCCACGAAAGGGCATAGCGGTATAGCAACCGATCAGACGGGAGTAGATACGGGGGGTGTAGCGCCCCTCGATTTCGCTGATCTCAAGATTGGTGTTGAGGATGGTGGGGCGTTGGTTGACGATGCGGGTGTTGATGATATCGTAAAGCACACTGACCACAAAAGGGCTGGTAAACTCTGTGCCAAGGTCATCGAGGACTAGTAGGTCGCAGTCGAGCATGGTGGTGATCATATCGCCATATTCTTCGTTGCCACGGGTAAATTTGGCTGCCTCTAGCTTAGAGAGGATGGAATGGAGTGGAGAGTAGATGACGTCGTAGCCCTTAGAGATAGCAGTTTTGGCAATCGCCACCGAAAGATGGGTTTTGCCAAGACCCGGAGGGCCGTATAGCAGTAGATTAGGTGAGTATAGGCTAAAGCCATTGGCATAGTCCTTTAGCCATGTGAGGATCCGCTGCATGTGCTGGCGGGGGGTTGCAGGCTTGCCGGGCTGGGGAGTGTCAGGGTATTTGCTTAGGTCAAAGTTATCAAAGCTGCACCGCCCGATCTGCTCAGGTACGCCCAGCCGATGATACATGAGGTTTTTTAGGATGCTGGCAAAGCATTTGCAGAGCTTACCCTCAGCATAGCCGCTGTCTTTGCAAAGAGAGCAGGTATATAAGGGCTCCAGATAATCGGGAGGGTAACCCTTACTCTTTAGCAGGGTATGGTAAGCCGCTTGTTTAGTCAGATTGAAGGCTTTAATTTCCTCTAGGGCTTTGTTAAGATCACCGCCGTTTGCTACGGCTTTGATCAGCTGAGAGGAAGATGCTGCGATCTCTCGCAGCAGTTTGGCAGCTTGAGGTAGCTCCCGCTCGATCTCTCGCTGGCGGGTGTAGAGGGTGTGCCGATTATTGTCACGCCGAGAGCTCAGTATAGCGTGACCTTGGTCCATAATTTCTTTTGGGTATGCCATCTGTCAGGCTCCTTCTGCCTTGCGGCGTATGTTGATATAGTTTGCTTATGCGTTTGCTTCGTATGTGTAGTGCGGCTTATGTTTAACGTAAGTTGGGGTGGGCATATGAACGGTACAGATACTGCCGTGGGAGCACTTCTTTTCTTAAGAGCCCCGCTCCTACAGCAAATCTCGCTGATGATACTTTGCTTCGCAACCCATCCATGTTATCGGTCTAGACCTCGGTGGGTATATATATGTAACTCATATTAAATAGAATATGGTATTAACGGCTGCGGGCAGTGGCTGCTTGCGGCTCGTTGGTTTCGGTTTGGCTTACCTCCAGAAGAAACTGCTCCTCTAACAGGGAGGCGATGTTGCTGGTATTGTAGGGGTTATTTGGGTCAGCTGGTTGGGCGGCTGGGGATTTCCTTTCGGATTTCAGCTGGCTTGCAAAGCGCTGGTTGTCCTCTTTTGCTGCGCTAAGCTCGGTGATCCCCGCCTTATACCAGCGGGTTAGGATGGTATCTTGATAGCTGATGGATACCTTGCTGGTATTGGCAAGGGTAATCTGGTGGGGAA